>NZ_NFLE01000001.1 GCF_002160755.1 Lachnoclostridium sp. An14
CCACCCGCCCCCGCAATATGCTATAATAATCATATCTATCATATTTCTCAAAGGGGGCAGAATCAATGAAACGACATCCATATCTCATCGCCGCCGTCCTGGCGGCATCCATCCTGTTTTCCGCCTTTCCTGCCTACGCTGGATGGAAACAGGAGAACGGCACCTACGCCTACTACGACAAAGACGGCCAGAGGGTGACCAACGAATTCAAAAAGTCAGCCAGCTCCTGGTGTTACCTGGATGAAACGGGCTACATTGTGAAGGACTGCACCAGGGAGATCGACGGGCTGTACTACACCTTCGATCCGGAGGGCCGGTGTGTCATGGATCTGGACGATTTAAGCGGCGTCTTTGTGGCCATCAGCATCGACCAGCAGAAGGCCAATCTGAAGTACAATCCCTACAAAGACGACAGCACCGTCCAGTGGTTCAACGCCACCTGCGCCGTGCTCACCCGCCAGAACAAGGAAAACATCCGGGCTTTCGGAGGCGTGCTGCAAACGGTTGCCTCCGGGCCTGCGGGCGGAGTATCGGCAGACAGCGTCCTGGCCCGCAAAAAGCAGAAGGTCCTGGAGGAGAGCTGGAACGTGACCGGCCGATCATCCGCGGACCGGGTGCTGGAGGAGCTGCTGGCCTCCGGCCGCGTAACCGGTTCCGCCTGGGACTACAGCCGCGCCATGACAAACCTGGGAAATTACTATCAGGCCGGCTACTACACAGAGACCGAGGCCCTGGACAAATCCCTGGAGGTGGCGAAGGAGATCCAGGGGAAATTTGATTCCTGGGATTCCTTCATGGAAAGCTACCTGGCCGGATACGAAACCTGGTCAGGAGATACCTCCGGCACCCGCCGGACCATCTATGAAAACCTGAAGGCCTCCGTGTGGAATCCGTACGCGGTGGACTGGAACCTTGAACTGGTGAAAAGCTGGTAGATCATCGGTAAAAAAAGAAATTGGGGCAGAGGCCGGACAAGGTCTCTGCCCCAAACGCCTATTTGCGAAAGTTTACGGCGGACGGCATTCTGTTCTTGACGCTGGCGTGTCGGGACACGGTTCTGCAAAGCCTCTTATGCGGCCGGGCAGAAACCGGAACCGGACCTGGGCTGAGGATGATGGGGAAATACGCCTACTGGCCACGGCCGGAATATCTGCATTTCATTCCAACCCCCTCAAAAAAACCATTGACTTAAACCCAACTTTAAGTACTATACTGGACATAACCGTTCAACAGATCCGTTCCAGGATTCCCCGCCTTTTGCGGGCGGTTCCGGGAACTGTGAGACAGAAAGAGAGGGGTATATCATGATCTACAAACCATTTCAGGATTTAAAGCTGTCCGCCCTGGGCATGGGCGCCATGAGACTGCCGGTGATCGGCGGAGACGACGGAAAGATTGACGAGAAGGCCGCCGCCGATATGGTGGCCTGGGCCATGGAGCACGGCGTGAACTACTACGACACCGCCTGGGGCTACCACAACGGCCAGTCGGAGCTGGTGATGGGCCGCGCGTTAAAGGCCTACCCCAGAGAGCAGTTCTATCTGGCCACCAAATTCCCCGGCTACGACCTGGCAAACATGGACAAGGTAGAGGAGATCTTCCAGGAGCAGCTGCGCAAATGTGCCGTGGACTACTTTGATTTCTACCTGTTCCACAACGTGTGTGAGATGAACATTGACGCCTATCTGGACCCCAAATACGGCATTTACGACTACCTGATGGAGCAGAAGAAAAACGGCAGGATCCGCCATCTGGGCTTTTCCGCCCACGGCAGCTACGACGTGATGAAACGGTTCCTGGAGGCCTACGGAAACGACATGGAATTCTGCCAGATCCAGTTAAACTATCTGGATTGGAGTTTCCAGGACGCCAAGGGCAAGGTGAAGCTGTTAAAAGAGTACCACATCCCTGTGTGGGTGATGGAGCCGCTGCGGGGCGGAAAGCTGGCCTCCTTGCAGCCGGAGGACGAGGCAGCCTTAAAGGCTCTCCGCCCGGAGGAGAAGGTTCCCGCCTGGGCCTTCCGGTTCCTCCAGTCCATCCCGGAAGTGACCATGATTCTCTCCGGAATGTCCAATATGGAGCAGATGCAGGAGAACATCCGCACCTTCGAGGAGGAGAAACCCTTAAGCGCCAAAGAGCAGGAGACCCTTCTGGCCATCGCCGACGGCATGGTAAACAAGATCGCCCTGCCCTGTACCGCCTGCCGCTACTGTACCAGCCACTGTCCCCAGGGCCTGGACATTCCGGGTCTTCTGGCCCTCTACAACGAGCACTGCTTTACCGGCGGCGGATTCTTAGCCCCCATGGCCCTGTCTGCCATCCCCAAGGACAAATGGCCCAGCGCCTGCGTTGGCTGCCGCAGCTGTGAGGCCGTCTGCCCGCAGCAGATCAAGATTTCCGAGGCCATGGCGGATTTCACCAGCAAGCTGGAGGGCTAATCCATGATGGAGTACAGAAAGCTGCCGCGAGGGACGGAAACCATCAGCGTCATCGGCCTGGGAAACAGCTCCACGGGAACGGCGGGAGAAACGGAAACGGAGGCCGTAGTGGCCATGGCCGTGGAAAACGGGATCAATTACTTTGACCTGGCGGCCTCCGACGCCGTCCCCTTTGAGGCCCACGGCCGGGCAGTGGCCGGGTGCCGGGACCAGGTGTACTTCCAGGTGCATTTCGGGGCGGATTACCGCTCCGGCACCTACGGCTGGACCTTAAAGCTGGAGGACATCAAGCGGTCGGTGGACTGGCAGTTAAAGGCCCTGAAAACGGACTACATTGACTTTGGCTTTCTCCACTGTATCGACGAGGAGGCGGATTTAAAGGAGGCGGAAACTGCCGGCACCATCCGCTACATCAAAGAGCTGCAGGAGGCAGGGGTGGTGCGCCGCATCGGCCTTTCCACCCACACCCCGGTGATCGCCAACAAGCTGCTTGACACAGGGATCCTGGATATGCTCATGTTCAGCATCAACCCCGCCTACGACTACCGCCACGGGGAGTATGCGGTGGGAGAGGTGGACGAACGCCAGGCCCTGTACCGCCGCTGTGAGGCGGAGGGAGTGGGGATCTCCGTGATGAAGGCCTTCAGCGGCGGCCAGCTCTTAAGCGACGCTACCTCCCCCTTCGGAAAGGCCCTGACGGAGTACCAGTGCATCCGCTACGCCCTGGATAAGCCGGGCGTCCTCACCGTGCTCCCGGGAGTGCGGAACAGAGAGGATCTAAAACGGATTCTGGGCTACTTTGAGGCGTCCCCGGAGGAGACGGATTACTCCGTGATCGGGAGCTTTGCCCCGGCGGAGGCGGAAGGCTCCTGCGTGTACTGCAACCACTGCAAGCCCTGTCCCGCCGGCCTGGACGTGGGCCTGATCAATAAGTATTACGACCTGGCAAAGGCCGGCGACGCCCTGGCCAGAGATCACTACGCAAACCTGGAGAAAAAGGCCTCCGCCTGCGTCGGCTGCGGCCACTGCGACCGCCGCTGTCCCTTCCACGTGGTCCAGACGGAGCGGATGAAGGAAATCCAGGAGTATTTTGGGGCGTGAGAGCGCCAAGTTTTCCTTGAGGACCGGCCTGAAATCAGGTATAATAGCCCTATAACCGATCCGGGGCCGCGAACGTCCCGGAAAATCACGGAAGGGGGCTACGATTCATGGAAATGAAGTTTCAGAAGATTACGGCGCCGGGAGTGAGCGTCCCGCTCAAAGTGGCAGGAGGTCATTTCGCCACCAACCACACCCACATCAACTATTACATCGACCTGACCACAGTGAAAAGCCGGGTGAGCGAGGCCAGGGAGGCCGCCGACGTGCTAGCAAGGAACTACCTGACGGGAATGGTGATTGACACCATTGTCTGCCTGGAGGGGACAGAGGTGATCGGAGCCCTTTTGGCGGAGGAGCTGACAAAGAGCGGCCTGCTGTCCATGAACGCCCACAAAACCATCTACGTGATCAAGCCGGAGTACAACAGCAACAGCCAGATCATTTTCAAGGAAAACTACCACCCCATGCTGGAGGGAAAGCACGTCCTGATCCTCACGGGAAACGTGACCACCGGACTGACGGTGAACAAAGGCATTGAGGGCATCCAGTATTACGGCGGCATCATCCAGTGCATCTGCGCCGTATTTACCGCCGTGGACGCCATCGACGGCATCCCGGTGCGGGCCGTCTACGGCATGAGAGAGCTGCCGGATTACCAGTTTGCCGACTACCGCAACTGCCCCATCTGCAAGGCGGGAAAGAAACTGGACGGCCTGGTAAACCCCTACGGATATTCCAAATTGTAAAAAAAGTGTGCGTTTGGCGCATACCCGCGCCGGAGCGCGGCTGCGTCAGCAGCCATATTCCTTTGCGCGACTGCGCGGCAGGGCATTCTTCGAGGAAGGAGAGTGCCCTGCCGTTTCTGCGTATTGTCCCGTCTGATTTCCCCATCCTTTCTCCCGTCTGACGATGCTTTCTGAAACAACCATTCTATGGGAAACCGTCTCCTTTTTGGCAGAGAAATCGTTTCTTTGGTAGAAAGACCGTTTTTTGAATCCCTTTTAAACCGTTAAAAACCGCTTTCCAAAAACTTTGCTCAAATACTAAAATTGAGACCAATTCAAAAAAACTTTTTCACTTCAAACTTCAAAAGTGCTTTACACCAACGCTTTAAAGTGCTATACTTTCAAAAGCCGGTCCTTCCGGCCGGGAATCCGGAAGGCGGAAATACAGACAGAAAGAATTACAAGAGGTATAGGTATGAGTATGGAATCACTGTGGACCCCGTTGTTTAGTTTTATGGTATTTGCCCTGGTATTTGGCCTGTTCGGCGACGCGATCGCCTATAAGACCAAGGCCGTGGTATCCGCCGTTATCGTCGGCTGTCTCTGCTATCTGGCAGGGTTTCTCACGGGAGTCATCCCCACAAACTCCATTGACAGCACCGGCTTAACCACGGTGATGAATTCCTTCGGTATTGCCATGATGATCACCAACTTAGGCACCATGATCAACTTAAAAGAGCTGATCCGGGAGTGGAAGACGGTGTTAGTGGCCTGCGCCGGCCTGGTGGGCATCGCCGTGATCGCCTTCACCGTGGGCACCTGGCTGTTTGGAAGGGAGTACGCCCTCTGTTCCGCGCCGCCGATTTCCGGCGGAATTATCGCCACCATTCTCACTTCCAACGCGGCAAACGAAGCGGGACGCCCCGATCTGGCGGCCTTTGCCACCCTGGTCTGCTCCCTGCAGATGTTCGTAGGCCTTCCCGTGGCCTCCAAGTGCCTGAAAATGGAGGCGGCCCGCCTGTTAAAGCTGGACGCTGCGGCCGTGCGCAAGCAGGAGGAAAAGAAAGGCGGAAAAGAACTGAATCTTCGCGTTATCAAACATATGCCGGATTGGATGCAGACCTCCGGAATCATCATGTTTAAGCTGGCCTTCGTGGCCGTGTTCGCCTCCTGGGTATCGGCCCTGACCAAGCTGCCCGGCGCCAGCCAGCCCATTTTAAACTCCAGCATCGCCTACCTGATCTTCGGCGTGCTGTTTACAGAGATCGGTTTTCTGGACCGGGATTCCCTCCAGAAGGCCAATGCCTTCGGTATTTTCATGCTGGGCACCCTGGCCATCCTGCCGGGCAACTTCGGCTCCGTGACCATTGAGTCCCTGATCGACATGATCATTCCTCTGGTGGGAATGCTGGTGTTCTGTTCCATCGGAATCGCCGTGCTGTCCGTAGTAGCCGGAAAGGTTCTTGGCTATTCCGCTCCCATCTCAATTGCAGTGGGTATCACCGCCTTGTTTGGTTACCCCTGTACCCAGATCGTGACGGAGGAAGTGGTAAAGACCATCGATGCCACCCCGGATCAGAGGGAGATGCTCCATGTGGCCCTTCTTCCCAAAATGCTGATCGGCGGATTCACCACCGTTTCCGTGGCATCTGTGATTTTTGCCGGGATCATTGTCCCGATGATATTCTGACCATCCGTTTCCCGGCTCCCCGCCCCAGCAGGGCGGCGGGCCGGGAAACTGTTTTTCTACGCCATAGGAAACTGCGTCTCCTATGGCACAAAAGCCTCCTGTGGGAGGCGCACTCCGCGCAGAGGAAGATGGCTGTTTACGCAGCCGCGCTCCGGAGCGAATGTGCGCTATGCGCACATTTTTCTATAATTCGTAAAATCCACTCAGAAGGGAGAGTTTCAGGTATATGAAAAAAACAGTGTTAAAATGCGGCCTGCTCTTTGACGGGACCAGTGAGACCCCGTTGGAAAACATGGCCGTGGAAATCGAGGGAAACCGGATTGTCCGGGTGTCCCCCTGGGCAGAGGCGGAAAAAGCGGAGGCGGAGGTGGTGGACCTCTCCAGCCGTTTCGTTATGCCGGGCTTAATTGACGCCCATGTCCATGTGAATATGGACGGGGAGCCGAACATTGACGGAATCTACCGGCAGACGGAGGGGGAGCTGGCCCTTCGCTCCATGGTGCGGGCGCAGAAGGATCTCATGGCCGGATTTACCACCATCCGGGACGAGGGAGCCGTGGGCTTTACGGACGTGGCTGTCCGGGACGCCATTGACAGCGGTTTCATCTCCGGCCCCAGGATGTTTGTATCGGGGGTGGCCATCAGCTCCACCGGCGGCCACGGGGATACGGACTTTTCCCCGGCAGTCTCCGGCGGCAGTTTCGGCACCATTGTCAACAGCCCTGACGAGGCCAGAAAGGCGGCCCGCTACACCTTCAAATACGGGGCGGATCAGATCAAAATTATGGCCACCGGCGGCGTTATGAGCAACGGGGACGAGCCGGGAGCGCCGGAGTTAAGCTTTGAGGAAATGAAAGCGGCCCTGGACATTGCCAACAGCCGCGGCCGCATTTCCTCCGCCCACGCCCACGGAGCGGAAGGAATCAAAAACGCCATCCGCGCCGGCATCACCTCCATCGAGCACGGAATGCTTATCGACCGGGAAGGGATGGAGATGATGAAGGAATACGGGGTGTATCTGATCCCCACCATCATCGCCGCCCACCGCATCGTGGAATTCGCGGAAGGCGGCCGTCTGCCGGAGTGGATGGCCCGCAAGGCGAAACAGTGCCTGGAAAACCACGGGGCGCATTTAAAAGAGATGCTTGCCATGGGCGTAAAAATCGGGTTTGGCACAGACAGCGGCACCGCCTTCAACCGTCACGGGGAGCAGGCCTTTGAGTTTGAGCTCATGACCCGCTGCGGCTTTACCCCGGCCCAGGCCCTTCTGGCGGCCACCAGGGTGAACGCGGGCCTCTTAAAATGGGAGGACCGGATCGGCACCATTGAGGAACACAAGCTGGCGGACATCGTGGCCTTTGACCGGAATCCGCTGGAGGACATCACCGCCATGATGGACTGTGCCTTCGTCATGAAGGACGGGACCATCTACAAGCAGTAAACGGGGAGGAGAGAGCATGAGACAGGTAGTAATATGCGGCCATCTGTTCGACGTCCGGGAAAAAGCGTTCCGGGCAGGGGCCAACGTGTACATAGACGGAAACCAGATTGAAAAAGTGGAGTACGGAAAAGAGCCGGAGGAAGGCGTGGAACGAGTGGATCTTTCCGGAAAATACGTGATGCCAGGCTGGATCGACTGCCACGTCCATCTGAGCATGAACGGAGAGCCGGACGGCGTCACTCCCATGGCTTACGCCACCGACGGGGCCCTGGCCATCAAGGCCTATGTCTATGCCATGAGGGACCTTATGGCCGGTTTCACAGGCATCCGGGACGAGGGCTCTGCCGGATTTGTGGACATTGCCCTGCGGGATATGATCGAGAGCGGTGTGGTAAAGGGGCCCAGGATCTTCTGCAGCGGAATGCCCTTAGGCACCACGGGAGGCCACGCAGACTCCCATTTTAACCCCTATATCGAGGGGCGCAGCTCCATGGGCATCATCGTGGACGGCCCGGATGCCGGCCGCGCCGCCGCACGGGAGAACTTCAAGCGGGGCGCCGACCAGATCAAGCTCATGGCCACCGGCGGCGTCATGTCCATGGGAGACGACCCCGGGGCCCCGGAGTTCACCCTGGAGGAGATGCGGGAGATCTGTAAGGAGGCCAAGCGGAAAGGGAAGATCACCAGTGCCCACACCCACGGAACCCTGGGAATCAAATGGGCGGTGGAAGCGGGAGTGGACACCATCGAGCACGGCACCATGCTGGACGAGGAAGGGGTGCAGATGATGCTGGAGCGGGGCACCTGGCTGGTTCCCACCTTAAGCGCCCCCTACAACATCATGAAACACGGCGTGGAAGCCGGTATCCCCAAGGAGAACGTGGACAAATGTGCCATGGTGGCGGAGCGCCACCGCAAATCTACGAAAATGGCCTACGAGGCCGGCGTAAAGATCGCCTTCGGCACCGACACCGCCACTCCCTTCAGCACCCACGGCTCCCAGGCCCTGGAGTTTGAGCTCCTGGTGGAGGACGGATTTACCCCGGAGGACGCCATTCTCTCCGCCACGAAAAACGCCGCTGAAATGCTGGGCTGGAGCCATAAGGTAGGCGCCGTGGAGGCTGGAAAGCTGGCAGACCTGGTGGCGGTGGACGAGGATCCCATCGCGGACATCCGGGCGCTCCAGCGTGTTTCCTTCGTGATGAAGGACGGAGAAATTTTCAAGCAGTAAGCGAAACAGACGGCAGACACCCGCCGGAGGCGCGTTCCGCGCAAAGGGAAATGGCTGCTGGCGCAGCCGGGTTCCGGCGCGGGTCTACGCTGCCGCGCGTACTGACGGAATCGTTTGCCCCTTTGGCTGCCCGAAGGGTTCCCGTGCCTCCGGCGCGGAGCCCGGCGGATAAAGGGGCAGATATGATCCATAAATAAATCAGCCGCTGCCATGGGCAGTTTTCTTTGACAGAATCCCGCTTTTTGGGATTCTGTTTTTCTTTGTTCTGTCTTAGAGTATAATTATTATTGGTAAAAATAAAGGGAAGGAGCAAAAAACCCCTTCCCAATCATACAGATTTGTCTTATTGTTTAGTTGACGAGAAAAAACATAAGGAGTCTGCATGATGAATTTAATGATAACGGAAAATGGCGTAACTTTCAAGGATTTAGAGAAAAATATTTATGCGTGGGTCTGCCAGATTGGGCGTCAGTTCACCCAGGAATTCCTGGAGCGGTATGACCGGTTGCTGATGGAAGACCGTGATCGGAAAAAATACCGGAATAAAGGAGTTCGCCAGACGACTGTAAAGACGGTATACGGGGAAGTGACATACCGCAGAACGGTCTATGAGACCGTGGAGGAAGAAGGCACCAGACGTTTTGTATATCTATTGGATGAGACACTGGAGCTGGCAAATGTAGGGTTGATCTCATCCAACATGGCAGAACTGCTGGTAAAAGGCATCACAGAACTGTCCTACCGGGAGTGCGCGGCCAAAGTCAGTGAAATGACCGGCCAGACCATCAGTGCGATGGGGGTATGGAATGTCATACAGGCATTGGGAGAACAGGTCTGTGAGGAAGAAAAAGAACTGACTGAGGAGTACAAAAAGGGCCATATAAAAGGAGAAAAAGAGAGTCCGGTTCTGTTCGAAGAAACAGATGGGGTATATATCCGTCTGCAAGGGAAAGACAGAAAGAGGATGGGACAGGATAAAGCGGAACTGAAAGTAGGAATTGCGTATTCTGGCTGGAGAAAGACCGGCCTGGACCGCTATACCCTGGAAGACAAAGTGGCTGTGGCAGGGTTTTCGAAAGCAAAGGAGTTCCACGAATACCGGGAAGCGCAGATCGCACAGACCTTTGATTTGGATTTCGTCGAGCAGAGGATTTTAAACGCGGACGGAGCAGCGTGGATTAAAATGGTAAAGAATAAGAGCACCTGTTTCCAGCTGGATCCATTTCACCGGAATAAAGCAGTGCGGGAAAAAATCCATCATCCGGCGGCACAGCGTGCTATATTGGAACTATTAGAGGAAGAAAAGGAGATAGAGGAAACAGAAGAACTGATCCGGTATTATGAGAATAATCGGGAGGGCCTGCTGCCTTATCAATCCCAGGGCTTAGAACTGCCGGAAAGCCCGGAAGGGGTAGAATACCGGAATATGGGGACAATGGAAAACCATACATGGAGTATCATTGCCAGACGGATGAAACACGGACACAGAAGTTTCAGTATACGCGGAGGGAACCATCTGGCAAAGATTCTGGCGAAAAAATGCAGTGGAAAGCTGTATGAGGTAACAGAGCGGTTGAAGAAACCGATATTGGAACAAGAAAAGACAGAATTAATCTGTGAAGAAATCCTTACTGCGGCGAAAGCGCCGAGAAAAGAAGGGAAAGGGTATGACTATCCAGCAATCGGCCATGTCGTAGGATTGGAAGGAAAAATCCAAGGAGACAGGAAATGGCTGCTGCATCTGGCAGGATATTAAAGCTGGAATAAAGATAAAAATCCCACCAGGATTACAGGAAAAGACAAATCGAAAAAAAGTGCCAACGATTACTTGACAGAGACTTGTTCTGTTTTCTTCTCGCAAACCGCTTTTCAAACGTCCGGGAATATGATATACTTTTCAAAGTAAACGGATATGACCGCTAACGCGGTCATCACGAAATCATGAAAGCCAGATGGCTCCACGCCTACGGCGTTCCCGCCATCTGCCGACGGTATTCGAAATCCGGGCTACCGCCCTACTTTCTCATACCGTCTTGCCCGTCTGATGCCGATATATCTGTGCGCGAGCGCGCCCATCTATATCGTCGCCATCCGGGGCTTTCAGAGTAAAATCCCGCGCAGGGAAAAAGACAACCGGAGAGGATGAACATGAAAACAAACCGAGTATTGTTAAAACTCAGCGGCGAGGCGCTTGCCGGACCGAAGAAGACAGGCTTTGATGAGGAGACGGTCAGAGGCGTGGCCAGACAGGTAAAGGCCTCCGTGGACCAGGGGGTCCAGGTGGGAATTGTCATCGGCGGCGGCAATTTCTGGAGAGGCCGCACCAGCAACGCCATCGACCGCACGAAAGCGGACCAGATCGGAATGCTGGCCACAGTGATGAACTGCATTTACGTGTCGGAGATCTTCCGGGCAGAGGGCATGAAGACGAAGATTTTCACCCCCTTCCTCTGCGGCTCCATGACGGAGCTGTTCTCCAAGGACAAGGCCAATATATGCTTTAAAAAGGGAATGGTGGTATTTTTCGCGGGAGGGACGGGACATCCCTACTTCTCCACCGATACGGGCATCGTGCTCAGGGCCATTGAGATGGACGCGGACTGCATTCTGTTAGCCAAATCCATTGACGGCGTGTACGACAGCGATCCCAAGTTAAATCCCGACGCCAAGCGCTACGACACCATTTCCATCGAGGAAGTGATCGAGAAAAAGCTGGCGGTGGTGGATCTGACCGCTTCCATCATGTGCATGGAGCACAAAATGCCCATGGCTGTATTCGATCTGAACGAGGAAAACAGCATCGCGGACGCCATGACAGGAAAAATAAACGGCACGGTAGTGACCGTATAACTAGGAGGAATTATGGATAAGGAAAAATTACAGGTTTACGAGCACAAGATGAACAAATCCCTGGAGACGCTGCAGAACGAGTACGCCTCCATCCGCGCCGGACGGGCCAACCCCCACGTTCTGGACAAGCTGAAGGTAGACTACTACGGAACTCCCACCCCCATCCAGCAGGTGGGCAACATTTCCGTTCCGGAGGCCCGCATGATCGTGATTCAGCCCTGGGAAAAGAGCCTGTTAAAGGGAATTGAGAAAGCGATCCTCACCTCCGACTTAGGCATCAATCCCACCAACGACGGTTCCGTGATCCGCTTGGTATTCCCGGAGCTGACGGAGGAGCGCAGAAAAGAGCTGGCCAAGGACGTAAAGAAAAAAGGCGAGGCCACAAAAGTGGCGATCCGCAATGTCCGCCGGGATGCCAACGACGCGTTTAAGAAGATGGAAAAGGCAGACGAGATTTCCGAGGACGATTTAAAAGAGGCGGAGGAGAAGATCCAGAAGCTGACAGATAAGATGATCGCAGAGGTGGACAAGGCTGTGGAGGCCAAGACCAAGGAGATCATGACCGTATAATACATGGACAATCAGGGGGCGGGCGAATGAGACCGCCCCTGTTTCCCGTTTTGCCGCATATGCGGGAACGAGTAGCGGAGGAAGAATGGAAAATATGGAACATATGGTGATTCCGGAGCACGTGGCCCTGATTCTGGACGGAAACGGCCGCTGGGCCAAAAAACGAGGGCTCCCCAGGACCATGGGGCATAAGGAGGGCTGCGTCACCGTGGAGAAAACGGTGGAGCTGGCGGCCCGCATGGGGATCAAGTATCTGACGGTGTACGGATTTTCCACGGAGAACTGGAAACGGTCCGTGGAGGAAGTGGGAGCGCTCATGCAGCTGTTCCGCTTTTACATGGTGCGCCTGTTAAAGATCGCCAAGGCCAACAACGTGAGAGTGAAAATGATCGGCGAAAGAAACCGGTTTGACAAGGATATTGTGGAGGGGATCAACCGCCTGGAGCGGGAGACGAAGGACAATACCGGCCTGACCTTCATCATCGCCGTCAACTACGGCGGACGGGACGAGATCGTGCGGGCCGTGCGGAAGATGGCGGCGGATCTGGAAACCGGAGCCTTGCAGAAGGAGGAGATCACGGAGCAGAGCCTGGCCTCCTACCTGGACACGGCGGGGATCCCGGATCCGGACCTGCTCATCCGCACCAGCGGGGAGCTGCGCCTGTCCAACTACCTGCTGTGGCAGCTGGCCTACACGGAGATCTACGTCACCGACTGCCTGTGGCCGGATTTTGACAAAGAGGAATTAGAAAAAGCCATTGCGGCGTACAATAAAAGAGACAGAAGATTCGGCGGTGTAAAGGCCACGTAGGACCGAAGGGAGGAGTAGGATGTTTACGACAAGGCTCATAAGCGGGATCGTCCTGGTGGCGGTCGCCCTGGCGGTGGTGATCACCGGCGGGCCGCTTTTGTTTGCGGTCACCTGTGCCATCTCCATGGTGGGGCTGTTTGAGTTTTACCGGGTGCTCTCCATCGAGAAAAAAGCGGTGGGCATCGCCGGATACGTCATGGCACTGGCTTATTTTGCCCTCCTCTGGTTCGGGGGAAAGCTGTATCTGGAGCTGGTGGTGATCCTGGCGGTGCTGGTGTTCATGACCATCTACGTGGTCACCTTTCCCGACTACAAGACGGAGGAGGTGACGGGGGCGTTCTTCGGCGTGTTTTACGTGCCGGTGATGCTGTCCTACCTGTACCAGACCAGGATGATCCCCGACGGGAAATACCTGGTGTGGCTTATTTTCTTAAGCTCCTGGGGGTGCGATACCTGCGCCTACTGCGTGGGGATGCTGTTTGGAAAGCACCGCCTGGCCCCGGTACTAAGCCCGAAAAAGTCCATTGAGGGCGCTGTGGGCGGCGTGGTGGGAGCGGCCCTTCTGGGGCTGATCTACGGGGCGGTGTTCGGCGGCCATATGCTGGAGGTGGATAGCCCTCTGCTGGCCTGTGCCGCCGCCTGCGCCATCGCCGCGGTGATTTCCCAGATCGGCGATCTGGCCGCCTCCGCGGTCAAGCGCAACCACGACGTGAAGGACTACGGCCATCTGATCCCCGGCCACGGGGGCGTGCTGGACCGGTTTGACAGTATGCTGTTTACGGCTCCGGCCATTTACTTTGCGGTAAACTTTCTGGCAGTGAGTATTTTATAGGCGGCAGGCATTCTGCCGGATGCAGAATAGGAGAGTAACATATGAAACGAATTTCGATCCTCGGTTCCACCGGCTCCATCGGCACCCAGACCCTGGAGGTGGTGGAGCAGAACAAAGATCTGGAGGTGACGGCCCTGGCGGCCGGCAGCAATATTGCCCTTTTAGAGGCCCAGATCCGGAAATTCCGCCCCTCTCTGGCGGCGGTGTGGTCGGAGGAAAAGGCGAAGGAGCTTAAGGCGCGGGTGGCGGACGTTCCCGTAAAGATCGTTTCCGGCATGGACGGCCTTCTGCAGGTGGCCACGGAGCCGTTGTCCCACATTCTGGTGACAGCGGTGGTGGGCATGATCGGCATCCGTCCCACCATTGCCGCCATTGAGGCGGGAAAGGACATCGCCCTGGCCAACAAGGAGACTCTGGTGACGGCAGGGCATCTCATCATTCCGCTGGTAGAGGAAATGGGGGTGCGGCTGCTGCCGGTGGACAGTGAGCACAGCGCCATTTTCCAGTGCCTGAACGGGGAAAAGAACAATAAAATCAGCAAGATCCTGCTCACCGCCTCCGGCGGGCCGTTCCGCGGCCGCACCAGGGAGCAGATGAAGGACATCCAGGTGGAGGACGCCTTAAAGCATCCCAACTGGGCCATGGGGCAGAAAATCACCATCGACTCCTCTACCATGGTGAACAAGGGCCTGGAGGTGATGGAGGCCAGATGGCTGTTCGGCGTGGGGATGGATCAGGTGCAGGTGGTAGTGCAGCCCCAGAGCGTGATTCACTCCATGGTGGAGTTTGAGGACGGGGCGGTGATGGCTCAGCTTGGCACCCCGGACATGAAACTTCCGATCCAGTACGCCCTTTGCTATCCGGAGCGCCGCCCTCTGCCGGGAGACCGTCTGGATTTCTGGAAACTGAAGGACATCCGCTTTGAGGAGCCGGATTTTGAGAATTTCCGGGGTCTGGCTCTGGCCTACCAGGCGGGAAGGACGGGCGGTTCCCTGCCCACCGTGTTCAACGCGGCCAACGAGCGGGCAGTGAGTATGTTTTTAAATCGGAAAATCGGGTATCTTACCATAGTGGACATCATTGAGGGCGCCATGGAGCGCCATAAGGTGATCCCGCACCCGTCTGTAGAGCAGATCCTGGAGGCGGAGCGGGAGACCTACGACTATATAGAAAGCAGGTGGTAATTTGCTGAATATCATAGCGGCGATCCTGGTGTTCGGACTGATCGTGCTGGTGCATGAGTTCGGACACTTCCTGCTGGCGAAGGCAAACGGCATCGGTGTGGTGGAGTTTTCCATCGGCATGGGGCCCAGGCTGATGAGCCGGCAGAAAGGGGAGACGCGGTACTCCTTAAAACTCCTTCCCTTCGGAGGTTCCTGCATGATGCTGGGAGAGGACGAGAAGGAGACAGACCCGAAAGCCTTTAACAACAAGCCGGTCTGGGCGAGAATCTCCGTGGTATTTGCCGGCCCGGCCTTTAACTTTATTCTGGCCTTCCTGTTCGCGGTGATCATCGTCATGAACATGGGCTATCAGAAATTTTGGATCGACGGCGTGACAGAGGGGTCTCCGGCGGCGGAGGCCGGCCTGCAGCCGGGAGACGTGATCACGAAGGTGAACAGCCGCAAAATCGACGCCTACGAGGACGTCCAGGTCTATATGCTTGCAAACCCCGGCGAGACCCTGCGGGTCCGCTATGAGCGCCCGTCGGAGGACGGAACCTCCTGGGAGACGAGAGAGACGATGGTCACCCCGGAGTATTCGGAAACAGAGGGGCGCTATCTGATGGGCGTCACCTTCACCGGCCAGTACGTAAAGCCGGAGAGCCTGGGAGAGGTAGTTTACTACAGCGCTTATCAGGTGAAATACTGCATCACCTCCACCTTTGACAGCCTGAAAATGCTGTTTACCAGGCAGGTAGAGGTGGACGAGGCGGTGGCCGGTCCGGTGCGGATCGTGGCCATGATCGGGGAGAACGTGGAGGAGAGCCGGGAGATCGGCGTTTCCGTCATGCTCCTCACCCTGTGCTACTGGTGCCTGATTTTAAGCGCCAGCCTGGGGATTATGAATCTCCTTCCCCTGCCGGCTTTGGACGGCGGACGGCTGGTATTTCTCCTTTTGGAGGCCGTGCGGGGAAAGGGCATCGACCAGGAAAAGGAGGGCATGGTCCATATGGCCGGCCTGCTCCTTCTCATGGTGCTGATGATATTTGTACTGTTTAACGATATACGGAGCTTTTTCTGACGGAGCGGGGGATCCCGCCCGCAGATGGAGGGAGAAAGGGAACATATGAGAGAGCATACGAAAGTCGTGCGGATCGGAAACGTGGCCATCGGGGGAGGAAACCCGGTGGCCATCCAGTCTATGTGCAACACGAAAACAGAGGACGTGGCGTCCACCGTCAGCCAGATTCTTAGGCTGGAGCGGGCCGGCTGTGAGATCATCCGGGTGGCGGTGCCCACCATGGAGGCGGCAAAGGCCTTAAGGGAGATCCGCTCCCGCATCCATATTCCCCTGGTGGCGGACATCCATTTCGACTACCGTCTGGCCATCGCCGCCATGGAAAACGGGGCGGACAAAATCCGCATCAATCCCGGAAACATCGGCAGTTCCGACCGGGTCCGGGCTGTGGTGGAGACGGCGAAGGAGAGGAATATCCCCATCCGCGTGGGAGTAAACAGCGGTTCCCTGGAAAAGGAGCTGTTAGCCAAATACGGCGGTGTGACGGCGGAGGGACTGGTGGAGAGCGCCCTCCAGAAAACGGCCATGATCGAGGACATGGGCTATGACAACCTGGTGATCAGCATCAAGTCCTCCGACGTGATGATGTGCGTAAAGGCCCATGAGCTCATCGCCTCCCGGACAGACTATCCCCTGCACGTGGGCATCACCGAGGCCGGCACCGTAGCCTCCGGAAATATCAAATCCGCCGTGGGCCTGGGGATCATTCTCCATGAGGGCATCGGCGACACCATCCGCGTTTCCCTCACCGGCGACCCGGTGGAGGAGATCAAATCCGCCAAGCTCATCCTCCGCACCCTGGGACTGCGGAAAGGGGGGATTGAGGTGGTTTCCTGCCCCACCTGCGGCAGGACCCGCATCGACCTCATCGGCCTGGCAAACCAGGTGGAGAGCATGGTGACGGAATTTGACGACCTGGATGGGGTGAAAGTGGCCGTTATGGGCTGCGTGGTAAACGGCCCCGGAGAGGCCAGGGAGGCGGACATCGGCGTAGCCGGCGGCATCGGCGAAGGCCTGCTCATCAAAAAGGGGGAGGCGGTGCGCAAGGTGCCGGAGGGCGAGCTGCTCTCTGTCCTTCGCGGGGAACTGGAGGAAATGCGCCGGGAGAGAAGGAAATAGAATGGCAAAGACGTTTTTGGAGGTGTTTCCGGATTTACATATCACGGAGGACCTAAGGGAGCTTCTGAACCTGGTGGAGGTGGAAAAAGTGGCCTCCAACCGGGACCGGAGCTCCATCCGCATTTATATCGTCAGCCCGCGGCTGATCCATAAAAAGAATATATTGGATCTGGAACGGGGTATCCGGGACCAGCTGTTTCCCGGAAAGCAGCTCTCCGTAAAAATCATGGAGAAGTACCGCCTTTCCAGCCAGTACACCCCCCAGAAACTGCTGGACATCTACAAGGACAGCCTGCTGCTGGAGTTAAAAAACTACAGCATTATCGAGTACACCATTCTGCGGAAGGCAGAGTGCACCTTCCCGGAGCCGGACCTCCTCCACATGACGGTGGAGGACACCATGGTCAACCGGGAGAAGGCGGGGGAGCTAAAGCGGGTGCTGGAAAAGGTGTTCCACGAGCGCTGCGGCCTGCCGGTGGAGGTGCAGTTCCAGTACGTGGAGGCGAAAGAAAATCCGCTGATGAAACAGAAACAGCACCAGCTGGCCAGGGAGGTGATGGAGATCACCCTGCGCTCCGCCGTGGGAAACGCCCTGGTATCCAGTGGCGGATACGGGGCGGAAGGCTCCGGTGCGGCCGGAGGGAGGAAGGACGTTAGCAGTTCCGTGGGAAACGGCGGTTCCTCCTTTGGCTCCTTCGGCCATGGAACGGACGCGGCGGCACAGGGAGTGTCCGCGCCAGGCGGACATCCCCAGGAGGCCCCCGGCGCTCCGGACGAGTTCTGGGACCGTGCCATGGCCATGGCCGGGGACAGCTACGTGCTACCGGAGGGGGCGGAGCCGGCTCCCTGGGATGAGACTCCCGGAGGGGTTTCTGCCATCGGTTCTGGGGGCAGCTCTGCCGTCGCGGCGCCGGGAGCGGGAGCGGCCGGAGCGGCTTTCCCGGCCGGAGCAGCCGGAATGGCTGGAGCCGCTGGAAAAACCGGGGCAGCCGGAATATCCGGCGTCGGGCAAGGAAAACCCCCCACGCCCAAAACTGCCTCCCCGTCAGCCTCCCGCACCGGCCGTGACGGCGGCCGGGAGGGATTCCGCAAAGGCGGCCGCAGCGGGTTCCGCAAAAACGACTCCGGCCGTGGGGAGTTCCGCAAGGCCTACCGCCGCTCCGACAATCCCGACGTGCTCTACGCCAGGGATTTTGAGGGGGACGCGGTGGAGATTGACAAGATCGACGGAGCCATCGGCGAGACGGTGATCCGGGGAAAGATCATCCACAAGGACAGCCGGGAGCTGCGCAGCGGCAAGACCATGCTCATGTTTGACGTGACAGATTTCACCGACACCATGACCGTAAAGATCTTCGCCGAGGGCGAGGCCCTGGAGGATTTGAAAAACGCCGTCAAGGAGGGCACCTTCGTCCGGGTCAAGGGCGTGATCACCATTGACAAATTCGACGGGGAGCTGACCTTAAGCTCCGTGGTGGGCATCAAAAAGAGCGAGGATTTCACCGGCAAACGGATGGACAACAGCCTGGAAAAGCGGGTGGAGCTGCACTGCCACACGAAGATGAGCGATATGGACGGCGTCTCTGAGGTGAAGGACATCATCAAGCGGGCGAAAAAGTGGGGGATGGACGCCATCGCCGTCACGGACCACGGCTGCGTCCAGGCCTTCCCCGACGCCAACCACGCGTTGGACAAGGGGGACGAGTTCAAGGTCATCTACGGCGTGGAAGGCTATCTGGTGGACGACTTAAAGCAGCTGGTGGAACACCCCAGGGGCCAGTCCTTCGACGGGGATTTTGTGGTGTTTGACTTAGAGACCACAGGCCTCAGCCCGGAGAAAAACAGGATCATTGAGATCGGTGCGGTGAAGGTGGCAAACGGGGAGATCGTGGACCGGTTCAGTACCTTCGTAAACCCGGAGGTCCCCATCCCCTTTGAGATCGAAAAGCTCACCGGCATCAACGACGCCATGGTCATCGGCGCGCCGAAGATCGAGACGGTGCTGCCGGAGTTTTTAGCCTTCTGCGGGGACGCGGTGCTGGTGGGCCACAATGCCGCCTTCGACGTCAGTTTCGTGGCCCACAACGCCGCCAGACAGGACATCCCCTTCGAGCCCACGGTGTTAGACACCGTCTCCATGGCCCAGCACCTGCTGCCCAATTTAAACCGCTATAAGCTGGACACGGTGGCCAAGGCCTTAAACGTGTCCCTGGAAAACCACCACCGGGCGGTGGACGACGCCGGGGCCACGGCGGAGATCTTTGCCGCCTTTGTGAAAATGCTCCGGGACCGGGGCGTAAACGACGTGGACGCCTTAAACGCCATGAGCCAGATGTCCGTGGAGATGATCCGCAAAATGCCCACCTACCACGTGATCATCCTGGCAGACAGCGACGAGGGCCGGGTAAACCTATACCGGCTGGTGTCCTTCTCCCACCTGGAATACTTTTCCAGGCGGCCCAGGATCCCCAAGAGCCTGCTGGAAAAATACCGCAAGGGCTTGATCATCGGCTCCGCCTGCGAGGCGGGAGAGCTCTACCAGGCCCTTCTGCGGGGGGCCTCCGACGCGGCCATCGCCAGGCTGGTGAATTTTTACGACTACCTGGAGATCCAGCCCCTGGGGAACAACGCCTTCATGCTGAAGGATGAAAAGAGCACGGTGAAATCCTGGGACGATTTGATCGAGATCAATAAGAAAATCGTGGATTTGGGAGAGAAGTTCGGAAAACCGGTGTGCGCCACCTGCGACGTCCATTTCCTGGACCCGGAGGACGAGATTTACCGGCGCATCATCATGGCGGGGCAGGGCTTTAAGGACAGCGACGAGCAGGCCCCCCTGTACCTGCGCACCACGGAGGAAATGTTAAAGGAATTTGAGTACCTGGGCCCCAATAAGGCCTACGAGGTGGTGGTGACCAACACCAGGATGATCGCCTCCCGGTGCCAGAAGATTTCCCCGGTGCGGCCGGATAAATGCCCGCCGGTGATCCCCGACTCCGACAAGACCCTGCGGAAGATCTGCTACGACCGGGCCCACGAGATCTACGGGGAAAACCTGCCGGAGATCGTAGTGGCCAGGCTGGAGCGGGAGCTAAACTCCATTATCAGCAACGGCTTTGCCGTGATGTACATCATCGCCCAGAAACTGGTGTGGAAGTCCAACGAGGACGGCTATCTGGTGGGCTCCCGAGGTTCCGTAGGTTCTTCCTTCGTGGCCACCATGTCAGGAATCACGGAGGTAAACCCCCTAAGCCCCCACTACATCTGTCCCAACTGCCACTACTACGATTTCGACTCCGAGGCGGTGCGCCAGTGCGACGGCCTGGCCGGCTGCGATATGCCGGACCGCACCTGCCCCGTCTGCGGGAAACCGCTGAAAAAAGAGGGATTTGACATCCCCTTTGAGACCTTCCTAGGCTTTAAGGGCAACAAGGAGCCGGATATTGACCTGAATTTCTCCGGAGAGTACCAGAGCAAGGCTCACGATTACACGGAGGTCATTTTCGGAAAAGGCCAGACCTTCCGTGCGGGGACCATCGGCACCCTGGCGGACAAGACGGCCTACGGCTACGTGAAAAACTATTTTGAGGAGCACGGCGTCCGCAAGCGCAACTGCGAGATCAACCGCATCGTCCAGGGCTGCGTGGGCGTCCGGAGGACCACGGGACAGCACCCGGGAGGCATTATCGTGCTTCCCCTGGGGGAGGAAATTTATTCTTTCACCCCGGTGCAGCACCCGGCAAACGATATGACGACCTCCACCATCACCACCCATTTTGACTATCACTCCATCGACCACAACCTGTTAAAGCTGGACATTTTAGGACACGATGATCCCACCATGATCCGGATGCTTCAGGACCTGACCGGACTGGATCCCGTAAAGGACATTCCTTTGGATTCCCCGGAGGTGATGAGCCTGTTCCAGAGCACGAAGGCCCTGGGGGTGGAGCCGGAGGACATCGGCGGCTGTCCCTTAGGAGCTCTTGGCGTGCCGGAGTTTGGAACGGACTTTGCCATGCAGATGCTCATCGACACCAAGCCGAAGTATTTCTCCGACCTGGTGCGCATCGCCGGCCTGGCCCACGGCACCGATGTGTGGCTGGGAAACGCCCAGACTCTCATCCAGGAGGGAAAGGCCACCATTCAGACGGCCATCTGTACCCGTGACGACATCATGGTGTACTTAATCCGTATGGGGTTAGACCAGGAGCTCTCCTTCACCATCATGGAGAGCGTCCGGAAAGGAAAGGGCTTAAAGCCGGAGTGGGAGGAGGAGATGGTGGCCCACGGCGTGCCGGACTGGTACATCGGCTCCTGCAAAAAGATCAAATATATGTTCCCGAAGGCCCACGCGGCGGCTTACGTGATGATGGCCTGGCGGATCGCCTACTGCAAGGTGTTCTATCCCCTGGCCTACTACGCCGCCTTCTTCTCCATCCGGGCCAGCGGGTTCTCCTACGAGCTCATGTGCCAGGGGAGAGACCGGCTGGAATACTATCTGGACGACTACAAAAAGCGTTCCGACACCCTGTCTCAGAAGGAGCAGGCCACCCTGCGGGATATGCGCATCGTGCAGGAAATGTACGCCAGAGGCTACGAGTTTTTGCCCATCGACGTCTACCGGGCCAAGGCCAGGCATTTCCAGATCATCGACGGAAAGCTGATGCCGTCCCTATCCAGCATCGACGGACTGGGGGAGAAGGCGGCGGACGCCATCGTGGACGCGGTGATCGACGGGCCCTTCCTCTCCAAGGAGGACTTCCGCAACCGCACCAAGGTGAGTAAGACCATCTGCGACCTGATGGCCGATTTGAACATCTTAAGCGGCCTGCCGGAGAGCAACCAGCTCTCCCTGTTCGACCTGGTGGGATAGGCCGGGCCGTCCGGATAGAATACGGTATCCTGTATACAAAAAAGATAAAAACGAAAAGAGGGATTGGAAATGACAGCAGCCATCTATTTTTCTCCCACCTGGACCTCGAAAAAGGGGGCGGAGGCCATCGCCGCGGAGCTTGCAGGCGGCGGGGAAGTGGTCTCCCTGGACGTGACCCGGTTTGACGCCAGACCGGAGGTCACGGAGTTTTCCCCGGAGGATCTGGTGGTGTTCGGGGCGCCCGTCTACGGCGGCCGCCTCTACCGCGGTTCCAAGGAGCGTTTCCGGGCCTTTCACGGAAACAAAACGCCCTGCGTCATCACTGTCACCTACGGAAACCGCCACTACGATGACGCATTGCTGGAGCTTTTTGACCTGGCAAAAGAGCTGGGCTTTCGCCTGGTGGCGGCAGCGGCCCTTATCGGACAGCACACCTACGGCCAGATCCAGGTGGGACGTCCGGATGAGGCGGATCTGGCGGAGGACCGTTCCTTCGCCGCGCAGGTAAAGGAAAACCTGGCCGCCGGCCGTTTTCTGGACACGGTGCCGGGAAACCGTCCCTACGTGAAGGGGGACGAGGGCGGAGGAGGAGGCCATTTCCATCCCCTCACCGCCGGGGAGTGCAGCCGCTGCGGCCTCTGCGCGGCGGAGTGCCCGGAGGGGGCCATCGCCCCGGACTGCGTGACCATTGACCCGGCAAAGTGCATTGCCTGTTTCCGCTGCATCCGCATCTGTCCGGAGCAGGCCAAGAACATGAATGTTCCCGCCTACTTAGAGTTCGCGGAAGGGTTTACCCAAAAGCTGGCGCAGCCCAGAAAAAACGAATACTTCCTGTAACAACCACCGTCCCGCCTTGGCCGGATTCCTGTCGCATTTTGCGGCCGGTTTCCGTCATAGGCGGGATATTTTCGTCATAGACATAGTATTAGCTTGCGGGCAAATAATAAGGTCAAGAAAGAGGAGAGATACTATGTCGGAAAAAATGATGGAAAACAACAAGGTCAGCGTGATCGGGGAGATCGTATCCGGTTTCACCTTCAGCCATGAGGTATTCGGAGAGGGCTTTTACATGGTGGAGCTGGCGGTGAACCGGCTGAGCGAGCAGGTGGATGTGATTCCCCTGATGATTTCCGAGCGGCTGCTGGATGTGGACAGAAATTACGAGGGCTGTACGGTGGAGGCCATCGGCCAGTTCCGTTCCTATAACCGCCACGAGGGCGCCAAAAACCGCCTGGTGCTGTCGGTGTTCGTGCGGGAGATCAATTTCCTGGAGGAGTTTACGGACTACACAAAGACAAACCAGATTTTCCTGGACGGCTACATCTGCAAGGAGCCGGTTTACCGGAAAACGCCCCTGGGCCGGGAGATCGCCGACCTTCTGCTGGCAGTAAACCGCCCTTACGGCAAGTCCGATTACATACCCTGCATTTCCTGGGGCAGAAACGCCCGCTACGCCTCCGGGTTCCAGGTGGGCGTCCGGGTCCGGGTCTGGGGCCGGGTGCAGAGCCGGGAGTACACCAAAAAGCTCAGCGACATCGAATGCGAGAAACGGGTGGCCTACGAGGTTTCCGTCAGCAAGCTGGAATGCGTGGAGTGACGGCCCCGCCGGAGCGCATGGAAATCGCCACGCAATCTTGCAATATATGGAAAAATGTGGTACGATAAGCAGAAGTTGAAACACGCTTATGAGGTGAAAACGATGGATAAAGGAACCGTTCAAGTAATCTACGGCACCGGCAAGGGGAAAACCGGTGCGGCCCTGGGCCGGGCCCTGCAGGTGCTCAACCAGGGAAAAACTGTCATCGTCATCCAGTTTATGAAGGGGAGCACCGCCGGGACCGATTCGGAGATTTTAAAACGGCTGGAGCCGGAGATGAAGGTATTCCGCTTTGAAAAGCAGGCGGTAGGCTTTAAGCATCTCTCCCCCGGAGAGAAACGGGAGGAGCTGATGAACATCCGCAATGGTTTAAATTTCGCCAGAAAGGTCACCGGCACGGGGGAATGCGACCTGTTGATTCTGGATGAGATCCTGGACCTTTTGGAGTACGGGATTCTGACCGAGGAGGAGCTAAAGGATCTAGTGCGGGAGAAGGAAGACAGCATGGAGCTGATTCTCACCGGGCGGAGATGCCCGGAGGGGCTGAAGTCCTCTGTGGACTGCATCTCCCACATGGAGAATGAGTAATCGTTCAGCCATGCGGAAACATACGGTAAAATACTGGGTGAGAGCTTACTCACTGAGCAGTGTTTTGCCATATGGTTCTATAGGGCGGACGCCCGGCATGAATCATTGGACGGCGGATAACCTTTCGCGTCAGCCGGTTTTATAGAATCCGTCCAATGAGGAACGGCATGGCTGAACGGTTACGAGAATGAGCGTGCCGCCGGAGAAGACGGTTGACATTTTCAGACAATAGTGATAGGATAAGGCAAAGAGAAAAGGTAGAGGTCGCGCGACCTAAGAGTACCCGCCGGATGCCGCAGGGGCAGAGGAAGGCGGAGGAAAGGGGGAAGCGCCGAAGGAGTGGGCTGCCTGCCGGCGTACTTCTGGGCATAGGGTTAAGAGCCCTGTGACTGTCATCCGGACGGATGGAGAGCTACTGATCAGGTGAGTAAACTTGCAGTTTTCAGGGGGCTGTCCAGATGGACGGTCCCCTTTCCCGTTGCGGGAAACTGCCGTTTCTGTAACCGGGACCGGCTGCCAAAGCGCGCGGCGCGGAACCATCCGGTATCTGGAGGCAAACCGTCGTTTGCCCCCTTCAGGAGGATGAAAACACAGTCTGGCCAAAAGGTGGACGTTATAAGGAGGAAGGATTATGGCAATTTTTGAAGGAGCTGGAGTAGCGTTAATTACCCCCTTTACAGAGGATGGAGCGATCAATTACCCGAAACTGGCGGAGCTGGTGGAGGAGCAGATTGCCGGCGGCATTGACGCGATCATTGCCTGCGGCACCACGGCGGAATCCGCCACGATGGATCACGAGGAGCACAACGAGGTGATCCGTTTCATCTGCGAGACGGCAAAGAAACGGGTGCCTGTCATTGCCGGCACCGGTTCCAACTGCACCCAGACGGCCATTGAGCTGTCCCAGGAGGCGGAAAAATCCGGGGCGGACGGCCTGCTGCTAGTTTCCCCCTACTACAATAAGGCCACTCAGAAGGGCCTGATCACCCATTTCACCGCGGTGGCGGAGGCGGTGTCCCTGCCGATCCTGATGTACAACATCCAGAGCCGCACAGGGGTGAACATCGAGGCGGCTACCATGGCCTACCTCTGCAAAAACGTGAAGAACATCGTGGGCGTCAAGGAGGCCAGCGGAAATCTGTCCCAGATCGCTACCCTCATGTCCATGGCAGGGGAGTACGTGGACCTCTACTCCGGAAATGACGACCAGATCGTCCCCATCCTCTCCCTGGGAGGAAAGGGCGTGATCTCCGTGCTGGCAAACGTGGCCCCGGGACAGACCCACCGCATCTGCCAGTCCTATTTTGACGGAAATGTGAAGGAGAGCGCGAAACTGCAGCTGGAGGCGATCCCTCTGATTTCCGCCCTGTTCTGCGAGGTGAACCCCATCCCTGTAAAGGCGGCCATGAACCTGATGGGGAAGGAGACCGGCCCCCTGCGCCTGCCTTTGACGGAGATGGAGCCGGAGCATCAGGAGCGCTTAAAGAGAGAGCTGCAGGCCTACGGCCTTCTGGCGTAAAGGAGGAATGGACAAATGGTAAATATTATTATGCACGGCTGCAACGGAGCCATGGGACAGGTGATCTCCTCCCTGGTGGAGCGGGATGAGGAGGCCAAAATCGTTGCGGGCATTGACTTAAATACAGAGGCGAAAAACGGTTATCCTGTGTTTGCCAGCCTGGAGGACTGTGACGTGGAGGCGGACGTGGTCATTGATTTTGCCTCCGCGAAGGCGGTGGACCATCTGTTAGATTACTGTGAAACCCGTCGGATGCCGGTGGTTTTATGCACCACAGGCCTCTCTGAGGCCCAGGTGGAGCGGGTGAGCCAGGTGGCGAAGGAGACGGCAGTCCTGCGCTCCGCCAATATGTCTCTTGGCATTAATTTGCTGTTAAAGCTGGTAAAGGAGGCCGCCGCGGTGCTGGCCGCATCCGGCTTTGACATGGAGATCGTGGAAAAACACCACAACCAGAAGGTGGACGCCCCCAGCGGCACCGCCCTGGCCCTGGCGGACTCCATCAACGAGGCTATGGATCACCAGTACCACTATCAGTACGACCGCAGCGCCCGCCGGGAGAAACGGGATCCGAAGGAGATCGGCATCCAGGCCGTCCGCGGCGGCTCCATCGTAGGGGAACACGACGTGATTTTTGCCGGCCAGGACGAGGTGGTGACCTTCTCCCACACGGCGTATTCCAAGGCCATTTTTGCCAAAGGCGCCGTGGCGGCGGCCAAATTTTTAAAGGGGAAGGCCGCCGGGCTTTACGATATGTCCGACGTCATTGGATAAATTTTCCAGAATATAGATTCTGCTCCTGCACATACTAACGAAAACAGGTGTGAAAGGAGTATGTATCATGAAAAAGATCAAAGTATTTGCACTGTCATTTCTGCTGGCGTTTGGCATCCTGATGATGACCGGCTGCGGCAGATCCGATAACAATAATATGGGAAATACCACATCCCAGACCACCCAGGCCGGAAATACCGGCACCACCCGCTCCGGGGAGGGAGACTCCACGGAGAGCACCGGAGTGATCGACGGGATGGTAAACGACGTGGAACAAGGCGTGGACAACGCGGTGGACGATGTGATGGGGGACCGCCAGATGAACGGTCAGGACAAATCCGCCCAGGAAACCACCACCGGAGCCCAGTAAGCCCTGGAAGAACCGAAGAAAACAAAAGGAGAGTTCAGACGATTCCGGTCTGGCTCTCTTTTTTCTTGCCAAAATGGGGAAAAAGCGATACACTGTAAGAAAATGGCGGAAGGGGAGATGGCGATGAAATTAACGAAAACCATATTGGCATTTTGCCTCTGTATTTCCCTGGGAGCGGCCCAGACTGCCTTCGGGGCAGAGGGCGCCGGGGCGGCTGCGGAGACGGCGGCGACGGAGGAACAGATGGCCTGGCTGGACGCTGCCCTGGAAAAATCGGCGGCACTGGCCGACTACGACGCGGTGGGGACCATGTCCGTGACCATTTCCATGCCCGGCATGGGAATCTCCATGGGGGCGAACGCCTGGCAGCAGTTCCAGATCAAAAATGCCGGCATGGATTCTATGGAGGCCCTAAGCGTCCAGAAAATGGACGTTCTGGGAGAGACCCAGGAGACCAGGGCTTTTTACACCGGCGGATATTACTATGGGGAGGACTACGGCTTTCCCATGAAAACGGCGATGCCGGCGGATACAGCCCTGGAGCGGATGAGCGGGGACTTTTATTCCATGCTGCTCTGGGCATCTTCCCAGGAACCGGAAGGAGAGCTGACCGCGGAGGAACAGAGCCTTAAAACCCAGCTGGAGCAGGCGGAGGAAACCAGCACCCTGACGGTGGCCCCGGACGGGGACGGATGGGTCTACACCTATGTGTGCTCGCCGGAGTACCGCGCCCTGATCTCCGACGGGGAGACGCGCATCACCGTTCTGGCCATGCAGTACTATGTGGGGGCGGACGGCTATATCCATCGGGAGAAGATGGAGGTGCGGGGATCAGAAGGAGAGGGCCGGGATCAGACGGATCTCATCTGCTACACGGAGGTCGTTTATCAGGCACCGGGACAGCCGGTGACCATTTCCCTGCCATCCACGGACGGCTATGAGACGTGGAATTAAGTTCGTTCAGTATACACACTGAAAATAGAGAAAAAGACAAAAGGAGAACACACCCATGAATGAGAAAAGACTGCTGGACACGTTTTTTGAGTACGTGCAGATCAACAGCGAGACGAGAAATGAGAAGGAAATGTGCGAGCGCGTAAAGAAGGACCTGGAGGATCTGGGCCTGCGGGTGGCTGTGGATGAGATCGGGGAGAAATTCGGCTCCAACGGATTTAACGTATATGGCTATCTGGAGGGAGATCCGTCCTTAGAGCCCATTATTTTAAGCGCCCATCTGGACACGGTGGTGCCGGGCCACGCCATTAAGCCCTACGTGAAGGACGGCAGAATCTACAGCGAGACCGACACCATGATCCTGGCTGCCGACGACAAGGCCGGCGTCAGCGCCATCATGGAGGCGGTGAAGACGGTGCTGGAGCAGAATATCAAGACCCGTCCGGTGGAAATCTTTTTCTCTGTGGGCGAGGAGTGCGGCCTTCACGGAGCCAAGAACGCGGACTACTCCAAGCTAAACGGAAAGATGGCCGTAGTCTTCGACATGGGCGGCGACATCGGAACCACCTGCTACACCTGCCCCGGCCAGATCAATTTTGAGTTTGAGGTGTTTGGAAAGCCGGCCCACGCCGGAATTGAGCCGGAGACCGGCGTCAGCGCCATCATGGCAGCCGCCGAGGGCGTGACCAACATGAAACTGCTGCGGGTAGACGAGGAAACCACGGCCAACATCGGCGTATTTAAGGCGGAAGGCCCCACCAACATCGTCAGCAGCTACGCCAAGGTGGTGGCGGAGGCCAGAAGCACCGACCTGGCGAAACTGGAGCAGCAGGAGAAGGACATGATCCAGGCCATGCAGGACGCCTGCGACAAGCACGGCGCCCAGCTGAAATACACCACTGCCCGCTCCTACAACCCGTACAAGCTGACGCCGGAGGACAAGGTCTGCCAGCTGTTGGAGAAGGCCTACAAGGCTCTGGACTGTGAGATCCACTACGTCCGTTCCGGCGGCGGCTGCGACAGCAACATCCACAACGAGCACGGCATCCAGTCCGTAGGTATCGGCATCGGAATGACCAAGGCCCATACGGGAGCGGAGAGCATCGCGGTGGAGCAGTTAAACAAGACGGCTCTGTTGGTGCTGGAGCTGATTAAGGCATAAAACGGGGAAAAACGGTTTCCCGGGAGTGCCGGGAAAAGGAGAGTGCCGGGAAGGTTGCCGCGTTCTGTCAGGGGCGGCAGCCTTTCCGGCCTGTGCCCCAAGTTTTTGGCAGGTGTCCGTGAGAGACGGAAAAGCCGGAAACCGGGGCCGGAAAACCGGCAGATTCCGGCGAACATGGGGATTGCGTTCCGGAGAGAGAAGGGACGCAGATGGAGAGAGGCTGGAACGGGAAAAAGCAGGTTCCGGAAGGAAATGCGTCAAACCGCCTCCCGCTAAAACGCCGGTGGAAGGACAGGCGGAAAAAGCCGTGGCGGAAAGGAAACCGGCTGCGCTTAGCTTACGGGAGCCAGGATCGGGCAGCTGCCGGCCGCGGCCGTTTCACAAACCGGGCGGTGCGGCGGGTGTGCCTTCTTCTTTTGGCCGCGGAGCTGGCCTGGGGAGCGTGGCAGCAGGGCATCCCCCTGATCTGGAAACGGGAGGTCTCCTGGGTGCGGGAAGTCCCCGGAGATGCCGGAGAAGGAGCGGCCGGAAGGCGGTGGTTTGGCTTTGGGGCCGACTGGAAGGACGGCTCCCTCTATTTCTTCCACGGGGAGGAGGAGGTTGTGAAGTGAGCGTCATAGACACTCATTAGCATATTTAATGACTGGAAAACTTGCTTTTACCGGATTGTAGCATTATAATTTCTACTGAAACGAGAGGTTTTTATATTAAAATCTTATAAATCTTAGAAAAGGACAGGTGGTACCGATGGAAAAAAAGGAATTACTGTATGAGGGAAAGGCAAAGAAGGTCTACACGACGGAGGATCCGGATGTACTGATCGTAGACTATAAGGACGACGCGACGGCGTTCAACGGCTTAAAGAAGGGCACCATCGTGGGCAAGGGCGCGATCAACAACCGCATGACCAACCACATTTTCAAGATTTTGGAGACCAAGGGCGTGCCCACCCACTACGTGGAGGAGTTAAGCGACAGAGAGACGGCTGTGAAGAAGGTAGAGATCGTTCCCTTAGAGGTGATCATCCGCAATTTCTCCGCCGGCAGTTTCGCGAAGAAGATGGGCATGGAGGAAGGAATTAAGTTCAAACAGCCCACTCTGGAGTTCAGCTACAAAAACGACGACCTGGGAGATCCCTTTATCAATAAATACTACGCCCTGGCCCTGGGACTGGCCACGGAGGAGGAGATTGCCGCCATCGAGAAGTACGCCTTCATCGTAAATGACGTGATGAGAGAGTATTTCGACAGCCTGGGCATCGAGCTCATCGACTTTAAGATTGAGTTTGGCCGTTTCCACGGACAGATCATCCTGGCGGACGAGGTTTCCCCGGATACCTGCCGCCTGTGGGACAAGGAAACTCACGAGAAATTGGACAAGGACCGTTTCCGCAGAGACTTAGGAAACGTGGAGGACGCTTATCAGGAGGTGTTCCGCCGTCTGGGAATCCACTGATTGACATTCCTTACCGGATTCGATATGATAGAATCAAGCCGCCTAAATTGCAGGCGGATGCCAAGAATTACCCACAGGGCAACTGCTCTGTGGGTAACGTGATTATAATGCGGAGGATGCTATGAACGACAGATACGTAAGCCCGCTTTCCGAGCGGTATGCAAGCAGAGAGATGCAGTACATTTTCTCACCGGATATGAAGTTTAAGACCTGGAGACGGCTGTGGATTGCCCTGGCGGAGACGGAGAAGGAGCTGGGACTCCCCATCACCCAGGAGCAGATCGACGAGCTGAAGGCCCACGCGGAGGAGATCAACTACGAGGTGGCAAAGGAGCGGGAGCGCATGGTGCGCCACGATGTGATGAGCCATGTGTACGCCTACGGCCAGCAGTGCCCGAAGGCCAAGGGGATCATCCATCTGGGAGCCACCTCCTGCTACGTGGGAGATAATACGGACATCATCATCATGCGGGAAGCCCTTCTTCTGGTGCGGAAGAAACTGCTGAACGTGATGGCGGAGCTGGCAAAATTTGCGGATGCCTATAAAAACCAGCCCACCCTGGCGTTCACCCATTTCCAGCCGGCCCAGCCCACCACCGTGGGAAAGCGGGCCACCCTGTGGCTGCAGGAGCTGTGTCTGGATCTGGAGGACCTGGATCACGTGTTAGGCTCCTTAAAACTGTTAGGCTCCAAGGGAACCACCGGCACTCAGGCCAGCTTTTTGGAGCTTTTTGACGGGGATCATGAGAAATGCCGCCAGGCGGACGCCATGATCGCGGAGAAAATGGGATTTTCTTCCTGTTATCCCGTATCCGGCCAGACCTATTCCAGAAAGGTGGACACCCGGGTGATCAACGTGCTGGCCGGCATCGCCCAGAGCGCCCACAAGTTTTCCAATGACATCCGCCTGCTTCAGCATTTAAAAGAGGTGGAGGAGCCCTTTGAGAAGACCCAGATCGGTTCTTCCGCCATGGCCTACAAGCGCAACCCCATGCGCAGCGAGCGCATCGCCTCCCTGTCCAACTATGTGATGGCGGACGTGATCAACCCCATGCTGGTGGCCTCCACCCAGTGGTTTGAGCGCACCCTGGACGACTCGGCCAACAAGCGTCTGAGCGTGCCGGAGGGCTTTCTGGCAGTGGACGGCATCCTGGACCTCTACTTAAACGTGGTGGACGGCCTGGTGGTGTACCCGAAGGTGATCGAGAAACACATGATGGCGGAGCTGCCCTTTATGGCCACGGAGAACATTATGATGGACGCGGTAAAGGCCGGCGGAGACCGTCAGGAGCTGCACGAGCGGATCCGTACCCTGTCCATGGAGGCCGGGCGCAACGTAAAGGAGCAGGGCCTGGACAACAACCTGCTGGAGCTGATCGCCGCTGACCCCGCCTTCGGCCTCTCCTTAGAGGAGCTTAAGAAGGCCATGGAGCCGTCCCGCTACGTGGGCCGCGCCCCGAAACAGGTGGAGGAATTCCTCACCGAGGTGGTAAATCCCATCCTGGAGGCAAATAAAGACGAGCTGGGACTGAAGGCGGAGATCAACGTCTGACGTTAAAAAGAGGATGTTCCATCCCATTAGCAAAATACAACATAAAATCATCTGTCACAGACCGGCCGCCGGCGTTTTTGCCTGGCGGCCAGAAGGAGCCGGCAGCTTTCCAAAATGGAGGGCCGCCGGCTTTCGCTTTGTTTTCCTGCTACGAGAAAAGGAGTTCCCATGACACAAAAGCATCCTGCCGGTGGCGCGCTCCCCGGGGAGGGATATGGCTGCCGGCGCAGCCGCGCTCCGGCGCGAGTGTGCGCTTGGCGCACACTTTATATTGAAAAATCTGCCATTTTATGACAATATATAAGAGAGACTACATTTGAAACGAAAGGAACTGACAACATGAAAAAACTGATGCTTTTACTGCCCGTTCTCTCCGGAGTGCTCTGGGGGAGCGCGGGGGTGTTTGTGCGGGATTTGACAGCCATGGGAATGGACGACTACACCCTCCTTTCCTCCAGGATGATGACGGCGGTGGCCGTGATATTCGCGGGAATTTTCCTGTTTCAGCGGAAACTCCTCAAGATCCGACTGAAGGATCTGTGGATCTTTGTGGGCGGAGGCACCCTGGGAATGCTGGGCTTAAGCTTTTGCTACAACATCGCCATCGGTCAGCTCACCCTGTCCCTGGCGGCGGTGCTTTTGAGCCTGTCCCCCGTGTTCGTGCTGGTGTTGGCGGCCTTCCTCTTTGGGGAGAAGGTCACCAGCCGCAAGGTGATCTGCATGGTGGTGGCCCTCACCGGCTGCGCCCTGGCCAGCGGAGTGCTGGAGAGCGCCTCCGGGATGAAATGGACGGTGCCCGGCATTTTAATCGGCGGGCTGGGAGCCTTCTGCTACGCTCTCTACAGCATTTTCACAAAGGTGGCCATGGAGCGGGGATACCACGCCTTCACCATCATCCTCTACTGCATCGCTGTGGCGGCCCTGGTGCTTTTGCCTTTTACGGACTGGGCCTGTCTGGGACGGATCCTGTCCGGCGGCGGCGTGGGGATCTGGGTGTATCTGCTGTTTCACGCCCTCTGTACCTCTGTGCTGCCCTACGTGTTCTATACGGTCAGCTTAAACTACGTGGAGGCAGGAAAGGCCTCGATCCTGGCGGCCTGCGAGCCGGTGGCCGCTATGGTGTTCGGCATCCTGTTCTTCCGTGAAATGCCCACGGCCCTGTCCCTGGTGGGCCTGTTTGTCACTGTGGCGGCTCTGGTGGTGTTAGGACTTCCGGAAAAGGGGGAGAATGAATGAAAAAACCCGTGAAAATCGGGATCGCTGTATTGGTAGGATTGTTGGGACTAGCGGCGGCCTATGGCCTGGACCAGGCGAGGAATCGGAGAGCGCTTTCCTTTCAGCGGGCGGAGCTCACGGAAAAGGAGCTGGAAACCCTGGAGGGGTCCGTCTGGAAACAGGCCTGGAGCTACCAGACGGACGGGACCGGCGCCTACGTCTATGTGACCCTGGAGCAGTATGAGGACGGCTTTCTCACCACCAGCCTGTGGGGAGCACCTCTGACGGAGAATAAGGGCCGTCTCCTTTTAGGACTGACGGAGAAAGAGGCCATCGCCTCCCTTCCGGACGGCACCACAGGCCGCCTGGAAATTCAAACCGTGACGGAGGCGGAGGAGAGCTGGGGCGCCGGCATCCTGGCCCAGGATCAGGAGGAGATTGCCTACAACCGGAAAATCCCCCTGGCGATGATCGGGTATGGCGGAGAGGACGGCCATGTGAGCTTTCCCTCCTACCCGGTGTCCTATTACGACCTGCCGGAGCTGGCGGGGGAGAGCGGAAAGGTGACGGTGGTCACGGCGGTGTTTACAGACTTTGAGCCGTCGGAGGGGCTGGTCTCCTACAACTGGCAGGTGCGGGATGGATCCAGCCTGTCCCAGGAGACGAAAAACTGGCTGGAGGCGTACAACCGCCTGCCCCTTTCCGGCCAGATGGCGTTAAGCTCCGTACCCAGGGAATTCTATGAGGAAACGGGGGCGCAGGCGATGGAGACAGAGGCGATGGAGACAGAACAGCCATGAACGGAAATCTGGAGTATTACAAGGTCTTTTATTACGTGAATCAGCTGGGCAGCATCACCGCGGCGGCGGAACAGCTCTGCATTTCCCAGCCGGCGGTGAGCCAGGCGGTGAAACAGCTGGAGCGGGCTTTGGGAGTGACCCTGTTTATCCGCACGGCCAAGGGCGTCCGTCTGACGGAGGAGGGGAAAACCCTGGCAGGCTACGTGGAGCGGGGCATGGAATGCCTCTTAAAGGGAGAGGAGGCCATGGACCGGCTGCGGAACCTGGAGCGGGGCAGCGTGCGCATCGGCGCCAGTGACATGACCCTGCGGTTTTACCTTCTCCCCTATCTGGAGCGGTTCCACGAGGAGTATCCCGGCATCCACGTCAACGTCTCCAATGGCCCCACGCCGGAGACCATCGGCCTTCTGGAGCAGGGGGACATCGACTTCGCGGTGGTGAGTACGCCCTTTCAGCTGGCCGACGGATTCCGGGCGGAGCCGGTGAAAAACATCCGCAACGTGTTCGTGGCAGGCAGCCGGTTTTCCCATCTGAAGGGAAGGCGGCTGAGCTATGGGTGCCTGCTGGAAAATCCCTGCATTTTCCTGGACAAGCGCACCAGCACCCGGCAGTTTATGGACGCTTTTTTAGAGGAGCGGGGGGTGACCCCCACGCCGGAGTTTGACCTGGCCATCAGCGATATGGTGGTGCAGTTTGCCATCCGGAACTTAGGAATCGGCTGCGTGGAGGAGGAGTTTGCCAAAACGGCCCTGGAAAACGGGGAAGTGTTCCGCCTGGAGTTTGAGGAGGAAATGCCGGAGCGGCAGTTCTGCCTGGTGACGGGGCGGCGGGATCTCATCTCCATCCCCGGCCGGAGGATGCTGGAGATGATGGAGGAGGATCTTTCGGGAAAACATAAGAAGGGATTATCTCTTATATAAATAATATTGATTTTACTTATGCTGACGTTTATAGTAAAGTAATAAGGTAATGTTGATTCCGGAAGTCCGGGATTCACTCAAAGGAGGAAAATAATCAATGGTAAGAGCAATAGTTGGAGCAAACTGGGGAGATGAGGGAAAAGGCAAGATCACCGATATGCTTGCGAAAGAGTCCGACATTATCGTCCGTTTCCAGGGAGGAAGCAACGCCGGCCACACGATCATCAATAACTACGGCCGTTTTGCCCTCCACCTGCTTCCGTCCGGTGTATTCTATCAGCACACCACCAGCGTCATCGGAAACGGCGTGGCCTTAAACATCCCGTATCTGGTGAAGGAAATCCAGTCCCTGGTGGACCAGGGCGTGCCTGCGCCGAAGATCCTGGTGTCTGACCGGGCACAGATCCTGATGCCCTATCACATCCTGTTTGACGAGTACGAGGAGGAGCGCCTGGGCGGAAAATCCTTCGGCTCCACCAAATCCGGCATTGCGCCTTTTTATTCTGATAAATACGCGAAAATCGGGTTCCAGGTGAGCGAGCTGTTCGAGGAGGAGACCTTAAAAGAGAAGGTGTACCGCGTCTGCGAGACGAAGAACGTGACCCTGGAGCATTTGTACCACAAGCCCCTCTTAGATCCGGAGGAGCTGTTCCAGACCCTGCTGGAGTACCGGGATATGGTAGCTCCCTACGTCTGCGACGTTTCCAAATACCTTTACGACGCGATCAAGGAGGGGAAGAACATCCTTCTGGAGGGCCAGTTAGGCTCCTTAAAGGATCCGGATCACGGCATTTACCCCATGGTGACGTCTTCCTCCACCCTGGCGGCCTACGGTGCCATCGGCGCAGGTATTCCGCCCTATGAGATCAGCCGCATCACTACGGTAGTAAAGGCTTACTCCAGCGCCGTGGGCGCAGGCGCCTTTGTCAGCGAGATCTTCGGCGAGGAGGCAGACGAGCTGAGAAAGCGGGGCGGCGATCACGGAGAGTTCGGCGCCACCACGGGACGTCCCAGAAGAATGGGATGGTTTGACGCCGTTGCCAGCCGCTACGGCTGCCGCATCCAGGGCGCCACGGAGGCGGCTCTGACGGTGCTTGACGTGCTGGGCTATCTGGATGAGATCCCGGTTTGCGTGGGCTACGAGATCGACGGCCAGGTGACGAAGGACTTCCCCACCACCGCCAAGCTGGAGAAGGCAAAACCGGTGTTCGTAAAGCTCCCCGGTTGGAAGTGCGACATCCGCGGCATCAAGAACTACGAGGATCTGCCGGAGAACTGCCGCAAGTACGTGGAGTTCATCGAGAAGGAGATCGAGACGCCCATCACCATGGTGTCCAACGGTCCGGGACGGGACGAGATCATCTACAGATAAGAGTGAGGCGGCGTGTCCGCCAGGGGAACATGGCTGTTTCTGGCAGCCGCGCTCCGGCGCGGGCGGGCGTAAGTTTCCGTCCATATTCCTCCAAGTTTCACAAAATGAAAACGGCTGTGCCGGTTTCCCTTACGGGGAGCCGGCATTTTGCATTTTCTCCTTTCCGTGGGAATACCTTAAGATAGAACGAGATGAGGAGGAACGGAATATGTGCACGGCAATCACCATGAAAACAGCGGAGGGAGAGACCTTCTTTGGAAGGACCATGGATTTCTCCTATCCCATACAGCCGGCAGTCTACGTTATGCCGGGAAATTACCAGTGGAACAACGCCCTGGGGACGGTGCGGATCACCAATCCCTACAGCTTTATAGGGATCGGCCAGGAGAGCGGGATGGGAATTTTATTCGCGGACGGAGTAAATGAGATGGGAGTGGGGGCGGCGGCCCTGTATTTTCCGGGATACGCGGCCTACGGGGCCGTGGAGGAGATGACGGGGGATATGGGAAACGGCGGGCGGATGAGTCCCGGAACGGGGATGGGGCGGCAGGGGGAACCTGGTCCCTCCGGCCGGTTTTCCGGAAACGGAACGAAACCCAGGATCGCTGCCGTGGAATTTCTCCCGTTTCTGCTGGGGAGCTGCGACAGCGTAGACCGGGCGGCCAGGGCGGCGGAGGCCGTAGAGCTGGTGGGAATGGCAGATCCCGTCACCGGCACCATCGCCCCTCTCCACTGGATGGTGGCGGACCAGAGCGGCCGCTCCGTGGTGATTGAGTCCACGGCAGAGGGGGTAAAGGTGATGGAAAACCCGGTGGGCGTCCTCACCAACAGCCCGGATTTCCCGTGGCAGATCACAAACCTGCGGAATTACGTGGAGGCGGATCCCGTGCAGCGGGAGGCGGCCAGATGGGAGGAGGCGGAGCTTACGCCCTTTGGCCAGGGGGGCGGCACATCCGTTCTGCCGGGAGGCTTTACGCCGCCGGCCCGGTTTGTGCGGGCGGCATTTTTAAAGAGCCATATGCCCGTTCCTCAGGACCGGACGGAGGCGGTGGGCGCCTGTTTCCACGTTCTGGAAAACGTCTCTGTCCCCCGGGGCGCGGTGCGCACGGCCTCCGGAGCCGAGGATTACACCCGCTACACCGCCTGCCTGAACACTGCCACCGGGGAGTATTACATAAAAACCTACGAAAACGGCCAGATCCGCACCGCCCGGCTGGAATACCCCCAGGCGCGGGGGACGGCGCCGGCGCGGGTGGGATTTCTGGATCAGGAGCCGGAATTCTTCCCTCTGGGATAACGTCAGGAATTGCCGTCCTCCTCCCGGTCTCTGTGAGTGATTTTCCATGCCAGCTGGTAGGCATATAACAGCACCGGCAGCACGATGCTGGCGAAAATCGAGGCCATGAGCAGGTTAGCGCTGCGCTCGTCGCCGAGAATGGCTAAAATCAAGGAGGCCAGGTAGAGGCCGGCTAAAATCAGGACGCCCGCGAACGCCAGGACGCGGCGGAACCGGGGAGTCTGGGAATTCTGTTTCATGGTTTTTAAATCCTCCTGAATATCAAGTGCTCTCATTATATCGCAGCTCCCGGCAAAAATCCAGCCGGAAAAATCCGGCGAAAGGGGCGGGGACGGGCGGGAGCGGTTTTGGACGCCGTTGCCCTGTGGGAGGTTTTCTGGTATAGTGGTAGGGAAATGTGACGGCCGGGGGAGCCGGATGACGATTACGGGAGGAGAAAATCATGACACAATGCGACCTTCTGATCCGCGGCAGCGCGGTGATGACAGACTTTCAGACCATCCGGGAGGGGACGGACATTGCCATAGAGGGGGATCGGATTTTGGAGGTGCGGCCCCACGGGGAGGAAACCTACCAGGCGGGGACGGTGATCGAAGGGAAGGACCGCCTCTTTCTGCCGGGGTTCATTGACAGCCATATGCACACCGGCCAGCAGCTTCTAAAGGGGTTGGTGCTGGACGCCAAGCCGGTGATCTGGACCAGGGTCATGCTCCCCTTTGAGAGCTCCCTGACCCCGGAAAAAATGAGGCTTTCCGCCGGTCTGGCGGCTCTGGAGATGATCAAGTGCGGCACCACCGGCTTTGTGGAGTCCGGCGGGTACTTTATGGACGAGGCGGCGGCTGTCTATGGGGAGAGCGGGCTGCGTGGGCGGCTGTCCTGTTCCACCATGGACGAACCGGGCCTGCCTGCCTCCATCGCCATGGACGGGGCAGAGGCGGTGGCCCGCGCGGACGAGCTGTACCGGAACTGGCACGGGAAGGGGAATCTGAAGGTTTACTATTCCCTGCGGGCTCTGAATTCCTGCTCCGACGAGCTGATCGCCATGACGGCGGAACACGCGGCGCAGCGGGGGGCTGTTCTCCAGGCCCACATGAATGAGTACCAGGGGGAAGTGGACGGCATGGTGGCCCGCACGGGGGTGCGCCCTTACGTGTATCTGGAGCGGATGGGAGTGCTGTCGGAGCGGTTTTTGGGAGCCCACAGCCTGCTGCTGTCGGAGGAGGAGAGAGAGCTGATCAAGCTGCGGGACAGCCGCCTCTGCCATTGCCCGTTCAGCAACTGCGGCAAGGCGGTGCCGGAGACCCTGGAGCTTTTGGAGCAGGGGACTGTGCCAGGTTTCGGCTCTGACGGGGCCGCCCACGGGGGCTTAAGCCTCTGGGGGGAGATGCGGATTTTCCGCTCCCTGATGAACGCCGTCTACGGGGTGCCCAGGAGAAACTCCAGGATTATGCCGGCGGAAACCCTGTTTCGCATGATGTTTGAGGGCGGCGCCCTGGCTCTGGACGAGGCGGGAACCTGTGGTCGGATAAAGGCCGGCTGTCTGGCGGATCTCATCAGCATCCGTCTGGACGAGCCAAGGCTCATGCCCACGGGAAACCTGCTCCACACCCTCTTTGAGTGCGGGGAGCCGGGGGATGTGCAGGACGTGATCGCAGGCGGCCGCGTCCTCATGAGAAACCGGGAGGTGCTGTGCTTGGACGAGGAGCGGATCCTGGCGGAGGCGCGGGCGTACCAGAAACGGGCGGCGGGGCAGTAGAAGGGCCGGCAGCCATTTCCCTCGGACGGAATGCGCGTTCGCCGGAATCGTTTCTGTCATAGAGCACGCGGTTTCCGATGACAGAAAAAGCGGGGGAGGATTTTAATCCTCTCCCGCCAGCGTTTCCCACAGCTCGTAAAGCTCCATCAGCCGTCCGGCGATGGTTTCTTTTTCTTCATTGATCTCCCGGACCTTCTGATGGTCCACGTAAATTTCTTCCTTCGTGAGCAGCTCGTCCAACTCCCCGTCCCTGGTTTCCAGGGCGGCGATCTCGTCCTCCGTTTTCTTTAACTCATTCTGCCGTTTCCGCTTTCTGGCCTGTTCTTCCTTTTGGGCCTTCCAGTCCAGCTTGACTTCTGAGGGAGCACTGTCCTCCGTCTTTTGTTCCGGGGCGATGTAGAGTCCTTCCATCACCTCCCGTTTTTCCAGATAATAATCGTAGTTCCCGATGTAGTTGATCAGGGTCTGGTTTTTCAGATCCAGGATTCTGGTAGCCGTCTTGTTGATGAAATAGCGGTCGTGGGAGACGTAGAGCACCGTTCCCGTGTAGTGGATCAGAGCGTCCTCCAGGATTTCCTTGGAGGTGATGTCCAGGTGGTTGGTGGGCTCGTCCAGGATCAGGAAATTGGCCTCCGACAGCATGAGCTTTGCCAAGGACACCCGGCCCCGCTCGCCGCCGCTCAAGTCCCCGATGCGTTTAAACACGTCGTCCCCGGTGAAAAGGAAGGCAGCCAGAATGTTGCGCACCTGGGTGTTGTCCATGTTGGGATAAGTGTCCTGGAGCTCGTCAAACAAGGTTTTTTCCATGTGAAGGACCTGGTGCTCCTGGTCGTAGTAGCCGATGTGCACCTTGGAGCCCAGCTGGATTTCCCCGGCGTCCGGCTCCACCAAATGGTTTAAAATTTTTAAAATGGTGGTCTTTCCCGTGCCGTTGTTTCCGATGATGGCCACCCGTTCCCCTCGCTTGATGTCTATGTTTACGTCGGAAAAGAGGGGCTGGGAATCAAAGGCTTTGGAAAGGCCCCGGACGGTGAGCACGTCGTTTCCGCTGATGATGTTGGGCTCTAAGCGGATGGCCATTTCATCGTTGACCTCCGTGGGCTTTTCCACCCGCTCGATCTTTTCCAGCATTTTCTCCCGGCTTTCCGCCCGCTTGATGGATTTTTCCCGGTTGAAGGACTTTAATTTGGCGATGACCTCCTCCTGGTGGCGGATCTCCTGCTGCTGGTTCAGCCAGGCCTTCATTTTCGCCTCCCGGAGCATGGCCCGCTTTTCGCTGTAAGCGGTGTAATTTCCCTGAAACACGGTGGCCTGTCCATTGTCCAACTCGATGATCTTTGTCACCACCCGGTCCAGGAAGTACCGGTCGTGGGCCACGATGATGACGGCCCCCGGATAGTTGAGCAGATACGTCTCCAGCCAGGCGATGGACTCCATATCCAGATGGTTGGTGGGCTCGTCCAGCATGATCACGTCTGGTTTTGCAAGGAGCAGCTTTCCCAGAAAAACCCTGGTTTTCTGGCCACCGGAGAGAGTGGAGATGGGCTTTTCAAATTCCTCCTCCTCAAAGCCCAGCCCTTTTAACACGCCGGTGATCTCGCTTTTCCAGGCGTAGCCGTTTTCCAGCTCAAACTGGTGGTTTAAGCGGCTGTAGAGGGCGAGAAGGTTCTCTAGTTCCTCCCCGGAAGCCCCTTTCATTTCCTGCTCCAGACCGCGGATCCGCTCCTCCATGTCGATCACCGGCTGCTTGACCTTTTTTAACTCCTGGAAAATGGTGCGGCTGCTGGTGAGGTCCTGGTGCTGGGCCAGGTAGCCCAGGGTCTTTCCCTTGGCAAGGACCGCCTCGCCGGAGTCGGCGGGCAGCTCTCCGGTGATCATTTTTAACAGGGTGGACTTTCCTGCCCCGTTGATTCCCACGATGGCCGCTTTTTCGTGGTCTTCTATATGAAAGGACGCGTCGGCGATCACTGCCTTGCTTCCGAATGATTTGCTCAAATGGCTGCACGATAAAATCATGATATTCCTCCTACTCGTAAAGGATCCGCCGCCGGCCGTGCCCGTATTCCGGCCCGGATCAAAAGCTACGGCTATAGTATAGCACAGGTTTTGGATTTTGGCGACAGGTCTGGACTTTTGTGTTTTTCCGGTATTTTCCTGTACAATTCTGTTAGCTTATGGTATGCTTGAGAAAAGATCGCAAATTTTAAAAACAACTTCATTTTATTCAGAAAATTCCGGCGCCGCGCAGGCCCGGAGCATCAGAGAAAAGGAGGAAGGATATGGCACTGTATCGCTGTAGATTTTGTGGTTCCCAGTATGACGAGGAAAAGAAAGGGGTTCCCGTGAGCCGTTTAAACGTCTGCCCGGTGTGCGGCGTCTCCGCGAAAAAAATGGCCCTGGTGGAGGATCCAGCCGGAGCGGTTTCGGACAGCGAATCGGGAGAGGAGAAAATGGGAGCCGCCCCCGCCGCCAGTTCGGAGTACGGAGGGTCACCGGCTGCGGACGGAAAAATGTCCGCCATACGCGGACAAAAACAGGAGGATCTTTCCTATCCGCCGGAGCTTATCCGCCGCGGCACCGGCGACCGCTATATGGACGAGATCCACGAGATGGCAGTGAGCGGCCGTTCCATCATCGACGCCATGGGGACGAAAATGCCCATGCCGGGATGGGATGACATCCTGTTTCTGGGGGCCCAGTTAGATCCCATGCCCTTAGACGAGCACGCCCCTGTGTCCACCAGGACAGTGATCGGAAAGCACGCCAAAAAGCCCATGGTGCTGGAACATCCCGTTTACATCTCCCATATGTCCTTCGGCGCCTTATCGAGAGAGGCAAAGATCGCCCTGGCTGCCGGCAGCGCCATGGCCGGGAGCGCCATGTGCTCCGGAGAAGGAGGGATTCTGCCGGAGGAGAGGGCGGCGGCCGCCAAGTACATTTTTGAGTACGTCCCCAACCTTTACAGCGTCACCGACGAGAACTTAAAGGCCGCCGACGCCATTGAAATCAAGATCGGCCAGGGCACCAAACCTGGCATGGGCGGCCACCTTCCGGGAGTGAAGGTGACGCCGGAGATCGCCGCCGTCCGGGGAAAGCCGGTGGGCCAGGACGTGATCAGCCCGTCCCGCTTTCCAGGGATTGAGACAAAGGAGGATTTGAAACGGCTGGTAGACAGCATAAGAGAGCGGTCGGAGGGACGGCCGGTGGGCATCAAAATCGCCGCCGGGCGGATCGAGCGGGATCTGGCCTTCTGTCTGGCCGCCGGGCCTGACTTTGTCACCATCGACGGCCGAGGCGGGGCCACCGGCGCCAGCCCCAAGCTCATCCGGGATTCCACCAGCGTTCCCACAGTCTACGCCCTTCACCGGGCCAGGAAATACTTAGACAGCGTGGGCAGCGATGTGGAGCTGGTAATCACCGGCGGGCTGCGGGTGTCTTCCGACTTCGCAAAAGCCCTGGCCATGGGGGCGGACGCCGTCGCCATCGCCTCCGCCGCCCTCATAGCCGCTGCCTGCCAGCAGTACCGCATCTGCGGCAGCGGGATGTGCCCCGTGGGGATCGCCACCCATGACGAAACCCTCCGCGGCCGGTTCCCCCAGGAGGCAGCGGCCCGGCGGGTGGCCAACTTCCTGCAGGTGTCCTTAGAGGAGTTAAAGACCTTCGCCCGGATCACCGGCCACGGGGATGTCCACGAGATGACGGTGGAAGACCTCTGCACCGTCAGCCGGGAGATTTCCGAATTTACCTCCATCCCCCACGCCTGAACGGCTGCGGGAATTTGACGGAGAATCCCTGTTTCCAACCATAAATTGTTTGACATTATTTTATCAGATAGGTATAATAAAATTTAACAATGCTGACTTAAAAATAACAGACTATAAGAGACGAGGAGAGATGGAGACAGTGGAAAAGCAAATATCCAAGGCAGTGATCTCCAGACTGCCTAGGTATTACCGATATTTGGGAGAGCTGATGGAGGACGGCGTAGAGAGAATTTCCTCCAACGAGCTGAGCCAGCGGATGCGGGTGACCGCGTCCCAGATCCGCCAGGATCTCAATAATTTCGGCGGCTTTGGCCAGCAGGGCTATGGTTATAACGTAAAGTATCTTTATACGGAGATCGCGAAGATTTTAGGGATTGACCGGCAGCACAATGTCATCATCATCGGCGCCGGAAACTTAGGTCAGGCGATTGCCAATTATTCCAGTTTTGAAAAGCGGGGCTTTGTGATCAAGGGAATGTTTGACATCAACCCCAGGCTCATCGGCCTGGTGGTCCGGGGCATTGAGATCCGGGGCGTGGACGATCTGGAAACCTTCATTGTGGAAAACGAGGTGCAGATCGCGGCCCTCACCATCCCGAAGACGAAGGCTCCGGAGATCGCCGACCGGGTCATCCGGGCGGGAGTGAAGGGCATCTGGAATTTCGCCCACGTGGATTTAAACGTGCCGGACGACGTGGTGGTGGAGAACGTGCACCTGTCAGAGAGCCTGATGCGGCTTTGCTACCGGGTGTGCAGTATGCAGGATGACGAAAACGGAGAAAAGGGAACATCATGATCATTGGCGTTGGGACAGATATGGTTGAGATCGACAGGATCCGCAGGGCGTGTGAGAAACCGTCCTTCCTGGCCCGCGTCTATACAGAGGAGGAGTGCCGGCAGGCCGGGGGCAGCGCGTCCCGGCTGGCCGGCAGTTTTGCTGTAAAAGAAGCAGTGTCCAAGGTGTTCGGCACCGGTTTCCGCTCCTTCTGGCCGGGAGATGTGGAGGTGCTGCGGGACGGGCTTGGAAAGCCCTTCGTGGTCCTTCACGGCGGGGCAAAGGAGAAGGCAAAGGAGCTGAACATCACGCGGATCCATGTGTCCATCACGAACACAGAGGGCTATGCCATGGCGTTCGCGGTGGGGGAAGGAGAAGGGAAATGAGGTATCTGGTAAGCGGAAGGCAGATGAAGGAAATCGACCGCTTTACGATCCAGGAGGTGGGGATCCCCTCCCTGGTGCTCATGGAGCGGGCGGCCCTGGCGGTGGCCCAGGAGGCCGGAAAGGCGGCAGGGCCGGGAGGCCGGATCCTGGTGGCCGCCGGCCTGGGGAACAACGGCGCCGATGCCGTGGCGGCAGCCAGGATGCTAAAGGAGCAGGGCCATCCCGTCTCCGTGGTCCTGGCGGGAGACCCGGAGCGGGGCACGGAGGAGCTGAAACTGCAGGTAAGGATCGCGGAGCGGCTGGGGGTAGATACGGCAGAGTTTGCCGATTTCATCCCGGGACGCTGCGAGGTGCTCATCGACGGAGTCTTCGGCGTGGGACTAAACCGCCCGGTAGAGGGAAATTACGCGGAATTCCTCCGGTTTTTAAATACGGTGCAGGCGGGGACGGTGGTGGCTGTGGACCTGCCCTCCGGGATCAGCGCTGACACCGGCGCCGTCCTGGGGCCGGCGGTGCGGGCGGACGTGACGGTCACCTTTGGATATGAGAAATTCGGCACGGCTATCTATCCAGGAAAGGCCTACCGCGGTCGGCTGGTGGTGGCGGACGCCGGGTTCCCTCAGGCGGCTGCCTGCCATGCCGGGGTTTCCGCCTTCACCTACGGAGAGGAGGACCTCTGCCGCCTGCCGGCGCGTCCGCCTCACTCCAATAAGGGAACCTTCGGGAAGGTGCTGGTGGTGGGCGGACGGAAACACATGGCGGGGGCCGCTTATCTGGCGGCCCTGGGGGCCTACCGCGCGGGAGCCGGGCTGGTGAAAATCCTCTCGCTGGAGGAGAACCGGGAGATTTTGCAGACCCTTCTTCCGGAGGCGGTGCTGATTCCCTGGCGGGAGGATGGCCCCGGCACGGAGGAGCTGGAATCCCTGTGCAAAGAGGCCTCCGCCGTGGTCCTGGGCCCCGGCCTGGGACGGGATGAGGAGGCCTACGGAATGGCCCGCGGAGTGTTGAGTGCCGCCTGCTCCCCGGTGGTCCTGGATGCCGACGGACTCTACGCCGTGGCGGCCCACGAGGAGCTGACCCGGTATTTTACGGAAAACATTGTGATCACCCCCCATATGCTGGAGATGGCCCGCCTAATCCACGTCCCTCTGGAGTCGGTTCAGGAAAACATGATCGCCGCCGCCGGGGACTACGCCGACCGGTATGGGATCACCTGCGTGTTAAAGGACGCGGCCACGGTGGTAGCGGGAAAGGACGGCAGCCTGTACATCAACGGCAGCGGCTGTCCGGCCATGGCAAAGGGAGGCTCCGGCGACGTATTGTCAGGCGTGATCGCCGGGCTGCTGGCCCAGGGGATGGATGAGGCCCAGGGGGCGGCCCTTGGGGTTTACCTCCACGGCCTGGCCGGAGAGCGGGCAGCGAAGGAGAAGGGCGAGCGGGCAGTGCTGGCCCGGGACATCGCGGACGCCCTGTAAATAAATAAGGGAAAGAAACGCCCTGGGGCACCGGGGCGCGGCCGCGCAGACGGCCGTGTTTCCCCGCGGGAGCCTGTCTCGGCCAGGAGCCCTTCGCTTTTCCCACAGGAGAGCGGGCCCCGCCGGGCATAAAAGACCCGCGGAAATCAAAAAAAGGAAGTAACGGACAATGAACAAGATGGATCAGTACGAGAGAGGATATGTAACCGTAGATTTAGACGCCCTGGAGGCCAATATCCAGGCCATTCGGGCCAGGGCAGGCGCCGGGGTGGGCGTCATGGGGATTGTGAAGGCGGACGGCTACGGCCACGGCGCCGTGCCGGTGGCAAAGACCATTGAGCCCTACGTGGAGGGCTATGGGGTGGCCACCATCGACGAGGCCTTGATTCTCCGCCGCCACGGCATCACAAAGCCCATCCTGGTGCTGGGCGTCACGCCCAAAATGCGGTTTGACGACCTGTTAAACTGCAACATTTCCCCCACCATTTTCCAGTACGAGAAGGCGGAGCGCCTCTCCAAGCGGGCCAGAATCCTGGGAAAGAAGGGGAAACTCCACATCGCCGTGGACACCGGCATGAGCCGCATCGGCCTGAAACCGGACGAGGCCGCCGCCGACGAGGTGAAACGGATCAGCCGCCTGCCGGGGATCGAGATTCAGGGAATCTTCACCCATTTTGCCAAAGCGGACGAGACGGACAAGGAGAGCGCCGGCCGCCAGCTGGCCCTGTTTAACCATTTCCTGGAGCTGCTAAAGGAGAGGGGGGTGGAAATCCCCGTAAAACACTGCGCCAACAGCGCCGGGATCATCGACATGGACGACTCCCATTTCGACCTGGTGCGGGCCGGGATCATCCTCTGCGGCGTCTATCCTTCTGACGAGGTGGAAAAGGAACGCATCACTCTGACCCCCGCCCTGGAGTGGAAAAGCGAGGTGGTGTATAAAAAGACGGTGCCGGCGGGAACTCCGGTGAGCTACGGCTGGACCTGCTTTACGGAGCGGGAGACGGTGATCGCCACCATCCCTGTAGGCTACGCCGACGGCTACCTGCGGAATCTCTCCAATAAAGGGGATGTGCTCATCCGGGGCCGGCGGGCCAGGATCCTGGGCCGTGTCTGCATGGATCAGATGATGGTGGATGTCACCGGCATCCCGGACGTGGAGGAAGGGGACAGCGTAACCCTCATCGGGGCCGACGGCAAAGAGCGGATCACGGTGGAGGAGCTGGCGGAGCGCAGCGGCGGTTTCCACTATGAGATCCTCTGCGGCATCGGAATGCGGGTGCCCCGGGTGTACGTCAAAGGCGGAAAAATCGCCGGCACAAAGGATTACTTCGGAGACGAGTATTTCGGATTTGACTAAAGCCTCTGCCTGGTGGCAGGTTTTATCCTTTCGTCATACCATAAAATAGGAAACGCGCCCGGCGGGCAAGCCCCGTCCTGGTATGCCCTGCCGGATTTTCCGGCGGCTGAGAGAATACTTTCAGGGAAACGGGCCATACTGAAAGTAGACGGGACGTGACCGCGCAGACGGCCATCCCCGGAGCGGAAAGCCCTCCGCCGGTCCGCGGCCAAAGCTTTCCCGGCAAATAACGAGTGACGGAGTGTGAAAACGTGATCATCAGACGAGGCGATATTTATTATGCGGATTTGAGGCCGGTGGTAGGCTCAGAGCAGGGCGGTGTCCGCCCGGTGCTCATCATACAGAACGACATTGGGAACAAGCACAGCCCCACGGTGATCTGCGCCGCCATCACCTCCCGGATGAACAAGGCAAAGCTGCCCACCCATGTGGAGTTAGACAAGGACAAATGCGCCATGGTCAAGGACTCCGTGATCCTTTTAGAGCAGCTGCGCACCATTGACAAGCAGCGGCTGAAGGAAAAAATCTGCCACATCGACGGGGAGCTGCAGCGGAAGGTGGACTGTGCCCTGATGGTCAGCCTGGAACTTTCTACATAGTCCACATTGACGAACAGATGCAGATTTGATATGATATTCCTATTGATCGGAAATCACTGGAAAATGGCGGAAAAAGCGGCTATCCCCGGACAAAAGCGGTGGAAATGGCTCCCCGCGGTTCTCACAGCAACCTACGGAAAAGGAGAAAGACGAGAGAATGGACGACGGTTATACAGGCATACAGATACTGGTGCTCATAGGATTGGTGATTCTGGAGGCGGTGTTTTACGGATTCGGATCGGCGCTCCAGAATGTGAACGAGACAGAGCTGGAATCCCAGATGGAGAGCGGCAGCAGGAAGGCGGCCCGACTCCTGCGGATTTTAAACCGTCCCACCCTGTTTATCAATACCATTCAGGTGTTTACCAGCGCCGCCACCCTGATCGTGGGGGCTTTTATCTTCCGAAAGGCGGTATGGAGCAGCCAGAACCCTGTTTCCATCCTGGCGGAGGCGTTGGTGTACATAATTTTCCTGGTATCCTTCGGCATGGTGATCCCCAAACGCTGCGCGGCGAGAAATCCGGAGCAGTGGGGATACGCCACCCTGCCCATAATATCCCTGTTTATGACGGTGCTCCGCCCTCTGACGGCCGTGATCACCGCCGTGTGTTTCCTGGCGCTGAAGGCCGTGGGGATTGATATGTTTTCCAAAGAGGACAACGTGACGGAGGAGGACATTATGTCCATGGTCAATGAAGGCCATGAGCAGGGCGTCCTGGAGGCCGGTGAGGCGGAGATGATCACCAACATCTTCCAGTTAAACGACAAACAGGCGGAGGACGTGATGACCCACCGGAAGAACGTGGTGCTTTTGGACGGCAGCATGAGCTTAAAGGACGCCATCCATTTTATTCTGTCTGAGGGAAACCACTCCCGGTTCCCGGTGTTCGGAGATGACCAGGACGATATTGTGGGCGTCATTCACCTGCGGGACGTGATGGTGTGGGCGGAAAAGGAGGCCTGGGAGAACACCCCCATCCGCCAGATTCCCGACCTGATGATGGAGCCCCATTTCGTGCCGGAGAGCCGCAGCGTGGACAGCCTGTTTCGGGAAATGCAGTCCCAGAAGGTCCACATGGTCGTGGTGGTGGACGAGTACGGGCAGATGTCCGGCATCGTCACCATGGAGGACATTCTGGAGGAGATCGTGGGCAACATTATGGACGAGTACGACGAGGAGGAGGAATTTATCCGCCCCCTGGAGGACGGCAGTTTCCTGATCAACGGTCTGGCACCCCTGGAGGAGGTGGCGCAGACCCTGGAAATCCAGCTGGGAGAGGAAGACCAGGAGGCCTACGACACCTTAAACGGATTTTTGATTTCCCGTCTGGACCGCATCCCGGGGGAGGAGGAGCGCCCTGTGATTCCCTTCGGCGGCTACGATTTCTGTGTGGAACGGATGGAGAACAAGCGCATCGCCGCCGTCCGCGCCGTCCGCCGCCCGGACTCAGGGACTTGTCAGCCGGAAAAAATGGTGGTAGAATAGGAAAGATGTTTTCAGCCCCTGAGGCTGGGATGGATAGAAGAAATAGAAAAACAGAGGAGAGAGAGTATGTCAGGACATTCCAAATTTGCGAATATCAAGCATAAAAAGGAGAAAAACGACGCCGCGAAGGGCAAAATCTTTACCGTCATCGGCAGAGAGATCGCCGTGGCCGTAAAAGAGGGCGGCCCGGATCCGGCCAACAACAGCAAGCTCCGCGACGTGATCGCCAAGGCCAAGGCCAACAATATGCCCAACGACACCATCGACCGCGGCATCAAGAAAGCCGCCGGAGACGCCAATGCCGTAAACTACGAGACCATCACCTACGAGGGCTACGGCCCCAACGGCGTGGCCATCATCGTAGACACCCTGACGGACAATAAAAACCGCACCGCGGCCAACGTGAGAAACGCCTTCACCAAGGGCGGCGGAAACGTGGGCACCACCGGCTGCGTATCCTATATGTTTGACAAGAAGGGGCAGATCATCATCGACAAAGAGGAGTGCGAGATGGATGCCGACGAGCTGATGATGCTGGCGTTAGACGCCGGCGCCGAGGACTTTGCCGAGGAGGAGGACAGCTTTGAGGTGCTCACCGACCCCGACAGTTTCAGCGCGGTGCGTGAGGCCCTGGAGGCAGCCGGCGTTCCCATGGCAGAGGCGGACGTGACCATGATCCCTCAGACCTGGGTGGAGCTCACCGACGAGGACGACATCAAAAAGATCAACCGCATTCTGGATATGCTGGACGAGGACGATGACGTGCAGGCCACCTATCACAACTGGGACGAGTAAGTAAGTTTCCTGCCGGAGCCGGAAATACGTTTCAGCGTCCCGCGGGGACATTGGAAACGCGGTAATTATAATAATGATAAGGGACTTTGCATCTTCACGAAAGGGTGGGGAGCGAAGTCCCTTTTTTTCATGTCATAGTAGGAAACTGCGTTCCCTATGACACAAAAGCTTACAGCGGGAGGCGCACCCTTTTTTAATTTTCCTTCCCATTTCCCCAAAACTGTGCTATACTGTCCTTCAGCTACAGCGGCCAAACAGATATGCGGATCAGACCGGGCGTGACACGAGGGATCGTGCCGCGCCTTCCTGATGTGCGGGGACAGGCGTGTCCTGCCTGTCCAGGGAGGAGTGAGACAGATGGACGAGAGAGAGGCGTATCTCCAGGCGGTGGACACGGAGTATTCCTACCGCCTGGCGAAGAAAATGGAAACCTTCCGCACCAATGAGGTGCTGGGCTACCGGACGGCCGGCTCCCAGGCGGAAATCGCCACAGGGCGGATGCTGGCAGAGGAGATGAAGGCTGTGGGCCTTCAGGATGTGCATATGGACGAGATTACCGTGGACTCCTGGGAGTTTCGCAAGGCGGTGATGCGCTTTACAGACCATGAGGGACGGGAACACCAGTTCCAGCTGGGGGCTTACCAGGCCAACTTTGTCACAGGAGGCCCCAGGCCGTTCCAGGTGGTAGACCTGGGAAAAGGGACGGCGGCGGACTACGAGGGCCGGGACGTGGCCGGAAAGCTGGTGATGGTGGACATCAACCAGCGGGAGGAGTGGTGGATCAATTTTCCCGTATACCAGGCTCATCTAAAGGGGGCCGCGGCCCTGATCGCCGTCCAGGAAAACGGCTACGGGGAGATCGACGGCACCGCCTTAAACGCCCAGGACCTGGCCGGCCCGGCGGATGCCCCCGCCTTTTCCATGTCCCAGGCGGACGCCGCCCTTCTCCGGCGGGAGCTTGGGGAGAGCGGCAGCCTGGAGGTGTATTTTGATGCCGACAGCCAGGTGCGGCAGAGGCAGCCGGCCTACAATGTGTGGGGGGTGATTCCCGGAAAGAGGAAGGAGCAGATCCTGCTCACCGCCCATTACGATTCCTATTTCACCGGGTTTCAGGACGACAACACAGCCGTTTCCATGATCATCAGCATGGCCCGCTCCCTCATCCGCAGCGGCTACCGGCCGGAGCGCACCATTGTGGTATGCGCCCTGGCGGCGGAGGAGTGGGGCGTCATCAACTCCAAGTACGACTGGTCAGCGGGGGCCTGGAATCAGGTGTTTAAGCGGCGGCCGGAGTGGCGGGGCAATACGGTGGTGGATCTGAATTTCGAGCTGCCCGCCCACGCCCATGACCGGCAGGACGCCATCCGGGGGACCTATGAGTACCGGGAGTTTTTGGAGCGGTTTTTAAGGGAGCTGCCGCCTCAGGTGAATCCGAAGGAGGCCTATCCGGAGGGAATTACGGTGTACGCCCCCATTGAGACCTGGTCCGACGATTTTTCCATGGCCATCGCCGGAATCCCGTCCACGGTAAACGACTTTTCCGGCGGACGGTTTATGGAGACCCATTACCACTCCCAGTTTGACAACGACGATTTCTACGACGAGGTGGTATACCGGTTTCATCACCAGCTGTACGGCCTGCTGGCCATGGCCTTTGACCAGGCGGCAGTGGCGCCCTTAAATCCGGCGGAGACCTTCCGCGCTCTCCGGGCCAGCATCCGGCCGGTGACGGGAGAGGAGGACCAGGAGGCCATCCGCGGGCTCCTGAAACGACTGGAGGAGGCGGAGAAACTCGGTGAACATCTGTTCTCTCTGGTAAAGGAGAAGAATAGGGCCGGGGAGCGGGACGAGGAGCTCCAGGCCGGGCTCCTAAACCTGTTTCAGAAAAGCCAGGACTACTTTGTACGCCTGGACTGGCAGGACAATGTGCTCTTTCCCCAGGAGGCCATCCAGAACAACCTCCGCGCCCTGCGGGCGGCGGCCGGATGTCTGGAGGCAGGGGACACAGGCGGGGCTTTGGAGGCCCTCTACCGCATTGACAACAGCCGCTACGCCTTCCTCTTTGACGAGGAGGTTTACCAGTATTTCACGGAATACGTGTTAAGCCAGCCGGCGGACCGGCTCCAGTGGGGAGCCGGACGGATCGTCCACCACGAAAACCTCTACCGCCTGGTGGAGCGTTTAAAGGAAAAGCACCGAAAGGGCTGCGGGGACGTGGCGGAGGAGCTGGAAATGGTAAAAAAGGTAGAAGAACAGCAGAAAGTATGTTATGATGATGACATCCGTTACATCACCAGGTCAGTGGAGAAACTGACCGGCGAGATGAAAAAACTGGAGAGGGGTAGCTTGCGTGGATAGCCAGATATTATACCGTGTGCAGAGGGAGGACCTGCCAAAGCTTCGGGAACTTTTGACGGAGAGCTTTGCGGAGGATCCCCTTTACCACAGCCTCATACCGGACGACGAGACGAGAAAACGGCTCCTGCCGGAGCTGTTTGAGTGCGACCTGTCGGAATTTTTTGAAAACTGTGAGATATTCGCGGACAGCCGGGAGTTAAACGGCGTTTTAGTGGTTTCCGACGAATCGGAACCCTATAACGTGTTCCAGTATTACCTCACAGAGTTAAAGGCCCTGTTAAAAACCGACGAGTATCTGATCCGGGAGGATATGAGCTTAAAGACCTTCCGCAACTTTCTTCTGGGGCGGGACTATCTCAATTCCCGCTGGACCGACCAGCTCCACCAGGAGAACCGGCTCCACATCATCTATCTGGCGGTGCGGCCCAGTATGCAGCACCACGGGATCTCCGGCCAGCTCATCGGCGAGGCCATCCGCTACGCGGGGGAGCACCGGATGATGATTTCCCTGGAGACCCACAATGAGCGGAACGTGAGCCTGTACCAGCACTTCGGGTTTAAGGTTTACGGTGTGGTGGAGAAGGAATACTTCCATTTAAAGCAGTACTGTATGGTGAGGGAGCTCTAGGAGGAAACGGCACCCGCGGCAGATCCAGACTTTGAGAGGACTTGAAAGGAGAAGGCAGATGAAACGAGAGCAGATCATTACGAACATGAAGGCGGAGGGCCTGGTGGCCGTCGTCCGGGCGGAAAGCAAGGAGCAGGGAGAGAAGATTATCGACGCCGTGGTGGCGGGGGGGATCCATTTTATTGAGATCACCATGACGGTGCCGGGAGCCATGGGGATCATTGAGGCCATGGCGGAGAAATATAAGGACAGCCCAGACATCGTCATCGGCGCCGGGACGGTGCTGGATCCGGAGACCGCCCGGGCGGCGATCCTGGCGGGGGCGGCCTACATCGTGGGTCCGGCCTTAAACCTGGATGTGATCCGGCTTTGCAACCGCTACTGCGTTCCCGTGATCCCAGGGGTGATGACGCCCACAGAGGCCATCGCGGCCCTGGAGGCCGGCTGCGGCCTGTTGAAAATATTCCCGGGAAACGTGATGGGGCCGGGAGCCATCAAATCCTTCCGCGGGCCGCTGCCCCAGGCAGACTATATGCCCACAGGAGGGGTGGACGTGGACAACGTGGATCAGTGGATGAAGGCGGGGGCCTGCGCCGTAGGCACCGGAAGCAGCCTGACGAAGGGGGCGAAAACCGGAGACTACGCCGCGGTGACGGAGAAGGCCAGAGAATTTGTGGCAGCCGTAAAGGCAGCCAGAGCGTAAATCTTGCGCGGGATGGGGGCGTGTCTCCCATCCTGCTTTGCTGAAAAGGAGACAAGGACAGATGGCAAACATTGTGACCATGGGAGAGATCATGCTGCGGCTTTCCACGCCGCGGCACGAACGCCTGATCCAGGCGGACAGCTTTGATGTGAATTACGGAGGCGGAGAGGCCAATGTGGCCGTATCCCTGGCCGGGTTCGGCCACCAGGTGGAGTATGTGACAGCAGTGCCGGCGGGAGGGCTGGGAGACTGCGCCGTGGCGGCCCTGCGCAAGTACGGGGTGGGAACGGGCCACATCGCCAGACAGGGGGAGCGGCTGGGCATCTACTTTTTGGAGACCGGTTCCTCCCTCCGTCCGTCCACGGTCATTTACGACCGGGCCGGTTCCTCCATGGCCACGGCGAAACCGGAGGACTTCGATTTTGAAACGATTTTCCGCGGTGCTAACTGGTTTCATATCACCGGGATCACCCCGGCCATCAGCAGAGAGGGGGCGGCCCTGACAGAAACCGCCCTGAAGGCGGCGAAGGCGGCGGGGGTGACCGTTTCCGTGGATTTAAACTACCGGAAAAAGCTGTGGACCCCGGAGGAAGCCCGCCGGGTGATGACGCCCCTGATGGAGTACGTGGACGTGTGCATCGGAAACGAGGAGGACGCCGCCCAGGTGCTGGGGTTCCAGCCGGGAAATACGGATGTTTCCAGCGCGGAGCTGGAGCTGGACGGCTACCGGCGGATGTTTGAGGAGATGGGAGAGCGGTTCGGGTTCCGCTATGTGGTCAGCTCCCTGCGGGAGAGCTACTCCGCCTCCCACAACGGCTGGTCCGCCTGCATTCTGGACCGGCAGAGCGGAGAATTTTACTATTCCACCCGCTACACCTTAAACCCCATCGTGGACCGGGTAGGCGGCGGGGACGCCTTCGCTGCCGGCCTTATCAGCTCCCTGGCAGACGGAGAGCCCTTCCAGGACGCCCTGGAGTTCGCGGTGGCGGCTTCCGCCCTCAAGCACACCATCCACGGGGATTTCAACCTGGTGAGTCGGGCAGAGGTAAAGGCCCTGGTGAAGGGGGACAGCTCCGGCCGGGTGCAGCGGTAAGGCCCGGAGAGACCGGCAGAAATTAAAATCAGATAAAACGTGAAAAAAGCTTTGTGTAAATGGATGTTCCATTGGCATGAGGCTTTTTTTATGCCATGAAACGGCGTTCCCTGTGGCATAATTTCATTTCCCAATTTCCACTTGCAACTTTCCGGATTTGTGCTATAATAATAGTAAAGAAATTGACTATAAAGAAATTGACTATAGACAAAAAGGACGGTGACCCATGACAAAAGAAGATCGAAAAAACGCCTATCTCTACTGCAAATTCCGGGATGAGCAGTTCGCCCTGTACGACGAGTACGCCAAACGCCACGGAATGTCCATGAAAACCCTGCTGGTGTTAAACGCCCTCTTTTACGCGAAGGACGGGATGACCCAGACGGAGGTGTGCCAGCGGACGTTCCAATCCAAGCAGACTGTAAACCTCATTGTCAAAAACCTTCTGGCGGAAGCTTACGTCACCGTGACGGAGGTGCCGGAAAACAAGAGGAACAAGATCGTCCGGATGACGGAGGCCGGCCGGGCCTACTGCGAACAGGTGGTCCGCCATATCACCTGGGCGGAGGACACGGCCATGTCCCTGTTTTCCCCTGAGGAGCAGAAGAACCTGATCGAACTGTCCCGGACGTTCACAAAGAACCTGACCATGCTGGTAAATGAAGAATGGGAAAAAAAGGAGGATTGACCATGGAATTTTACGAAGTAATCAATAAAAGACGGAGCATTCGCCAGTTTGAGGACCGGGAGATCCCCAGGGAGGCGCTGGAGCGGATTCTGGACGCGGGCCTGAAAGCCCCTTCCTCCGACCATCAGCGGCGGTGGGAGCTGGTGACCTTCACGGACAAAGCGGCTATTTTGGAGCTGGCTAAGCTGGTTCGCCCCTATCCCTGCCGGATCCGGGAACCGAAAACGCCTCAGCAGGAGATGTTTCAGATCGCCTACCCCAGGCAGCGCACCATGATCCAGGAGTCTGCCTGCGTGATCCTGCCCTATTTCCGGCAGAAGTATGCCTTTGACAATCCCAAAAACGACTACGGCCTTATGGACTACGGAGGCGCGTGGGCGCTGGTGGAAAACCTGCTTTTGGCGGCCACTGCCGAGGGCCTGGGATCCGTTGTCCACATCCCGGTGAAAAAGGAACCGGAGCAGATCAAAGCCTTTTTGAAGATCCCGGACGGCTACTACCTGCCGGCGCTGGTAATCTTAGGCTACGCCAGGAAAGACGCCCTCGTGCCCGCCCAGGTGAAGGCGACGGTGGAGAACAAGGTGCACTGGAACAAGTGGTAACTGGAAGTTGCGGATAGAAAACTTTCGAATAGAGAGAAGGAGAATTATGGAATTTTACGACGTCATTGAGAAACGGAAAACAAACCGGGAGTGGACGGATCAGGAGGTGGATGTTGCCGTCATAAAGCGGATCATCGGGGCCGGCATGAAGGCGCCCTCCTGGGATCACTACAGGAACTGGCAGTTCATCGTCCTTCACACCAGGGAGGAGAAGGAGAACGCCTTCCGCTACGCCAAATCCATCGCGAGGAAATTTGACACGGGCCGTTACGAAAACCGCAAGCTGAACCTGGCCCAGAAAATGTATGTCTACGCCATGCCGCGGCAGTATACCATGCTGGTGGACTGTCCCTACGTGATCATTCCCCTGTTTCCCTGCAATAAACTGAACGGGGAATGGGTCAGCAAGCTGAACCCTCTCACCACTGCCTGGTGTGTGGCGGAAAACATCATGCTGGCGGTGACTGCAGAGGGCCTTGGCTACTCCCTGCGCATTCTCTTTAAAAAAGTGTGCGCTTGGCGCACACACACGCCGGAGCGCGGCTGCGTCAGCAGCCATATTCCTTTGCGCGGAGTGCGCCTCCTTGCGTAGCATTCTTATTCAACAGGAAACACGGTTTCCTGTTGAATAAGAAGGAGCACGACGTGGTGCTGGACGCCCTGGGCGTGCCCCGCGGCTGGATGACTCCCTGCTTTATCGGAGTGGGCCACCCGAAGGAGGACGAGGCCGTGCCGGAACAGTATGACAGCAGCCCAGAGGGGCATATTCATATGGGAGGATGGCGGTGATGGAGGCCGGCCCGGAACGCTGCGGGCCGGCCTTTCAAACTATTTATCCTCCAAAATGAACCATTTTCCCACAGCCGGACTCTATATGACAGGTGCACCGAAAACAAGCGGAAAGGAGATAGGCATGGACGGGACGGAACGAGAAATGATCATACGGATGCAGCAGGGGGAGGACGAGGCCTTTTCCTGGCTGTTCCGGAAATACCAAAGCCGTGTCCTGCGCATGGCGTATCTGATTTCCGGGAACTACGCAGACAGCGAGGACATTGTGCAGGAAACCTTTGTCAAATGCTATACATACCGAAGGCATCTGCGGGAACCGGAGCGGTTTGAGCCATGGCTTTATCAGATTATGACCAGGACGGCCTGGCGCATGGTGAAAAAGGGGCGGCGGGAACAGCCCGCCGAGGAAATCCGGGAGGAGGAACCTCTGCGGACGGACGCCCCGTTAGAGGCCGTGATCTACTCAGAGGAGCGGACGGCCCTCTGGGAGGCGGTGCAGTCTCTGGAGCTGCGCCAGAGGACGGCGGTGGTGCTTTATTACTACAATCAAATGTCCACCAGAGAGATCGCTAAGGCCATGGGATGTCTGGAAGGAACGGTAAAGTCCAGGCTGCACACCGCAAGGAAAAACCTAAAGCAGAAGCTGGACGCATGGGAAAAGGAGGCGCTCTATGAAAAGAGAACCGTTTGACAACAGGATAGAAGAACTGCTGAGACAACAGGCGGACCACGTAACCATGACGGGAGAGCGGCAGGAACAGGTCCTTGACCGCATCTTAAACAGAGTGGGAGAGCCAGGACAAAAGGAGGATTTTGGGATGATGAGACGGTTTACAGGAAAGAAAATAGCAGTGATGGCGGCAGCCATGTGTATGGTGGGAGTGTTTACGGCGGTAGCCGCGGGAAAGATCGTGTCGGTGTCCTCGTCCGTGCGGACAGACCAGCCGGACTACCGGACAGCGGCGGAGGTGACAAAGGACGGGGACCGGCTGGGTTTCACCCCTAAGGCCGTGGAGAGCTTTTCCAACGGCTACGCCTTCTCCCAGGGCTATTTTTCCATGATGGAAGGCTTTGACGAGGAGATGAACCGGGTGGCGGAGATCCCTTCCGTGATTTTGGACTACCGGAAGGGAGACCATTTCCTGACCCTGGATATGCAGAGCCCCGGAGGTCTGGACAACGGTGAGCCGGACCAGGTAGAGGTCTACGAGGGCATTGAGCTGGAGTATTCCCATCTGGATTCCATCTTCGTGAGCGTGGATTACACCCCCACGGAGGAGGAGCAGAAACTGTCGGAGGAAGGGAAATTAAACATCGGCTACGGCCTTCCGGAAGGCTCTGAGAAGGAGGAGACTGGCTTTTCCTTCGTCCGCTGGGAGGACGGCGGCGGCGCCTACACCCTCACCAGCGGAGAGGAAAACGGACTTTCCTCCGGGGAACTGCTTGCCATGGCAAAAGAAATTATCGACAGCGGGGCCGCGGAATAAAAAAGCGGGCAAAGCAGGAGCTGCCGGAGGCGTTTGTACCACAGAAAACCGCCTTTCCCGTGATACAAAACGGGCATGACCGCTCACGCAGTCATCGCGAATCTTGAAAGCCAGATGGCGGAACGCCGTAGGTGTGGAGCCATCCGCCGGCGGTATTCGAAATCCGGGCCAAGCGCACACTTTTTGTGCTACCGTCTTGCTCGTCTGATGCCGATATATCTGTGCGCGCGAGCGCGCCCATCTATATCGTCGCCATCCGGGGCTTTCACACTAAATAAGTCTTGCAACAAAGCCTCTCCTGTGGTAAACTATACACGCTTTGAAAGAACGGGTGTGGGAATTTTTCCCACACCTGTTTCCATACCATCGGAGGGGAAAAATTATGGATTTGCTGACACTTTTTACGCTTGCTGTAGGTCTTTCCATGGACGCCTTCGCCGTGGCCGTATGCAAGGGCCTGGCGATGAAACAGATCACTGTGGGAAAGGCGGTGATCGTGGGCCTGTGGTTCGGCGGGTTTCAGGCCGGGATGCCGTTTTTGGGCTACGTACTGGGCATTCAGTTCCGGGACAGGATCACGGCCATTGACCACTGGATTGCCTTCGTCCTGCTGGCCTTTATCGGCATCAACATGATCCGGGAGGCGCTTTCCGGCGAGGAGGAGTGCTGTGAGGACGGGGACGCGGCCCTGGGAGTCAAGGAAATGTTTCTGCTGGCAGTGGCCACCAGTATCGACGCCCTGGCGGTAGGCATCACCTTCGCCTTCCTGGACGTGGAGATTCTTCCTGCCATCAGCTTTATCGGAATTACCACCTTCTCCCTGTCTGTAGTGGGAGTGAAGGCCGGAAATGTGTTCGGCCGCAAATACGAGGCCAGGGCCGAGATCGTGGGAGGCGTCATCCTGATCCTTCTGGGGACGAAAATCCTCTTAGAACATCTGGGAATTCTGGCGTGAGAACCGTATCCCAAAATCTTAAGAAAAAACAGAGGAATTCTTTTGAAATATGTCTGGTAGAACGATGGAATCTGTGATAAAGTGGTAAACAGAGGTTTTACCACTTTATGATTGTGCATATAGGATGAGGTTAGTATGAAGATTCATTCCAACACCAAAAAGAAACAAAAACAGAAAAAGGCGCCGGAAAACAGAAGGGCGGGAAAGACGGGAAACGCCGGGTATTACCTGGGGCTGTTGTTCCGCCCGCTGTTTCTGGTTTTCAAGATTCTGGGCGTCACCCTGGCGGTAGTGTTTGTGCTGGCGCTGGCGGTGGGGGCCGTGGTGGGAGTGACGGAGATCTACCCCCGGTATGTGGAATACAAGCAGATGGCCGTCCAGGTGGTGGCAGACAGCGATTTGGACACCTTCCGCCTGCAGGAATCCAGCTACATTTATGACAGTGAGGGCGCCATCATCGCCAAGCTGACGAAGGACGAGGATTCCTTCTATCTGCCCTATGACCAGATCCCGGAGTACGCCGTCCAGGCCTTTGTGGCCGTGGAGGATAGGACGTTCTGGGAGAATTCCGGCATCGACTGGAAGGGCATTTTCCGGGTGGGCCTGCGTTTCCTGACCACAGAGGGAGAGGAGGTCCACGGGGCCAGCACCATCACCCAGCAGCTGGCCAGGAACCGGTTTCTCACCAGAGAGGTCTCCCTGGTGCGAAAAGCCAAGGAAATGCTGATTTCCCAGGAGCTGACGAAGAAGTATTCCAAAGAACAGATCATGGAATTCTACATCAACGACATCAGCTTTGCCAATACATATTACGGCTTAGAGGCGGCGTCCATCGGCTATTTCGGGAAATCCTCCCGGGAGCTGAGCTTAAGCCAGATCGCCTACCTCTGCGCCATCCCCAACTCCCCCAGCTACTACAATCCCTACCGCCACCCGGACAACGCTCTGAAACGGCGGGATAAGATTCTGGACGATATGCTGGAAATGGGCTATATTACCCAGGAAGACCACGACAGGGCGGTGGCGGAGACCATCACCATCGAAAAACCGGACTACGGGTTCCACAACTACGAGACCACCTACGCCATCGACTGCGCCGTGCGCTACCTTATGGAACTGGACGGCTTTGCCTTCCAGTACGGGTTCCGGAGCAATCAGGCGTACAAGGACTACAGCGAGCGCTACGACGAGGCCTACGCCATAGCCAAGGAGGAGCTCTACACCGGAGGCTACGACATTTACACCACCTTGGATCCGGAGAAACAGGACTATCTCCAGAACGCCATCGACGAGGGCTTAAGTTTCAGCGACGAGACGGCAGCTAACGGCATTTACGCCTTCCAGGGCGCCGCCACCGTGGTGGACAACTCCACGGGAAAGGTGGTAGCCATCGTAGGTGGCCGCAGCCAGGAGACGGACGTATACGGCTTAAACCGGGCCTACCAGAGCGACCGGCAGCCGGGCAGCTCCATCAAGCCCATTATCGTGTACGCCCCCGCCCTGGAAAACGGCTATACCTCCAGCACGATCGTAAAAGACGTGAGTATCGACGCTGCCAAAAAGGCGGATAAGGGAGACGACTTGACGAAACTCCCGGGAGGCACCATGCCCCTGCGCCAGGGCGTGGAGCGGAGCCGCAACGGCGTGGCCTGGTCCGTCTACGCGGACATTACTCCGGAAGTGGGAATGTCCTATCTGACGAAAATGCGGTTTGACAACATTGTGCCGGACGACTACTACCTGGCGGCGTCCCTGGGCGGCTTTACCCACGGCGTCACCACGGAGGAGATGGCAGGGGCCTACGCGGCCCTGGCCAACAAGGGAATGTACCGGGATCCCACCTGTATCCAGTCCATGAAGGACAAGAACGGGGAAGAAATCTATGAAGATCCGAAACCCATCCGGGTATATGAGGAAAACGCCGCCCTGGTGATGGTGGACATCCTGACGGGAGTGGTCACCAGAGGAACGGCCAGCGGCATGGGCTGGAGAGGCGACATCGAAGCCGCCGGAAAGACCGGCACCACCAACAACAGCAAAGACGGTTGGTTCTGCGGCATGACCCCCTACTACACCATGACGGTGTGGGTGGGCTACGACCAGCCCAGAGCCCTGTCCTCCCTGTGGGGCAGCACCTATCCCGCCCAGATCTGGAAAACGGCCATGTCCCACTACGTGGAAGGGCTGGAGCCGGCCTCCTTTGAGGAACCGGGACCGGAAACGGGGACGAAAAAGGACGTAGTGGTTTACACGGAGCCCATTACCACCCAGGCGGAGACTCCCGCGGTGGAGGAGACCGCTCCGCCTGCGGAGGTTCCCACGGAGCCGGTAACGGGAATCCACGGGGGACCGGGAATCGGATTGGATTAAATTCAAGAGAAAGAAAGGATGGGAATGAGTATGAGAACGAATCTGGAGCGCATTCAGCGGGACATCGAGGCCCTGTCGGCCTTCAACTCCACACCGGGAGCCGGGCTGACCCGGTTTTCCTTCAGCGAGGAGCATAAGAAGGCCCAGGACTACATCGTGAAACAGATGGAGGAGGCCGGACTGCAGGTGCGGATCGACCCCTGCGGCACCATCATCGGCCGGCTGGAGGGAGAGGATCCTTCCGCCCCGTCAGTGATGACCGGTAGCCACTTTGACTCCGTCCGCAACGGCGGCAACTTTGACGGCCCTGCCGGCGTGATCACGGCCTTAGAGACCGCCAGGGTATTCCATGAAAACGGTCTGAAATTCCGCCGTCCGGTGGAATTCATCGCCATGGTGGAGGAGGAAGGCGCCAGGTTCGGCGGCGGCCTCTTTGCCAGCCGGGCTATGACGGGGCGGCTCACGGCCCAGGAACTGGCCACCTTCCGGGACGGGGACGGGATCTCCACCGGCGAGGCCATGAAGGCTTTTGGCCTGGATCCGGACCGGTTCCAGGAAGCAGTGAGAAAACCGGGAGAGATCCAGAATTTCATCGAGCTCCACATTGAGCAGGGCCCCATCCTGGAGGCGGAGCAGAAACAGCTGGGAATCGTGGAAACCATCGTAGGCATCCGGGAGCTGGAGGTGACCATCCACGGCCGTCCGGATCACGCAGGCACCACCCCCATGAATATGCGGGCGGACAGCTTTCTGGCGGCGGCCAGGACGGCCCTGGCGGCCACGGAGGCGGCAGTTCAGGCGGGAGAGGGCACGGTAGCCACCGTGGGAAAGGCCCAGGTTCTTCCCGGCTCCTTCAATATCGTGGCAGGCACCGTTACCTTCTTCGTGGACATCCGCAGCCGGAACAAGGCCTGCATCGACCAGGTGGAGAAGGCCATCCGGGAAACCCTCCAGAAAGAGGCGGAAAATCCCGGCATTACCTGGGAGATTCGGGTGATGATGGAGACGGATCCGGTGGAGACGGACCGGGAAGTGTGCCGGATTCTGGAGGAGTCTGCCGGGGAACTGGGGATCACCTCCAAGCGGATGCTCTCCGGCGCGGGGCACGACGCCATGATCATGGCAGATATTGCGAAGATCGGACTGGTCTTTGTGCCCAGCAAAGGCGGCCGCAGCCACTGTCCGGAGGAGTGGACAGACTACGACCAGCTCCAGAAGGGCGTGGAAGTGGTGTGCGCGGCGGTGGAGAAACTGGCGAAAGCGTGAAACGGCGATCATTGAATACAGATATAGAATGTAGAAACCGCAGAAAAACCACATAATGGCAAAACAGGCGGTATGCAGTTGGAAAAAAGCTGCATACCGCCTGTTTTTCACGATTATGGAATTGTCAAATGATTCCCGCCGCCTCACACCAACGCCTTCAGATCCTCCAAAAATGTAGGATAGGAAATATCCACGCAGTCCCAGGCGGGAATCTGGGTCTCACCCTCCGCGGCCAGTCCGGCCACGGCGAAGGTCATGGCGATGCGGTGGTCATTGTGGCTGTGGATGAGGGCGCCGTGAAGGGGACGCCCGCCCCGGATCACCATGCCGTCTTCCGTCTCCCGGACGTCGGCTCCCATGGCCGTCAGATTGGTCACCATGGCCTCAATGCGGTTGGACTCCTTTACCTTCAGCTCCGCGGCGTCCCGGATCACCGTTTCCCCTTCCGCGAAACAGGCGGCCGCGGCGATCACCGGCAGCTCGTCAATCAAAGTGGGAATGATGTCTCCGCCGATCACCGTCCCGTGGAGACGGCTGGTCCTTACCAGCAGGTCCGCCGCCGGTTCCCCGCCGCCGCACACCGTTTTCACCGTCTCAATGTCTCCCCCCATCTGCCGGAATACCCGCAGCACTCCGTCTCTGGTGGGATTTACCCCCACATTTTGCAGGAGGATTTCCGAATCCGGCACCAGCAGCCCGGCGGCTAAAAAGAAGGCGGCGGAGGAGATGTCCCCCGGTACCTGGATGCGCTGGCCAAAGAGCTCCTCTGCCGGACGGATCACGGCGGTGGTCCCTTCCGTGCTTACGTCCGCCCCGAAAGCGGAGAGCATAAGCTCCGTGTGGTTGCGGGAGAGGGCCGGCTCCGTCACCCTGGTTTCCCCGCCGGCGTACAGCCCCGCCAGCAGGATAGCGGATTTTACCTGGGCGGAGGCCACGGGAGTGGAGTAGTGGATTCCGCGCAGGGGAGCGCCGGAAATGCGTAAGGGGGCGCAGCCGTTTCCACGGACGCTCTCAATTTTGGCTCCCATGAGGGAGAGGGGATCCATGATCCGTTTCATAGGCCGTTTCTGGATGGACTCGTCCCCGGTAAGAGTGACGTCAAAGGGCTGGGCCGCCAGGATGCCGCTGATTAAACGGGTAGTGGTGCCGCTGTTTCCGCAGTCCAGCACCTGCTCCGGCCGTTTCAGGCCATGGAGGCCGTTTCCCCGCACGAAGATGGTTCCGTCCTGCTCCTCAATCTGCACCCCCATGCTCCGGAAACAGGAGATGGTGGAAAGGCAGTCCGCCCCTTTCAGAAAATGGGTGATTTCCGTGGTCCCCTTTGCCAGGGATCCGAACATTACACTCCTGTGGGAGATGGATTTGTCCCCCGGCACAGCCAGGGTCCCTTTCAGGGAAGAAATTTTTGAAAAATTCATGGTTCGTCCTTTCTGCCCTACGGGATGAGGGTGTATTTGTAATCTGTGAGCCGGTTCCAGGCGGCGGTTCTTGCCTCCTCGTCGTAGAAGGAAATGCGCAGCGCCCCCTCCCCGTGCTCCCGGCTGTGGTTAATGCCGATATTCTTGATGCTGATGCCCTTCGCCGCCAGGATGACGGAGAGGGTGGAAATGGAGCCCACCTCGTCCACAATATCCACAGAGAAGGAATACTCCGGTTCAATGGCTCCCCGGCTCCGGTCGGAAATGGAATTCCGGTAGGCGCGGGAGGAGTCAAACAGCCGGTGGATGGCCGCCTCGTCCCGTCCCCGGAGGGAGGAGAGGACGCTCTGAAGGGATGTGATGTAGCGCTCCAGCATTTCCGCGATGTTCCCCGTGTTGGTCATACAGATCTGCTCCCACATCTCCGGGGAGGCGGAGGCGATGCGGGTGATGTCCTTAAAGCCTCCGGCGGCGATCTGTTTCATCGTCTCCCGGTCGTCGTCGGCGTCCCGCACCAAGTTTACCAGGCTGGAGGCCACGATATGGGGCAGATGGCTGATGGCCGCCACCGCCAGATCGTGTTCCCCGCAGGAGAGGACCATGGGGATGGCGCTCACCGCCTTTGCCACCGCCACCAGACGCTCCACGTTTTCCTTCGGCGCTCCCTCCGGCGGGGTGATCATGTAGTAGGCGTTTTCCAGCAGATGATCGGTGGAGTTTTCATAGCCCGTTTTCTCTGAACCGGCCATGGGGTGGCCTCCCACAAAGACGCCTTCCATGGAAAGCTCCTTTACGGCCTGGTGGATGCTGGTTTTGGTGCTTCCCACGTCCGTCACCAGGGCGCCCTCCTTTAAATAGGGCTTTACCGCCCGCAGATAGCCCTCGTTGTACTCCACCGGCGTGCAGAGAAAGATCATGTCACACCGTCCCAGACGCTCGTCCACCCCGTCTAAGATCTCGTCCACCACTCCGTCCGCCTGGGCCTGACGCAGCTTGTCCGCGGAGCGCATATAGGCCATGACCGTCAGCTCAGGACTGGCCTTTTTTAAGGCTCTGGCCAGGGAGCCGCCGATGAGCCCCAGGCCGATAAAGCCGATTACCGATTCCTTCATATTCTGTATTCCTCCCTGTGTGTGGTTGCCTGCGCCGCCTGCCTTATTTCTTTCCGGCGATGGTCCGCCCGGAAAGCTTGGCGTAAGGCTCCAGCTCTGCCATCAGCCCGTCGAAATTGCTGAAGGTGAGGGACTGGGGGCCGTCGGAGAGGGCGCGCTCCGGACAGGGATGGACCTCGATCATCAGGCCGTCCGCCCCGGCGGCCACAGCGGCCTTCGCCAGAGGCGGCACGTAGGAGTAAACGCCGGTGGCATGGCTGGGATCCACGATAATCGGCAGATGGCTCTTTTGGCGGATCACCGGCACGGCGCTTAAATCCAGGGTGTTCCTGGTGGACGTCTCATAGGTGCGGATGCCCCGCTCGCAGAGCACAATATTGTGATTTCCCTCGGAAATGATGTACTCCGCCGCGTTCAGCCACTCGTCGATGGTGGCGGCTAAGCCCCGCTTTAAGAGCACCGGGATCCCAGCGCGGCCGCATTCCTTCAAAAGCTCGAAATTCTGCATATTTCTGGCGCCGATCTGGATCATATCCACGTACTTCGCCGCCGCCTCCAGGGCCCGCTGGCTGGTCACCTCACAGATGACTGCCAGGCCGGTGGCCTCCCTGGCTTCCTTCATATATTTGAGGCCTTCCTCCTCCAGTCCCTGGAAGGCGTAGGGGGAAGTGCGGGGCTTGTAGGCGCCGCCCCGGAGGAAATTGGCTCCCGCCTTTTTTACGGCAAAGGCCGTCTCCATCAGCTGCTCCCGGCTCTCCACGGCGCAGGGCCCGGCCATGACGGTCAAGGTATTCGGGCCCACGGAAGTGGGGCCCACCTGGACAGTGGTAGGCTCCGGGTGAAATTTTTTATTTACCAGCTTATAGGACTCGGTGACGGGGACGATCTTGTCCACCCCGTCCGCCAGCTCCAGGTTGGAATTGGCCAGAAGGGTTTTGTCCCCTACCACACCCACGATGGTGACCTGAGTTCCCTCGGATAAATGAGCCGTCAGCCCTTTCGATTCAATGAGATCGGTGATATGCCGAACCGCCTCTTTGGAGGCACCTGGTTTCATAATAATAATCATGACTGTCTCTCCTTTTTCTGCAATTATACCGATTGTATCGGAAAGGCATAAAATTGTCAATCGTTTATTACTTTAAAGTTTTGCACTTTAAAGCAAATTAGTAAAGAGCCACAAGGGCAGGGTTTCCAGGAAAGAGACAGCCAGTGAAAAGGGAATGCAAAATTTTTTAGCAAAACTGTATATTAAGCTTGTAAATTTACAGAATTTTTAGTACAATATGGTCATAGGCGAAATTCTTCAACAGGAGGGACTATTTATGAACGTATACGGAACACAGCAAATTCGGAATGTCGTGCTCTTAGGGCATGGCGGCGCCGGAAAGACTACCGTGGCAGAGGCGATGGCTCTCGTCTGCGGAGTGACCAAGAGGATGGGCAAGGTAGTTGATGGAAATACCATCAGCGACTATGATAAAGAAGAGATCAAGAGGCAGTTCTCCATCTCCACATCCCTGATTCCCCTGGAGTATGAGGGAGAGGAGGGTGTTGTGAAGGTAAACCTGTTAGACACCCCCGGATATTTCGACTTTGTGGGCGAGGTGGAGGAGGCCATGAGCGTGGCTGACGCCGCCGTCATCGTGGTCAACTGCAAGGCAGGCATCCAGGTGGGAACGGAAAAAGCCTGGGATCTCTGTGAGAAATACCGTCTGCCCAGGATCATTTTCGTCACCAACATGGACGACGACCAGGCCAGCTACCGTGAGGTGGTATTAAAGCTGGAGAAACAGTTCGGAAGAAAGATCGCTCCCTTCCAGCTCCCCATCCGTGAGAATGAGAAGTTCGTGGGATTCGTAAACGTGGTGAAGATGGGCGGCCGCCGTTTCACCGGCGTCGGTACATATGAGGAGTGCGACATTCCGGATTACGTGCAGAAAAACTTAAGCATCGCCAGAGATGCCCTGATCGAGGCCGTTGCCGAGACCAGCGAGGAATATATGGAGCGCTATTTCTCCGGAGAGGAGTTCACGGAGGAGGAGATCTCCAATGCGTTAAGAGAGCACGTGATCGACGGCAGCATTGTTCCCGTGATGATGGGTTCCGGCTTAAACTGCCAGGGACTGCGGATTCTGCTCCGCTCCATCGACCGCTATTTCCCGTCACCGGACAAATACGAGTGCGTGGGCGTGGATATTTCCACCGGCGAGCGCTTTACGGCAAAGTATAACGACGACGTTTCCTTATCTGCCAGAGTGTTCAAGACCATCGTGGATCCGTTTATCGGAAAATATTCCCTGATGAAGATCTGTACCGGCACCTTAAAGGCGGACAGTTCCATCTACAATGTAAATAAAGAGACCGAGGAGAAAGTGGGCAAGCTCTACGTGCTGAGAGGCAAGGACGCCATCGAGGTTCCAGAGTTAAAGGCCGGCGACATCGGCGCCGTGGCCAAGCTGACGGTGACCCAGACCGGCGACACCATCGCCGTGCGGTCCGCCCCCATTCTCTACCACAAACCGCAGATCTCCAAGCCCTACACCTATATGCGCTATAAGACGGTGAACAAGGGCGACGACGACAAGGTGTCCAGCGCCCTGTCCAAGCTGATGGAGGAAGATCTCACCTTAAAGGCGGTCAATGATAAAGAGAACCGCCAGCTGCTCCTCTACGGAATCGGCGACCAGCAGCTGGAAGTGGTGGTGAGCAAGCTCTTAAACCGCTACAAAGTGGAGATCGAGCTGAGCAAGCCGAAATTCGCGTTCCGTGAGACTCTCCGCAAGAAAGTGGAAGTCCAGGGCAAATATAAGAAACAGTCCGGCGGCCACGGCCAGTACGGCGATGTAAAGATGGAGTTTGAGCCCTCCGGCGACTTAGAGATCCCCTACGTATTTGAGGAGAGAGTGTTCGGCGGCGCCGTGCCGAAGAACTACTTCCCGGCTGTGGAGAAGGGCATTCAGGAATGCGTTCTCAAAGGCCCGTTGGCCGGCTATCCGGTAGTGGGACTGAAGGCGACTCTGGTGGACGGCTCTTACCATCCGGTGGACTCCTCCGAGCTGGCGTTTAAGATGGCGGCTACCATGGCCTTCAAGAAGGGCTTTATGGATGCCAACCCCGTGCTGCTAGAGCCCATCGCCTCCTTAAAGGTGACGGTGCCGGATAAATTCACCGGCGATGTCATGGGCGATCTGAACCGGAGACGGGGCCGCGTCCTTGGCATGAATTCCAATCACCACGGCAAGCAGACCATTGAGGCGGACATCCCCGTGTCTGAGCTCTTTGGCTACAATACCGACCTGCGCTCCATGACCGGCGGCATCGGCGAGTACGAGTATGAGTTCAGCCGCTACGAGCAGGCTCCCGGCGATGTGCAGAAACGGGAAGTGGAGGCGAGAGCCTCCCAGACTGACGGCGAGGCGTAAGACAGACATCGGGCGCCGCGGGAACGTCCTGCGGGCCGCGTTTGAACCGTCAGGCGCCATGCCGTTGACCGGATCATAGAAAACAGGAAATGCCTTTCGTTCCATGGACGGAGGGCATTTCTTCTTTGTTTAACAGGAAACTTCGTTTCCTGTTAAACAAGAATGCTCCGCAAGGAGGCGCACACCGCGCAAAGGAAAATGGCTGTTTACGCAGCCGCGCTCCGGCGGAGTGTGCGCCAAGCGCACACGTTTTTGTTTCTGTCATGGGAGAATGCGTCTCCTGTGGCAGAACCGCCTCCGGCGGAAGGAGCCTTCCCCGCGGGGCGCGCAGTTTACAAAAGGAAGGATAGGAAAATGTGCAGTCTGTTTTATACGGATCGAGAGCTGATCGGGGAGATGAGGCGGCTGGTTCAGAGGGCGGACCGGGAGGTGGAAATGATAGAACCGGGGCGGGACGTGCGCCCCACGGAACGGGCCCTGCTTTTGCGCCAAAAGGACGGAGCCCTCTGTCTCTCCGCCATGAAATGGGGCTATCCCGGCCCTTCCGGCTCCGGGGTGGTGATCAACGCCCGGGTGGAATCCGTGACCGAAAAGCGAATGTTCGCGGAGGGAATCCGCTACCACCGGGCGGTGGTGCCCGTCCGCCGGTTCTACGAGTGGAACCGGGAAAAGGAAAGGTACACCTTTCAGAGCCGGAACGGAGAGATTTTGTACCTGGCCGGATGCTTTGACATCAGGGACAATGAGGAGCGGTTCGTCATCCTGACTACGGAGGCGAACGGATCCATGAGACCGGTCCACGACCGGATGCCTCTGATCCTGAAACGGGAGCAGATCCAGGACTGGCTGGGAGACTGGAACGCCGCGGAGAGACTGCTTCGCCAGACTCCCATGGAGCTGACGCGGCAGGCGGAGTATGAGCAGATGACGCTGTTTTCGGTGTGAGGCAGCGAAAAGGAGGAAGGGAGGGGCCTATGGAACGGGACATTCGGCAGATTCGAAAGCGGTTTTCCCACATTGGCATGGTTTTCTGCGCTTTTTGGACAGCATCCTTTGGGGGACAGTTTCTGATATGGACAATCCTCAACAAAACGGGAGTGAACCGGCTGATTTCCCTTCGGACAGCCGCGCTTGTCATCGCCGCAGGCGGAATGTATCTGGTGGGATTTCCCGTGTATCTGCTGCTGATGGGGCGGATACCGGCGCAGCCCCTGCCAGAAGGAACGGAGAAACGGCTGTCCCCCACAGGATTTGCCGTCAGTTTTTCTGTCTGCATGGGCATGGTGATGGCCGGCAGCCTGTTGGGGAGGCTGGCGTTTCTGGTCATTTCCATTCTGCGCGGCCTCCCGCTGGATCTTCTTCTGCTTTCACCGGGATATTCCTTCGGCGGAAATCTGGCGCTGGAAGTCCTGTTGTATACAGGAATTGCCCCCATTGTGGAGGAGCTGATATTCCGGAAAATGCTGATCGACCGGATCCGCGATTATGGAGATCGGACGGCGATCCTTATCTCCGGGTTGATCTTTGGGCTGGTCTGTGGAAATTTTTTACAGCTCTTTACCGCCTTTGGGATGGGAATGGTCTTAGCTTATCTCTATCTGCGCACCGGGAATGTAAAAAATACCATCCTTCTTCGTATGGCCATCAATCTGTTTGTCATCAATATGCGAAGGGGGCTGTTTCTCTGGGGAATGGTCTCGTTTCCAGTGGAGATTTTATTCAATGCCTATTCGGCCCTTCTGGTTTTGTGCGCCTTTGGCGGGATCTGCATGATGGTCTGCCTGAGAAACAGGCGTCACTTTCGCCGGGGCGAGCAGGAGCTGTCTCTGCCTCTCCTGGCGCGGACGGCCTTTGGAAATGTGGGGATGATTCTGCTTTTGGCTGTCTGCGCCCTGAGTTTTCGCATCAGTATCCGTTGACCGGAGGGAGGAATCTTAAGTAGTATCCCAGAAAAAAGTATGCTACAATGAAATACCAGAGTCAAACGGCGGGAAATCTGACGCGGGCCTGCCTGTAAGAGGAATATGGCTGCTGACGTAGCCGCGCTCCGGCGCGAGTGTTTGCCAAGCGCACATTTTTTACCGTTTCGTCTGCTCTGGGAAAAACTCCCGTACATGGGAAAACGGAGGATCCTATATGAATTTGAATTACCGGCAGATCAGAAAACAGTTTTCTGACATTGGACTGGCATACTTTATGTTTTCGGCGGCTGCCATGGCGGCCCAGTTTTTGGCGGTGCTCCTGTTTCGGCTTATGGGGTGGGACAGCCTGTTAGGAACCACCGGTTCCGTCCTCTTATCCATGGGGGGAATGTATCTGGTGGGGTTCCCCGTATATCTGTTTTTTATCCGGCGCGTGCCGGTACAGCCGGAGCCGGAGGGAGGGCGGGAGGCCTTTCCCTTAAGCAGGGCAGTGGTCTGCCTGGTGGTGTCCATTGGCGTGATGCAGGCGGGAAACCTGTTTTCCAGGGTACTGTTAGCCCTGGTGTCCGCCCTGCTGGACCGGGAGTTGTTTAACCCGGTGGACGATATTTTAGGCCAGGAAAATCTGGTGGTGATGGTGCTGTTTACCGCGGTGGTAGCTCCGGTATTTGAGGAGATCATGTTCCGCAAGCTGCTCATTGACCGGATCCGAAACTACGGGGACCGGGCGGTGATCTTAGTTTCCGGCATAACCTTTGGGCTGTTTCACGGGAATTTTTACCAGTTTTTCTACGCCTGGGGGCTGGGAATGATCCTCGCCTACGTCTACCTGCGCACGGGAAAGGTGAAACATACCATTCTTCTCCATATGTGCATTAATATTCAGGGAAGTGTGATCTCGACGCTGCTTTTGCAGCTGAGCCGCTATACCTGGGTGGCGGATGTGCTGGTGATGGTGTATTCCCTGCTGATCTTTTCCGTGGCGGTGGCCGGAGCTGTGCTGGCGGTCTGCCTGTGGAAACGGAGAAAGTTTCTGCGGGGCCCGGAGGAGCTGCCCGCCGCCAGGATCCTTCCCACCGCTTTTGGAAACGTGGGGATGGCGCTGTTTTTAGGCGCCTGCCTGTGGCAGTTTTGGATTAATATGAAATAGGAGGACGGAATGGGACAGCAGGACAGGACAAAATTCCGGCTGGCGGAGGCCATCAAGCATCTGATGGGCCGGATGCCTCTGGACCGGATCACGGTGACGGACATCGTGGCGGACTGCGGGCTGACCCGCCAGACCTTTTACCGGAATTTTAAGGACAAATACGACCTGGTAAACTGGTACTTCGAGCGGCTGGTGGAGCAGTCCTTTGAGGAAATGGGAGTGAGCCTGACTCTGCGGGAGGGGCTGACGAAAAAGTTTCAGTTTATCCGGGAGGAGCGGGTGTTTTTCACCTGCGCTTTCAACTCCAACGACTACAATTCCCTGGTAAAATACGACTATGAGTACATCCTGAATTTTTACCGGGGAATCCTGAAAAAGAAGCTGGGGCGGGAGCTGAACGCGGACGTGGAATTTCTGCTTAAAATGTATTGCCATGGCTCCATTCACATGACGGTGGAGTGGGTGCGCACCGGGATGAAGGAGGAGCCGGAGACGCTGGCGGAATTGCTGGTGGAGGCGCTGCCGGCGAAGCTGGACACCCTGCTGTCTTTTTTGGAGGAACGGCCGTGAGGAGGAATGGAAATGCGGAAAATCATAGTGGGGGATGTGCACGGGTGCATCCGTCCTCTGAAAAAGCTGCTGGAAACGGTGGATTTTGACGAGAAACAGGATATGCTGATCCAGTTGGGAGACATCATTGACCGGGGGCCGGATCCTTATGGGGTCTACGTGTTTCTGCGCCGGAAAAAGGGAGCGATGAAAGAGCGGTGTGTGCTGATCCGGGGAAATCACGAACAAATCCTCATCGAGGACTCCAGGGACCCGAACTTCCGTCAGATGTGGAGCCAAAACGGCGGAAAATCCACCATCAAATCCTGGGAGAGACGCGGCTCTTTCGTGGAGAATTCCGCCGCCTGGATCGAGGAAAATACGGTGCTGTACTACATGGACGAGGAGATTCGCTGCGCCCACGCGGGGATGGAGGATAAAGAGCCGGACCAGATTTCCGCGGATGTGCTGCTGTGGGACCGGATGTCCCTTTTGGACAATCAGTACGGCGGCCCGCTGACGGTGGTAGGGCACACTCCGTTGTCCGCGCCGGTGTATATGGACGGCAAAGGCGGACAAGCCCTTCCTTTAAAGGAAAAATGCTGGTACCGCCTGCCGAAAACAGGGATGATCTGCATCGACACCGGATGCGTGTTTCAGGGAAAGCTGACGGCCATGGTGGTGGAGGACGGAATCTTCTCCCTGTGGTCGGCGGAGGGGAATCCATAGAAACTCCGAAAAGTGAAAACTCTCCGCCCCAGGGCGGGAAATGGGGGCTACGTTTCTGTTTTGTCCCCGTTTCCCGCCTTTACGCTTTTTTGCAGTTCTTCCGAAGAAACCCCGTACAATTTGGCCAGGGCAATTAAATGAGAGGTGCTTGGGACCGAGGTGCCCCTTTCCCATTTGGAGACGGCCTGCCGGCTCACTCCCAGCGTTTCGGCGACGAATTCCTGTGTCATTTCTCGGCGCAGGCGGTGTTCTTTCAGGACCTCGCCCAGGGATCCGCAGGGGATTTCCCTTTCCTCCCTGACTTCCGTTGAACGGATATAGCGGTTCAGAGCCTTCACGATCAGCAGGAAAAGGCAGACCGCCGCTCCCACAAGCGCAGCTAGGAGCATACTATTAAAAATCAGAAAACCAGTGTCTAAAATATCTGTCATATCCATATGTCTTACTTTCCCCCGTACTGGCCGTTTTTCCGCGGGTATTTCAGAGATGCCATTTCCAACCAGTTCGGGAACCTGTTTTCCGTTTTTCTCGTTTAACAGGAAACTTCGCTTCCTGTTAAATAAGAATGCTCCGCAAGGAGGCACACTCCGCGCAGAGGAAGACGGCTGCTGGCTTTTTTATTTTGCAGCCGGATAGGCCCGCGATGCCGCGGCTGTCATGCTGGTTCTCCCCAAGCGTCTTATGAATTTCATAATTCTATTTTAGCAAAATTTCCAGGCTGTTTCCACCAACTATGGCGCAACTTGAGGTTGCGGGGCTGTTTTCAAGGCGGGAACCGGCTCAGCATGGGAAAAGGGCAGAGCAGCGGGGATTTTTGGCGAACAGAGGGGCATTATGTGACAAACCGGCGGAAGTGTCACTTGCTTTTTCTCATGGGTATGTTAAAATTTTATCATAATCAATGAGCAGGCGGAAGGCGGGACTTCCGCCGGAAAAGGAGAGGTGTATCATGAGCAACCGAATTGTATTGAACGAGACGTCCTATCACGGCGCAGGGGCTATCCAGGAGATCGCAAACGAGGCGAAAAATCGCGGATTTCACAAGGCATTTGTGTGTTCCGATCCGGATCTGATCAAATTCCAGGTGACGGGAAAGGTGCTGGCGGTTCTGGACGCGGCGGGCCTGGCTTACGAGGTTTACTCCGACATCAAGGCCAACCCCACCATTGAGAACGTGCAGACCGGCGTAGCCGCCTTCCAGGCCTCCGGCGCTGACTACATCGTAGCCATCGGCGGCGGTTCTTCCATGGACACGGCTAAGGCCATCGGCATCATTATCGCCAACCCGGAGTTCGCCGACGTGCGCAGCCTGGAGGGCGTGGCACCCACGAAGAATCCCTCCGTGCCGATTATCGCCGTGCCCACCACCGCCGGGACTGCCGCGGAGGTGACCATCAACTATGTGATCACCGATGTGGAGAAGAAACGGAAATTCGTCTGTGTGGACACCCACGACATTCCGGTGGTTGCCATCGTGGATCCGGAGATGATGGCCTCCATGCCCAAGGGCCTGACCGCCGCCACAGGAATGGACGCTCTGACCCATGCCATCGAGGGCTATATCACCAAGGGGGCCTGGGAGATGACGGATATGTTCCACTTAAAGGCCATTGAGATCATTTCCAAGTATCTGAGAGGGGCTGTGGAGAACACCAAGGAAGGCCGGGAAGGCATGGCTCTGGGCCAGTATATCGCCGGAATGGGCTTTTCCAATGTGGGACTGGGGATCGTTCACTCCATGGCTCACGCCCTGGGAGCCGTCTATGATACGCCTCACGGGGTGGCAAACGCCATTCTCCTTCCCACTGTAATGGAGTACAACGCTCCGGCCACCGGGGAGAAGTACCGGGAGATCGCCAGGGCCATGGGCGTAGAGGGCGTGGATCAGATGTCCCAGGAGGAGTACCGCAAGGCGGCCGTGGACGCGGTGCGCAAGCTGTCCCAGGATGTGGGAATCCCCGCTGATTTAAAGGAAATTGCCAGGGAGGAGGATGTGCAGTTCTTATCAGAATCCGCCTACGCAGACGCCTGCTGCCCTGGAAATCCCAGGGACACCAGCGTGGAGGAGATCGCAGCTTTGTACCGTTCTCTGATGTAATGGAAATTGGGATGAAAATGAGTGCTTGCTAAAAAAGTGTGCGCTTGGCGCACACTCGCGCCGGAGCGCGGCTGCGTAAACAGCCATTTTCCTTTGCGCAAATAAAAAAACAGTGCCGTTCAGGCCGCCGCTAATGCTGCAGGGGCCGGACGGCACTGTTTTTTTAAGAGGGAACCTAAAAAAAGCGATTCCAATCATTGGTCACCACCGCACGTTTCAGCTCCTGTTTTAGATCCTGGGAAGGATGGGCAAATCCGCTGAGGAGGAGGGCGGCGTGACAGTCAGAGGCAGAGGCGGCCTTCCAGGCGGAGCCGTTCTTTTTGGGCACCTCAATCTCCCGGACCGTCGTTTTCCGGGCCGTTTTATACCGGGGAAATACCACGTAGGCGGTCATCCCTTTACGGACGGTGCCCTGAACGATACCTGCCGCCACCAGGCCCGGCTCCTCCCGCAGCTCAAACACTTCCTCAATGGAAAAAAGAAAGGGCTCCTGGACTTCCTGCCGGCACAGGGATGTCAGCGGTTCCCCAATATCGAAGGAACCTGCCGTCTCCGGGGCAGGGACATCCCCTTTCGAATGCCAGGTGAAAAAAGATTCCGCTCCCAGCTCCTCCTCCCATTCCGGGTAACCGGCCCGCAGCCCCCGGCAGAACTGCCGCCGGATCCGGTCCGCCGCCGCGTATTTGACCGCTGCCAGAATCAGGATCACCATCCCGGCGGCGGCGCCCACCGACCACAGCAGCAGGGGGGAGTGGAAGGGCAGGGAGAGGAGGAAGGTGAGGAAGATGGCGCCGGCGGTGATCCGGCAGGCGTGGCGAAAGCCTCGCTGCAGTTCCCGGTGCCGGTTCACGGCGGCCCGGTGGAGTTTTAACAGCTCCGTCCGGGTATAGGCGCGGGCCCGGAGGTTTTTTACTGTTTCATCTGGAAGGCTGGGAAGGGAAAGGTTCATGGGGATGCTCCTGAAATTGAAAAATTGGTTTTCTGGTTTTCTGCTCTCATTATACCATGTGCACTAAATTCGTAAAAACCTCATTAAGTGCACAGGCATATATTCTCACTAGGCTCGTGAAAAACCTCGCCAAGTGTTCACATTATACCATCTCGACTACGTCTCGATGGAGTTTCTCGTCAAATAGGGATTCATGCAAGCATGATCCATATTTTCCTCGTTATTATACCATGTGCACTAAATTCGTAAAAGACCTCGGATTCCCCTTTTCGCCGTCAAAACCGGGCCGGTAGCCGGTTGCCAAATCGGGAAAGCTGTGTTATGTTGTCAGCAGTACACGCCCCGCCGGAGGCATTGGTATCCGCAAATATTGATATAGGAAAGGAAACGAACATGAACCACATTCAAAAAACTGCCGCCATTTTTCTGATCGCTGCCGCTCTCCTGGCAAACGGCTGTGCCGGAGCAGAGAACCAGATTTCCGGCCTGGAAACGTCCGATTCTTCCCCGGAGCCGTCTATTGCTCCAGGGGAGCCGTCCGATTCCAAGGAGGAGGCAGTTTCTCAGAGCTCCCCGGAAAATGGAGAGCTAAATCCAGAGGAGAGCGAGACCAAAGACAGCTCCCAGGCGTCCCCACCTGCCCTCAAGGAGACGGACTGGTCCGCCCTCTTTGGGGCATTTCACGGCGCCGCCGTCCTTTACGATGAAAAGGAAAACAGCGTCCTCGTCTACCAGCCGGAGCTGGCCCGGACCAGGCGGTCCCCCTGTTCCACCTTCAAGATCATTTCCTCCCTGTCGGCCCTGGAAAACGGGATCCTGACGCCGGAGCATTCCGCCCGCGCCTGGAGCGGGGAGGTGTTCTGGAATGAGGACTGGAACCGGGATCTGGACTTTGAGACGGCCTTTCGCACCTCCTGCGTCTGGTATTTCCGGGAGCTGATCGACGAGATCGGGGCGGAGCGGATGGGGGACACCCTGGAGCGGCTCCAATACGGAAACCAGGACATTTCCGACTGGGAGGGCCGGTTAAACACCAACAATCAAAACCGGGCCCTCACCGGTTTCTGGATCGAATCCTCCCTGAAAATTTCCCCCATGGAACAGGTCGAGGTGCTGCGGCGGATCTTCGGAGGGGATTCGGAGTACCCGGAAAGGGTCACAGAGCCCTTAAAACAGGCCATGAAACTCACCGGTCTGTCAGAAACAGAGGCGGCCGTCTACGGAAAAACCGGCATGGGAAAAGACCGGGGCGTGACCGTGGACGCCTGGTTTACTGGTTTTGCGGACACGGAAGACCGAAGGTTATACTTCTGCGTGTACCTGGGAGAGTCGGAGGGCCTCCAGGTGACCAGCCAGGAGGCCAAAGCCATCGCCCTTCAGATTCTTTCCCAGTACGGCGGCGCCTGATGGGAACCGGCGGACGGCCTGCATAAATTCTCCCCATCTGGAAATACTCTCCTCCAAAGGAGGAACGATTCCATGAAAAAATATCTGTACATCCTGATTCTGTTTCTGGGCGTCAGCGCCGTGTGCCTGGCGGTGGGATACGGGATCACCCGGTGGAGCGTGAAAGAGGAGAAGGCCATTCCCAATACGGTGCTGGCGACAGAGACCGTATCCGAGCCGTTTCTGGCGGAGACGGAGACCGGGGAGACAGAGGCCGGGACGGCGGAAGCGGCCAACCACGACCTGGAAAACCGCTATTATCTGGTGGTGGAGGACGGGTTTTTGCTGGTCTTTCCCAGGGATGGGGACCGGGTCTGTATGTACACCCACGTACCCGTCACCGATTTCCCGGAGGAGGAGCAGGAGCGGCTGCGGGCGGGCATCTGGTTTTCCTCCATGCTGGACATTTTCAACTATCTGGAGTCCTACACCAGCTAGATTCGCTCTTGATTAATCATTCCGTTTCGTCTATACTGGTTCCGTATAGCCTGCAAGAGGCGGGCGGAAAGGAATGAGAGATTGAGAAAAATTGTTGGAAAAGGAATGTTGACGGCAGCGCTGTGCGCCCTTCTTGTGACAGGAGGCGTGACGGCGGCCTATGCGCAGGATGACACGGGGACCTTTGTCTCCGGTACGAAGATAAACCATGTGGGAGTGGCGGCCATGACGCCGGCAGAAGCGGAGGAACGGATCGAGTCCTTCTATAACGGCTCCTACACCCTGACCATCCACGGGAGAGACGGGGCGGAAACCTCCCTTTCCGGGCCGGAGATCGGATACCGGGTGGAGGTTGCCGGCGGCCTGGAGGAGATTTTGCAGGGGCAGAACGAAGGGGGGCGGGTGAGCGGTCCCTCCGTGGACAACCGCTACCAGGTGCCCATGACCGCCGTCTACGACGAGGCGGCCTTAAAGGAACGGCTGGCGGCCCTGCCCCTTGTGACCGGGGCCAGCCCCACGGCGGACGCTTCCATCGCTCCCTGGGATGAGGAAACAGGCTTTGTGATCCTCCCGGAAACCCAGGGAAATGAGCTGGACGGAGAACGTCTGGAACAGGCAGTGAAACAGGCCCTGGCGGACGGCGCCTCCTCCCTGGATCTGGAGAGCGCCGGCTGTTACATAGAGATTCAGGTGCGGGCAGATGACCCGGCCTTAAACGCGAAAAAAGACGCCATGAACCGCAGTGCCTCCATGAGCCTCACCTACACCTTCGGAGAACGGCAGGAAGTCCTGGAGGGGGCAGTCATCGCCTCCTGGCTGAAACCGGGGACGGGGGCGGAGATGGAGGTGGACCGGGAGGCAGCCGCCGCCTTTGTAAAAACCCTGGCAGAAACCTACGACACCGCCGGAACGGCCCGCGTCTTCCACACCACCAGAGGAACGGACGTGACCTTGACAGGGCCTTACGGATGGACCATCGACCAGGCGGCGGAGACCGACAGCCTGATCGCCGCCATCCGGGCCGGGGAGAGCGGGAGCCGGGAGCCGGTTTACACCTCCCAGGCGGCCTCCCACGACGGAAACGATTACGGAACCACCTATGTGGAAGTGGACATCGCCGGCCAGCACGTCTATTTTTACAAGGACGGCGAACTGGTGTGGGACGCGCCCTGCGTCACCGGAAACCTGGCAAAGAATTACGGAACCCCCGACGGCATTTACGGCCTCTACTACAAGCAGAAGGACAAGGTGCTGCGGGGGGCCAAGCAGGCAGACGGCTCTTATGAGTACGAAAGCCCGGTGGATTACTGGATGCCCTTTAACGGCGGCATCGGCCTCCACGACGCCAACTGGAGGAGCAAGTTCGGCGGGACCATATACGAGACAAACGGTTCCCACGGCTGCGTAAACCTTCCCCCGAGCCAGGTCAAAGAGCTTTACGACTACTTATATAAAAATGTGCCTGTGATCTGTCACAGCTAAAGGCGTTCCCGGCACAAATCAGGCACAGATGGAGGACACATGAAAAAAATCGTGATCGTGGGCGGCGGGGCCTCCGGACTGGCGGCCGCCATCACTGCCGCCAGAAAGGGTTGCCAGGTGACCGTGCTGGAACACAAGGAGCGGCCCGGAAAAAAAATCCTGGCCACGGGAAACGGCCGCTGCAACTTAACCAACCTGCGTCTGGACCCGGACACCGGCTACCGCGGCGGCACTCCCGGCTTTGCGACCTCCGTGCTGTCTAAGGTGACCGTGGAGGAGACCCTGGCCTTTTTTGAGGATATGGGCCTGCCGGTGCGGGACCGGGACGGCTACGTCTATCCCCGCTCCGCCCAGGCGGCCGCGGTGGCGGACACCTTAATCCTGGAGGCGGAACATCTGGGGGCGCGGCTGCTCTGCGGCGTCCACGTCCGCCAGGTGGAACAACGAAAAAACGGCGCCTTTCTGGTGCGGGCCGCCTCCCCGGAGGGGGATATAAACATCCCGGCGGACTGCGTAATTCTGGCTACCGGCAGCAAGGCGGCTCCCGCCACCGGCTCCGATGGCAGCGGCTACGGGCTGGCAGAGGCGTTGGGCCATACCATCATTCCCCCGTTGCCGGCCCTGGTGCAGGTAATCTGCCGTGGAAAGGTGTTCCGGCAGCTGGCGGGGATCCGGGCAGAAGGGGAGGTGCGCCTATATCTGGACGGAACCTTAGCCGCCAGGGACCGGGGCGAATTGCAGCTTACAGACTATGGAATCTCCGGGATCCCGGTATTTCAGGTGAGCCGGTACGCCTCCGTAGGCCTGGCAGAGGGACGAAAGGTGGAGGCAGAGCTGGATTTTTGGCCCGACCGGGAGGAGAGTCAGGTACTCTCTTTCTTAAGAGAGCGGAGAGACCGGCTGCCCTACCGGACGGGAGAGGAGTTCCTCACCGGCATCTTTGCCAAAAAGCTGGGCTGCGTCCTGCTTTCTTCCTCCGGCATCTCCCTCACAGACCCAGCGGGACAGATCCCCGACCGGAAACTGGAGCGCCTGGCGGGCCAGATCAAGGCATTTCCCGCCCAGATCACCGGCACAAAGTCCTTTGACAGCGCCCAGATCTGCTGCGGAGGCGTTTCCGTGGATCAGGTGGATCCTGCCACCATGGAGTCCAGGCTGGTTCCCGGCCTCTACCTGACAGGAGAGCTTTTGGACATCGACGGCATCTGCGGCGGCTACAATCTGCAGTGGGCCTGGTCCACCGGCATTCTGGCAGGCCGAAGCGCGGCCGGACGGAATCACTGATAAAACGGACATGACCGCTAACGCGGTCATCCCGAATCATGAAAGCCAGATGGCTCCACGCCTACGGCGTTCCCGCCATCTGCCGACGGTATTCGAAATCCGGGCTATCGCCCTACTTTCTCATACCGTCTTGCCCGTCTGATGCCGATATATCTGTGCGTGCGAGCACGCCCATCTATATCGTCGCCATCCGGGGCTTTCACAGTAAAAAGCATACGGAGACAGACATGATCAGAATCAACCAGTTAAAGCTTCCTGTGACCCACAGCCAGGAAGATTTGGAGAAAAAAATAGAAAAGACCCTGCGGCTGCCAAAGGAAAGAATTAAGAGCTGGCGGCTGGTTCGCCAGTCCGTGGACGCGCGGAAAAAAGAGGAGCTACGGTATATTTACGCTGTGGACGTGGAGACGGAAAAGGAGAGCCAGGTGGTAAGACGGGCCAAGGACCAAAACGTCCAGCTCTCCACTGAGAGGCCCTACCGGTTCCCGAAACCGGGGACAGAGCCGCTTTCCTGCCGCCCGGTGATCGTGGGAGAAGGGCCTGCGGGCCTGTTCTGCGGCCTGATGTTGGCCAGGGCCGGCTACCGTCCCCTCCTATTAGAGCGGGGAGAGGCGGTGGAGGAGCGGACGAAACGGGTGGAGGCCTTCTGGGCCGGCGGCCCCCTAGACCCCAATTCCAACGTGCAGTTTGGAGAGGGCGGGGCCGGGACATTTTCCGACGGAAAGCTCAATACCCTGGTAAAGGACCGGACGGGGAGAAACCGGCTGGTGCTGGAGACCCTGGCTGCGTTCGGGGCGGATCCTGCCATCACCTACCAGGCCAAGCCCCACATCGGCACCGACGTCTTAAGCGGCGTGGTACGGGCCATCCGGGAGGAGATCCTGCGCCTGGGAGGAGAGGTGCGCTTTTCCAGCCAGGTGACGGATCTAGAGCTGAAAGACGGGGCTGTCGCCGCCGTGATCCTAAAGAGCGGGGAGCAGATCCCCGCCCAGGCGGTGGTGCTGGCGGTGGGCCACAGCGCCAGGGACACCTTCCAGTCCCTTCTTGCCCGCGGCATCCCCATGGAGCCGAAACCCTTCGCCGTAGGGCTACGCATCCAGCATCCCCAGGCCCTCATCGACCTTTCCCAGTACGGGCCGGAGGGGGCAAAGCACCTGGGTGCCGCCAGCTATAAGCTCACCCATCAGGCCTCCGGCGGCCGGGGTGTCTACTCCTTCTGTATGTGCCCCGGCGGCTACGTGGTAAACGCCTCCTCCGAGGAGGGCCGCCTGGCGGTAAACGGCATGAGCAACCACGACCGGGGCGGAAAAAATGCCAACAGCGCCCTGATCGTCACTGTCACCCCGGAGGATTTCGGCGGGGACGGCCCCCTGGCGGGGGTGGAGTTCCAGCGCCGCCTGGAAGAACGGGCCTATGAGGCGGGAAAGGGGGCCATCCCCATCCAGCTCTATGAGGACTTTAAAGAACACCGCCCCAGCAAAGCCCTGGGGGAGGTGACGCCGGAGATGAAGGGGGGCTGGGCCTTTGCCGACTTAAGGACCGTCCTTCCGGAGGTTCTTTCCCAGGCCCTCATTGAGGGAGTAGAGGCCTTCGGCGGCAAGATCCGCGGCTTTGACCGACCGGACGCCATTCTGGCGGGAGTGGAGAGCCGCACCTCCTCCCCGGTGCGGATTCCCAGGGACGAGAACCTGGAGAGCGCCGTCCGGGGGCTCTTTCCCTGCGGGGAGGGAGCGGGCTACGCCGGTGGAATCACTTCCGCGGCCATGGACGGCGTCCGGGTGGCGGAGGAGCTGGTCCGGCGCTACGCCCCGCCGCCCACGGAACGCCATGACAGCAGGAATTACACAAAGGAGGAGCCCACACAGCCATGAACAGCGTAAGACGGGAACATTTACAGAATAAAAAAAGGATCGTGATCAAGATCGGTTCTTCCTCCCTGACCCATCCGGAGACGGGAGATTTAAACCTGATGAAAATAGAAAAGCTGATCCGGGTGATCAGCGATTTAAAGGGCCAGGGCAAGGAGGTGGTGTTAGTCTCCTCCGGAGCCATCGCCGCCGGCCGCCAGGCCCTGGGAAACCGGAAACGGCCGGAGACCGTCTCAGAAAAGCAGGCTTACGCCGCCGTAGGCCAGGCCAGGCTGATGATGGTGTACCAGAAACTGTTTTCCGAGTACAACCAGACGGCCGCCCAGGTGCTTTTGACGAAAAATACCATCATCGTGGAGGATTCCCGGTACAACGCCCAGAATACCTTCGACGAACTGTTGAAACTGGGGGCCATTCCCATTGTCAATGAAAACGACACCGTTTCCACCCACGAGATTCAGTTCGGCGACAACGACCGGCTCTCCGCCATCGTCGCGGCCCTCATCGGGGCGGATCTTCTGATCCTGCTCTCCGACATCGACGGCCTTTACACCGACGATCCCAAAACCCATCCGGAAGCCCGTTTCATCAGCACGGTGGACGAGATCACCCCGGAGCTTTTGGGGATGGGAAAGGACACCACCGGAAGCGACGTGGGCACCGGCGGGATGTCTGCCAAACTGGCGGCCGCCCGCATCGCCACCGACTCCGGCTCCGACATGGTGATCGCCAACGGGGACCGGGTGGAGGTGGTGGAGGAAATCCTGGAGGGAGAGGAGCGGGGAACCCTGTTTTTCGCCCATGAAAACCTGGATTTTGACTTAATCCATTACATAACCAACGAATATTGACGATACCAGGGTCAAACGGCCGGAAATCCGATGCAAGCTTGCTTGCAAGAGGATTTTTGACCTTGGGACCCGCCAAAAACATGAATAAGCAGCCATTTTTCGCAGAAAAATGAGCGGATTATGAATGTTTTTAAGGATTGCGGAAACACGCAGTGCGAAACAATCCGGGATCAAAGGGGGTAAAATACCTTTTGCCCCCAACATCATACTGATAATACCATAACAAATCATGAAAGCCCGTCTGATGCCGATATATCTGTGCGTGCGAGCACGCCTATCTATATCGTCGCCATCCGGGGCTTTCAAAGTAAGGAGCGAATATGAGACAGGAAGACATTGACCGGATCAACGCACTGTACCACAAATCCCAGTCCGTGGGACTGACGGAGGAGGAGAAAGAGGAGCAGGCCCGCCTGCGGAAGGAATACGTGGCCGCCATCCGCGCCAGCCTGCGGGGCAGCTTAAACAACATTTCCATCCAGGAAAAGGACGGCACCATCACCGACCTGGGGAAGAAATTCGGCGGCGTAAAGGACGTGTAAGCCCATGGAAAAAGAACGGGCCAGAGCCCTGGCGCGGGAGGGGAGACGCCGCCTGACGGAGGAGGAAGGGCGGGAAAAGAGCCGCCTGGCCGTCCGCCGCCTCCTTCCCCTTTTAGAGGGAGAACAGACGGTGTTTTGCTACGCCAGCCTGCCGCGGGAGACGGGGACGGAGGAGCTTTTAGCAGCCCTCTGGGCCAGAGGCGTCCAGGTGGGCCTGCCGCGGGTGCAGGGGCAGGAGATGGCATTTTACCAGGTAACTTCCCTTGAAGATCTGGAGCCGGGAGCCATGGGCATCCGAGAGCCCCGTTCCCATTGCCGGGAGCTTTCCTGTCCCACGGCGCCGGTGATCACCCCCGGCCTGGCCTTTGACCGGACGGGAGGGCGTGCCGGCTACGGCGGCGGCTACTACGACCGCTTTTTTGCCAGGGAAGGGAATCACCCGGCCATTGGGCTGTGCTTTGCATTTCAGGTGATGGGAGAGGAGATCGCCCTCTCTCCCCATGACCGCCCGGTGGACCGGATCGTCACAGAGGAACGGGTTTATGACTGCGCGAAGGCGCGGAGAAAAGAGGGATAGGATGAATCTGAAAGAAATCGGAGCAAAGGCGAAGGAGGTGTCCCGCCTTCTTGGGAAACTGGGACAGCAGCAGAAAAACGACGCCCTGGAGGCGGCCGCCAGCGCCCTGTTAAACCGGGAGGCGGCCATCCTGGCGGCCAATGAAACAGACGTGGAGAAAGCGGTGGAGAAGGGCATGAGCCCCGGTCTGGTGGACCGGCTCCGCCTGACCCCGGCGCGGGTGGCGGACATGGCCGCCGGCCTGCGGGACGTGGCCGCTTTGGACGATCCCATCGGAGAGGTGGAGTCCATGAAAAAACGGCCCAACGGCCTGCTCATCGGCAAAAAGCGGGTTCCCTTAGGAGTGGTGGGCATCATTTACGAGGCCCGGCCCAACGTGACGGCGGACGCCTTCGGCCTCTGCTTTAAATCGGGAAACGCCGTGATTTTAAAAGGAGGCAGCGACGCCCTCTGTTCCAACGTGGCCATTGTGGAGGCCATCCAGGAGGGGCTTTCCGCCTGCGGCCTGCCTGGAGAGGCCATTCAGCTGATCACAGACACCAGCCGGGAGACCACGAAGGAGCTGATGCGGCTCAACGGCTACCTGGACGTGCTGATCCCCAGAGGGGGAGCGGGGCTGATCCGCTCCGTGGTGGAAAACAGCACCGTCCCGGTGATCGAGACCGGCACGGGAAACTGCCACGTCTACGTGGACGCCACCGCCGATCTTTCCATGGCCGCGGACATCATCTACAACGCCAAGACCCAGCGCATCAGCGTCTGCAACGCCTGTGAGTCCCTGCTGATCCACCGGTCTGTGGCCGGGGAGTTCCTTCCCCTCTTAAAGGCCCGCCTGGAGGAAAAGGCGGTGGAGCTGCGGGGAGACGAGGACAGCCGCCGCATTCTTCCCGACATGGTTCCCGCCACGGAGGAGGACTGGGGAACGGAGTATCTGGACTACATCCTCTCGGTGAAACAGGTGGACAGCGTAAACGAGGCCATCGCCCACATCAACCGCTACGGCACCGGCCATTCCGAGGCCATCGTCACCAAAGATTATGAAAACGCCCAGCGGTTTTTAGACGAGGTGGACGCGGCGGCGGTGTACGTAAACGCCTCCACCCGGTTCACCGACGGTTCCCAGTTCGGGTTCGGGGCGGAGATCGGCATCAGCACCCAGAAACTCCACGCCAGAGGCCCCATGGGCCTGCGGGAGCTGACCACCACCAAATACATCATCTACGGAAACGGGCAGGTACGCCCGTAAGGCTTTTGTCAGCCGGAAACGGCCCTTTGGGAGGGAGATCGCCTTCTCCCCAAAGGGCCGTTTTTGTATCAACAGGAAACTGCGTTCCCCATGACACAAAAGCCTCCGGCGAAATGCACATTCCACGCAGAGGAAGATGGCTGCCGGCGCAGCTGCGCTCCGGCGCGAGTGTGCGCTGCGGCGTATACTTTTTTGCCCCGGGAACATCACTGCCGGTGCAGCCTGGCCGCGGCGGAACTGCCTGGAGCGGGCACGCCAGTCCGTACAATCTCATTCTCCGTCTCCAAGTCATCTGTACGCATACAGCGTACATTCCGCCAGCTCGTCTTAAATGGCCATCCCCCGGTTTCCCTGTGCCGCAAGAGCCATTTCCCTTTTTCCGCGCCGGACCCAGGCGGAGAGAGCTGGAAGGGTTCCGATTTTTCTCCGCATTTTCAAGCCATTTCCAGGAACGCATAAAAACACAAAAAATATGCTGCCCCGCTTTTTCCCATCCTCTTTTAGATCGCCAGTCCTCCGGTTTCCCCGAGAGAATGTGCGCTATACGCGGACATCCGCCCGATCCTGATACATTTCCCCTCCCAGCGCATAGTTTGTATGCAATATGCGCACAGATGCCCGTTTACCAAATACGATAAAATATGGGGAGCAGGCGCCAAATTGTTGTATATTTATACAAAAATGAACAAATTTGCAAGAAACAGTTGTAATTTGCCTGCGTTCGGGCTATAATCGGTTTCAACATTGCGGTTTTGGCACATTAAAGTAGTAGCAGAATGTTGCCGGCCGGATGGAAAAAGGAAAAGGAGGAGCTATTATGAAAAAGAAGTTAGTCAGTGCACTGCTTTGCACCGCCATGACCGCGGCTGTACTTTCCGGATGCGGCGGCAAGAGCGAGCCGGCTACGGACGCGGCTCAGACGTCCGCAGACGCGGCAGGAGCAGAGACCACGGAGGCTGCCACCGCGGCAGCGGCGGAGAACCTGACGGAGTTTGCCCAGGTTCCGGAGGACGTGGACAGAGAGCAGACCCTTACCTTCGCCCAGGGCGCGGATCCCAGAGGTCTGGACCCGGCGCTGGTGGATGACGGCGAGTCTTCCAAGCCGATTGTACAGATGTACGAGGGCCTGACCCAGTTCGGCGATTCCAATACGGAGGTAGAGCCCTGCCTGGCAGAGAGCTGGGAGATCAGCGATGATGGCCTGACCTACACCTTCAAGCTGAAACAGGGCGTGAAGTTCCACGACGGCACCGATTTCAACGCTGAGGCCGTAAAGTACAACATCGACCGCCAGACCATCAATAAGACGGAAGATATGCTCTACGCCGATTTCGTATACGGCGACGTGGCAGAGTGCAACGTCATCGACGACTACACCGTGGAGATCAAGCTGACCAAGGCCAGCACCCCGTTCTTAAACAACCTGGCCATGTCCCTGGGCGCGCCCATGGTAAGCCCCACTGCCTGTGAGGCTGCCGGAAACAACTTAAACGAGGCCCCCTGCGGAACCGGCCCCTATAAGTTTGTGAGATGGGATAAGAATGAGGCTGTGGTTTTAGAGAGATTCGATGATTACTGGGGCGACAAGGGCGTTTCCAAAGAAATCGTATTCCGCACCATCACCGACAACTCCGCCCGTGTGGTAGCCCTTACCAACGGCGAGGTGGACATCATCGACGGCATCGACGCCAACGTGGTGGATCAGATCACCGCTGCCGGCTGCCTGTTAAACAAGACCGAGGGAATGAACATCAACTACCTGGCCTACAACACGGAGCGCATCACCGATCCGGAAGTGAGAAAAGCCCTTTCTCAGGCTGTGAATGTTCCGGAGCTGGTACAGAGCTTATACAGAGGCTACGCCTCCCAGGCAACCTCCATCCTGCCGTCCTTCATGCCGGGCTACAGCGCGGACGTGACCCAGACGGAGTACAATCCGGAGGAGGCTCAGAAGGTTCTGGCGGACAAGGGCGTAACCGAGTTACATATGCTGGCTTACACCAACCCCAGACCCTACAACACCGCTACGGGCCAGACCCTGGCGGAGGCTCTGCAGGGCTACTGGTCCAAGGTGGGCATCACCTGCACCATCGACGCCTATGACTGGACCACCTACAAGGAGAAGATCGGCACCGGCGACTACGACGTCTGCCTCTACGGCTGGATCGGCGACAACGGCGACCCGGACAACTTCTTAAACCTGCTGGATTCCGAGGACATCGAGATCAACCTGGCTCAGTACCACGACGAGGAGTACTCCCAGATGCTGGCTGCAGCCGCCTCCCTTCCCAACGGGGATGAGAGAAACGCTGCCTACGGGGAGATGGAGCAGAAGATTGCCGACGAGAACGTATGGCTGCCGATTTCCCACCAGGAGAACCTGGCTGCTTACGTGTCCAACGTGCAGAACTTCATCTATCATCCCACTGGCAACACCTACTTAAGCCAGACCTACAAAAACTAAAGCCGGAGGACGGACCGGCCTTTGGGTAAGGGCAGAGCGATCTGCCCTTACTGATGTCTGGGGAAACCTGGAAAAAGGCGGTTCGGCCGGTTCCGGTGGAACAGTCCGTTTCTGAGCTGAAATGGGGATGAACGGTTCAGAAATGGATTGCTCCGCCCGTACCACCGTATCAAAAAAAGAGAGGTAGAAGAAATGATCAAGTACATTATCAAGCGACTGCTCCTGCTCATCCCGGTGCTGTTCGGGGTGTCCCTCATCGTGTTCTTCCTGATGCGCGTCTGCGCTCCGGATCCGGCCCCCATCGTACTGGGCCAGCACGCCACCCAGGAGAGCATGGACGCATGGAGAGAGGCCAACGGCTTAAATGATCCGGTGGTCGTCCAGTACGTGGACTTCATGAAGGGAGCCTTTACCGGCGACCTGGGAACGTCCTACTACACCAAGGCCCCGGTGACCCAGGAGATCATGTCCCGGTTCCCGGCCACTGTGGAGTTAGCCATCATCGCCATCATCCTGGCATCCGTATTCGGAATCATCGTCGGAGTGATCTCCGCGGTACATAAAAACTCCATCTTCGACAACGGAGGAATGCTCCTGTCCCTGGTGGGCGTTTCCGTGCCGATTTTCTGGCTGGGCATCATGCTCATCATCCTGTTTTCCGGCACTCTGCACTGGCTGCCCTCCACGGGACGGGTGGATCCGGCGCTGCGTCCGGATACGGTGACAGGCTTTATGATTATTGACAGCATCATCTCCGGAGATACAGAGGCCCTGGTGGACGTACTGCGCCATCTGGTGCTGCCGGCGGTAACCTTAAGCCTGTATTCCATGGCCATCATCGCCAGAATGACCCGCTCCAGTATGCTGGAGACCTTAAACCAGGACTATATCCGCACCGCCCGCGCCAAGGGCGTCGCTGACGGAAAGGTAAACCGCCGCCACGCGCTGCGAAACGCCATGCTTCCCGTTTCCACCGTGATCGGCCTGCAGCTCGGCTCCCTGTTAGGCGGCGCCGTGCTGACGGAGTCTGTGTACTCCTGGCCGGGCATCGGCAACTACACCGTGCAGTGCATTATGAAATCGGATTTCCCGGTGGTGCAGGGCGTGGTGCTGCTCATTGCCGTGATCTTCGTGCTGATGAACCTGATCGTGGATGTGATCTACGCCTTCCTCGATCCCAGGATTAAATATTCCGGAAAGGAGGCGTAGACCATGGGTAAGAAAAGACGTACAGAAGTGGTGGCCGGAGAGGTCATCGAAAAACCGGAGTCCCAGATCCGCATGATGTGGGACACCTTAAAGAAAAACAAAGCGGCCTTAGGCGGCCTGGTGGTTATCGTCCTTCTCGTATTTTTAGCCATTTTCGGGGACCTTCTGGCTCCCTATGACCCGGAGTACTCCGACATGGCCCACACCTTCGTAAAGCCCTGCTCCCAGTACCTGTTCGGAACGGACCAGCTGGGAAGGGATATTTTCTCCCGGGTGCTGTCCGGAACGAAGATCTCCCTGATGGTGGGACTGTGCGCCGTGGCCTTCTCCCTGATTATCGGGACCATCTTAGGCTCTGTGGCCGGGTACTTCGGCGGCCGGGTGGACGGTTTCATCATGAGATGTATGGATATTATGCTCTCCATTCCCTCCATCCTTCTTGCCATCACCCTGATGGCAGCCCTGGGAAAGGGACTGGACAAGGCCATTATCGCCATCGGCATCGTCTCCATCCCGGAGTATGCCCGCATTGTGCGAAGCTCCATTCTTTCCGTAAAGGAGAATGACTACGTAGCCGCGGCCAAGGTCATCGGAAACTCCGACCGCCGCATTATTTTCCGCCATATCCTGCCAAACGTGGTATCCTCCATCGTGGTCCGCGCCACCCTGGGGATTTCCACCGCCATTCTGGACACGGCGGCCCTGGGATTTTTGGGTATGGGCGTTCAGCCGCCCATGGCCGAGTGGGGCGATATGCTGGGACGGGCGAGAACCTACATTTTCTCCGCCCCCTACACCCTGATCTTCCCGGGACTTGCCATCACCCTGGCGGTGCTGGCCTTCAACCTGTTCGGAGACGGCTTGAGAGATGCCCTGGATCCGAAGGAACGCGTATAAGGAGGAGCCGTCATGTTATTGGAAGTAAAGAATCTGGAGACAGAATTTAAGATCAAGCGTGGAACTGTCAAAGCCGTAAACGGCGTCAGTTTCCAGGTGGATAAAGGAGAGATCCTGGCGGTGGTGGGAGAGTCCGGCTCCGGAAAGAGCGTTACCTCCCTCTCCGTTATGGGACTGATCCAGAGCCCCGGCCGTGTAGCGGGAGGCGAGCTGCTGTTTAACGGCGAGGATTTGTTAAAGAAATCGAAAAAGGAAATGGAGAAAATCCGCGGTGACAGGATCTCCATGATTTTCCAGGAGCCCATGACCTCCTTAAACCCGGTGTACCGGATCAAGGACCAGATCATGGAGAACATCCTGACCCATGAAAAGGTATCAAAAGAGGAGGCCTACAAGCGGGCCGTGAAAATGCTGGATCTGGTGGGCATCCCGGACCCGGAGAAACGGGCCCACGACTACCCCCATCAGATGTCCGGCGGTATGCGCCAGCGGGTGATGATCGCCATGGCCCTTTCCTGCCACCCGGAGCTTTTGATCGCCGACGAGCCCACCACCGCTCTGGACGTGACCATCCAGGCCCAGATCCTGGATCTGATCAACCGTCTGAGAAATGACCTGGGCATGGCCGTTCTCCTCATCACCCACGATCTGGGCGTGGTGGCGGAGACGGCGGACCGGGTCGTGGTAATGTACTGCGGCCGGGTGGTAGAGCAGGCCACGGTGCAGCAGCTCTTTACAAAACCGCTGCATCCCTACACCCAGGGCCTTTTGGACTCCATCCCCAAGATGGACGAGGACAGAGAGCGTCTTTACATGATCAAGGGCATCGTGCCCGATCCCACCAGGCTGCCCAAGGGCTGCTCCTTCGCGGACCGCTGCGACCACTGCATGGAAAAGTGCAAGGAGCATATGCCCAAGCTGGTGACCACAGAGGACGGCAGGCAAGTCCGCTGTTTCCTGGTGAGCGACGACGAGGAAGTGGAGGGGGAGAACTAAATGAGCGAAGAAACGAGAGAGGTTCTGTTAGAGGTCAAGAACCTGAAAAAATATTTCACGGTGGAGACCAGCTTTTTTGGAAAACCCACCCAGATCTTAAAAGCCGTGGACGACGTCTCTTTTAAAATCTACAAGGGCGAGGCCTTCGGCCTGGTGGGAGAGTCCGGCTGCGGAAAGTCCACCATCGGAAAAATGCTGGTGGACCTTTATAAGCCCACAGAGGGGGAAATCTTATACAACGGAGTGGACATTTCCAAGCTTTCTCCCAGGGAGAGGCGGAAATACTGCAAGGACATCCAGCTGATTTTCCAGGATCCTTACGCCTCCTTAAATCCCCGCATGACCATCGGGGACATCATCGCGGAGCCCATCCGCATCAACCACCTCCTTCCGGAAAACCAGATTGAGGACCGGGTCACCTACCTGTTAAACTGCGTGGGACTGGCAAACCATCAGAGAAACCGCTACCCCCACGAGTTTTCCGGCGGCCAGCGCCAGCGCGTGGGCATCGCCAGGGCCCTGGCGGTGGAGCCGAAGCTGATCGTCTGCGACGAGCCCGTTTCCGCCCTGGACGTATCCATCCAGGCCCAGGTGTTAAACCTTCTGGACGACTTAAAGGAGCAGTTTGGACTGACCTACCTGTTCATCGCCCACGGACTGAACGTGGTGAAGCACATCAGCGACCGGGTGGGCGTTATGTACCTGGGAAAGCTGATGGAGGTAGCCGGAAAGCACGAGATTTACGACAACCCGTTAAATCCCTACACCCAGGCCCTGCTGTCGGCCATTCCGTCCACGGACATCACGAAAAAGAAGGAGCGCATCATCCTCACCGGCGATGTGCCCACCCCCATCAACCCGCCGAAGGGCTGCCGGTTCTGCTCCCGGTGCTTTAAAAAGTGCCAGGGCTGCGACGACGTGGTCCCGGAGTTAAAAGACGTGGGCGGCGGCCATATGGTGGCCTGCCATCTCTACGACCAGTAAGAGGAACGTAAAAAGTGTGCGCAACAGCGCACACTCGCGCCGGAGCGCGGCTGCGTAAACAGCCATATTCCTTTGCGCGCATCCCCCTTGGAAACGCTTTTGCCACAGGGGCGCAGGTTCCTGTGACAGAAGGAAATGCCTGGAAAATCAGGCAAAACCGCGGGAAAATGGTTGAGTTTTCCCTGAAATGGTAATATAATGGTGTTTAACACGTCCCGATTTTAACGTGCTGCCGTGATAATGGAGCGCAAAAAACCGGGACGAAAAATAAAAACAGGAGGAGCAAATTATGAGAAAGAAAGTAGTCAGCGCGCTGCTGTGCACGGCTGTGGCTGTTTCCCTGGCTGCCTGCGGCGGACAGGGTACATCCGAGACCACAGGGACTTCCACCCAGGGCGCATCCGGAGAGCAGACCGAGGCGGCCGCACCGGAGACCCAGGCAGCGGGAGAGGCCCTGACAGCCTTCGGCGAGGTTCCGGAGGATGTGGACAGAGAGCAGACCATCACCTTCGCCCAGGGCGCAGATCCCAGAGGACTGGACCCGGCCATCGTAGACGACGGTGAGTCTTCCAAGCCCATTGTACAGATGTATGAGGGCCTGTTAAAATTCGGCGATTCCAACACGGAAGTAGAGCCCTGCCTGGCAGAGAGCTGGGACATCAGCGATGACGGCCTGACCTACACCTTCCATCTGAAAGAGGGCGTAAAGTTCCACGATGGCACCGATTTCAACGCTGAGGCGGTGAAATTCAACGTAGAGCGCCAGACCATCAACAAGACGGTGGATATGACCTACGGCGACTTCGTGTACGGCGACGTGGCGGAGTGCAACGTCATTGACGACTACACCGTAGAGTTCAAGCTGACCAAGGCCAGCACCCCCTTCTTAAACAACCTGGCCATGTCCTTAGGCGCGCCCATGGTAAGCCCGGCGGCCTGCGAGCAGTACGGCAACAACTTAAACGAGAACCCTGTGGGAACCGGCCCCTACAAGTTCGTAAGATGGGATAAGAACGAGGCCGTTGTCCTGGAGAGAAACGAGGATTACTGGGGTGAGAAGGGCGTTGCGAAGAATATCGTATTCCGCACCATCACCGACAACTCCGCCCGCGTAGTAGCCCTTACCAACGGCGAGGTAGACATCATCGACGGCATCGACGCCAACGTGGTGGATCAGATCACCGCTGCCGGCTGCGTATTAAATAAAGTAGAGGGCATGAACATCAACTACTTAGGCTTTAACACCGATGTGATCACCGATCCGGAGGTGCGCAAGGCACTGTCTCAGGCAGTGAATGTTCCGGAGCTGGTGGAGAGCCTGTACAGAGGCTACGCCACCGAGGCGACCACCATTCTTCCCAGCTTTATGCCGGGCTACAGCGATGGCATCACCAGACCGTCCTACGATCCGGAGGCAGCTCAGGCCACCTTACAGGAGAAGGGCGTAACCCAGATCCATATGCTGGCTTACACCAACCCCAGACCTTACAACACCGCTACGGGCCAGACCCTGGCAGAGGCGATCCAGGGCTACTGGGCAAAGGTAGGCGTGGAGTGCACCATTGACTCCTACGACTGGACCACCTACAAGGATAAGGTCAACGCCGGGGGCTACGACGTATGTCTTTACGGTTGGAACGGCGACAACGGCGACCCCGACAACTTCATGTACCTGCTGGCTCATGAGGATCCGGGTATGAACGTGGCTCACTACAACGACGAGGAGTACAAGCAGATGTTAGCCGAGGCGGCTGCCCTGCCCAACGGCGACGAGAGAAACGCTGCCTACGCTGCCATGGAGCAGAAACTGGCAGACGAGTGCGTATGGCTGCCCATCTCCCATCAGGAGAGCTTATCCGCCTACGTGTCTAACGTAAACAACTTCATCTATCATCCCACCGGAAACGTGTTCTTAAGCAAGACCTATAAGAACTAATTGACGGAGACGAAAACGAGGGTGTCCCCCAGGCCTTGCCTGGCCGGGGCGCCCTTTTTAAACGGCTTTCGGCTTTTAAAAGCCTGGAGCCGGACCGGAACCACTGACAGAAAACCGTTCCGAGATCCATAAAAAGAAGGAGGATTTTACCATGCTTTCAGAATTGGCAGCAGCCTTTATTGAGACTCACAGAGAGGAGGCGCTGGAGCTTTTAAAGACCATCGCCCAGATCCCCGCCCCGTCCAACCGGGAGGAGCGGCGGATGGAATTTTGCAGACACTGGCTGGAGGAAATGGGGGCCCAGGGAGTGTTCACCGACGAGGCTATGAATGTGATCTACCCTTACGGCGTCACGGAGAACGGGCCGGTGGTAGTGTTCATGGCCCACATGGACGTGGTGTTTCCCGACCTGACGCCCCTTCCCTGGAAGGAGGAGGGCGGACGGCTTTGCTGTCCCGGCGTGGGAGACGACACCGCCAACCTGGTAAACATCCTGATGGCCGCCAAGTTCGTGACGGAAAACGGGCTGAAGCCAAAAGATGCCGGCATCCTGTTCGTGTGCAACTCCGGGGAAGAAGGGCTGGGAAACTTAAAAGGCAGCCGGAAGATCTGCGAGACCTACGGCTCCCGCATCCAGGCCTTCTACAGCTTTGACGGACGGATGGACGAGGTGATCAGCCGGGCAGTGGGCTCCCACCGGTTCCTGGTGACGGCCCGCACCGAGGGCGGCCACTCCTACGGAAACTTCGGCCGGGAGAACGCCATCCAGACGCTGGCGAAGGTGATCGGCGACATTTACGCCATCCAGGTGCCGAAAGAGGGAAAGACCACCTACAACGTGGGCACCATTTCCGGAGGCACCTCCGTCAACACCATCGCCCAGGAGGCCCATATGCTCTGCGAATTCCGCTCTGACAACAAAGAGGGGCTGGCATTTATGGAGAAACAGTTCCGGGCCATCTTTGACCGGCCGGGGATCGAGGTACAGCTGGTGGGAGAGCGGCCCTGCGAAAATTTAAGCCCAGAGGCGGAGGCCCAGCGGGAGGCGCTGATCTGCCAGGCAGAGGCCCGCATGGAGCGGATCACGGGAAAACGGTCGAAACGGGAGCCTGGCTCCACAGACTGCAACATCCCCCTGTCTCTCGGCATCCCCGCCGTGTGCTTTGGCACCTACTACGGGGACGGGGCCCATACCAGAGAGGAATACGTGGAGAAAGACTCCCTGGAGCTTGGATACCAGGTGGCCTTTGATACGGTGCTGTCTTATTTTCAGTAGAGGACGGTCCGGCGGCAGCATTTTCCAAGGGAACGGGCCGTGTCAGACATCCCCGCCGGGAAATCTTCAGATTTCTTCAGAATTATACCAGTAGAATCTTTAGATTTTCCTGGTAGGATAAGGGTATGACGATCACGTTGTTTCCGTTAAAGCGGTTTGCGTTCCTTGACATACCGCTGCCACTTCCAACTTGGGGTGTCCCGCCCGCAGGCCTGCGGGGCAGATGGGAATCCACCGGCGCCGCGGATGGCGGGGCACCTCAGCCTGTGTAAGGCAGGAAACTACAACGATTTCCCATAGCGAACGGAGCGCCGCGGCGGCAGGCCATCATCCTGCTGCTGCCGCGCTCCATTTTTTTCTCATTTTTATTTCTTCCCAAAACCATTTGACCTCCCCCTGATTCTGTTCTATAATTTAATGGAGTGTGCCTGCGGGCACGGAAAGAAGAACCCGCATATGCGGGACAAAGGATATTGGAGTGAATATACGCGTGAATAATACAAGACAGCAGTTTGCAGAAACCTTAGACCGCGCCCCGGCGGGAGAGCCGGAGCGCCAATATTATTTCCTGGACCGCCTTCGGGAAGTGGTGGAGAAGAAGAAAGCCGAGGAAGGGTTCTCAGCTACCTTCCACATTGAGACCTACGGCTGCCAGATGAACGCCAAGGACTCGGAAAAGCTGTGCGGAATCCTGTTAAAGGCCGGGTTTACAGAGGTGGAGTCAGAGCACGCCGACTTTGTGCTCTACAACACCTGTACCGTCCGGGAGAACGCTAACCAGAAGGTTTACGGCCACTTAGGCTACGTCCACAGCCTGAAAAAGAAACACCCCTCCATGCTGGTGGGGCTGTGCGGCTGCATGATGCAGGAGCCGGAGGTGGTGGCAAAGATCCGCAAAGACTACCGTTTCGTGGATCTGGTGTTCGGCACCCACAACATTTTCAAGCTGGCGGAGCTGCTCTATGACCGCCTGATGAGCGGCCATATGGAGGTGGACGTGTGGGAGGGAACCACGGAGATCGTGGAGGACCTTCCCGCGGAGCGGAAATACCCCTTCAAATCCGGGGTCAACATCATGTTTGGCTGCAACAATTTCTGCAGCTACTGCATCGTCCCCTACGTGCGTGGCCGGGAGAGAAGCAGGGAGCCGGAGGAGATTTTAAAGGAGATCCGCCGCCTGGCCGCGGACGGCGTGGTGGAGGTGATGCTCTTAGGGCAGAACGTGAATTCCTACGGAAAGACCTTGAGCACTCCCATCAGCTTTGCGGAGTTACTGCGCCGGGTGGAGGAGATCGAGGGCATTGAGCGGATCCGTTTCATGACCTCCCATCCAAAGGATCTCTCCGACGAGCTGATCCAGGTGATGAGACAGTCCAAAAAGATCTGCCGCCACCTCCATCTGCCGGTGCAGTCCGGAAGCACCGATATTTTACAGAAAATGAACCGCCGCTACACGAAGGAGCAGTATCTGGAGCTGGCCTTTAAGATCAAGGAGGCCATCCCCGACATTTCCCTGACCACAGACATCATCGTAGGCTTTCCCGGGGAGACGGAGGAGGACTTTGAGGATACCTTAGACGTGGTGCGCCAGGTCCGCTACGACAGCGCTTTTACCTTTATTTATTCCAAGCGCACCGGCACCCCAGCCGCAGCCATGGAAAACCAGGTGCCGGAGGCGGTGGTAAAAGAGCGGTTTGACCGGCTGTTAAAGGAGGTGCAGCAGATTTCCTCCGAGGTCTGCGGCCGGGATGTCCACACGGTGCAACAGGTGCTGGTGGAGGAGAAAAACAGCCATATGGACGGCTACGTCACCGGCCGGATGAGCAACAACACTCTGGTGCATTTCCCGGGGGGAGAGGAACTCATCGGCACCCTTGCGGACGTGTATCTGGAAGAATCCAAAGGCTTTTACTATATGGGACGCCGGGAGGTTTAAGAGACAGTGGCAAAGCTATCACCAATGATGACAGAATATTTAAAGACCAAGGAGCAGTACAAGGACTGCATCCTGTTTTACCGGCTGGGGGACTTCTATGAGATGTTCTTTGACGACGCCCTGACGGCGTCCAGGGAGCTGGAGATCACCCTCACCGGCAAAGAGTGCGGCCTGGAGGAGCGGGCGCCCATGTGCGGCGTCCCCTACCACGCCCTGGAGTCCTACCTGACGCGGCTGGTGCAGAAGGGCTACAAGGTGGCCATCGCCGAGCAGATGGAGGATCCCAAGCAGGCCAAGGGGCTGGTGCGCCGGGAGGTCATCCGGGTGGTGACACCGGGAACCCTTACCAGCAGCCAGGCCCTGGACGAGACGAAGAACAATTTCCTCATGGGAATCGTCTACATGGGAGACTGTTTCGGCATCTCCTCCTGCGACATCACCACGGGAGATTTCTTTGTGACGGAGGTGAAATCAGAGCGGGAGCTCTTTGACGAGCTGGCCCATTTCACCCCGTCGGAGATTGTCTGCAACGACGCCTTTTTCATGTCCGGCATTGACATGGACGAACTGAAGAACCGGTGCCAGGCTTATCTGTCTTCCCTGGACCCCCGGTTCTTTTCTGATGAAGGGTGCCGGAAGGTGCTAAAGGAACACTACCGCGTGGCCTCCTTAGAGGGACTGGGCCTTGGGATTTACCCCGTGGGCACTATCGCCGCCGGAGCAGTCATGGAGTATATGTACGAGACGCAGAAAAGCGATCTCTCCCACATCACCGCCATCACCCCCTATTCCACGGGACAGTTCATGGTCTTAGACATTTCCACCAGGCGGAACCTGGAGCTTTTGGAGACCCTACGGGAAAAGCAGAAACGGGGGACCCTGCTCTGGGTGTTAGATAAGACAAAGACCGCCATGGGCGCCAGGCTGCTGCGCAGCTTTATTGAACAGCCCCTGATCCGCCGGGAGGAGATTTTAAACCGGCAGAACGCGGTGGAGGAGCTAAACCTCAACTACATCTCCAGGGAGGAGCTGCGGGAATACTTAAATTCCATTTACGACTTAGAGCGGCTCATCGGCCGCATCAGCTATAAGACGGCCAACCCCAGGGATCTGCTGGCTTTTAAAAACTCCCTGGATATGCTGCCTTACATCAAGGATCTGTTAAAGGATTTCACCTCCCAGATCTTAAAGAACATCTGGGAGGACTTAGACCCCCTGGAGGACATCCGGGACCTGATCGCCGCGGCCATCGTGGACGAGCCCCCCATTTCCGTGCGGGAAGGGGGCATGATCCGGGAAGGATTTCACGAGGAAACTGACCGCCTCCGCAACGCCAAGACCGAGGGCAAGACCTGGCTGGCGGAGCTGGAGGTGAAGGAGCGGGAGAAGACAGGCATCAAAAACCTGAAAATCAAGTTCAATAAGGTGTTCGGCTACTATTTTGAGGTGACCAACTCCTTCAAGGACCTGGTGCCGGACTATTTCATCCGCAAACAGACCCTGGTAAACGCCGAGCGGTTCACTACCCCGGAGCTAAAGGAGCTGGAGGACGTGATCCTGGGAGCGGAGGACAAGCTGGTGTCCTTAGAGTACGAGCTGTTCTGCCAGGTGCGGGACCAGATCGCAGCGGAGGTGCTGCGCATCCAGAAGACGGCCAAGGCCGTGGCCGGCATCGACGTGTTCGCCTCCCTGTCCTTAGTGGCCACGAGAAACAACTACTGCAAGCCCAAAATCAATGAAAAGGGCGTGATCCAGATCAAAAACGGCCGCCACCCGGTGGTGGAGCAGATGATGCGGGACGACCTGTTCGTGGCAAACGACACCTACTTAGACAACGGGAAAAACAGGATCTCCATCATCACCGGCCCCAACATGGCGGGAAAATCCACCTATATGCGCCAGACGGCCCTCATCGTGCTCATGGCCCAGATCGGCAGTTTCGTGCCGGCGGAGGAGGCGAACATCGGCCTCTGCGACCGGATTTTCACCCGGGTAGGGGCGTCGGACGACCTGGCCTCCGGGCAGAGCACCTTCATGGTGGAAATGACGGAGGTGGCCAACATTCTCCGAAACGCCACCAAGCACAGCCTGCTCATTTTAGACGAGATCGGCCGGGGCACCAGCACCTTCGACGGTCTGGCCATCGCCTGGGCCGTGGTGGAATACATCTGCAACACGAAGATTCTGGGGGCAAAAACCTTGTTTGCCACCCACTACCACGAACTGACGGAATTAGAGGGCGCTCTCGCCGGGGTGAACAACTACTGCATCGCCGTGAAGGAGCAGGGGGACGACATCGTATTCCTGCGAAAGATCATAAAAGGCGGGGCGGATAAGAGCTACGGCATCCAGGTGGCGAAACTGGCCGGCGTCCCGGAGGGCGTGATCCAGCGGGCCAAGGAGCTGGTGGAGGAGCTGTCAAACGCGGACATCACCGCCAAGGCCAAGGAGATCGCCGAGGCGAACGCAAACGCCAGCCAGCGCAAACCGGTGCCGAGACCGGACGACGTGGAGCTCTCCCAGCTCACCCTCTTTGACACGGTGCGGGAAGACGACATCATAAAGGAGATCGGAGAGATGGAGCTGGGGAGCATGACCCCCATCGACGCCTTAAACACCCTGTACCGGCTGCAGACCCGGCTGAAGAACCGTTGGGACGGAAAATAGGAGGGAATCCATGCCTCATATCACTGTACTGGACCAGAATACCATCAATAAAATCGCCGCCGGCGAGGTGATCGAGCGGCCGGCCTCCGTGGTGAAGGAGCTTTTGGAAAACGCCATCGACGCCAAAGCCACCGCCGTCACCGTGGAGATCCGGGAAGGGGGGATCTCCTTTATCCGGGTCACGGACAACGGCTGCGGAATCCCCAAGGAGGAGGTGGCCACCGCCTTTTTACGCCACTCCACCAGCAAAATTTCCTCCGTGGAGGATTTGTTTACCATCTCCTCCTTAGGTTTCCGGGGCGAGGCCCTTTCCAGCATCGCCGCCGTAGCCCAGGTGGAGGTGATCACCAAGACGAGCCAGGGGCTGACGGGCGTCCGCTATCAGATCGAGGGCGGCGCGGAGAAGTCCTTGGAGGAGGTGGGGGCGCCGGAGGGAACCACCTTCATCGCCCGCAACCTCTTTTACAACACGCCGGTGCGGCGCAAATTTTTAAAGACGGCGCAGACGGAGGGGGCTCACGTGGCCGATCTGGTGGAAAAGATCGCCCTGTCCCACCCGGAGGTGTCCATCCGGTTTATCCAGAACAACCAGAATAAGCTCCACACCTCCGGAAACCACAACCTAAAGGACATCATCTACACCGTCTTCGGCCGGGAGATCGCCGCCAACCTGCTGTCCATCCAGGCGGAGGGCGGGCCGGTGAAGGTAAAGGGGTTTATCGGCAAGCCGGTAATCGCCCGCAGCAACCGGAACTATGAAAACTACTACATCAACGGGCGCTACATCAAGAGCAGCATCATCGCCAAGGCCATCGAAGACGCCTACAAGCCTTTTATGATGCAGCACAAATATCCCTTTACCCTGCTGCACTTTGAGATTCAGCCGGATTTCCTGGACGTAAACGTCCATCCCACGAAGATGGAGCTGCGGTTTCGGGACGGGGAGGGGATGTACCGGATGGTCTTTACCGCCCTCCAGAACGCCCTGGCCCACAAGGAGCTGATCCCGGAGGTGGATCTGGCGGCTCAGGACAAGCGGGACGCTCTGGAGCTGCGCCGCCAGGCGGAGGAGCTGCGGAAAAAGGAGCATTTCGTGGAACCCTTTGAGCGAAGCCGGATGGAATCCCTCCGCATCCGCCCAAAGGACGCCGCCCAGGTGCAGGCGGAGACAGAGGCCGCCGGAGCCGTCGGGAGACGGTTTGGGGCGGAAAAGCCATACAGCCTTTTAGGAGCCGTGACAGCGGGCCGCCGGCCGGTTTCCGGCACCGGAAATGATGAAAGCGGCAGCTCCGCAACCGGCTCCGGCTTTCGCCCCGGCACCGGCATAACCGGAGGCTTTAGCATAACGGAAGGCTTTGGCGGAGTGAGAGAGGAGAGCGGGGAATACCAGGCAGGCAAAGCCCCGGCGGAACCGGAAAGCGCGACGGAACGGAAAAAAACGCTGAAAACGGAAACAGCCGAAAACGCGGGTTCCGCGGCGGCACTCCCGGCAGGTGAACCCCATCCGGACGCCCCCTTTGCTGGAACTCTTTCCCCGGAGAAACATCTTCCGGCAGGCGAAACCATCTCCCGGGCGGAAACGGTTTCCTCCGGGGAGACGTCCCCCCAGCAGACGGCCGAACAGTTAAACCTCTTTGGGGAAAAGCTGCTGGAGCCCAGCTCCCGCCTGCGCCACAAGCTCATCGGCCAGCTGTTTGACACCTACTGGCTGGTGGAGTTTGACAACCAGCTCTTTATCATCGACCAGCACGCCGCCCACGAGAAGGTGCTTTACGAGCGGACCATGAAATCCCTAAAGAGCAGAGAGTACACCTCCCAGGCCGTGAGCCCGCCCATCATTCTCACCTTAAGCGGAAACGAGCAGCTGCTCTTAGAAAAATACATGGACTACTTCACCAGGATCGGCTTCGAGATCGAGCCCTTCGGCGGCCGGGAGTACGCCGTCAGCGGCGTCCCTGCCAACTTATTTTCCATCGCCAAGAAGGAGCTCCTCATGGAGATGATCGACCAGCTCTCCGACGACTCCTCCGTGACGGATCCGGACATGATCTACGAGCGGGTGGCCTCCATGTCCTGCAAGGCGGCGGTAAAGGGAAACCACCGGATGTCAGCGGCGGAGGCCAACGAGCTCATCGACCAGCTCCTGACCCTGGAAAACCCCTACGCTTGCCCCCACGGCAGGCCCACCATTATTTCCATGAGCAAATACGAGCTGGAAAAGAAGTTTAAGCGCATCGTATAAACGCGGGCGCATCCAACACGAAAAGCAGAAAATAGTTTACATAATAATTTTATGTAAACTATAAAAGGAATCTTACGCAAATTGTAAGAAATAACCAATTCATTCCATGCTATACTAGGAGCACCGGCTGGATTCCCCCGTCTATTTTTCCTGGAACCATCATATATTGATTACAGCGGGCGGATTCCTCCGGAGAGAGGAGTTTTATGGAGATCAAAGCGTTTATCGACGCTCTGGCCGTAGCGGAACGGCTGAAAAACAATACCCGCCATTCCTGGACCTCTGAAAACCGTCACGAGAGCGTGGCGGAGCACAGCTGGCGGGTGGCCCTCATGGCCTACTTTGTAAAGGACGAATACCCGGACCTGGACATGGACAAGGTCATTCGGATGTGCCTGATCCACGATCTGGGAGAGGCCTTCACCGGGGACATCCCCACGTTCTTAAAAACCGGGGAAAACGAGATCCACGAGGCCGAGGTGCTGGCGGAGTGGGTGGCCAGCCTTCCGGAGCCTTTCTGTACGGAAATGAGGGAGCTCTACCGGGAAATGGACGCCCAGGAGACGAAGGAGGCCAAACTCTACAAGTCCCTGGACCGGATGGAGGCCATTGTCCAGCACAATGAGGCCCCGATTTCCACCTGGCTGCCTCTGGAATATGAGCTGAACCTGGTCTACGGAAAAGAGCAGTGCGCCTTTTCTCCTTACACCAAAGCCCTTCAGGAGACCTTAAAAGAGGCCTGCCTGGAAAAAATCCGCAGGGAGGGTGGAAAGGAAGATCAGCCATGAGCGCCCGCTGTCCCCTTTTAATCATCACCGGCCCCACGGCAGTGGGAAAGACCTCCCTCTCCATCCAGGCCGCCAAGGCCTTAAACGGGGAGGTGATCAGCGCCGACTCCATGCAGGTATACCGCCACATGGACATCGGCTCCGCCAAGGTGACGAAGGAGGAGATGGACGGAGTTCCCCACCATCTCATCGACGTGCTGGAGCCGTGGGAGCCGTTTCACGTGGCCATTTTCCAGAACATGGCCCGCCAGGCGGTGGAGGACATCCGAAGCCGCGGACGGCTGCCCATCATCGTGGGAGGGACCGGATTTTACATCCAGGCCCTCCTCTACGACATCCATTTCCAGGAGACAGAGGAAGACGGCACCATCCGCAGAGAGCTGGAGCGGCTGGGAGAGGAAAAAGGGGCGGAGTACCTGCACGAGATGTTAGCGGAAATCGACCCGGAATCCGCCGCCGCCATCCACGCCAACAACCGGAAACGGGTGATCCGCGCCATCGAATACTACCGCCAGACAGGAAAACGGATGTCCGACCACAACCGGGAGGAGAAAGCCAGGACCTCTCCCTATGATTTCCTATATTATGTGATCACCATGGACCGGGCGGCTCTCTATGAGCGCATTGACCTGCGGGTGGACAAGATGGTGGAACAGGGGCTGGTGGAGGAAGTGCGCCGCCTGAAGGAAATGGGCTGTACCAGAGACATGGTCTCCATGCAGGGACTGGGCTACAAGGAGATCTTAGACTACTTAAACGGGGACTGCACCCTGGAGGAGGCGGTGGAAATCATCAAGCGGGACACCCGCCACTTCGCCAAGCGGCAGCTCACCTGGTTTAAACGGGAGCGGGACACCCGCTGGCTTACCCAGGAAGAATATCAGTTTAACAGCAGTCGGATGCTGCAGAAAATCTGTTCCGACTGCGAGAAGGAGATACAATGAAAATGAAAGAAATGTACGGATCCCTCGGCATCAGCGACGCCGTGCTGGAGTTCGGACTGGACATAGAGAAACAGTTAAAGGAGCGGTTTGCCGCCATCGACGAGACGGCGGAGTACAACCAGATGAAAGTCATCCGGGCCATGCAGGAGTGCCGGGTCAGCGACATCCATTTTGCCGCCACCACCGGCTACGGCTACAATGACCTGGGCCGTGACGTGCTGGAGGAGGTGTACGCCAAAACCTTTCACGGGGAGGACGCCCTGGTGCGCCCCCAGGTGATGAGCGGCACCCACGCCCTGCACATCGCCCTGTCCGGAAACTTACGCCCCGGGGACGAGCTCCTCTCCCCCGTGGGAAAGCCCTACGACACCCTGGACGAGGTCATCGGCATCCGGGACGCCGCCGGCTCCCTAAAGGAGTACGGCGTGACCTACCGCCAGGTGGACCTGCTGCCGGACGGCTCCTTTGACTACGAGGGCATCCGCGCCGCCATCAACGAGCGGACGAAACTGGTGGCCATCCAGCGCTCCAAAGGCTACGCCACCCGCCCCACCTTATCCGTGTCCCAGATCGGAGAGCTGATCGCCTTCATCAAAGGCATCAAGCCGGAGATCATCTGCATGGTGGACAACTGCTACGGAGAGTTTGTGGAGCGCATAGAGCCCATGGAGGTGGGGGCCGACATGATGGTAGGCTCCCTGATCAAGAACCCCGGCGGCGGCTTAGCCCCCATCGGCGGTTATATCGTGGGCACGAAAGCGTGCGTGGAGCGGGCCGCCTACCGCCTGTCCGCCCCCGGCTTAGGCAAGGAAGTGGGCGCCAGCTTAGGCCTTAACCAGTCCTTCTTCCAGGGCTTTTTCCTGGCCCCCACCGTGGTGGCCGGAGCTTTAAAAGGGGCGATTTTCGCCGCCAACATCTATGAAAAGCTGGGATTTTCCGTGGTGCCAGACAGCACCGAGTCCCGCCACGACATCATCCAGGCCGTGACCTTCGGCACCCCGGAGGGCGTCATCGCCTTCTGCAAGGGCATCCAGGCTGCAGCCCCGGTGGACAGCTTTGTGACCCCGGAGCCCTGGGATATGCCTGGCTACGACGCCCCGGTGATCATGGCGGCAGGCGCCTTCGTCCAGGGTTCCTCCATCGAGCTCTCCGCCGACGGCCCCATAAAGCCTCCCTACGCCGTCTATTTCCAGGGCGGCCTCACCTGGTATCACGCCAAGCTCGGCATCCTCATGTCCTTACAGAAACTGACGGACGCCGGCATCGTGCGCCTGTAAATCGGTCTATACAGGAAGGAAATCTTGTGATAGAATAGTACGAACTAAAATGGGAGAGTGCTTACCAATGAGAAATAAAAATTTCTGGATCCTTCTGATCCTTCTTCTGGCGGGAATCGTGCTGGGCGGCTTTATGGGAAATCTGGCGGCCGGCATCCCCATGCTGTCCTGGTTAAACTTCGGCCAGTCCTTCGGCATCACCCCCGCCATGACCTTAGATCTGGGGATCCTGGTGATCACCTTTGGACTGAGCATCAAAATCACCATGGCCAGCATCATCGGAGTCGTCATCGCCCTGCTGGTATTCCGCTGGATCTAGGTCCGGCGGGATTTCGCCGGCTTATCTGCCGGAAACCCATCCGGCGCTCCTGAAACGCGTACCTGGAGAGTCACGTCAGAACAGGAGGAACGATGAGCGAGATTACCATGAAGGAGCTTCCCCTGGAGGAACGCCCCTACGAAAAATGTTTTACCCACGGCCCGGAGGCCTTAAGCGACGCGGAGCTTTTGTCCGTCATCATCCGCACTGGGACGAAAAAAGACAGCTCCCTGGCCCTCTCCAGAAAGATTCTGGAGGGAGAGGACGGCGGGCTTTTAAGCCTTCTCCACCGCTCCCTGCCGGAGCTGATGGAGATCCGCGGGATCGGTCCCGTAAAGGCCAGCCAGCTGCTCTGCATCGGGGAGCTGTCCAGGCGGATCTGGCGCCAGGCGGCGTCGGGAGAGACCTTGTCTTTTCACAGCCCCGAAGCCATCGCCGGCTACTACATGGAGGAGATGCGCCACCGGGAGCAGGAGGAGCTTCGGGCCATGTTTTTCAACACCAAGCAGGTGCTCATCAAAGAGCTTTTGGTCTCCAGAGGCACGGTGAACGCCTCCCTGGCCACCCCCAGGGAAATCTTCATCGAGGCTCTGCGCTACCGGGCGGTGAGCCTGATTTTAGTCCACAACCATCCCAGCGGAGATCCTTCTCCCAGCCGGGAGGACGTGGCTTTTACGAAACGGGTGCGTCTGGCGGGAGAGGTGGTAGGCATCGCCCTGCTGGATCACATCATTATCGGAGATAACGCATTTATGAGTTTAAAAGAACGGGGAATGTTATAGATGGAATCAAAGCGCAGCAAATATATTTTGATCGGACTGAGTGTATTCTGCATCCTGCTGATCGGAATTTCTTCCGTAAACGATGGCTTTCTGGCCCCTCTGCGAAACGGGGTGGGCTACGTGCTCACGCCCATCCAGTCCGGAGTAAACCGGGCCGGATCGGCCGCCTACGAAAAGCTCCGGAACTATTCCAATCTGCAGGACGCCCTCCAGGAAAACGAGGAGTTAAAAAGCCAGGTTGCCGCCCTCACAGAGGAGAACGGACGGCTGCAGCAGGAGCAGTTTGAGCTGGACCGGCTCCGCAGCCTTTACGGCCTGGACCAGGAATATATGCAGTACCAGAAGGTGGGCGCGCGGGTCATTGCCAAGGACTCCGGGGACTGGTTCCAGATCTTCCGCATTGACAAGGGCTCCAACGACGGCATCCGTAAGGACATGAACGTGATCGCCGGAGGCGGCCTGGTAGGGATCGTGACGGACGTGGGGGCAAACTATGCCACCGTCCGCTCCATCATTGACGATTCCAGCGAGGTCTATTCCATGGCCATGCAGTCCGGTGTGAACTGCGTGGTGGAGGGCGATCTCACATTATATAAGGAAGGAAGGCTGCGCCTGACCCACATCCCCTTAGAGGGAGATGTAAAGGAGGGGGACCGCATTGTCACCTCCAATATCAGCTCCGTCTTCCTGCCGGGCCTGTTTATCGGCTACGCCGCCGACATTTCCATTGACAACAACCGGGTGACCCGGTCCGGCTATCTCATCCCGGCCGCCCAGTTTGACACCCTTCAGGAGGTACTTGTGATCACCGACTTAAAGAGTGAGCTGTCAGAAAACGGGGAGACTGCCCCGGCGGAAGGGGAAACCGCAGGAGAGGGCGCGGAGGACGGAACCTCCGAGGGCACGGCGCCGGAAGACGGAACCGGTTCCGCGGAAACTGCGGCAGACGCCTCCGGTGACACGGCAGAGGATGCCGGATCCACATCCGCCGGCACGGAGGGCGAGGCATGAGACGGCTGGTGATCAATCTGGTGCTGGCCATCGCGGCCTTTATCATTCAAAGCTGCGTCTTCCCCCAGATCCCTTTCCTCTCCGCGGCGCCCAACCTGATGCTGATTTTGACCTTCTCCTTCGGGTTCATCTGCGGCAAGGACGCGGGGATGCTCTGCGGCTTTCTCTGCGGAGTCCTGATGGACTTATTTTACAGCGGCCCCTTTGGGTTTCACACCCTGTTTTACGTATGGATGGGGTATGCAAACGGGATTTTTACCAAATACTACTATGAGGATTACATTCCCCTGCCCCTGATTTTGAGCCTGGTCAACGATCTGGCCTACAACCTTTACATTTACATCTTCCTCTTTCTGATCCGGAACCGGCTGCATTTCCTGTATTATTTCCGGGAAATCATCCTTCCGGAGGTGATTTTCACCACGCTTATGACCCTGGTGATCTACCGGGTGTTCCTGTTTATCACCAGGAAGATGGAGGAGCTGGAAAAAAGGAGAGATACGGATTTTGTTTCATGACATTCTTGATCTGATAAAGACCCTGGCGGGAAAATTCATTTCCTCCCGGCTGGCCGTCATGGCCATTGTATTTTCCGGGATGTTCGCGGTCCTCATTTCCAAGCTGTTCGATCTGCAGATCGTCCACGGCGAGGATTACCTGCGGGACTACATCCAGCTGACGGAGCGGGAGGTGAGCACCCCCGGCACCAGGGGCAATATCTACGACCGCAACGACAACGTCCTGGCCTACAGCGAGCTGGCCTACGTGGTCACCATCCAGGACAACGGAGAGTATTCCACCTCCGCGGAGAAAAACAATATGTTCCTCCGCCTGGTCCGCATTTTAAACCGCCACGGCGAAAGCGTCATCGGACGGTTTGAGGTGGCCATAGACGAGAGCGGGGAAATGTACTATACCTCCACGTCAGAGACCTCCAGAAAGCGGTTTTTAAGCGATCTCTACGGCTTAAAGACCATCGACGAGCTCACCGGCCCCGACGGGAAATACCCGGACGTCACCGCCAGGGAGCTGTTTGAAAACAGGATGAAAGAGTACGGCTTAAACGACTTAAAGGACGAGGACGGAAATCCGGTGGAGATGACCGACGAGGAGGCACTCCAGGTGATCAACATCCGCTACACCATGGGCCTGACGGCCTACCGCAAATACGAGGCCACCCAGGTCACCTCCTACATCGGCGAGGAGACCATGGCCGACATCACGGAGCACTCCGCGGAGCTTTTAGGGGTGGACGTGGCGGAGACCACCATCCGAGTTTACAACGACAGCGTATATTTCGCTCCCATCATCGGCTACACCGGAAAGGTGCAGGAGGACCAGCTGGAGCTTTTAAAAGCGGAAAATTCCGACTACGAGCTCACGGACATCGTGGGAAGAACCGGCATCGAGGCCGATATGGAAACGGCTCTCCAGGGCAAAAAAGGCCACCAGACCATCTGTGTGGACAACGTGGGACGGGTAATGGAGGTTCTGTCCCAGACGGATCCGGAGGCAGGGCAGGACGTGTATCTGACCCTGGACCGGGACCTGCAGAAGGGCATCTACCATTTGGTGGAGAAACAGCTGGCCGGCATCGTGGCCTCCAAGCTGGTAAACGCCGACGAGAGCGTCAACGCCACCCGGGACAGCTCCAGCCGTCTGATCCCCATCGCCGACGCCTATTTCCAGCTGATCAACAACAACGTGCTCTCCGCCAGCCACTTCGCGGCGGAGGACGCCTCCGGGACAGAGGCGGGCATTTACCGGAAATTTACCTCCTCCAAGGACCAGATCTTTGAGCGGCTGAGAAATGAGCTTTACAGCAGCCATCCCACCCCCATGGATCAGCTCCCGGAGGACATGGCTGACTATATGTCCTACATCAGCTCCTACCTGGCCTCTGACCAAGTGGGCATCCTGGTGACAAAGAATGTGGATCAGGAGAGCGAGGCCTATCAGGCGTGGAAGAACAACACCTGCAGCCTGCGGGAATACCTTTACGCCGGCATCGCCGGCAGCTGGATCGACACCTCCAAGCTGGAAATCGACAACAAATACTCCAGCGCCGACGACATCTACTCCGTCCTGGTGGAGGAGACTCTGGCCGGCCTTTACGGGGATTCCGCCTTCGACAAAAAGATTTACGACTATCTGATTCACGGCGGGACCATCACCGGGCGGGAGCTGTGCCTGGCCCTCTACGACCAGGGCGTCCTGGAATACGATCCAGCGGAAGTCGCCGCCCTCACCGGAAACGGAGAGGAGTACGCCTTCCAGTTCATAAAGAAAAAGATTTCCAACATCGAGCTGACCCCGGCCCAGATGGCCCTGGAGCCCTGCACTGCCGGGGTGACCGTCACGGATGTGGATACGGGGGAGGTATTAGCCCTGGTAACCTACCCCAGCTATGACAACAACCGCCTGTCCGGAACCATGGACACGGCTTACTACAACAGCCTGTTAAACGACCTGTCCAACCCCCTGTACAACAACGCCACCCAGGTGGTAAAGGCTCCCGGCTCCACCTTTAAGCCGATTACCGCCATCGCCGCCCTGGAGGAGGGAGTCGTTTCCTCCGGAGAGCTGATCGAGTGCACCGGCGTGTACGAGGAGGTGGCAAAGCCCATCCGCTGCTCCATCTATCCGGGAAACCACGGGGCGCAGACCATGGCTGAGGGAATCCAGAATTCCTGCAACTACTACTTCAACGAGATGGGACACCGTCTCTCCATGGATGAAAACGGGCTCTACACCCCGTCCAGGGGCGTGGAGATCATCCGGGAGTACGCCGCCAAATTCGGCCTGGACAGCACCTCCGGAGTGGAGCTGCCGGAGGTAGCCCCCCATATGACCACGGAGGACCCGGAGCGTTCCGCCATGGGACAGGCCACCAACGCCTACTCCAACGTCCAGCTCTCCCGTTACGTCACCGCCCTGGCCAACCGGGGCACGGTCTACAACTTAAGCCTGATCGACAAGGTGACGGACGCCTCCGGAAATCTGATCGAGGATTTCACCCCTGAGGTCTACTCTCAGGTGGAGGTGGCGGATTCCACCTGGAACACCGTCCAGCAGGGCATGAGGCAGGTGATTACCAACAGCTCCGTCAACCGCATCTTCAAGGATCTGGAGGTGAGCGTGGCAGGAAAGACCGGTACGGCCCAGGAGACCAGCGGCCATGCCAACCACGCCTTCTTCATTTCCTACGGCCCCTACGAGGACCCGCAGATCAGCGTGACGGTAAACATTCCCAACGGATACACCTCCGGAAACGCGGCGGCCCTGGCCAAAAACGTGTACGAATTCTACTTCGGCTACACGCCCTTGGATCAGATCCTAAACACCGGCGCTTCGGAGGCCACCAACGTCAACATCCGGGACTAACCCGGACGCGTGAGACCAACACCAGAAAAGACCCGCAGCGGGGATTAGAAAAATGGACGCTCCGGCGGCAAATGGGCTGCCTGCGCTTGGGAGGGATCAGCATGATGCACAATACGGTGGTGATAAAAGGAAACAAATCGGGGCTTACGGTCTTTCTGGACCCGGCCCCTCCCTTTGAGGAGCTTTTGGCGGACGTGGCCGCCAAATTCCGGGAGAGCGCCAAATTCTGGGGCTCCGTCCAGATGGCCCTGACCTTAGAGGGGCGGAAGATGACGCCGGAGGAAGAATTCGCGGTGGTGAACACCATCACAGAAAACTCCCAGATTGAGATTCTCTGCCTCTTAGACCGGGACGTGCACCGCATTGAGCGGTGCGAGAAGGCCTTAAACGACAAGCTCATGGAGTTAAACTCCCGGACCGGCAACTTTTACAAAGGCAGCCTGGCCCCTGGGGAAACCCTGGAGTCAGAGGCCAGCATCGTGGTCATCGGGGATGTGGCCCAGGGAGCGCGGGTGACCGCCAAGGGAAACATCATCGTCCTCGGCGAGCTGCGGGGAACAGTCCACGCCGGCGCCGCCGGAGATTTTGAAGCGGTGGCCGTAGCCCTGGAGATGGCTCCCATACAGATAAAAATCGCGGGCATCCAGCAAAAATTCGGGGACCGTCCCAGACGCCTGGGCCGCGGCCCCATGATCGCCGGCATTGAGAATGGCCGCATCGCGGTGAAATCTCTGAAAAAGAACCTTCTCAGCCGGATTAATTTTATTTAATACTGGAAAATTTCCAGAAAATTTGCTACAATATACTATGGCAATTTCATATCAGGAGGATATTCATTATGAGTGAAGTCATTGTGATTACTTCCGGAAAAGGCGGGGTAGGCAAAACGACCACCTCCGCGAACGTGGGAACAGGCCTGGCCATCTTAGGCTACCGGGTAGTCCTGATTGATACCGACATCGGACTGCGCAACCTGGATGTGGTGATGGGCCTGGAAAACCGCATCGTCTACAATCTGGTGGACGTCGTGGAGGGAAACTGCCGGATCAAGCAGGCCCTGATTAAAGACAAAAGATATCCCAACCTGTATTTACTGCCATCGGCCCAGACGCGGGACAAGACCGCTGTCAACCCGGCCCAAATGAAAAAGCTGGTCAACGACCTCCGCGGCGATTTCGACTACATTCTCCTAGACTGTCCCGCCGGCATTGAGCGGGGCTTTAAGAACGCCGTAGCCGGAGCGGACCGGGCCTTTGTGGTGACCACCCCGGAGGTATCCGCCATCCGCGACGCCGACCGGATCATCGGTCTTTTGGAGGCGGAGGACATGGGCGAGATCGACCTGATCGTAAACCGGGTGCGCATGGATATGGTGCGCCGCGGCGACATGATGTCGGTGGGAGATGTGGTGGACATCCTCTCCGTCAATATGATCGGAGCCATCCCGGATGACGAGGACATCGTCATTTCCACCAACCAGGGAGAGCCCCTGGCGGGGAGAGAATCCCTGGCGGGACAGGCTTACATGAATATATGCAGAAGGCTTGTGGGGGAGAATGTTCCCCTCATGAATCTGGAGGCATCCAAAAGCATCATCCGCCGGCTGTCCGGTTTTCTGAAACGGGCGTAAGGGGGAGTGAGCATGAGGTGGTTATCCGGATTCCGGAGGAGAAATTCCGGGGAGCTGGCCAGAAACAGGCTGCGCCTCATCCTGGCGGCAGACAGGACAGACTGTTCCCCAGAGCTGATCGAAATGGTAAAAGAGGACCTTGCGGTCGCCGTCTCCCGCTACATGGAGATCGACCAGGGGGGAATTGAGATACAGATCCGGCAGGAGACTGCTGCTGCCGGAAGAAAAATGCCGGCCCTTTATGCCAATATACCAATCCTGCATATGGGAAATAAGGGGACATTTTAACTATGCTGTTTGATTACAATTTCAGAAACTACAACATCCGTCTGATCCTGTACGTGCTGGCGCTGAATTTCATCGGACTGCTGGTGATCAACAGTGCCTCCGGGCAGGACGCGGGGATGGTGGGAAAGCAGGCGGTGGGAATTGCCCTGGGCCTTGTGATGGCCCTGGTGATCTCCCTGATCCCGTACCAGAAACTCCAGATTTACAGCTGGGTCATCTACGCCGGCTGCATCCTGATTTTGCTGGCGGTTCTCGTTTTCGGTGAAAACGTAAACGGTGCCACCCGCTGGATCAAGATCGGCGGCATCCAGTTCCAGCCCTCGGAGTTTGTCAAGCACGGCATGATCGTGTTTGGCTCCTGGTTTCTGTCAAAAAACCGGGAGTCCCTGAACTCGGTGCGGACCCTGCTTTTAACGGCGGCGGTGTTTGCGGTGCCGGCCTTCCTCATTCTGGAGGAGCCGAACCTCTCCACCACCCTGGTACTTTTGTTTGTTCTGGCCTGCATGGTATACATGGCGGGCCTGAGCTATAAATGGATTTTCGGAGCCCTGGCGGTGGTTCTGCCCGTAGGCGGACTGCTGATCTATCTGGCCAGGTTCACGGACATCCTCACGAAGATTCCGTTCCTTCAGGGCTACCAGATCACCCGCGTGATGGCCTGGCTAAACCCTGACGACTACGCGTCCACCGGCTATCAGCAGGCCAATTCCATTATGGCCATCGGCTCAGGGATGCTAAAGGGAAAGGGGCTGAATAACAATACCTTGGCGTCTGTGAAAAACGGAAACTTTTTATCCGAGGAGCAGACGGACTTTATTTTTGCCGTCATCGGCGAGGAGCTGGGCTTTATCGGCTGCGTGCTGGTGATCGCGCTGTTTGCCGTGCTGGTGTTTGAATGTCTTTGGATGGCCCACCGGGCGAGGGATTTGTCGGGAAAGCTGATCTGCTGTGGGGTGTCGGCGCTTTTAGCCTTCCAGACCTTTGCCAATATCGCTGTGGCCACGGGGATCTTCCCCAATACGGGGCTTCCCCTTCCGTTCATCAGCTACGGAGTGAGCTCGCTTGTCAGTATGTACATCGGGCTGGGGGTTTTATTAAATGTTGGACTTCAGAGAAATAAGCATTAAAGAAGGAGGATTTCGTAAATGAATATCGGTTTAGTAGCCCATGATTCAAAGAAAAAGCTGATGCAGAACTTCTGCATCGCCTACAGGGGGATTTTAAGCAGGAATGTCCTGTATGCGACGGGGACCACAGGACGCCTCATCGAGGAGGTCACAAACTTAAACGTACACAAGTTTCTGGCCGGCCATTTAGGCGGCAACAAGCAGCTCAGCGCGGAGATCGAGCACAACACCATTGACCTGGTGATCTTTTTGAGGGATCCGCTCCATCCGAAGGAGCACGAGCCGGATGTCAATGACGTGGTCCGCCTCTGCGACCTCTACAATATTCCCCTTGCTACCAATGTGGCTACGGCAGAGCTGCTCATCAAGTCCCTGGACCGTGGAGATATGGAATGGAGAGAAGCATACAGATAACTACGTTAAAACGACGGGCGCGGATAGGGGCGGCGGTTCTTCTTTTCGCGGCAGCAGGCCTCACCGGCTGCCGGGGAGAGGTGACAGAGCGGCCTTATACGCTGGCGGAGCGGGAATTTTCCTCCGACGGCTTTCCTCAGGCGGAGCTTTTCGCGGCGGATCTGTGCGTGCCCGACGGGAGCGGAGCTTATGAAGACGGGACGGTCACTGCGGAAGCGGCGGCCCTGTTCTCCCTCTCAGACGGAACCGTTCCCTATTATAAAAATATGTACGAGCGGCTTTATCCGGCCAGCATCACCAAGGTGATGACGGCCCTGGTGGCAATCCGCCATGGGAATCTGGACGATTTGGTGACTGTGACAGAGGACGCGGTGATCACGGAGGCGGGCGCCTCCCTGTGCAACATCCATCCGGGAGATCAGCTGACCTTAGAACAGCTCCTTTACGGGCTGATGCTGCCGTCGGGAAACGACGCCGGGGCAGCCATTGCCGTACATATTGCCGGGAGCATTCCGGATTTTGCCGCCATGATGAACGAGGAGGCGAAGGCCATCGGCGCCACCGGCACCCATTTTACCAATCCCCATGGATTAACGGATGAAGATCACTATACCACCGCTTATGATCTGTACCTGATTTACAATGAAGCGATGAAGGAGCCGGAATTTCGGAAGATCGTGGGGACACCTTCCTACTATGCGGAATACGTGGACCAAGCAGGGGAGACCGTAACGCAGACATGGAAGATGGGAAACCAGTTTCTGACCGGAGACCGGGAAACTCCTGAGGGAGTGACCGTGACAGGCGGAAAGACCGGCACCACCAGTGCCGCCGGATACTGCCTGATCATTTCCAGCCAGGCGGACAGCGGAGAGGAATATATCTCCGTTGTGCTCAAAGCGGACAGCCGTCCGGCCCTCTATGACAACATGACAAATCTTGTGAATAAAATTGTCAATTAGTGATTGCCTTTTTTGAGAATTTGTTCTATAATTATGATAATATGAATTGATTTTTATGCAAATTCAATAAACGCAAGGAGGATATTGTTATGGTTCAGATCATCGCAGGAGAAAAGGGTAAAGGAAAGACAAAATATCTGTTGGATAAGGCCAATGCGGCCATAAAGGAATCCACTGGTTCCATCGTATACCTGGACAAGAGTTCCAAGCATATGTACGAGCTGAACAATAAGATTCGTCTCATCAACGTGAAGGAGTATCCCATCACTTCCAGCGAAGCGTTCGTGGGTTTCATCTGTGGAATCATTTCTCAGGATTACGATCTGGAGATGATGTTTTTAGACAGCTTTTTAAAGCTGGCGGCCCTGGAGGGAGAGGACATCTCCGAAACGATCACTACTTTGGAAAATATCGGCGAGAAATATCACGTGACCTTCGTGCTGAGCGTATCCATGGACAAAGAGAATATGCCTGAGAACGCCCAGAAGGACGTCATTATCGCGTTATAAGATAAAATGGTCCGGCACTGCCGGATCCCCATAAAGGACCCCTGCTGCAGCGTTCGGCAGGGGTCTTTTTCTTCCGCGATGGAAACGTGCGCTCCGGCGCTGTGGCGCATATCCGCGCCGGAGCTCGCCTCCCGCTGAAGGCTGTCGTGTCACAGAGAACGCGGTTTTCTGTGGCACAACCCATTTTCCTATGACATAGCAGACACACGATAACATTACCGGCCCTTGGAGGTTTCATTCATGGCAAAAAAGAAACAATCGGAGGTCATCGACCTGGAAAAACGGAAAAAACATTCCCAGCGGCATATGACCGTAGGCTCCATGATCTTCTTTCTGATCTTCCTCTACATGGCGTTTTACGTTTACGCCTACGTCACCAGAGATAAGGTGCAGTTTTACGAGGTGTCAGAGGGGAGCATTGTGGAAGACCGGGAGTACACCGGCATCATCCTGCGGGAGGAGAGCGTGTACCGGACGGAGAACGCCGGCTACATCAATTACTATATCCGGGAAGGGAAACGGGCCTCTGTGGGCGCCAGCGTGTACTCCTTAGATGAGTCCGGGCGGGTGGAACAGTTTCTGCAGGAGAGCGAGGCGGGAACCGCCAAGCTGACAGACGAGGATTTAAACGCTCTGAAAAAGCAGCTCACCTCCTTCAGCCTTTCCTATGACGACGGAAACTTCTCCCAGGTGGAGGACGCCAAATACTCGCTGGAGGCCGCCATGATGGAGTACGTCAGTTTCAGCGTCATGGAGGAGGCCGCTGAGGCCATGAGCCAGGCCGGCATCAATTTTCACCAGATCCGGGCCGACAAGGCCGGGGTGGTATCCTACGTGGTGGATCAGTATACGGGGGCGGACGGGGAAACCCATTCCTACTCCGATTTGACCCCATCCGCCCTCACGGCGGCCGCTTTCGACCGGTCCGGCTACAGCCGCACCCAGGCCAAATCCGGGGACCTGGTGGAGCAGAACGCCCCCGTTTACAAAAACATCACCTCCGATAAATGGTCCCTGGTCTTCCCCATGGGAGAGAAGGAGCTGGCCGACTACGGAGGAAAGAAACAGCTCCACGTCACGTTCCCCGGCTACGATCTGGAGCTTACGGGAGCCTTCACCGTCGTCACCGGCGCGGACGGAAACACCTATGGACAGTTGGATTTTGCCAAATATATGGTACAGTTTGAGTCCGAGCGTTTCCTCACCTTTGAGGTCAGCGCGGACACCACCACCGGCCTGAAGATCCCGAAAACCTCGGTGACTCAGAAACAGTTTTTCCTGATCCCGGAGGACTATCTCACCAAAGGAGGCGACAGTTCTTCCGACGGCTTTATGAAGGAGACGTACTCTGAGCAGGATGGTTCCATCTCCATCCTGTTCGTGCCCACCACGCTATACGATTTAAAGGACGGGTATTATTACATCGATGTCTCCGGAAAGAGCGGGATCACGGCAGGGGACTATCTGGTAAAGCCCGGCTCCACAGAGCGTTTCCAGGTAGGGCAGACGGCGTCTTTAGACGGAGTCTACAATATCAACAAAGGTTACACCGTATTCCGCCAGGTAGAGATTTTAAGCTCCAATGACGAATACTACCTCATAAACAAGGGCACCAGCTACGGGCTGTCCGTATACGACCACATCGTATTGGATGCCTCCACCGTGTCCGAGGGAACCATTATCTATCAGTAAGCCCCGGTCATATGAGGCAAACAGAAAGGAAGGTACGTATGGTAAAGGAAAATCTGATGGAAGTGAGAAAACATATGGAGGAGGCCTGCCGCCGGGCGGGACGGCCGGTGGAGGACGTCACCCTGGTCGCTGTCAGCAAGACGAAACCTCTGGAAATGTTAAAGGAAGCCTACGAGGCAGGCGCCAGGGACTTCGGAGAAAATAAGGTCCAGGAAATCCTGGAAAAGCAGCCGGGAATGCCGGAGGACGCCCGTTTTCACATGATCGGCCACCTGCAGCGCAACAAGGTCCGCCAGGTGATCGGCAAAGCGGTGCTCATCCACTCCGTGGATTCCCTGCGTCTGGCGGAGCAGATCGAGGCGGACGCAGCAAAACGGGATCTGTCCGTGGACATTCTGCTGGAGGTAAACGTAGCCAGGGAGGAGAGCAAATACGGCTTTTTCCTGGAGGAAGTGGAGGAGGCCCTCCTTCAAATCCGTGAATTTCCCCATATTACGGTAAAAGGGCTGATGACCATTGCGCCTTTTGTGGAGGATCCGGAAGAAAATCGCGATATTTTTAAAAAATTATATCAACTTTTTATTGACATAAAAAGTAAAAACATTGATAATGGTACTATGAATGTCCTTTCCATGGGAATGACGGGAGACTACCAGGTCGCCATTGAGGAGGGCAGCACCATGATTAGAGTTGGCACCGGGATATTTGGTGCCAGATAGGAGAGAGTAAGAATGAGTCTTTTAGGAAAGTTTATGAATACCATGAGATTGAGCGACGATGAGGACGAGGACTACTTCTTAGATGACGATTATGAGGATGAGAAACCGGCGAAGAAAGGGTTCTTTTCCAGAAATAACAGTTATGACGAGGAGGAGGATGAGGAAGAATCTTCCGTAATCCGTCCCAAGTTCTTAAACCGTGGAGCGAATAACAATAAGGTGGTGCCCATGCGCCGCGGCATGGAAGTTTCCCTGGTGAAACCCATGTCCATGGAGGATTCCAAGGACATCTGTGAATACCTTCTGGATGGGAAAGCCGTTGTACTGAACATGGAAGGGCTCCACACGGAGGTTGCCCAGAGAATTATTGATTTCACCTCTGGCGCTACGTATTCCATGAACGGAAACCTGCAGAAGATTTCAAGCTATATCTTTATCGCTACTCCGGAGTCCGTGGAGCTGTCAGGTGACTTCCAGGACCTACTTAACGCCGGCACATTAGATGTGTCCGGCCTCAATGTCCGTTTCAACGGGTAATGCAGGCGAGAGAGCAGCATACCATGGATAAAGAAGAACAGTTACTGCGGAAACGGATCCGGGAACTGGCCTCCGTGTGCCAGCGGAGAGACATTCCCACACATACGGATTTTCTGAACTTAAACGAGCAGACAATTTTTCACTCCATGAGCCAGGAGCTTGCCGGAGCCAGCTATCGGCTGACGGGAGGCTATTCCCTGGCGGAGAGAAAGATTGTTTGCTTTCTTCCTTCCTATACGCAAGAGGAAATCCCTCCCATTTCCTGTGTGGAGGTGGCTCCCCTAAACGCACGGTTTGCCGAAGATCTCACCCACCGGGACTACCTGGGAGCGGTGATGAATTTAGGCATCGAGCGCTCTAAGGTGGGAGACATTCTCATAGAAGATGGCAAGGGATATATTTTTGCTCTGGAGGAGATGGCCCCCTACATCGCCGATCAGCTCTCCACCATCCGCCGCACTTCCGTGACGGCAAAGGTGTGCCCCCTTGTGGATCTGGCGATTCAGCCGCGGTTTGAGCGCATGGAAGGGAGCGTCGCGTCGGAGCGCCTGGACAATATCCTGGCCTTCGTCTACCGTTCCTCCCGGTCCCGCATCGTCCCCTACATCGAAGGGGAAAAGGTGTTTGTAAACGGGAAACTGGCGGCAAAAAGCGGCCTTTTGCTGAAACCGGGGGATATTGTCTCCGTCCGCGGGCTTGGAAAATTCCGGTACTGCGGCGTGGAGAACGAGACGAAAAAAGGGCGCCTGTTTGTAGCGGCAGAGCGCTTTGTGTAAGAATTACATAAGAATCATAATGGGAATCGGGGGCTCCGGGAAAAAGGAGTTTCCCATGCCAAAAGGCTCCGGGCGTACGCGTACCGCGCCGTGACGCGGCTGTATTCACAGCCATTTTCCTCTGGGCGGAGCAGGTCTTTGCCGGAGGATTTTTTATCATGGGATGCCAGGGATAAAACACCTTCTGATCCCTTCATCGCCATCGGAAAACGATGGTTTAAAAATACGCCGCCACAGGGCGCATTTTACATAAGGAGGAGACGAAATGTCAGAGAGAATGACCATTCATCTGGACGGACGGTCCATATACGATATTGTACTGGAGACTTCTTTCGGGAACCTGGGGCGGGAGGCCGCCCATTTCGTGAGCGGAAGAAAGGTCTGCATCGTCACCGATTCCAACGTGGCGGAGCTGTATTTAAACGAGGTGGGGAACATTCTCGCCTCCTGCTGCAGCCGGGTGGTGAATTTCGTATTCCCCGCCGGCGAGGAGTACAAGAACCTGGACACGGTTCAGAAACTCTATGAGACACTGATCCTGGAAAAGTTTGACCGAAAGGATGTGCTGGTGGCCTTGGGCGGCGGCGTCGTGGGAGATCTCTGCGGATTTGCCGCGGCCACCTATCTGAGGGGCGTATCCTTCCTTCAGATCCCTACCACCCTCCTTTCTCAGGTGGACAGCAGCATCGGCGGAAAGACAGGCGTGGACTTCCTGGCCTACAAAAACATGGTAGGCGCCTTCCATATGCCTAAAATGGTTTACAGCAACATGGCTGTGCTCCAGACTCTGTCCGAGGAGCAGTTTTCCTCCGGTATGGGAGAGGTGATCAAACACGGGCTGATTCAGAACGGAGACTACTACCGGTGGCTGGAGGACTGTTCCGGAGAGATCATGGAGCGCCGCCTTCAGACCTGTGAGGAGATGATCCTCTCCAGCGACCTGATCAAACAGCGGGTAGTGGAGGAAGACCCGAAGGAGCAGGGCGTGCGCGCTCTTTTAAACTTCGGCCATACGCTGGGCCATGCCATTGAGAAGGAGAAGCAGTTTGCCATGCTCCACGGCCACTGTGTCGGTCTTGGCTGCCTGGCGGCGGCTTATATTTCCCATCTCAGGGGAAATATCCCCCTGGAGGAGGTGGAGCGCCTCAGCAGGGTGCTGTCCCGTTTCGGCCTTCCGGTGACGGTCTCCGGACTCACGCCGGAGCAGATTCTCCAAGCGACGAAAAATGACAAAAAGATGGATGCGGGGACAGTAAAATTCGTGCTCCTGGAGCGGATCGGAGACGCCTATGTGGATCGGACGGTCTCAGAGGAGGAGATGCGCCAGGGCCTGTCCTATATCCTGAGATAGACAAAGGAGCAGGATTATGAATTGCAAATGGAAACAATTTGCCGGCTTTTTCCTCAGCTGTGCCGTCCTCATCGGGCTGGATCAGTGGACGAAAGCGCTGGCAGTGGGGCATCTGAAAGGACAGAATCCCATGGTACTTCTGGAAGGCGTGTTTGAGCTCACTTACCTGGAGAACCGTGGGGCTGCCTTCGGGATGCTCCAGGGACGCCAGGGATTCTTTTTTCTGATCGCGGCTGTGGTGATCGCCGCGGCTCTTTTCGCCCTCTGGCGGATGCCCGCGGGAAAAAGGTTCCTCCCCTTATATTTCTCCGCCATCGGAGTGGTGGCGGGAGCTGTGGGAAACATGATCGACCGGACGGTTCAGGGCTATGTGGTGGACTTTTTCTATTTCCGCCTCATCAATTTCCCTGTATTTAACGTCGCAGACTGCTACGTGACCGTAGCGGCCGCCGCCCTGGTGTTTCTGCTCCTGTTTTACTACAAGGAGAGCGAACTGGAGCCATTTTCCCTGAAAAGGAAGAAAGGAGAATCTCTTTGACACAGACTCTCACCGTAACAGAGGAGGGAAAGGACTGCCGGCTGGACGCCTTTTTAAGCGGACAGCTGGAGGGCCTTTCCCGTTCTTATATTCAAAAAGTATTAAAGGGCGGCGGTGTGACCGTAAACGGGAAAACGGAAAAGAGCAGCTACCGTCTGGTCCCCGGAGACCAGGTGGCAATCGACGTGCCGGAGCCGGAGGAGCTGCAAATCGCCGCGGAACCTATGGATCTTGACATTCTCTATGAGGATTCCGACATCATTCTCATCAATAAGCCGAAGGGCATGGTGGTCCATCCGGCGGCAGGGCACTACAGCGGGACCCTGGTAAACGGCCTTATGGCCCACTGCCGGGACGATCTCTCCGGCATCAACGGGGTACTGCGTCCGGGTATCGTCCACCGCATCGACATGGACACCACAGGAGTGCTCATCGCCTGCAAAAACGACACCGCCCACCGCAGCATCGCCGAACAGCTGAAGGTTCACTCCATCACCAGGAAATATTATGCCATCGTTCACGGCGTAATAAAAGAGGAGGAAGGAACCGTGGACGCCCCCATCGGCCGCCATCCCACAGACCGGAAAAAAATGTGTATCAACCAGAAAAACGGGAAGGAAGCCGTCACCCACTACCGGGTTCTGAAACGGTTTGAACGGTACACGTACGTGGAATGCCAGCTGGAGACAGGGCGCACCCATCAGATCCGGGTGCACATGGCAAGCATTCACCATCCGCTCCTGGGAGACGCGGTTTACGGCCCCGCAAAATGCCCCGTCCCCGGCCTGCAAGGGCAGACCCTGCACGCCGGCGTTTTAGGCATCATCCATCCCCGAACGGGAGCGTACATGGAGTTTTCCGCTCCGTTGCCAGAATATTTTGCAGAACTTTTGAGAAAATTAAAATAATTATGTACTTTTCCCTCCTTTTGATATATAATAGTGGTAGTAAAAAGATTATTTCAGGCGACTGAGCCATATGGAAGGAGCGGGTGAGCATGAGTAACAATTTGATCATTACCATAGGAAGGCAATCAGGCAGTGGAGGTAAGGAGATCGGCCAGAAAATCGCGGAGCGGCTGGGAGTAAAGTGCTACGACAAGGAACTTCTGGCCATGGCAGCGAAGGAGAGCGGGCTGTGTGAGGAACTTTTTGAGACCCACGACGAAAAGCCCACAAAGAGCTTTCTGTATTCCCTGGTTATGGATTCCTATTCCTTCGGATACACCTCCTCCGGGTACATGGATATGCCCATCAATCACAAGGTGTTCTTAGCCCAGTTTGACACCATCAAAGCCCTGGCTGATAAGGAATCCTGTGTGATCGTCGGCCGGTGCGCGGATTACGCCCTGGAGGGCTATCCCAACATGGTAAGCGTATTTATCACGGGAGATGACGATGCAAAGATCAAACGCCTGGCGGAGCGGAACAATGTGACGGAGGCGAAGGCAAAAGAAATCATGATGAAGACGGATAAGGAGCGCTCCAGCTATTACAATTATTATTCCAGTAAAAAGTGGGGCGACGTGCGCAGCTATGACCTGTGCATCAACAGCAGCGTGCTGGGCATTGATGGAACCGTAGATATGATTCTGGACTTTGCCAACGCGAAGATGAGCCAGAAAAAAGCTTAATGCTCCTTTGAAATAAATTCCCCAAATCCATTATAAACTTTTGCCAAATAGAGGAAGGCTGTGAGCCTTAAGAGGGCTGAATCGCCCCGGACGCAGAACGGTAGCTGCCGGTTTGTGGGCCGGGGCGTTTTTCTGCGAAAAATGAGGGATTTATAAATGGCCGTCAACACACCTGTATTTCTGTCCACTATGCGCTGGCATCGAATTTTTGTTGTCTTTTTGCTGTCTTTTTGCATGGAACACACCTCCTCATTCATCGCCGGTGCCGTGACACCGGCAGACTGACACCGGCGGACTGCACGTCGAAAAAAGGGCTTGCCAACGCAGAAAAATTTAACAAAAATTAAGGGTTTTGCTCTGTTATTCCCCGGCATTCTATGATATAGTTTTTAGTTGGATAGTGAAAAACACAGCAAAAACACACGGAACATAAATGACGGAAACGCCTGAAAAAAGGATGTAACCATACATGAACAAAGCGATAAAATTTCATGCCGCGGGCCTTGCCTGGATGGTGGCGGGAAGCATACTGACCGTCAGCGTGGGAACCCGTTTTCCCGCCTGGACCGGCGCAGAACCGGTTGTACTGCCGCCTGCAGAGGAAGACGTCTCCCCTGATCTGGCACCCGCGGACCACAGTGGAGAAACAGAGGAGCCAGAGCGGGAAATCCTTCCCAACGTCCTGAATCTGGCCTACGAATTTCCCGACGGAGCGGACACTTCGGATGTGCTAAACAGTCAGATGGGGGCCATATACCGAGAATTGGAGATTATGGATCAAAACTGGCTGGATACCATCTACAACCTGTCAGGAATGACACCAGCCCAAATGGCCTCCCGGCTGGGGCGGTCTGCCGACGCCGTGATGGGCAAATACAACCCCAAAGACGACAGCCACATCCAGGACAATCCTTCCACCTGGAAAGTGGGTTCCTGGAAACGGATTCGGGTCACGGTATATGACGGGGACGGAAACCGCGCGGAGGGAGATTCCAACGTAAAGGACATTATCTCCATGGCCAATGTCTATACATATTTTCACGATTATCAGGACAGCGGCTTGTTTTTGGACTATGCTACCGAGCTGTGGAATGCCTCTCACAGCTATGAAATTTCCATGAGCGACGTCTATTTCTGTGAAGGGTGCCTGAATCAGACCGAGGAGGAGGAGATGGCGGAAGACATCGCCGAAATCCAGGCGGAGGAAGGCATCACAGAAACGGAATCACAGGAAAATATCTCCCAGGCCCGCTCCGGCGGTCCCGGTGTGTCTATGGCGGGTGAGATTTCCGAGAGCATCGCCCAGCTTTCTCAGGAAGACTGGCCAAAGAGCGATGACACCGGCTCTGTTTCTCCGGAGCCAGTATCACAGGAATCTGCAGCAGATCCTATACAGATAGCGGACAGCTCCCCAGCGGCGGCATCTGCGGCTGCGGAGGTTGCGGAAACGCCGCCCCAGGAGACCGGCATAGATGGCGCGCCATTGTCTGGCGGAAATGGAGCAGCGATCGGCCCAGGAGTTTCCGCCATGGTGAAGGCTGACACGCCGTCCGGTCATTCAGAAACAGCGGAGGCCAGTTCCCCGGAAACCTCTTCGGGATCGGCAGAAAGCTCCGGTTGGGAAACCGCGACTCCGCAGGGAGAGACGGCTGCCGCGGAAGAAACGGCTGTCTATGACCGTCTTTCAGAACCGGAAACCGGAAAAGCCGGTACAGAAGGGAGTTCTGGTACAGAGGAGGTGCTGACCTCGGAAACAGCCTCCCTTCTGGCAAGCCCGGCAGAGGTCTCCGAACCGGGAGACTATGTGCGTCTGCTGGCGGAGGAAGTCGCTCAAAACGCTGAAGTTTCTGCGGCGGGAGAGATGGTTTCCTCCGACTGCCCCGGCCACATTGATCTGACGGTAACCGTTCACATCAAAGGACTTTCAGAGGCTGCTGGCAGCCTCTATCAGGCGGATCTGAGGGGAAATACCCTGTCAGAGGGCTGGAACGGCTGGACCGATGAACGGAAGGCGTATGTGGAGGACTTAAGGAATCAGGACTGGTATGAAAACTACGGCCTGACCATTTCCAATATTGCCCTGCAATCGCCTATGTCCGCCGAGGAGATCGAGGCTTATATGGATCGGCTGCCGGAGGACATTTCCGGAGAGCGCAGGAACGTGATTCGCTTTGCCCTGGAATCCGTGGGCCGTGTCCCCTATTACTGGGGCGGGAAACCGGCGGCACCGGGGTATCTGGGCAATCAGTTCGGAGCTTTGGTGGAACCAGATTACAAGGGGCGGATCAAGAAGGGGCTGGACTGCTCCGGGTGGGTCAGCTGGGTTTATTGGTCCGCTACCGGAGAACGGCTGCCGGCAGAGGGGACCAGCGGTCTGATCCGCTGCGGAACCGGTATTTCGAGGAATCAGCTGCAGCCAGGAGATATTATTGTCCGGACTGGAGATAACGCCCATGTGGTCATGTTCCTGGACTGGGGCGCGGATGGAAAGCTTTTGTGTATTCATGAAAGCAGCGGCCCGTCCAACAGTGTGGCCATCAGCGAGTTGGACGCGAACTGGAAATATTATAGAAAATTAATCGAGTAACGTGTGGAGGTACCCTTATGAGCTACGAGTACGAAGATGAACTGGAACGGATGCGGAACCGAAAACGGCCTGCCAAAAAACGGGAATCGGATTTCATCAACCGTCACCAACAGGAATTTGAGGAGCGAAAAATCCGCCGTGCCAGAGCCCTGAAGAAAAAACGCCGGAAACAGAAAATAATGCGTATGGCCGCCGTGCTGGTCCTGGCCGTGGCAGTCCTCACCGGATACTTTATATATCGGCATATGCACGACGATGGCTATTGGACGATTGCTGTATTTGGCGTGGATTCCCGTGACGGAAACCTGGAAAAGGGAGCTCTCTCTGATGTGGAAATGATCTGCAACGTGGATAAATCCACAGGTGAGATTACCCTGGTGTCCGTATACCGGGATACTTATTTAAAAATTGATTCCGCGGGCACATATCACAAAATCAACGAAGCGTATTTCAAAGGCGGTCATGAACAGGCCGTAAGCGCTCTGGAGGAAAACCTGGATCTGACCTTTGACAATTACGCCACCTTTAACTGGAAAGCAGTGGCAGATGCCATCAATATCCTGGGAGGCATTGATCTGGAGCTGAGCGACGCAGAATTTGCTTATATCAACTCCTTCATCACGGAGACTGTAGAATCTACCGGAATTCCTTCTCAGCATTTAAAGAGCGCGGGAATGAACCACCTGGACGGCGTACAGGCCGTTGCCTACGCCAGACTGCGTTTGATGGATACGGATTTCAACCGGACTGCCAGACAGAGAAAAGTGATCAGCCTGGCCATGGAGAAAGCCCGTAGCGCAGGATTTGCAGAGCTGAATAACATCCTGGTAACGGTTCTTCCTCAGATCTCGACAGATATTGGTATTGACGATCTGATTCCGCTGGCAAAAAATATCAGCAAATATCAGATTGTAGAGACCACCGGATTCCCATTCTCCAGAGAGACCAAGCGAATCGGAAAAATGGATTGTGTGATTCCCACCACCCTGGAGAGCAACGTGGAGCAGCTGCATCAGCTCTTGTTTGGGGATGAATCTTATCAGGCACCGGCTTCCGTTCAGAAAATCAGCCAGAAGGTGGCGGAGGACAGCGGGCTGACGGAAGTGGGAGAGAACGCCCCGGAGGCCAATCCCGGCGGTGGCCGCGCTCCTCAGAAACAGCAACCGGCTGAAACCACAGCCCCGGCTGAGACAGCGCCTGAGGAGGATTCTACGGAGGAGACCACAGAGCCGGAGAGTACAGAGGAAACCATCCCGCCCAACGAGGAATCTGGAGACGACGATGATGACTCTGAAGAAACCGATGAAACCCGAGGCCCTGGAAGTGATTTAACCTCTGCCGGCCATCCCAATAATCAAACTGATCCATCAGATCATCAGACGTCAGAGCCATCCAGGCCAGCGGAAAAAGAACCTGTAACGGATTCGTCCACGGAAATCCAAAACGGCTCAGAAACTCCGCCAGTTCCAGCGCCATCCGCGGCACAGCCGGATGCAGAACCTGTTGGGCCTGGAGTATAATGGATGGGATGAATCAGATTCATTCTTTTGAATGAAACAACCGTGTATAGGTAGATAAGTAAGAAAGGAAAAGGAAGATCCGCCGGGATTGAAGGCCGAGAACCTTTTCCTTTTTTATCTGTTTTTATCCATATGAATATGGGTTGAATTACAGGAAACTGATTTTTAAAGTTTCACGTATCCTCATGTATTTCCTTGTGGTACGTTACATTATATTTTCAGTTATATTTTAATTTTGACGGCTGCGGATTTATGGTAGAAATAAATTGTATTTGCTGGTAAAATAAATGGTGTTGGTGAAAGATTGAAATTAAAAAATGGGGATTAGGAGGCGGCTTGACGTATTTGGGGGTTGGGTGTGATTGGATGGAAGGTTGGGATAACTATTCGCGAAAGAATAGTTTAACGAATAGTTGAACCGGTTTCGATCAGTTTCCTTTAAATTCCTTGAGGTTCGGTTTCATCAACTGTAAATGATATATTTAGCTATTTATGAGCAATTCAACTTCTTTTCAGATGTTGGACTGCTCATTTTTTATTGGAGGTGATCGCTTTGAAGAAACTCCGGCGGTTGTGTGGCTTGTTTCTCTGTCTTATGCTGGTGATCTCGATTTCGTCAACATCGTATGCTGTGGGGCCTAATTTGGCCACACCGGCGGAGCTGTCGGTTGCAACGTCTTCGACGTTTTCTGTTCTTTCTTCAGTGGTTCCGTTTTCTGTTTCTAATACGGATGTTGATATATATGGCTCTGTGTATAATCGTTCTTCGGGTGCATGGGTTCGCAATGTTCGCGGCGTGTATAGTGGTATGTCGGGATCTTATGCTATATATACTTTTCCAAAACTTTCGGATACTTCGGAGTATTATCATGGTGTGATGTATTCCTTCTCTGATGATGATCTTCCTGATCCGGGTACATATGGTTTCGATTATCAATTTGTTGAAGCTAATGTGCCATTGTCTCCTACCGGTGGCTATGTTTCTTTTTGGTCATCTGATAAGAATGTTGACGGGTCTAGTAACTATGGGAATGTTACTACTTCATTAACAGGCAATATTTTTAAAGGTACTGGCAATGTTACGTTCGGTTATGCGGAGAGTAATATTCTTGAATGTTATATCACGTGGCCGGAATATCTTACGCAGTTTGATATTGCGGTGCCTTCCTCTCCTATTTCGTTTAGATTTAAGGCTAATGCAGATAGCCCTTCTGTATCTTCTCCGGATGTTGGAGCCTCTGGCGGTGCAAGCAACGTGATTGCTAATGTTACAACGAATATTAGTAACTCTGTATCTTCAATAGATGATTCAATTAAGGAGCTTATCCAGACAATCATCTACCAGCTTGAGGCCCTCTGGAATCAGTTCGCCGGCGTGTTCACTTCGATGTTCTCCGCCTGGGAAACGCATACCCAGCAGATCGTCCAAGCAATCCAGAACATCACCACTGCCGCCCAGGAAGGTATCGAGAATATCATCGACGCTGGTCACGAGGATACGGAAACCATCACGGACGGTTACGACAATTCCTCCATGGAATCAGAAAATGATCGTCTAAGCGGCTCTCTCACGGAGCTGGAGGAGTCCGAGGATCAGCTCTTTGACCAGGCCCAAAGCTACATTGATCAGTTTGAGTTTCAGGATCCCTTCACTCAGTTTACGGCCCCGCTCTCTGATCTCTCCTATTGGCTGGTCGGAATCTATAGTAACTTAGGCTCGATGAATATCCCTATCTCCTTCGGCTTTACTCTCTCCATCGCGCTCCTTCTCATTGGCTGGTATCGTTTTAAAGGAGGGATTTAGATGTTCTCATTTTTTGAAGGGATTGTAGCGTTTATAACGACACTCGTCAACTTTGTCATCAACCTGGTGGAAATCCTGGTATTCATCCTCTTAGCCATCTTCCGCTCTGTCACGTGGCTGTTTGGGTGCATCTCCTATCTCCCGCCGTTTTTAGTGGCCTTTGTGGTGGTGCCGGTGGCGATTGCGATCATCTTCCAGGTTATCAATAAGGGGTCTTGATATGCGTGAATTCATTGATTTTACTCTGTTTATTATTGGGAAAGTGGTGGCGGCCTGGTTCGGCCTGGATTTAGGCTCCTACTCTTTCGGCTCGTTCCTCGTGGCTGCGATTGTGGTAGGTTTATTTATCGGCTGCCTGGTGATCCGGTTCCGAAACTCTGGAAGCGTCTCCACCATTACGCGGCCCTCCTCCGGGCGCTCACCCTCCAGGAAACCGCGTTAAGGAGGTTTTACATGGTTGCTTGGTTTCTATTTGCTTTATGCGGCGCTCTGCTTTTTTCCACTCCGGTGTATGCAGCAGTTGCCACTCCATCGTCTCTTGATCAGCTTGCAGACGATCTCGATGGTCTGGAGGACTTATCGGATATGGAAGTACAAGACCTCTTATTCGACTATCTGGCTTCTGTTCTAGGTGGCCCTGGTCTGGCAACCCCCGCGGAGCTGCCGCCGGCGTCGGATACACTGGACGCAGTACAGGAAGATTCCCCGGTGGTCACCATGCTGGCCCCGGCCCTGGAGGTCGCCCTCTCCGATGAGGTTGACGCCCCGGATGTCAATGTGGTCTGGTATGACTGCACCATCTCCGGCCAGGAGGTTCAGGTGGCATTCCCGAAACAATACGCGTCTTCCCTCTGGGTCTCTGACGCCGGTTACCTCTATAATGTATCCGGATCGGATGTCACCGGCCGGGTATTTGATGAGGATCCCGGAACCGATGACGAGTTTACGCTCCTGATCCTCTCCTCTCTCTTTAACACGGGGAGTATGACGGACTTACACGAGTATGGCTCTTTGGCGGAGCTGCGCAGCTACTATTGGGATAATACATCTTATGACCGGCTCCGGTATACGTCCTCCTGGGTTCACGTCCAGGTGGATCACGTTTCGGAAACCCTGGATACCTCCCAGTATGCGGAGTATGTGATTATTTTTCTGTTAGGAGGTGTACTCATATGTTTGTGGAGAAAATCGTTGCGTTGATCGGGGACGTGCCGGTTCAGTTTGAGCCGCTTTTATACGTGTTCTCCCTGGTGATTTTCTTATGGCTCATTGATGGGTTTTTCTATCTGTGCCGCTATCTGGTAACGGGAGGAGGTCGCTAGATGTTTGACGATCTCGTTCCGGTGGTCAACTGGATTTTTTCAGAGCTGAGCGCTTTCGTCTCCTGGCTCTGGAGCTCCACCTCCTGGGTGGGGGTTACTATCATCGGTCTGCTGCTTTTCCGGAAAGTTGTAGATATATTTAAGAAACTGTTGTTTTGACATTTGAAAGTGAGGTGTAAGTATGGAACCTTCCGCACCAACTGCTATGGAAACGTTACTGGACGCATTTTCGGAGGTTGCCGCCTGGATGTGGGATGAAGTAGGGTTACTTCTCTCCTTCCTCTTAGATCAGCCGATCCTGCTCCTTGCAATGTCCATCTTCTTCATTGGTGGCATTGTGGCCTTTTTCATCCGGATTTACCATTCTGTATAAGGAGGTGTCAGTATGACAGAATTATTAACTGCATTCTCGGAAGTCGCTGCTTGGATGTGGGAAGAAGTAGGGTTACTCCTTGCCTTCCTCCTGGATCAGCCGATCCTGCTCCTTGCAATGTCTATCTTCTTCATCGGTGGCATTGTGGCGTTCTTCATCCGGATTTATCATTCCGTGTGAGGTGTGTGGATGGGGGTCCTTGCGGCCCCCATTTCTTTTATGCAATGTTAGGAGGTGTTCTCATGATTGAGTTTTTACAGTTATTCTCGGATGTATTCCTCTACCCTCTCGACCCTCAGTATCTCGATCTTGAAAATAACCCGCTCTATGCGGTTATGATCTGTGTCCTGTTAGGCTGCGGCCTGGTTTATCTGCTAAGGAGGTTGATCTGCGCGTGTTTCTCTTAACGGCTGCTCTCCTGTTTCTGTTCCTTGTGGTCTTCCTGGTGTACCATGTGATCCTCTACCGCAATCCCTATAAGCTCTACATGGTATTCGGCAAGAAAGGCTCCGGTAAGACCACCTTGATGTGCAAGCTGGCCCTAAAATATGCCAAAGCTGGCCGCCCGGTCTACTGCAACACCCCCATTCCCGGCACGTACTATTTTGACGCTGATCGGATCGGTTTTGGTGGGTTCCCGGAAGAATCGGTAATCCTCATTGATGAGGTTGGAATGATCTGGGATAACCGCAACTTTAAAAGCTTTAAAACAGAGGTACGGGACTATTTCAAGCTCCAGCGCCACTATAAGCATACGGTCTATCTGTTTAGCCAGACTTTCGACGTGGATAAGAAACTGCGGGACCTTACCGACAATATGTATCTGATCCACAACTTCTTCAACTGCTTTACCATCGCCCGCCGGATCACAAAGACAATCACCATTGTTCACGCCGGCCAGGGAAGTGAAAGTACCGCCAACCTGGCGGATGATATGCAGTTTGACAGTTTACTGTTGTTCTTTCTGGGGACGGTCAAAATCACCTACATTCCAAAGTATGCCAGGTACTTCGATTCGTTTGATGTTCCCGAACTTCCGGAAATTGAATGCCGTTACATCCCGTTCCCGGAACACACAAAGAAGGCGCGGGGACTGCCGGGCACGTGGGTGCCGGCAGCTCTGCGCCGGAGCTACCGCCAAAAGTCTGAAGATCAAGAAGGAGGTGAAGACGATGATACTTGAATACCTGATTTATCTGTTGTTAATCCTAGGTATCATTTACCTGTTCCAACTGTTGCGAAAAGCTTATTATAAGCTCCGTAGGCTGTTCCGTCTGGCCCTGTTGTTTATCAAACGTTAGGAGGTTATCATGGATTTTCAGATCAAGTATGATGGTATGGTTTATCGAATCACACTGAATGAGTTAATTTCCCCGGTCTGGGATAACTCCCTTTATTATGCCGCCAGGCTTTTCCGCTACTTCTCGGCTGATCTGCTTTCCCCTGATCCGGATACGTTCCCCCTACGGCTGGGACATCCCAAAGTGGTAACCTACCATGACCACGGCTCCCAGTTAAAGCTTACTGTTTGTCGGATACAGTAACCCCCTCCTCGGTGGCAGGATGTTCTGCCATGTCCTTCTGGATCAGGTCATTTACATAGGCGTTTAGAGATTTATAGCCCTTTTTCCGCCAATGCTCCTCAATGATGGGTTTTTGACCTTTGGGGAAGTTTATACTGACTCTGTCATATGCGCCTTTTGCGAAGTCGTTTTTATATTTTGTTGGATTAAAATTGCTCATTTTTCCTAACATCTTGTGTAAGATGTACTAAAAAACAGACTTAATCTTGTGTAAGATGTTAATTTACATCTTACACAAGATGTGGTATCCTATAGTTACAAAAAAGATACATCCCCTCATAGCAGTGAGAGCCGCTCCTGGTTGATTCCAGCCGGCAGCAACGAGAATGTAAGGGGGTTAGGGATTGTCCTAGAGCTTGCTCTTTAGGATGCCAAGTAAAATGGCAACTAACAATCCGATCGACACATAGGGTATGGTTAAAAGTCCTATCACGGCTTGAACAAGATTTGACATTACGGTCCTCCCTTTTCTATCTTTTTTGCTCTGGGTTAGAAGTGGTATTATTTGGTGGCACCTATAGTTTACTTCTTTCTGGCCCAGGAATCAATTACAGAGTCTTTACGAATCCATAAGATTTTTCTAAAGCTCTGTCATGCAACATACGATACGGCATACCATAAAGCCTATACACCCTCCCTAAAGTCCGCAAATAAGCGTGGAGCGCGGGGGAGAAATCCCAGTTGCCGGCAGATTGCCTAAGTCCTATGTTGTATCACCTTCCTAGGTTTCCTAAAAACTGCGCCACAACCCCGATCACAGTAAGAACGGCATTGAATGCGAGTTTGATACCTAGGATCAAGTATTCCAGTAGCAAGTCCATGGCATTCCTTTCTGGGCCTATGGCACCATAGGGAGGGTTGATGGTTATATTGGGTTACGCTATGCTCTTATTTTAACTCTCCCTGTTGCTGGAATCAATAATGGAATTCTTAAAGATTCCTGATATTTCTCTGTCCTAGCTGTCGCAATGATGGACAGATCTTTGCTCAACCAGTGCTCTTTCGGTCTCATCGGCAGACCGATGAAAATGTAGGCTCTGCGGGTCATCCCCGCTTTTCCCGTCGATGGAAACTCCGGGAATGGCACGTTGACAACTTTATAGTGAAAGGAAGGATTTCTCATGAAGGTGAAAGTATTTGGTGTTCAGAACGTGGATTATGTCAGTAAGCGCACAAATGAGCCGGTAAAGGGCCGGACGTTCCACTGTATCTTCAAGGATCCCCAGGTGGTCGGCGATGCGGTTGACGCTATCTTTGTATCCGATCGGCTCTCGATCCCCGGCCTGTATGATATTCAGCCTGGGGCAGCCCTTGACATTGAGTATAACAGCAGAGGCTCCGTCTGTGGAGTCCAGGTCATGCCGAAATAATATCCGGCCAGGAGTCCCTTTCCCCTTGCGGCTCCCCTGGCCTGCCAACTCCCCTTTTTTCCTTGTTGTGCTCCCGCCCGGTCCCTCTGTCCGTCTGTGATAGCTGTGGTCGGGAGTTTGGGAGCATCGCCGGGGGGCCCAAACTCCTCGGCGAATACCTATACGCGCGCGTCCGCGGTTAGTATTACCCGCGGACTTCTGTCGCAAACCCCGGCAAGCGTCCACAAATCAACAAAAACCAGACCGCGACAATAACGTGTCGCACTTGTCGCTGTCGCAGATGTCGCAACCATCAAGTCTTATCCCCTCCCCCATGCAATAACCTAGCGCATACGCCACGGTCTCAAGCCGGCACAATCAATTTCAAACCGTTTTGCCTATAAAGGTGCGGCGGCCCTTAAATGGCCAGTCCCACAGCACCGGAATAAAACGGTTTGACTGCGTCGCAGACGCCAACCTTTGCGCAGCATTGGGCGGCAGAGATAGGGCCCGTTGTGGATGAAGGCCCGTTCGAGATTCTGAAAGGAGGTGTTGATCTTGGAACGTGATACGCAATCACGAAAATGGCAGCTGACCATCAACAATCCTCTGGAAAAGGGATTCTCCCACTCCCGGATAATTGAGATTGTCAGTGGTATGAAATCTGTGATATACTGGTGTATGTCGGATGAGATCGGAGAGAATCAGACGTTTCACACTCATGTATACCTGCATGGACGAGGCGGCATCCGGTTTTCTACTCTCAAGCGGTTGTTTGAGGGTGCCCACTTTGAAATGGCTAAAGGCACAGCCCAGCAGAACATGGAGTATGTATCAAAAACCGGGAAGTGGGCAGACAGCAAGAAATCAGAGACCAGCGTCCCGGATTCCTTCCAGGAATTTGGTGAGATGCCAATAGAGCGTCAAGGCCGTCGCAATGATCTTGACGATCTTTATTGTATGATTAAGGAAGGCTACAGCAACTATCAAATCTTGGAGATGATGCCGGAAAGTATCTTAAACATTGACAAGCTGGATAAAGTCCGGCAGACGATTGTTCAGGAAAAATTCCGGAATTCCTGCCGCTTTTTAGATGTCACCTATTTATGGGGTGATACTGGAGTCGGTAAGACCCGCTCGATTATGGAGCAGTACGGCTATTCAAACGTGTACCGGGTAACGGATTACTATCACCCCTTCGACAGTTACCAGGGCCAGGATGTTATCGTCTTCGAGGAGTTCCGCTCTGGCTTTCTGATCCGGGATATGCTAAACTATCTTGACATCTATCCGCTTGAGCTCCCTTGCCGGTATCTCAATAAAGTGGCTTGTTATACGAAGGTTTACATCGTTTCCAATATCCCCCTCCGACAGCAGTATTCTAATGTTCAGCGAGAGGAGCCAGAAACCTGGCTTGCTCTCCTTAGACGAATTAAGGATGTAAAACACTATACGAAGTTAGGTGTGGAAAATCAGAGAATTAAGATAGATGAGAATGGGTTTTGGAGGATTGTCAGTATCGGTGTTGAGTCAAGATATGATGGATGAAGATAGGTTCAACTGATTCGTTAAACTACTGTTTCGCAAATAGTGGACAGACGCGCGGGCTCCGGCGGGAGAATGGATGTCGCCCGCGGTCAACTACCGCTCTCGCGGCCGCTCCCGCTTTCGCGAAACCTGGTTACTTTAACGAATAGTTGATACCAGAATTGACCCTTTCCCGCATTTCCCCAATCTATCCCTTTCAAAGTTAACATAAATTAATTATGTCAACTTATTCTCTATTTTGCAAATCTTTCCAACTACTACTCAAAATAATCACATTCAGAAAGGCGGATTTTATCATCTCATGGATTTACAGCGTTTAATGAGCCTGACCCGCCAGGCATTGGACAAATATCATATGATTGAAAACGGCGATCACATCGCCGTGGGAATTTCCGGTGGAAAAGACAGTTTAACTCTTTTATACGCCCTTCATGGTCTCCAACGGTTTTATCCCAAAGAATTTACGTTATCTGCTATTACCATCGATTTAGGCCTTGGAAACATGAATCTGGAACCAGTTCAGAACTTGTGCGAACAATTTTCCATTCCTTATACGATTATCCCAACGGATATTGGCCCTATTCTGTTCCGTGTTCGGGAAGAAACGAACCCATGTTCTCTCTGTGCCAAAATGCGCAAAGGCGCTCTGAACGAAAAGGCCAAGGAGCTGGGCTGCAACAAGATTGCCTACGCTCATCATAAGGAAGATTTGATCGAGACCATGCTGATGTCCCTGATCTATGAAGGACGGTTCCACGCCTTCTCTCCATATACCTATTTGGACCGAATGGACCTTACCGTAATCCGTCCCTTAATCATGGTGCCAGAGGCTGATGTCATCGGTTTTCAGCGAAAATATGATCTTCCCGTCTGCAAAAATCCATGTCCCATGGATGGACACACCAAACGGGAATACGTAAAAAACCTCACAAAGCAGCTGGAGCGGGAAAATCCAGGTGTAAAAGCCCGCCTGTTCCGGGCCATTTTAGAAGGAAACATCGCCGGCTGGCCAAAAACGGAGGACTGATAACATGGCAAATATTCCATATCATGAACAAAAAGACATTGAGAATATCAATAAGCTGCGGGAACTGATAAAGGAGCTCCCGCCCTTCTGCTCCGACTTTTTCCGCGGCATTGAGCCTCGGACTTCTTCCCGTACCAGAATCGCCTATGCTTACGATTTAAAGATTTTCTTTGAATTCCTAAGGGCTGAAAATCCGGCAATGTCCAGACTCTCCATGAAACAGATCACTCTGGAACATCTGGAGCAGCTTACGGTAACGGATCTCGAGGAATACATGGAATACCTGAAATACCGGTTTAATGATAAAAATCAGGGCGTGATCAACCGGGAACGGGGAATTATGAGAAAAATCTCCTCCCTGAAAAGCTTTTACAACTACTTCTTTTGCAATGAAAAAATCAAAACAAACCCGGCCGCTCTGGTGCGAATGCCAAAACTCCACGAAAAAGATATTATACGTCTGGATATTGACGAGGTAGCGGAACTGTTGGATGAAGTGGAATACGGAGAATCCCTGACAGACAAGCAGAAAGCGTTTCACGAAAAAACAAAAGTACGTGATCTGGCTCTCCTCACTCTCCTTCTTGGGACTGGAATCCGGGTATCCGAGTGCGTGGGACTGGATATTAACGATATTGATTTTAAAAACGGCGGAATCCGAATCCACCGGAAAGGCGGAAAGGAAGTAACCGTATACTTTGGAGATGAGGTGGAAAGCGCTCTGACCGCCTATCTGGACGAACGGGAACAGATTCTTCCGGAAAAAGGTCACGAAGATGCTCTCTTTCTCTCCCTTCAGAGAAAGAGAATGTCCGTTCGCAGCGTAGAGAACCTGGTAAAAAAATATGCGAAAATCGTCACCCCCCTGAAAAAGATCACGCCTCACAAGCTGCGAAGCACTTACGGCACCAATCTCTACCGGGAAACCGGAGATATTTATCTGGTGGCTGATGTACTCGGCCATTCGGATGTCAATACAACGAAAAAACATTACGCGGCCCTGGAAGATGAACGCAGACGCAGCGCCAGAAACGCAGTACAGCTGAGAGAAAAACCAGAAATCCGAAGACCACATACACCGGAAGACCTTTCATAAGGAGCCGCTGGACCCAGCCAAAATCCGACATTCCTGACAGCGATTCATCAGCGCCGTTTCGGATGCAGGAACTTTGGCTGGTTTTGAATGTGAGAAAAATTTATCTGAGACAGTGCATATAACGCTCCGCCTCGTCCCATTTAACCACCACAGCAGCTCCTTTGCTGCAAAAAACAGAATAGGATGGATTCTCCAAATCAGCGTCCGGATGATACTGGAGCCGAGCTATTACTTCATCTGGATTATGGCACGGCCGGTATTGGGAAAACCGAAAACTAACAGTCCCCCGTCCCTTGCTGAAACCTGCCAGTTCTTCTCCATAATTCATAAGCTCTGACACCGGGCCGTTTCCCTGAATCTGTGCCTGCCCGTTAAATAATACAGGTGGCTGAAATTCTCCATGATATTTTCCCATATCAGCCATTACCCGCCCCACATACTCCTCCGGGACAGAAATTATAAATTCATAATACGGTTCCAGCAGGACACTCTCTGCCTTCATGAGCCCCTGCCTGACCGCCCGGTAAAGCGCCTCCCGGAAATCTCCGCCTTCCGTATGTTTGATATGGGAACGCCCATCCACCAGCACAACCTCCACATCGGTCAGCTCTGCCCCCGTCAGTACCCCTTTATGGCGTTTTTCCAGTACATGAGTGCGAACCTGACTCTGATAATTAACCGCCAGCCGGTCCACATGGCATTCGCTCCGAAACCGAATGCCAGAACCGGGCGTACCTGGTTCTAGGCGAATCGCTACCTCCGCATAATGCCGCAGCGGCTCAAAATGTCCGAATCCGTCTACGGACTGAGCGATCGTCTCCTTGTAGAGCACTTCCGGAGCTCCGAACGATATTTCCATTCCAAACCGCTCCCGCACCGTGTCCGCCAATATTTCCAGCTGAATTTTTCCCAGGCTCCGGATGGACAGCTGTTTTAACGATTCTTCCCATTCTACGGAAAGGGACGGATCTTCCGCCTCCAGAATGGAAAATACTTCCAGCACCTTACGCAAAGGAACAGAAGGATCAAACAACACTTTTGCCCTGAGGGCTGGGGAAATCATCCGCTCAGAAATTCCAGAATCCTCTCCGATCCCATCTCCTGGCTTTAAGCTGGAAATTCCTGTCACCCCAATTAAATCTCCTGCAGATGCCTTTTGTACCGTTGTATACCGTTGTCCGCTGTACATACGGATCTGGTGAACCTTTTCCTCCTGAATAAACTCCTTAACATTCAGAGAGCCGCCTGTCAGCTTTAAAAAGGTAATTCGCTCTCCCTGGCTGTCATGGCGAACCTTATACACTCTGCCCCCCAAAGGTGCCTGCTCCTCGTAAGACGTTCTGGCCAACGAGAAAAACAGATCTAAAAATGCTTTCATTCCCTCTCCAGTCGCCGCGGAGCCTCCCATACAGGGAAACAGTCTTCGTTTCTGAATCATAGGCCGCAATCCCATAGCCAGATCCTCACGTGACAGGCTGCCGTTCAGATATTGCTCCAGAAGCTCCTCCCGCTCCTCAGCCGCTAAAATAACCAGTTCTTCCGGGATTTCCCATTCTTCTCCTCCTCCGGACCAAAAAGACAGATCACATATCCTAGCGGAAAAGCGGCTCTGCAGTTCCTGGAGAACCCTGGAATAGTCGGCGGTATCCCGATCCAATTTATTGATAAACAGAAATACTGGCAGCTGATACTGTTCCAGGAGTTTCCAAATCGTCTCCGTATGCCCCTGGATCCCATCCGTCCCGCTCACAATCAAAATCCCGTAATCCATGGCCTCCAAAGCCCGTTCCATCTCGGAAGAAAAATCAATATGTCCCGGCGTATCAATCAGAAAATAGGTGTCCTCTCCCTTCTGAAACATCGCCTGCTCGGAAAATACGGTAATTCCACGCTGCCGTTCGATTTCATTGCAGTCCATAAAGCTGTCTTTGCTGTCTACTCCCCCTAGATGCCGGATCAGACCGGCATGGTACAGTACCTGTTCGGAAAACGTCGTTTTCCCTGCATCCACATGGGCCAAAATTCCAAATGTAAGTTTCATCGCACTGATCTCCCTCTGCTGCCTGCAATCGAGACAGCACACATAAAAGAGTTATACCATGAAACGGGATGTTCATACAAGCACTATTAAATCCAAATTACTCAAAATAAAGGATGGTCAGATACTGACCCCGATGTATGGTATCAGATGTCAGCCCATTCATAGATCGCAGCTCTTTTACGTAATCCTCCAGCGGCATTTGTCCGCCGCTGTATTCCTTTGCCAGACTCCACAGACTGTCCCCTGCTTTGATCTGCATACTTTTATAATACCGCTGTGCGGAATGAGGCGTATCTTTTGCCAGTGCGTCCATCAAACAGCTCCCAAAAACCGTCATACAGATAATTAGACAGATAACCAGAATCCCCTTTATCCTTCTCCTGTGTTTCATAAACCCGATACCTCCTGATAATTCATCCTTTGTCGCGATTAGGAACATATGTTCTTTGTGCCCTCATTATAATCGCAGAACATACGTTTGTCAATACGGTTTTAAATTTTTTTCGAACAAAGGTTTGCTTTTTTGCCGAACATATGTTACTATAGAGTCAGAATATCAGTTCGAGGAGGTTTCAGTATGCAGCAGGAACGAATTACAGAAAAACAAACCGAAATTTTAGAATATATCAAAGAATGCGTATTAAAGAAGGGCTATCCCCCTTCTGTGCGGGAGATCTGTGAGGCTGTACATTTAAAATCCACCTCCTCTGTCCACTCCCATTTAGAGACGCTGGAAGAAAAGGGTTACATTCGCAGAGATCCCACAAAGCCCAGAACCATCGAGATCATCGACGAGGAATTCAATCCCGCCAGAAGGGAGCTGGTCAATATTCCCGTCATCGGCACGGTCGCTGCCGGCCAGCCCATTTTGGCGGAAGAAAATATTTCCGACTATTTCCCGATCCCCGCGGACATTCTTCCTAATGGAGATGTGTTCATGCTGGAGGTCAAGGGGGAAAGCATGATCAACGCAGGAATTCTCAATGGTGACAAGGTGATCGTCCGAATGCAGAACACAGCTGAAAACGGCGACAAAGTAGTCGCGCTGCTGGATGATTCCGCCACGGTTAAGACCTTCTATAAAGAAGACGGACACTACCGCCTGCAGCCGGAAAACGATACCATGGATCCCATTATTTCAGATGAAGTGCAGATTTTAGGACGCGTGATTGGAATTTTCCGTATTATGGAGTAAGAGGGCTTTCCGGTTTCGCTTGAGATTGGCCCTGCCATTTGATCACCGGACGGGCTGCCGTATCTCCCAAACTCAGAGAGTGACACGGCGCGCCTATAGATTGTCTGAAAAAAGTTTCTGGAAAGAACGGATCAAAGGTACTGAAACTCTTGTAATCTTATAAAAACAGAAGGGACAAAGCTGCGTTGATACACGAAAAAACGCTCCGGGGATAACGATTTCCCTGGAGCTGTCCCTCTACTTATCTTATTCTCATGATTCAAATCGAAAAGCTCTGAATACCGCGCGCCGCGGCACACACACCGGTGCCGGACCGGGGCCGCGTAAACAGTCCGTTTCCTACCACATAAAAAACATCCCGCAAAAGGGTGATTTCTCCCCCCTCGCGGGACAGTTAAACAAACGTCTATCCTTTTATAAACACATCAAAGTGCATCAAAGCTCCGAGACATCCACAATCGTCTTTCCGTCTCTCCAGATTCTCTCCAGATCATAGAACAGGCGGTCATCTCTGGAAAATGCGTGTACAATCACATCACCGAAATCCAGAAGGATCCAACCGGCATTCTGGTAGCCTTCAACCTGTTTGCAGATGTAGCCGGCCTTCCCCAGCACTTCCTCCACATTGTCTGCCATAGCCTGAACCTGGCTGGCGTTGCTCCCGTCTGCGATGATGAAATAGTCCGCCAGCACGGAAACATCCCGAATATCAATGATCTTAATATCCTCGCCCTTTTTATCTTCCAGGGCGGAGACAGCCAGCTTTACCATCTCTTTGGAATCGTTCATATTGCTCTCCTTTCTCAGCCTTAACGGCCGGGACTGGTCAGTTTTTTAAAGTATTCATAGGCCTCGTTGGTCATAGGATCCACGGTACCGCCCTTCTTTTTTAAGTAGAGGAGGGTCCCCTCCAGAATCGCGTACATGGTCAGATCCAGGTCCTCAAAGGCCATTTTTCTCATACGGGGAAGATCAGGCGCCTTGTCTCTCCTGGGCTCGATGTAATCCGCAATATAGATGATCTTATCCAGGGTCGTCATTCCCGCCCGGCCAGTGGTATGCCACCGGATCGCCGAGAGTACATCCGGGTCTGTGATGCCATATCGGCGCTCTGCCAGCCAGGCTCCATACTTCGCATGAAGAACAGCGGGTGCTTTCAGTTCCGCGTCCTTCAGCTCGATCTCGTGTTTCCGGCACTTCTTTATGATCTCCGCGTCATTGTAGTGTTTCGCGCAGTCGTGAAGAAGTCCGGCCAGCTCCGCCTTGTCCAGATCGTACTCGTAGCGCATGGCTAATGCCATTGCCGTATAGGATACCCCCAGGGAATGCTCATAGCGCATGGGAGGAAGTTTTTCCTGCAGGCGCTGTCTGAAATAAGGAATCTGCTCATTCATAAGACCTTAATCCTCTCTTTCCTCGTACAAATGGTGGGAACGGATATATTCCCAGACAGCCGTGGGAACAAAGGGCTTTAATTCCTGTCCACAGGCAGCCATCTTTCTGAGGCGCATGGAGGCCACATTAATTTCCTCCAAATGCAGCCGGAAAATTTCTCCACCGTATTTTTCTTTCAGATAGGCGATCTGCTCCTCCAACGGCCGTTTCGCTTTTGGATACTCCCGTCCAGCCACCAGAAGAACCGCCCTCTCCATAATCTGCTGCGGCAGATACCAGTTTTCAATCTCATACAGGGAATCGGCCCCGATGATAAAGAAAAACCGGTATTCCGGATAGCGTTCCTTTAAAAGGCCCAGAGTCTGTGCCGTATAGGTGTTTCCCTCCCGCCTGACCTCAAAATCAGAAAAACGGAAATAGGGATACCCCTGAATCGCCAGCTGGGTCATCTCACAGCGGTCCTCCGCGCAGGTGACGGTATGATCCGTCTTGTGGGGCGGATGTCCGGAGGGCATGAACCAAACCTCGTCCAAACCGTATTCCAGATACGCCTGCCGACCCACAGCGATATGACCGTTGTGAATCGGATCAAATGTGCCACCCATAATTCCGATTTGTCTCATACCTGCCTCATTCCAGGCCATTGGATGTTAGGGGAGAACGATCTTTCTCTTTTTCTCATCCTTTGCCTGTTTATATAAAACAATTTTTTTGCCGATCACCTGCACCACTTCAGAGCGGGTCCGCTCCGCCAGCACCTGAGCGATGGAATTGCTGTCGTCCAGGCAGTTTTTCAGAACAGTCAGCTTGATTAATTCCCTAGCCTCCAGCGCCTCTGACACGGCGGTGGTGAGCTCCGGGGTCACGCTGCCCTTTCCGATCTGGAAAATAGGATCCAGGTTCATGGCAAGACCCTTTAAATAGGCCCTCTGTTTACTCGTCATGAGTTTCCTCCTATATTACTTGTAATAATCAAACTCCAGGCCATACATACGTACCGTATCGCCTTCCTGGATTCCCAGCTCCTCCAGTTTTTCCAAAATTCCATTTTCCCGCAGGAAGTTCTGGAAAAATACAAAGCCCTTTTCCGATTCCAGGTTGGTGTAGCCCAGCATCTTCTCGATTCTGGGGCCTTCCACCACGTAAACGCCGTCCACAACCTCCACGGTATAGGGAAGATTCTCCGCGTTGCGCAGGGCGTTGGTATCAAATTCCTTCTCAAAAATCACGGGAGCCTGATCTACGGTCTGCAGCTTATCGTAAACCGCGTATAACAGCTCCCGGATGCCCTGACCGGTCACTCCGGAAATGGGATAGACCGGAATTTCCGGCTCAAACTCCCGTTTCAGACGCTCCACCGGATCCTCTCCGCCGTCTTCCACGAAAATACTGTCAATCTTGTTGGCAGCGATCAGCTGTGGACGCTTTAACAGCTCCGGATTGTAGGCCTCCAGCTCATGGCAGATGGAGCGAATATCCTCCACCGGATCCCGGCCTTCCGTAGATGCCGCATCCACCACGTGGATCAGCACCTTTGTGCGCTCGATGTGGCGCAGGAAGTCATACCCCAGGCCTACTCCCTGGGAAGCGCCCTCGATCAGCCCGGGAATATCCGCCATCACAAAGCCCTTGCCTTCGTCCAGATCCACCACTCCCAAATGGGGATCCAGGGTGGTAAAGTGGTAGTTCGCCACCTTCGGTTTCGCGTTGCTCACTCGGGAAATGAGAGTGGATTTTCCCACATTGGGGAACCCTACCAGGCCCACGTCGGCGATCACCTTTAACTCCAGCTGAACCCAAAGCTCCTGGCCAGGCTGTCCGGGCTGCGCGTACTTGGGGGCCTGCATCGTGGAGGTAGCGTAGTTCATATTCCCAAGGCCGCCTTTGCCGCCTTTTAAAATGACTTCCCGCCGGTTCTCCCCCGACATATCGGCAATGACTTTCCCGCTCTCAAACTCCTTGATCACCGTTCCCTCCGGCACCTTAATCACCAGATCTTCCGCGCTCTTGCCGGAACAGCGGCGCTTGCCTCCTGCTTCCCCGCTCTGGGCCACGTATTTGCGCACCTGGCGGAAATCAGTCAGAGTGTTTAAGCCGTCATCCACCTCAAAAATGATGTCTCCGCCCTTGCCGCCGTTTCCGCCGTCAGGGCCGCCTGCCGGCACGTAAAGCTCTCTGCGGAAACTGACGTGTCCGTCTCCGCCCTTGCCGGATTTTATAAATATTTTTGCTCTGTCAGCAAACATAGTTTCACCAATTCCTTTTGCAGTCAATACCTGTAACTTCAAAAAAGGCTTCATACGTTGTCTGTATGAAGCCTCAAGGATTATTCGCTGATTGTTCTCGGATATACAGAAACCTGCTTTTTGTCTCTGCCCTTTCTCTCGAAACGAACGATGCCGTCTGCCATAGCAAACAGGGTATCGTCACCACCGCGGCCAACGTTCAGACCGGGATGGATCTTCGTTCCACGCTGTCTGTAGAGAATGTTTCCAGCCAGCACGAACTGTCCGTCCGCTCTCTTGGCGCCAAGTCTCTTGGACTCGGAATCTCTGCCGTTCTTCGTAGAACCAACACCCTTTTTGTGAGCGAATAACTGAAGGTTCATTTTAAACATGACTTACACCTCCTTAAGCCGGATATTGATATATTGCTCTCCATATTCATCCCGGATATTCTGTAACCCTAATATCAGGGAATCCATAAGAAGTTTCGATTCCGGACTGATTTCACCGGTAAAACGGAAGGAAAACCCTCCGCCCTCCACAGCTGCCTCTCCGGTAAAGCCGTCCTCCGTAAAGGTTTCCACGGAATTGGCCATATTCAGTACCAGGGCAGAGACGGCAGCGCAGACAATGTCTTCGCCTTCCTCTCCATACCCGGCATGGCCGTCTAAGCTCACCCCGCGGGCATTCTGCTCGGAATCTTTAAATACTGTCACTCGAATCATAGTTTCGATTAGGCATTGATCTTCTCGATCTTAACCTGAGTAAAGAGCTGTCTGTGGCCGTTTTTCTTGTGATAGCCAGTTTTTCTCTTATACTTGTAAACGATGACCTTTTTGCCCTTGCCTTCCTTTACTACGGATGCGGTAACGGTAGCTCCGTCAACGGTCGGACATCCAACCTGCAGCTCGCCGTTGTTCACAGCAAGAACCTGGTCAAAGGTAACGGTCTCGCCAGCGGCAACACCAAGTTTCTCTACGTTAATGATATCGCCCTCAGATACTTTGTACTGCTTTCCGCCAGTTGCAATGATCGCGTACATATGGCACCTCCTATTATCATTACTCGCCAACTTCGGCGCCCACAGCTTGTCTGTGGAACTTTTCAGCCTCATTGTGCGGCATACTTTAATATAATAGCATCGGCTGTCCGGATTGTCAACCAGAATTTACAGGATTTTTGCTGATTTTGGAATGATTTTTGAATGCCTTTTAGAATAGCTTCCAGGCAACGACTTTTTGGATGATTTCCCCTGTGCCCCGTTTCATTCCAAAGCTTATTTTCACGAAAAAGCCCCGGACCTTTCTGGACATTTGACCGCCCTAGCGCTGTCCCCGCACCATCTCATGCAGCGGCTTTTTCAGCTTTTTCCTGGTAATCTCCACCAGGTTCAGGGCCGTCATATCCACCACGGTAGTCTTTACAGGGTCCTGCCGGCAGATCTGGCGCAGCCGCTCCATGAGAAACTCCCGGTCCTGGGCTGTCTCCATGTCGATGAAGTCCACCAGGATGATGCCGGATAAGTTGCGCAGGGCCATCTGGCGGCCGATTTCCTCCGCCGCCTCCAGGTTGATCGCACGGATGGTCTCCGACGCGTTTTTTCGGCCGGAATATTTCCCGGTGTTTACGTCAATCACCGTAAGGGCCTCCGTAGGCTCGATGACCAGATAGCCGCCGGATTTTAACCACACCTGGCGGGAAAGGGCCTTTTCCATACAGGCATCCAGAGAATAAAGCTTTGCCAGAGGTAGCAGGCGATCCTCGTACAGGCGAAGTTTCCCCTCGTCCTCTTTCTGGCTGGATGCCAGGTAGTCCTTTAACTCTCCGTAGACAGCAGGCAGGTCCGTCACAATCTCCTCCAGACCGGCGGAGCTTAAATCCCGCACCGCCGCCACATAGGGGGGAATCTGCCGGTCCAGCCGGGAGCCACAGACCCGGTATCTGGACTCGGAGAGAATGGCGTCTAGCTGCCGGTTCAAGGTTTCCAGCTCCGCGAGAAGGGCAAAAATCCCCCCTTCATAGGCGTTTGTGCGGACGATCACGCCGCAGCCTGCTGGAATTCTGTCCTCCAGCGCCTTTCTCACCTGTCCCTTCCAGTCCCCGTCCGAAATCTTGGCCGAGAAACCGATGCCGCTTTTTCCCCTTGTGAGAACGGCATAACGGCCCGGCAGACTGATGGCGCCAGTGAGGACGGGAGCCTTTGTTTTCACCGCGTCCTTGGCCACCTGGACCACCAGCTCATCCCCCGCTTTCAAGGGAGCCGCGGACGGCGTTTCCGAACCGGTGAGCAGGTGCTCCCGGTTCTCCTGAAGGCTGTAATACCCGATCCGTCCATCGCCGAATTCCACAAAAGCGGCGCCGATATTTTTCACCACATTTTTAACTTTTCCAATATAGATCCCATTTAAGAGGGAGGGGGACTCCCGGCCGTCCAGGGACAGACGGGAAATTTTCCCATCCGTCCACAGGGCCGTGAGGATGTCGCCCCTCCACTCTGTCAAAATCAGCTTATTCAATGTCTTCTCCCAAAGCCTCCAAAGGCACGAAATCCGGCGCGTAAATCTCCTCCCGCTGCACCTCAAAGGTGAGGGGAGTGATTTCCATGCCGATCTCCCGGCAGTAGGTCTCCAGCACCAGCTCCGGCTTTATATTGTCCGTGCTGCCGGTGGATACCCGCATGGCCACTGCCGGCCGCTCGTCCTCCCGCAGGACCTGCAGCTGATAGATCAGCGGCTTTAAATCCAGCTGCCGCTCGCCCTTTTTCGTTTTCTTCACAATAGGAATAGATTCCCGGCCATAAAAGGCCTCCAGGCCGGCAAAAAAGCCCTCCAGATCCTCCGGCTCATAACCGTTCCGGAAACGGACGGTGTAGTCGGCACAGTCCACCAGGGACATGGCATTTCCGGCCCCGTCGGGAAGTCTGCGGTAGCTTAACACCTCAAACCCTTCCACCATCACCTCATTTAACCGCCTCACCATCTCCGCGGAGGAGCCGGTGGAGTGCACCTCGATGTCCATATACTCTCCGTTGCTGGTCAGGCCCACGCCCAGGGGGGCGGCGAAGGACATGATCTGATGAGGGCTGAATCCTTCGCTGTAGCGGATATTCACGTCGGCCCGGCGCATGGCTTTCTGGAAATAGCGCATCACATCCAGATGGCCGATAAATTTCATGGTGCCGTGTTTTGCGAATTTAATTCTTATTTTCAAAGCAGACACCTCCTTTAAATTTCATGGCGCCGCAGGCGGAACAGCGCTGGCGGCAGTTGGGAGTCACCTGCTCCCGGTTGGCATTCTCCCACTCTCTCTTTAAAAATGCCTTGCTCACACCGGAGTCAATGAAATCCCAGGGGAAGATTTCCTCCAGGGAGCGCTCCCTTGTGGTGTAAAAGTCAATGGAGAGACCGCAGGCATCAAAAGCCTCCATCCAGATCTCGTTTTTAAAGAATTCAGACCAGGAATCGTAGAGCGCCCCGTTTTTATAGGCCGTCTCCACTACGGCGGACACCCGGCGGTCGCCTCTGGCGAGAACGCCCTCCAGCACGGTCAGATCCGCCTCGTGCCAGTTGTATTTTAAGCTCTTGTAATTGCGCATTTCCTTGAATTTATTCTTTACGATGTACGCCTTTTCTAAGAACTCCTCCTTGGTGCACATTCTGGCCCACTGGAAGGGGGTGAAGGGCTTGGGCACAAAGAAGGAGGAGCTGGCCACTACCTGCACCTTGCCCTGGCGCTCCGATTTGGGAATCTCATCGTAATAGGTCTCTGCCACTTTTTCGGAGAGAAGGGCAATTCCCTCCATATCCTCCACCGTCTCCGTGGGCAGTCCCAGCATGAAATAAAGCTTCACGCGGTTCCATCCGCCGTGGAAAGCGTCTGCCGCTCCCTTTAAGATGGATTCCTCCGTAAGCCCCTTATTGATCACGTCCCGCAGACGCTGGGAACCGGCCTCCGGTGCGAAGGTCAGACTGCTCTTTTTCACGTCCTGTACCTTTCTCATCACATCCAGGGAAAAGGCGTCAATGCGCAGAGACGGCAGAGAAATATTGACACCCTTGTCCTTAAACTCGTCGATGAGGAAATTCACCAGGCCTTCCAGCTGGGAATAGTCGCTGGAACTTAAGGAGCTTAAGGAAATTTCCTCATGTCCGGTACTCTTTAACATCTGCACCGCGTAATCCTTCAGATACTCCAGGCTGTGCTCCCGTAGCGGGCGGTACACATTTCCTGCCTGGCAGAACCGGCAGCCGCGAATGCAGCCCCTCATAATCTCCAACACCACACGGTCCTGGGTGACCTTAATAAAGGGGACCACCGGTTTCTGAATGTAGGTAGCGCTGTCCATATCCATTACCAGCTCCTTGGTGATCACCGGGCTGGCGTGGCGGTTGGTGGGGGTAAAGGCGGCAATGGTACCGTCCTCCTTGTAGTCCACCTGGTAGAACATGGGCACGTACATTCCCGGCAGCTCCGCCACCTTCTCTAAAAATTCCAGACGGCTGCCGCCCTGTCTCTTATGTTCCTTGTAAAGGTCAAAAATCCGGTCGTACTGGGTCTCGCCTTCTCCAATATAGAAGAAGTCGAAAAACTCCGCCAGCGGCTCCGGATTGTAGGCGCAGGGGCCGCCGCCGATCACAATGGGGTCTTCCTCCGTCCGATCGCAGGCGTGGAGGGGAATTCCGGACAGATCAAGCACCTGCAGAATGTTGGTGTAGCACATCTCATACTGCAGGGTGATTCCCAGAAAGTCAAAATCTTTTACCGGGTCCTGGCTCTCCAGAGCAAACAGGGGGATGTGTTTCTCCCGCATAAGCTTGTCCAAATCCACCCACGGGGAAAATACGCGCTCACAGTAGACATCTTCCCTGCGGTTGAACATATCGTAGAGAATCTGCAGCCCCAGGTGGGACATACTGATTTCGTATACGTCCGGGAAACACATGGCAAAGCGGATGTCCACCTTAGACGGATCCTTCACCACGGAGTTGACTTCGCCTCCGATGTAGCGGGCCGGTTTGTCGATGCTGAGCAAAACCTCGTCGCTTAGTGCTAATTTTCTCATTTTTCCTGATATTCTCCTATCTTTTCGCGCAGTGACCGCGGTATCCATATGCGCCTTCGCGCACATTGGCGCCAAAACACAGCTGCGTAAACAGCCATTTTCCTACGCCAGAAATGCGCCTCCGCCGAAGGCTTTCCCGTCACAGGGAATGCCGTCTCCTACGGCGCAACATCCCAGCGCGCAAAAAACGCCCACCGGCACAAATGGCCGTACAAGCCTCAATCCGGAGACCGCGATCACCGCTGCACGATTCAACACTCCGCAACATTATAAACGATTTCTGAGTATTAATCAATCAATAATGGGGATTTTCGCAGGGAGATACACGGAAATTACAAATATTCCAAAAGCAGACGGGAAGACGGGCCGAAATACGCCCAAAAGGAAGGAACAGACCATAAACCGGCAATCTATCACATTCCCTAATCAAACAGCACCGCCCCCATTCCACGAACCCTTCCCCATATCAAAGACTCCAGCCGCAGCGCAGAGAATGATCCCAGGGAACTCGCGATAAAGGCATAATAAAGATTCCCGTCCCCCTTGCATTTTCCCTCCATCTGTTGTACAATTCAGTTAGTTTACCTTAACCATTGATGCAGTGCCTTACAGGCCCACAACCCCCCCGCCCAGCTATCCCCCGAAAGGAGCCGCCCATGGAATCACCCATCCTCCCAAAACCGCTGAGACAAGGCCTCTCCAAGGCGCAGTTGACAAAGGAAACCCTGTTAAAAAACGCCAAAAAAGAATTTCTTTCCCACGGTTTCCAGGGGGCCTCCCTACGGCGCATCTGCGCCTCGGCGGGAGTTACCACCGGCGCCGTCTATTTTTTCTTTCAGAACAAGGAGGATCTGTTTTCACAGATCGTGGCCCCCACAGCCAGCGGCCTGGCAGCTTTAGGGCGGGAGCTGACAGAAACGGAGTATGCCAGTCCTGACCTGGGCCCAGCCTGCGACCTTCGGCTTATGGAGTTTTTATACTGCCATCGGGAGGAGGCCCTGCTGCTCCTGGAGCATTCCGCTCACACCAGGTACGAGACGTTTCCGGGAGAGCTGTACGCCCAGATGCGCCAGACCTTCCTCCTCTTTTTCAAACGCTACGGCCGGGAGGATGCGGACCCGGAGCTGATCCGGATTTTGGTGGAAATGCGTATGAAGGGATTTTTGGAAATTTTAAAAGGAGACTACACCATGGAACAGGCCCTAACTCTCACCCGCCAAACCGGCATCTACGCCGACGGCGGTTTCCGGCAGCTAGCTGCTACCATGAAAACAGAACAACCGATGGATAAAAATTGAAGTCCGGGGCAAGCGCTCCGGACTTTTTACATAACAAAACATAACAACTGTTATCGAAGGAGGATCAAAAAATGAAACACAAAAACACCTTAACCCCCGACTACGGAAACTGGGTCCCCGCTGCCATGATGAAATGGATGGCCGCCGCCGAAGGACTGCTGCTCCTTCTCACTGCCGTCCTGGCCCGCTTTCTGAGGACGCCGGTTCCCGCTGTCCTGTGCGGCGTCCTGTCCGGGTTTCTCCTGGGGCTGTGGCTCTATATGTTCCGCTGCCGCGCCTTATTTGATTTTCGCCGCGGCGGTCTCATGGGCACCATCCATCAATACCTTTTGGCTCACCTGCCCTGGGATGGAAAGGGGACGCTGCTGGACATCGGCTGCGGCTCCGGCGCCCTCACCATCCGCTGTGCGAAAGCCTATCCCCAGGCAGCGCTGACAGGCGTGGACTACTGGGGCGCGGAATGGAGCTACGCCAAAGAACAGTGCGAGAGAAACGCCGCGGCAGAAGGAGTCTCCGGCCGGATCACGTTCCAAAAGGGCGACGCGGCCCATTTAGACTTCCCTGACGGCAGTTTCGACGCCGTGGTGAGCAACTTCGTATTCCACGAGGTGCGTTCGGAAAAGGTCAAGAAAAACGTAGTGCGGGAGGCTCTGCGGATGGTAAAGCCAGGGGGATGTTTCGCCTTCCAGGACCTGTTTTCCCAGGAAACCCTCTACGGAGACATGGAGGCATTTGTCCGTGAGCTGCGCCTGGAAGGTTTTCAGGAGGTTCACTACATTCCCTTTGTGGAGCGGCAGGGCTTTGTCCCCTGGTATGTCCAGACGCCCTGGATGCTCCGCGGGGTCGGCCTGCTCTACGGCAGAAAATAGACGGAACATTTCGCCTCCCCTGAACGCGTCTCGGTCATAGCCAACCCTTTACTGTCATAAAATACGGGTGTCAAACGGATGTTTGCAGACGGTCCGTTCCATCTGTCCTTTTGACACCCGAACCCTCCGGTGCCACCGTTTCCCGCACCACAGCAAAACGGCACAGCCAAGCCTGACTGTGCCCATCATAAACTGATCCTTTTTTCACTCCTTCGCCCATCCAAAAGAGCATTTCACCGCCCGGTTCCATCCGGCCACCATCTCCGCCCGTTTCTCCCTTGAAATTTCCGGTATAAACGTCCGGTCAATGGCCCAGTTCTTCCGCACATCCTCCTTGTCCGCCCAGTAGCCCACCGCCAGACCGGCCAGATAGGCCGCTCCCATGGCCGTTGTCTCCACGCAGCAGGGACGGTTTACCGGGGCGCCAATGATGTCCGCCTGGGTCTGCATCAGATAGTTGTTGGCGCTGGCCCCGCCGTCCACCTTGAGGGACGCCAACCGGATGCCGGAGTCCGCCTCCATGGCCTGGAGTACGTCATTGGTTTGGTAGCAGATGGAATCCAGGGTCGCCCGGATGATGTGGTACTTGTTCACACCCCTGGTCAGGCCCACAATGGTTCCTCTGGCGTACTGATCCCAGTGAGGCGCCCCCAGACCGGTGAACGCCGGCACCACATAGCAGCCGTTGGTGTCCGCCACTTTTTTCGCCATGTATTCCGAATCCGGGGAGGAATCAATCACCCGCAGCTCATCCCGCAGCCACTGAATCGCCGCCCCGGCCACGAAAATAGAGCCCTCCAGAGCATAGTAGACCTTCCCGTCCAGGCCCCAGGCGATGGTAGTCACCAGGCCATTTCTGGAAAATACCGGTTTTTCCCCGGTGTTCATCAGCAGAAAACAGCCGGTGCCGTATGTATTTTTCGCCTCTCCCGGCTGAAAACAGGTCTGACCAAACAGAGCCGCCTGCTGATCCCCTGCTGCCCCGGCGATGGGGATTTCCCCGCCGAAAAACTGGGGATCGCAGCAGCCGTACACGAAACTGGACGGTTTCGGCTCCGGCAGCATACACCTGGGAATATCCAGCTCCTTTAAAATGTCCTCGTCCCACTCCAGGGTATTGATGTTAAACAGCATGGTGCGGGAGGCGTTGGAGTAATCCGTCACATGAACCCTTCCCTTGGTCAGTTTCCAGATCAGCCAGGTCTCCACAGTGCCAAACAAAAGCTCGCCCCGCTCCGCCCGCTCCCTGGCCCCTTCCACGTGGTCCAGGATCCATTTCAGCTTTGTCCCGGAAAAATAGGCGTCAATTACCAGCCCCGTCTTTTCCCGGAAGGTTTCCGTCAGTCCCTTCGCCTTCAGCTGGTCGCAGTACTCCGACGTCCGGCGGCACTGCCACACGATCCCGTGACAGACCGGCTCCCCCGTAGCCTTGTCCCACACGATGGTGGTCTCCCGCTGGTTGGTGATGCCAATGGCGGCAATGTCCTTTGCCGACGCCCCCACCTTTGACATCGCCTCCACCGCTACCCCCAGCTGAGTGGACCAGATTTCCCCCGCGTCGTGTTCCACCCATCCCGTTTTGGGAAAATACTGGGTAAATTCCTTCTGGGCAACGCTGCACATTTCCCCCCGTTCATTGAACAGAATGCAGCGGTTGCTGGTGGTCCCGGAATCCAGGGCCATCACATATTTTGCCATAAACCTCTCCCCTTCCTTCTCTTACTCCCCGCCGGATCAGCCGATCAGGCCCTTGTCCATGTAGCCTGCCAGCTCCCTGGCAAAATAGGTGAGCAGAATGTTGCAGCCCGCCCGGTAAATGCTGGTGGCTGTCTCGCAGATCAGTTTCTCCTCCTCAATATAGCCCAGTTTGGCGCCGGCCTTGATGAGGGCGTACTCCCCGCTGACACTGTAGGCCGCCACCGGCACGTCGATGGCATCCGCCGTCTCCCGGATCACGTCCAGATAGGACAGGGCCGGCTTGATCATGATAATGTCCGCCCCCTCGTCCAGGTCGGAAAAGACCTCCTTCATGGCCTCTCTCCGGTTGTGATAGTCCATCTGGTAGGACTTCCGGTCCCCGAAGGCCGGGGCGGAGCCGGCCGCGTCCCGAAACGGGCCATAAAACCCGGAGGCGTATTTTGCCGCGTAGGACATGATGGGCACGTTGCAGTAGCCGTTTTCATCCAAAAGCTGCCGGATGGCTCCCACCCGTCCGTCCATCATATCGGAGGGCGCCACCATGTCCGCCCCCGCCTGCACCTGGGACAGGGCAATCTTTGCCAGATACTCCAGGGTTTTGTCATTGTCCACATAGTCCCCGTCCAGGATTCCGCAGTGGCCGTGGGAGGTGTACTCGCACATACACACATCCCCGATCAGGTAAAGCTCCGGCACCTCCGCCTTCGCCTTCCGGAACGCCTTCTGCACAATTCCGTCCTCCGCCCAGGCGCCGCTGCCGCAGCTGTCCTTGTGGTCCGGAATCCCGAAAAACATCACGCTGGAAACCCCGGCAGCCGCCGTCTCCTGTAACACCTCCGACAGCCGGTCCACGCTGTAGCGGTACTGGCCGGGCATGGTGGGAATCTCCTGCTTAATATTCGTTCCCTCCATCACAAAGATGGGATAAATCAGGGAGGACTTGTCCATCCTGGTCTCCCTCACCATTTTCCGCAATACCGGACTCCTGCGGAGCCGTCTCGGTCTGTGAATCATCTCCATTGTCTTTTCCCTCTTTCCCTCATAAATTGGCGGTTTCTCTCATTCTGCCACCTCTGTCCCTGTTTCAGCCCCGGAAACGGCCTGGAAAACCGTCTCCGCGAAAACCATGAAAGGTCAAAACACCTTTGACCCTCGTATCCTCATTATAACACAGCCCACCGGCAGGCGCACCCTAATTTCCCGCCACGTCCTTCAAAATCGCCGCTGTCATCCCGGGAATACTGAAGGTCTCCGCCACCACGTCCGCCCTTCGCCCTCTGGCGTTCAGAGCCTTCGCGGTCACGTCCCCGATGCAGACCACCCGCACCTGGTCCAGAGCCTTCCGCTCCCCCTCCGTCAGTCCGTCAAAAAAGGCCTCCACCCCTGACGCGCTGGCAAAGGTGAGATAATGGGAGGCTTTTAACGTCTCCTCCAGTCTCTCTTTTTCCCTCCAGGTTCCCTCCACATCGTAGAGCACCACGTCGTCATACCGGATTTTCGCCCGGTCCAGCGTTTCATTTAAAATGGGAGAACCGCCGGAAGAACGGGGAATCAAAAGCCAGTCCTCCGGCCCCGCGAGCTTTGCCAGCCCGGCAGCCAAATCCTCCACCTGATAGCGCTCCGGCACGTAATCCGCCAGGAATCCAAAGGTTTTTAACTCCCTGGCCGTCCCTTTTCCCACAGCCGCCAGTTTCATCCGGCCCAGGCTGCGGTGATCCCGTCCAGCGGCCAAAAGCCCCTCGAAAAACAGCCGCACCGCGTTGGCACTGGTAAACACCAGCCACGTATACCGCTCCAGGGACTGGTACGCCGCCGTCATCCCGGGGCTGTCCAGATGGGATTTTACCCCTAAGCCGCAGACCCGTTCCGCCTCGGCTCCCAGAGCCGTCAGGGAGGCCAGCAATTTTTCCGTAAACGCCGGCGTTCCCGTCACGCTTACCCGCACTCCGTCCAGGGGCCGTCTGACCGTAGCCCGGAAATCCAGAGAAACGGTCTCCCCCACCACAATAATGGCCGGCGTGCCGATTCCTGCCTCCGCCACCCGGTCCTCAATGTCTCCCAGGGTTCCTTTTACAAACCGCTCCTCCGGCAGCGTCCCATTTTCAATCACCGCCGCCGGCGTCTCAGCCGGTTTTCCCGCCTCCAGCAGGCCGGATACGATGGGATGGAGGTTTCCCAGGCCCATGAGGAACACCAGCGTCCCGGAAAGCCTGGCAAAGGCCGGAAAATCCGGCGGCAGCGTGCCGTCCTCCGACAAAGTGTGTCCCGTCATCACGTGGAAACTGCGGCTCATGGCCCGGTGGGTCACCGGAATGCCCGCATGAGCCGGGACTGCCACCGCGCTGGTCACACCAGGCACCACCTCGTAGGGGATTCCCGCCGCCTCAAGAGCCAGCACTTCCTCCCCGCCCCGTCCAAATACGAAGGGGTCTCCGCCTTTGAGGCGCACCACCGTCCTCCCGGCTGTTCCCAGCTCCACCAGCAGACGATTGATCTCCTCCTGTTTCATGGAATGCTGCCCGGCCCGTTTTCCCACATAGATCCGCTCCGCCTTCTCCGGCGCCAGCTCCAGCAGCTGGTCCGACGACAGGGAGTCATACACCACCGTATCACAGCGGTTCAGCCTGGCCATTCCCTTGGCGGTGATCAGACCAGGATCCCCCGGTCCCGCTCCCACCAGATAAACAGCGCCCACATTCTCCGTCGTTTTCATCCATAGCCTCCTTCGCTCTTTTAACCAAATAAACCAATTCACAGCTCCCGCCGGCTACCGCGCCCGTTCGCCCGCAAAACAGCAAGACTGCAAACTGCGAAACTGCGAACCACAAAACTGTAAACCGCGAAACTGTAAACCGTGAGCCTGCAAATCCATAGAACTGCAAACCCGTAAATTTCCGGAATTACCCTAATTATCAAAAAGGTAAGAAATTATTAAAATGCAGAAAATGTAAAGAAAATCGAGCACACCGAAATTACATTGAAATTTCATTTGCCAAAATAATCAAGAATATCAAGACTATTTAAAATATCAGAAATCCCCAGTAATTCCGAGATTCCAGAATTACTTAGATTTTCTATATTTCCTAAGCTTTCTATATTTCTGCATTATTCTTAATTATCTATATTTTCAAAATTATCTTTTATTTCCAATATATTTCAACATTTTTGCATTTCAACAATTCAATCTTATATTTCAACGTTTCAATCTATATTTCGATGATTCAATCTTTCTCTCACCCATCCAGCTCTCCGGCCGCCTGTACCGCCAGTTCCTCTGCCTGGGCCGCCGGTCCCGTCAGATGGGTCTTTCGCACCACGCCCTTGCGGCCGCAGATGCCAAAGAGCTCCATCTGCCCGTCCTCCAGAATCCGGGAAAACACGCCAATGGGCTCGTGGCAGCCGGCGTTCAAAAGCCGCAGCACCTTCCGCTCCGTGAGCAGGCAGAGACGGGCCTCCGGATCCTCCATGGCCCGGCAGGCCGTTTCCGCCCTCTCATCTCCTTCCCGGCCTTCCACCGCCAGGATGCCCTGGCCTCCCGCCGGGATAAAGGTCTCGCAGTCAAAAAAGTGGAACTGGAACTGGGGCAGGCTCCCGTCCAGAAATCCCAGCCGCTTTAAGCCGGCGGCCGCCAGCAAAATGCCGTCATAGCCCCCTTCCTCCAGCTTGCGCAGACGAGTATTTACATTTCCCCTGAGCATCTCGCAGCGAACGGCGGCTCCAGGCCACAGCTTAGGCCCTATGGCCTCGATCTGCACCTGCCGCCTGGGGCTGGAAGTACCGATGGCAATCTCCTTCTTCCCGGAAAGCTCCCGGCCTGCCACCGTCACCAGCACGTCCCGGGGATCCTCCCGTTCCGGCACAGCCACAATGGCCAGCCCCTCCGCCAGATCCATGGGCATATCCTTGGCGCTGTGGACAGCCAGGTCGATTTCCCCCTTGGCCAGCCCTTCCTCAAATTCCGATACAAAAACGCCTTTTCCGCCGAACTCCAGCAGCGGTTTTCCCAGAATTTTATCCCCCATGGTCTGGCGCAGCACCAGCTCCGTCCGAATGTCCGGACAGGCCTTTTCAATGGCGTCCGCCACCAGTTTCGTCTGGATCACCGCCAGATCACTTTTTCTCGTTCCAATGCGGATCACTCCACCTTCCATCATCTCTCCAGCCTCCTGCGTATCATTTCCTGCGCTTCCTCCCGGCTCAGACGGCAGCCACGGGCAATCCCCTCGTCCACCATGGCCCGGAACAGCTCCGTTCTCACGGAAATATCATCCACCTGCTCCTTCACCAGCTCCCGGTAGCTCCCCAGCTCCGCCGTCAGCTCCCCAAAGCCTTCAGGGATGGCCTCCCGGAACCGCCGTTTCAGGTACTGGGCGATGGTGGGGCTGCTGCCTCCGGTGGAAATTCCCACCGTAATATCCCCGTCCCGCACTAGGGCCGGAAAAATGAAACTGCACTCCGCCTGCACGTCCACCACGTTCACCGGCGTCTTACTCTCCCGGCAGAGGGCGGAAATGCGGTGATTCAGGACCTCGTCCTCCGTAGCTGCCACCACAAAGTCTGCCCCCTCCAGATCCCGGTCCTCAAATTTCCGGCAGATCAAGGTTAGAAAATCCCCCCGTCCTTCCTCCCGGAACCGTTTCTCCAGCTCTGTCAACTCCTCCTCCAGCTCCGGAGCTACCACCCGGATCCGGACTCCGTAATCTGCCAGCACCAGCACCTTCCGGTACGCCACGTTTCCGCCGCCGACGATCAGGCAGTCCTGCCCTTCTATGTCCACAAAAAATGGAAAATACGCCACTGTCTACTCCTCCCTCAGCCAGACCTCCAAGCCGTCCAGCGTCTTTAAAATCACCTTCAGTTCCTCGCTGCTCACATGATCCCGGATCTGAAACAGCACCGTGTCCAGCCGTTTTCCCGCAAACGCCTGCCGGATCTCGTCCATGCGGCGGATGTAGGGGTGAAACAGCACCTCCCGGATAGCCCCGTCCAGATCCTCCTCCATGATGGATCTGGCACGATCCAGCTCCTTTAATTTGATTTCCGTATTGTTTTTAGACAGCGTCTCAAAATAGTCGATGTCGTAGAGCGTCAGCCCCTCCAGTCCGCGGATGGCCGGATCCATATCAATGGGCACCGCCACGTCGATGAACAGCCGTTTCTTTCCCGTCCGCAGGGTCGGAGCCAGCTCGCTGGCCGTCACCGTGTAGTGGGGGCCGGAGGTGGCGCTGATCACAATGTCCATCTCGTCCATATACTGGTAGCGGTCTTTATAGCTTACCAGGCGCACCTGGTCGCTGCTTGACTCCATCAGGAACTGAGGCTTGTGGGCGCGGTAGGTCCCTGTCACCTGGATCCCCGGTTTGCTCAGAATGTTCTTCGTGATGGTGCTGCCCATCTTGCCGCTCATTCCAATGACCATCACCCGCTTTTCCTGATCCGCCCCCTCCTTCTTGAAGTGGAACACCTCGTTTGCCACCAATGTAGCGATGGAGAGAGGGGTGCTGGAGATCCGGGTGTCCGTCTTGATCCGCTTGGCAGCCGCCAGCGCCCGCTGAAACAGCACGTTTAACTCATAATCCGCCCCGTGGTTTTCCAGGGAAAGCTGGTAGGCGTCCCGCACCTGCCCCAGGATCTCATCCTCCCCCAGCACCATGGAATCAAAGCCGCAGCACACCTGAAACAGGTGACGGATAGCCCGGTCCCCGCTGTACAGGTTCAGATATTTTAACAGCTCCTTTAAGGGCAGCTCCTTAAATTCCGCCACCTCCCGCTGCAGCTCCCAGATGGCCTCCTTCGTTCCTGTAATATAGATCTCGCTCCGGTTGCAGGTGCAGAGCACCACACAGCCGGAAATCTCCTGATTTTCCTTTAGCCTGCGGATAAATTCCTTCTTCTCCTCATCCCCCATGGCAAACTGTTCCCGGATATTCACCGGCGCCTTCTTGTGGCTGACGCTGATACAGTACATACTTCCAAATCCCTTCCTAAATATCCCCGGCTGACGGCCGGATCCGCAGGTCTTCCCGCAGCCCCGTCCGTCAGCCGGGATACGCACAAAAAGAAGGGAGAAATTCCCTTCTTCTTGCGCATTTCCTGATGAAATCGTTTATTTCGCCTTCGGTGCGAAGGAATAACCTCTCTCGTCGCTGGGGCCTGCGAACTTGTGCTGGGACAGCGGCATTACGTGCATATTTCCTCTCTGCTCGTTCTCTGCCCAGTAGATGTCGTCCGCCATCTTTGCCTCCGGGTTGAACTCCACGCCCTCAAAGATGTGTTTCACGAACGCCTTGTAGCCCACGCGGTCGATCAGATGTCCGCCGTGTAAGTACTCCGGCTTGTAGTCCAGAGCCCATGCGGAGAACTTCTGCCAGTTGCCGAACATACCGAGAACTACATCCTCCGTTACCCAGTTTAAGAACAGCTTACCAGCACGGGGATTCTGCTTTCCAGTACGGCCGCCCAGAGTCACGCGGTATAACTGCTTGCCTCTGCTCCATGCGCCGGTGGGGCAGATCAGAGAACACTCACCGCAGCCTACGCAGCAGCAGGTATCCTTGTCGATCTTTCCGTTGGCATTCAGGCTCAGAACGCCGGTAGCGTGATGCTCACAGGCCTCTACACAGGAGCCGCATCCGATACAGCGGTCGATGTCGTAAACCTGCTTGTGAACGCCCATAACGCCGAAGTCGTTGAAGTTGCCCTTTACACAGTCGTTGGGGCATCCGGCCACAGCCACCTTGATGTGGTAGTGGGACGGGAACACCAGGCGCTCGATCTTTCTGGCCAGCTTGTAGGTGTTTACGTTGCCCTTGATGCAGTGGGCGTTACCGATACAGGACATGATGTTTCTGGCTCCGATGGTGGGATAGCCGGCGTCGTTCACTTCCATGTCAACGTCACACATCTCCACGTCTACGCCTTTGATGTAGTCCTTAATGAACTTGTTTACCTCGTCGATGTACTCGTATTTGATGCCAGGAGCGTTCAGGGTCTGTCTGGTTCCCATATGGAAGGTTCCGTTACCCCATCTCTGGCAGATCTCCTGGATCACGCTCAGGTATTTGGCGTCAATCAGGCCGCCCGGCACACGAAGCTGCAGCATGAACTCGCCTGCCACTTTAGACTGTCTGAAACAGTTAATCCGTACTTTCTTAATGTCGATATCGTGATTCATACTTCCATCCCCTTTCCTTAGTCAACCAGATATTTGGCCTGCGTGTAGTTGAATACCGGGCCATCCAGGCATACATAGACCTCGTCGATACGGCAGTGTCCGCACTTACCAACGGCACAGGACATCTTACGCTCGAAGGATACCCAAATCTTCTCCTCCTTGGCGCCGCACTTTACAGCCTCGATGCCGGTGAACTTCATCATTGGCGGCGGTCCAACGATTACAACCTCGTAGTCCTCGCCAAACTCATTAAACGGAACCTTGGAAACGAACTCCGTAACGAATCCCGTGTTCCAGCCTTCCTTCTGGTCTCTGTCCAGGGTGTAGTACGTGGTAAACTTCTCTTTCCATCTCTCAAGATCATTCTTGAAAATGATGCCGTCCTCGTTCTTGAAACCGCTGATCAGGGTTACGCTCTTTGCGTAGTCCGGATTCTCATAGAACATATTTAACATACTCTTTACCGGAGCCAGTCCAGTACCGCCGGTGATTACCACCATGTGCTTGCCCTGGAACTTCTCTACCGGCCAGCCGTGTCCGTAAGCGCCTCTTAAGAACAGAGTGTCGCCCGGTTTCTTCTGGAAGATGACGTCCGTAACCTTACCTACGGAACGGATGGTGAAATCCATCCAGCCGTCGCCATAACCGCTGACGGAGATCGGAGCCTCTCCAACCTTCGGGATGGAAAGCTGTAAGAACTGTCCGTGGGATGGCTTAATATCAGTTTCTACTTTAAATGTCCATTCATGGGAACTCTCTTTTTTCACCTCAAGGATCTTGCAAGCGACAGGTTTTACAATATTATTCATCTCTCAGTCCACCTCTCCCTATTTATTCTCTTCTGCTACGATCTCGTCGATTGCCTTAGCCATCTTCTCCACGGTAGCCGCGATGGAAATGTACTCCGGACATCTGTCAATACATCTGCCGCAGCCCACGCACATATCATAGTCCTTGAAACGGGCCTTGTAGTCGTGGAACTTGTGGAGCACTTTATAACGCATTCTGTCTCCAGCCGTGTTGCGGAAACTCATGCCGCCGGCCATATCGGTAAAGCCTTTGATCTGGCAGGATGCAGAGGTTCTCTTTCTCTCACCAACGCTGCCGTTCTCATTGTAGATGATGTCGGTGGTGGTGAAACAGGTACAGGTGCTGCAGGCGATGGTGCAGGCTCCGCAGGAGATGCAGCGCTTGTCATACTCTTTCCACATGGGATGAGATTTTAACTTTAAGAGAACGTCCTTGTTGGGGATCTCCGGAACGGTTACCTTTAACTCGTTCTCCTTTACGTAATCCGGCGTAAAGTCAGCAGCCTCTTTGCCCTCAAAGTAGGGAGCAAAATCTGCGTCCTTCACATCCAGGGTCAGCTCGCCCTCGCCGAACCGTACAGCCATGGAGTAGTCCTCAGACTTGTTGGTGCCCATGCTTACGCAGAAACAGGTATCCCAGCCGGTGGTGCACTCCATCATCACGATTTTTACTTTCTCGTTCATGCGCTTGTAGTACATATCCGTAAAGTCACCGTTGGAAAGGTAGATCTTCTCCTGATGGTGCTGTGCGTGAATGTCACAGGGACGCATGAAAATCAGCAGCTTTTTGCTGGTGGCCTTGCTCTCGATGAACTCGTCCTCAGTGAAGTAGAACAGAGACTCCGTGATCGGCGTAAGAACCTCTTTCGCCGGGAAATCGGACTTCTCCATGTACTCGATCTCCTCCACGGTGTTCACCTTGTCGTACTTGATCATGTCGGTATCGGAATATCTTCCTCTCCCTACGAATCTCTTTGGTGCCCAGATCTCGTATTCATCCTGGAGCTTTGCAAAGATTTTGTTCGCTTCTTCAAAGCTTACTTTGTAACCCATTGAGTGAATCCTCCTTTTTCTTCTAACTCCCTATGTTTGTTTGCTGACGCGGCACGTTTCTCAGAAGGTAATCTCTACCCCTGTGTCGTACTTCTTGTCGTCAACGGTAACGGTAACCTTGTAGGTTCCTTCAATGCCCTCAGCGCTTACGGGGAACTCCACCGCTCTGGCGTCATGCTCCAGGAACGTGCCGACGCACATCGCAAGGAACGGCCGTTTCGTGGTGGGCACGAAGTAGTGGCGGTCAGGCGCGCCGTTCTCTCCCTCCAGGTTTAACATTACCAGAGTGCCCTTCTCAAAGCTGGCCTTAAATACCAGACGGTCTGCCTCCTTGGCAAACTTCGCCTTGTACTCGTCCGGAATCATGCCGGCCTCCTCTGCCGGGGCCTCCGTTAAGAACTCCTCCGTCACGCCCAGGGATCCGAGGCGCTCGCCCTTTCCAAAGACAACCTCGTCCGCCTCGTCGTACAGGTGGAGCTTTTCTGCCCGGTAGTAGTTTGCCGGAAGGTGCATCTCGTAAAGCACCACATCATCCTTCACCTCAACGGTGATGGAATTTAAGAATACGGTGCCCTCGTCGATCTCCTTGGTCATGCCCGCCGCCGGGACATCCAGATGGTTGCCCTTGTCGTCGGTGGAAATGCCGCCGGAGTGTACCAGATAATGGCCGTTCTCGTAGTACTCGCAGTTGCAGATGTAGGGGGAGAAGAACTCCGCTCCTCTCTCTTTTCCGTACTGCCATACCTGCTCGATGGTCATATCCTCAGTGTTGATGCGGTAGATCACGCCCCGGGAGAAGTTGTCGTTCGCCGGAACGTAATTCTCCTTTACTTTGGAACGCCAGTGGCCGTTGTCAAAGCACATCACATCGCCGTTTGGCAGAATCATGCAGGCGTGCTGCTCATACTGCCAGTCGAAATCCCCATCCCCTACGGGCTTGAAGAAATACTTCTGCATATCCTCCGGCCAGCCGGTGGGATCGCCGATGATCCAGTTGAGCTTTCCGGTCTCGAAATCCCGGTTGATCATGATGTCCTGGTGACGGCCGGAGAAGGTCAGAGAATTGGTCTTCTTGTCGTACCAGACAGCGTTGTTGTGGAACCAGTCGTGGCCGTCCTGGCTGCCGGAGCCGCCTACGGGGTATACGGGAAGCACATCCTGGTGATCCCACTCCTTTAAGATCTGGCCCGTCTTTCTGTCCACAAGCACACAAGCATCCTCTACAGTACCACGGGGAAGATACTGAGTCAAGATTAAAATATCTCCATTCTCCATCTCCCACTCGTCGTGGTGGTAGCCGCCGGGGATGCGGAACTCCTTGTAAACCTTTCCGATCATGCCCATCTCATAGATTCCGCTGGTGTGATAAGGCGGAGCTACCAGACGGTCCGTACCCATGAGCAGATGCCCGTTTCTGGCTCTCTTGATGTCAAATGCCAGATTCAGGGTGTTGTACCAGCGGGCGTCTCCCGCATAGTCATAAGCAGCCGTGTAGGCCGGAGAGGTAGGGCTCACCATCATCACGAAATCCTGGAAATACTCCGAGGTGGTCTTCATGTAGGTGGGGGCCTTTAATTTATCGTCTGCCGGCTCTGTCTTGATGGTCAGGGTGATGCTCTCTCCCGTACTCAGCTCGATTACCACCGTATTCTCGTAGTCGGCATAGAGGCCGTAGATGGGAAGGACCATGTGAATGGAATCGCTGGCGGGACGGTACATCATGTCTCCGGCAGCCTCCTTGCCCTTTACCGTAACCTTCGCGAAGGCCGGTTTCTCATTCTCAAACATCACCAGAGCCGTCAGGGGGGCGATGAGATAGGGATTCAGTTTCACATAGGGATTGGCGATGGTGTGTTTTTCCTTCGCGTACTCCGCCAGAAACTCCTGCTCTGCCCGGTACTGCCGGTCGATGATATGTTCTACTTCTTTAAACAGAACTCCCATTGTTTCCTCCTAAACATTGCCCGGAAATCCAGGCACAAGTGGATTTCCGGGTATTTCCCGCGCCATGGGGAACCGCATCCCCCATGACGCGAATGTCTTCGGCATAAACGCGCTGCCGCACGCATTGTTCCGTATATCCTCCGGAAATTAGCAGGTGATCTGCACTCCGGTCTCATACTTCTTGTCGTCCACGATCACGCGAACATCGTAAGTACCCTTTAAGCCGGCTTTGTTAATGCTGGTTCTGGTGTTTCTCTCGTCGGAATCCAGGAAGGTTCCGCAGCACATTGCCAGGTGGGACACGGCGGTGGTGGAGATGAAGTATCTGTGCACCTCGTCGCCCTGCTCCAGCATCAGCATTACTAACTGGCCCTTCTCAAAGCGGGAGAAGAAGGTGAAACGGTCGATCTCGTCCTCGATTCTGGCGTTGCAGCTCTCCGGGAGCATCTCGCCGGAATTCTCTAACGGAATCTCCGTGTCAAACTCTTTGGTTACGCCCATGTGGCCCAGGATCTGGCCTTTGCCTAACTCCAGGTTGATGCCGTCGCTGTAGAGTTTCAGTTTCTCGCCTCTGTAGTAGTTGCCCGGTACGTGAAGGTCTAACATCTTCTTGTTGTCGCAGATCTCCACGGTGATGGACTCTAAGCGGCCGCCCTGATCCTTGGCGAACGCGCCGAGAGCCTCTGACGGATTGCCGTCCTGATCGTAAGCGATACCACCGGAGTGAACCATGTAGTGGCCCTCGTTGTAGTACTCTACGTTACAGATGTACGGGGAGAAGAACTCCGCGCCTCTGTCCTTGCCGTACTGCCATACCTGCTCGATGGTCATATCCTTGGTATTGATCTTATAGCGCACGCCTCTGGAGTAGCTGTCCTTTGCTGCGAAGAACTGATCTCTCTCCACCTCTTTGTGGCCATAGTGATGGTTGTCAAAGCACATCACGTCGCCGTTGGGGGTGATTACGTTTGCGTGCTGCTCGTACTGCCACTCGAAGTTGTTGCCGATGGGCTTGAAGAAGTACTTGTCCACCATCTCCTGGGGCCAGCCGGCGGGATCGCCGATGATCCAGTTGAGGGCTCCGGTCTCGTAATCAATGTTCACCATGGAGTCAATGTGACGTCCAGAGAAGGTTAAGGAGTTGGTGTTCTTGTCGTACCATACGGCGTTGTTGTGGAACCAGTCGTGTGCGGACCAGCTGCCGGAATGGCTTACGGTGTTGGGATCCAGGAAGTTCTTGTAATCCCAGGTTTTTAAAATCTCACCGGTGTTTCTGTCCAGGAGTACGCACATATCCTCTACGGTCTCGCTGCGCAGGTCCTCGGTCAGGCACAGGATGTTGCCGTCCTCCATCTCGAACTCATCGTGATGGTAGCCGCCGGGAACGCGGAACTCTTTGTAGATCTTTCCGCAGGGGCTGATCTCGTAAAGACCGGACATATAGTAGGGCATCTGGATCACGCGGCTGCTGCCCATGATCAGGTTGCCGTTCTTTAATCTCTTTACGTCGAATACGCAGGGAACATTCATATGCCATCTGGCATCTCCCGCATAGTCGAAGGCCACAGCCAGATCCTCTCCGGCCGGGGAAACCAGGATGACATTGTCCTGTAAATACTCCGGAGTGGTGTCCATGGAGTAGATCACCTGCTTGCCGTCAAATACATCCGGAACGTCGATGGTGATCACATTGGACTCTCCGCGGTAAGCGCGGATCTCCACCTTGTTGGAGTAATCGGAATAAAGTCCCACGATGGGAAGTACGTGCTTCTTTGCCGGCGGGAACGTATGTCCCATGTTGCCCTGAGGAGTTTTTCCGAGAACGGTTACGGTAACGGCTACCTCCTCCTCCGTGTTAAAGCACACCACTGCGGAAAGCGGGTTTACCAGATACGCGTTGTAAACAACCAGCGGATTCTGGATGGTGTAATTGCCTTCCTCAAACTGTTTGAGCATCGCCTCCTCGGCGGCTGCCTGTTTGTCGATCAGATGATCGTCAAATGAATACTTGACTGCCATTGTCATCACCCTCCTGTGAAATTTTTTGGCTTATTTATTGTCCTGAACCAGTTTAACGATCACCGGTTTCTGCTGCAGGCCCTGCAGTCTTCCAACCTCTGCGCCGTCCTTTAACAGAACGAGGGTCGGATAACCGGTCACGCCGTACTCGGCGGTCAGATCCTTATTCTGGTCAAAATCCACCTTTAAGATGGTCAGGTCATCGCCAAACTCCTTCTCCACATCCTTTAATACAAAGCTGAGCATTTTGCACGGCCCGCAGGTGGTGGAGAAGAAATCTGCCAGAACCAGGCCCTTATCGGCCAATTCCTTGAATTCTGCGCTGTTCACTTCTTTTAACATGAGTCATACTTCCTTTCTATGATGTTGCAATTTATGAGGGAGACCGAGAAGGTCAGCCCTCTAAATTCTGTACGTAGTGGGCTGCCTCCTGAGCGGCGATGGCTCCGTCGGCACAGGCGGTGATCACCTGGCGAAGGTTCTTCGTCACGCAGTCTCCTGCGGCGAATACGCCCTCCTTCTTCGTGTGCATCTTCTCGTCTACCTCGATATATCCGAACTTGTTGAGAAGGCCCGTATCCTTTAAATAGTCTGTGGTGGGGATCAGTCCGATGTACTCGAACACGCCGTCACAGGCCACGTGGTTCTCCTCGCCGGTCTTGGTGGACTTAAAGTGCACGCCAGTAAGCTTGTCCTCTCCCTCGAACTCCAGCACATCCTGGTAGGGGTAGATGGTCACCTTGTCCATAGCCCGCAGCTTGTCGCAGGCGATGGGATCTGCCGTCAGGTCGAACATGGTCACGATGGTCAGGCTCTTTACCATCTCGGACAAGTAGATGGACTCCTCCACCGCGGAGTTTCCGCCGCCGATGACTACCACGTCACGGTCGCGGTACTGAGCGCCGTCGCAGATGGCACACCAGCTGATGCCGTTGCCGCGGAACTTGTCCTCGCCGGGAACATTTAAGCAGCGGTGCTCCGTTCCCGTAGCCAGGATCAGGGCTTTGGCAGTGAACTCTTTGCCGTCCTCCACGCAGACAACGGTCTTCTCCGCTCCGTCCTCCCGGATCTCTTTTACGGTGCCGTAGTCGAAGGTGATGGACTCGAACTGCTGCGTGTGCTCAAACATCTGGAATGCCAGCTCCGCGCCATTGATGGTGCCGACGCCGGGATAGTTCTGAATCTCATTGGTATTGATAATCTGTCCGCCGGGAGCCAGCTTGTCCAAAAGCAGAACCTTCATGTCCGCTCTGGCCGCATAGATCGCCGCGGTCATGCCGGCAGGGCCGGCGCCTACGATAATTACGTCATACTGTGCCATAGAATCTATACTCCTTCCTAATACTACCTCTTATTACATAAGCATATTTGCCAGCGGGATACCGATGACCAGAGTGAGCACAAACTCGATGATGACCATGGGTGCCGTGTACTGGTATACGTACTTGGTGGGAACCCACTCCTTGTTGCTGTGCAGGATAGCTGCAAACGGAGACGCTGCCGGCGTAATCGCTGCGGACAGAAGTACGAACAGGATTAACAGGGTTACGATGGGTCTGGGATCTGCCCCGCTCTGGGTGCAGTAAGCCACCACTACAGGCTGCAGGATCATACCGATTACCAGGCTGTTGCTGACATTGGTCAGGATACCGGCTACCAGCAGCAGGAATACGATAAATACCGTAGCGCTCATGCCCGCAAAGAGCGGAGAAAGTACGGTGTTCAGGAACGCGGTCACGCCCGTCGCGTCGCTGGTCAGCACGTTTCCTAACAGGATGGCGGCCAGGATGATGAAGTAAGCGCCCCAGTTTACGTTGGAAGCCACAACCTTCGGCAGCTCCAGAGCCGGCTTTCCGTCGATCTGGATGGCGGCCAGGGTCGCTACTGCGAAGATACAGAGACCGTAGCTGTTGTCAGCCAGGAAGGCCATTCCCGGAAGGGACGGAACCAGGCTGGGGAACATCAGGCAGAGCACCAGCAGGAAGAATCCAGTGGCGATCACCTTCTGACGCGCATCCATGGGCGGCAACGGGTTCTTATTTAAGATTTCCACATCGTAGTTCTTTAACTTCGCCACATCCGGACGGATCACAAACTTCGCGTACATCACATTCGCGGTCAGCAGGATCATACCAAGGATAATGGCTACTGCCATGTAAGAGGCATTGTTTACAACTACGGGACCATCCGGCAGGTTCGCGGTGATGGTAGCGAAGTTGGACAGAAGGGCCAGGCCGTTCTGCATATAGGGAGCCATGGGGAATCCGATCAGGGCGGATACCACTACCAGAGTCAGGAATACCCTTGGGAAAGCGTCCCCTTTCTTATATCCAAGCTCATCAAAAATATCGTAGAGGATCGGCCAGAACAGGAAAATAGCCGTAAAGCAGTTGATGAAACCGGCAATCAGGTAAGCGCCCAGGCATACTACGAATACCAGGAGCCAGGGCTTGCCGTTGGTGAATTTTCTGGTGAGGAAGAATCTTCCTATGTAAAGGGTAATCTTGTAATAAACGAGAGAACCGGACATGATCATCAGGAAGAATACCTGCTGCGTAACTGCAGAACCGAAGGCTTCCTTGATGACGCCGGACATGGGCATATAGTCAGAAAAGCCAAGCATGGCTACGGACATCAGGCTCCCCCACGCGGGATCCACAAACGTCCAGAGATACAGGGTACCGATAAAGATACCTACCACTTGCATACCAACCGGAGTCACTTCCGGAAGATTGAGCGGCAAATAGCGGAAAAAGAGCATAATCGCTACGCCGATGATGGAATGAATCACTGTCATTCTGCTTTTTTTGTCTGTTGTTGATTTAGACACGTTACTTCTCCCCCTTATTAGGCATATTTTTGTTAATTTAATAACAAATGAGGTAATAATATGTACTAACCAGAAAAATTCCGACCAGCTCATATACGTCAATAATACCATAAATCTGGTAAGAAAAATATAACATAAGTTATTTCTTTGTACTTTTTTTGTGGTTTTTTTCACAAGTCTGTGGTATAAATAATATAGGAAGTCCAAAGGGCACACAGCCCTTTGGAGGAATACAAAAGTCAAGAGGTATCTGCATGAACGAACCATTTCTTGAGACCCTGTCCGCCTACGGGGCAAAGATCCACGTGGACAAGGGATTTTATCTGAACATTAAGCACAGCTCCTCCTCTCCCGGTTTTTTTTATCTGCTGGACGAGGGAATCTGCGCGCTCACCAGCATCACCAATAAAGGGGAGGAAACGGTCTATCTGTACTTCTATCCCCGGCGGCTGATCGGTTTCAACCAGCTGCTCATGGACCGTTCCCAGAACCACCCTCTGGAATTTTCCATCGTCACCAGGACGCCCTGCACCCTGCACCGTTTCAGCTACGACGTCTTTCAGAACCTGATGAGAAACTCCCCCGGTTTCGGGTCCTTTCTCATGCAGACGCTGGCGGACAATTATTATGAAGTCCTGGTGCACTTTCACCGGAGGATGGAGGAATCGGCGGTGGCGGGGCTGTGCCGCCTGCTGCTGGACGTGGCCCAGCCGTCAGACGGGGTTCTCATCGTGCCCCGGTTCTTCACCTACGCGGAGCTGGCCAAGTATCTGGGCACCCACTCCGTCACCGTATCCAGGATTATGGCAAAAATGAAACAGCTGGGATACATGGCCAAGGACAACCGGGGAATCATTTTAAAACAGCCGGAGGCCCTGCGGGAGTTTCTGAAGGGGGACAAGGAACTAAATTATTGAAAAATTAAAAAACTTAACCTTTGTTATAGTATTTTAGCTGATTTTCTACTATACTATAAAAAAGTAGGCAGATTTTTGCCGGATAAACAAAGAGGAGGAAATGAATTATGAGCATGGAAAACGCAATCAAAATATATGCCAAGGACAATGACAAGCTGGCATTAAAGGTGACAAAGGGACATTTCTCGTCTGACCGGTTCCACGTAAACTATTACATTGATATGTCCTCCCTCAAGATGCGCCAGTCCAGCGCGGTGGCTGTGGCAAAGGCCATGGTGAAAAAGTACGTAAACCGCGTGGAGCTTTCCAAGTCCTTCGGCGTAAGCGAGGAAATGCTGCAGTACTCCAAGGCATTCGCTACCAAACGGACCATTGATACCGTAATCTGCATGGATGGCTGCGAGGTGATCGGCGCTTACGTGGCTCAGGAGCTCTCCAGCATGGGATTCAGCACCACCAACGCCCACAAGACCAGCTACATCATCACCCCGGAGTTTGACTCTGCCGGCCAGATGGTGGTTCGGGAGAACATCAAGCCCATGTTAAAGGACAAGCACGTTTTAGTCGTTCTGGCCACGGCTATGTCCGGCCACACCATTGAAAAGAGCCTTCGCTGCATCGAGTCCTACGGCGGAATCGTGGAGGGCATCTCCGTAATCTTCGGCGTGGTAAACGAGATCGAGGGCCATCCGGTAAACGCGGTGTTCAGCGTAGAGGACATTCCGGACTTCCGTCTCTCCGACCCGAAGGACTGCCCGGACTGCAAGAACCACGTAAAGATGGACGCCATCATCAACAGCTACGGCTACACGCCTCTTGACTAAATGGGCTGAGCCGGAAAGCGAAGTTTCCTGAAAAGAAAAATAGGGCGCGCTACAGCGCCTATCCTGATGGAGGCTTTTGTGTCATCATAGGGAACGCCGTTTCCGATGACGCAAAAAACGAGCCCTGCGGAATTGGTTTCATCCCATTCCGCAGGGCTTTTTCTCTGTCCGTTTTTACTTTCTGATGTCCGGGACTGTTTTCTGGTGTCTGGGACCGCGCTACTCTCCCATGGCCGCGAATTTCTCCACGATGCGCACCAGCAGGTTCGCCGTCTGCTCCAGGGAGCGGACGCTGATAAATTCGTACTTCCCATGGCTGTTTTCTCCCCCGGTGCAGAGGTTGGGGCAGGGAAGTCCCATATAGGAGAGATGACAGCCGTCGGTGCCGCCGCGGATGGGGATCACCTGGGGCGTGATGGAGAGCTCCTCCATGGCCTCTTTCGCCAGGTCGACGAGATACATATGGGGAAGGATTTTCTCCTTCATATTATAATATCTGTCTGTCAATTCCAGGCGGACGGTGCCGGCGCCGTATTTGGCGTTTAAGTAGTCGGCTACACGGGTCAGATAGGCCTTCTTCTCCTCAAATTTCTCCCTGTCGTGATCCCGCACGAGGTAGTCCAAGAAGGCGTCTTCCACCTCTCCGCTCATGTGATTTAAGTGGTAAAAGCCCTCGTACCCTTCCGTGTACTCCGGCCGCTCCGCCGGGGGCAGCATGGAGTGGAACTCATAGGCCAGCAGGATGGCGTTCTTTAATTTCCCCTTGGCAGAGCCGGGATGGATGCTGGAGCCTTTTACATAGACCTTGGCGGAGGCGGCGTTGAAGTTTTCGTACTCCAGCTCGCCCAGGGCGCCGCCGTCCACGGTGTAGGCCACATCGGCCCCGAATCCGGCCACGTCGAAAAAGTCGGTGCCCCGGCCCACCTCCTCGTCAGGGGTAAAGCCCAGACGGATGGTGCCGTGGGGGATCTCCGGGTGGGTGAGCAGGTGCTCCGCCATGGCCATGATCTCCGCAATGCCGGCCTTGTCATCCGCTCCCAGCAGGGTGGTGCCGTCGGTGACGATCAGATCTTCTCCCAGATAGTTTTTCAGCCTGGGGAACTCCACCGGGCTCATAACCACGCCGGCCGCCTCGTTTAACAGGATGTCGCCTCCGTCGTAGCAGCTCACGATGCGGGGATTCACCCCTTTTCCGGAGACTACAGGGGCCGTGTCCATATGGGCCACAAAGCCCAGGGTGGGCACCGCCTTGTCCGTGGTGGCGGGGATGGTGCCGTAAACGTAGCAGTGACCGTCTACCCGGGCATCGGATATGCCCATGGCCTTCATCTCCTCCACCAGGAGGTTTGCCAGGTCAAACTGCACGTTCGTGCTGGGGACGGGCTCCTGTCCTTCCTCAGAGCGGGTGTCAATGGTTACATATTTCAGGAATTTTTCCGTAGCGTTCATGGTATCTGTCTCCTTTCGCCGGTTCACCGGCTTTTATTTCTACCCCGGAGTTTCGTTTTCCGGGACGCAAAGGCTCCCGCGGGGGCGCGTTTCGACTGGGGGAATGCGGTTTCCGCCCCGTCCTTACCTTTCCTCCAGATCCCTCTGGATTCCCTCCAGGTAGTGGACCAGCATATCCCGGTGGGCGCGGACGCGGTAGCTTTTGTCCACCTCGTCGTAGGTAAAGCTCTTTCTGCCCCCCTGCTCCATCCTGGTCCAGAACCGGTAAATGTGGGAAAAGGGCATATAGTAGATCTCATCCCGCTTTGTGTAGTGGATCAGGAGAAAGGCCACGCCGCCCTGGGACTCAAATTCTTTCATAAATTCCATCTGGTGGGGGTGCACGTTCTGGAGGGGAAAGGTGTTTTCCGCGCACTCCTTGGCGTCAAAGCAGACGGGAATCCCCTGGACGGCCCCGATATAATCCACCGTACTTTTCTGGCCAAAGTAGGCCAGGGTGATGTGGCGGTTTTTCTTGTCGATCTCGATGGGGGTGATGGGGGTGGGGATCTTCTGAATCAGGGCCAGATGCTTTTCCCGGTAGCAGTCGTTGGTGTGGTTGATAAGCTCCTCCAGGGTGGAGCCCCGAAGGCCCCTGGTGCTCCAGGTGCCCATTACAGGTTCTCTCCCTTCATCACCCGCAGAAAATCTCCCGGAAGGGGGGCGGTAAAGGACCGGCCTGCCAGGCCGGCGCAGGGTTCCGCCACCGTCTCCGGCATCACCAGTTTCCAGGAGTGCAGCAGCTGAGTGGAAATGTGGTATCTCTGCTTTGCCTCCCGGTTGCAGGCGGGATCGCCGTACTTCGGGTCTCCCAGGATGGGATGGCCGATGGAGGCTAAATGGGCGCGAATCTGATGGGAGCGGCCGGTAATCAGGGTCACCTGCAGCCTGGTGTAGTCCGTCCCCACCGCCAGGGGGATATACTCCGTCTCGATGGGCAGGCTGTCCGGCACCGGATCCCGGAATACGGAAACCTGGTTGGTCTGCTCATTCTTCCGCAGGTAGCCGCGGACGCGGCAGGGCGTCTCCACCCGTCCCTTCACGATGCACTGGTAATATTTGTGAAGGCTGCGGTCCCTCAAAACAGCGCTCATGGCCTGAAGGCCGCCCAGGCTCTTTCCAGCGATGACGATGCCGCTGGTGTTCCGGTCCAGGCGGTTGCACACCGAGGGGCGGAAAGTGCGGAGCAGCTCCTCCGTCAGCGCCCCGCTCTCCAGCAGGTAGGCAATCAGGTATTCCACCAGGGACTCGTCCGTTTCCTCCGCCTTCTGGGACAGCATTCCGCAGGGCTTGTTGATGAAAAGGACGTTCTCGTCCTCGTAGAGGATGTCCAGGGTCTGCTTTTTTACAGCGGGGACCTCTGTTTTGGAAAATTTCTCAATGGTCTCGTCGGAGAGAAACAGCCGGATCTGATCTCCCTCCTCCAGCTTTTCCGAGCCGTCGCACCGTTTTCCGTTCAGGGTGATGTTTTTCTTGCGGATCATTTTATAGATAAAGCCTTTTCCGGCCTGATTTAAGTATTTGGCCAGGAGCTTGTCCAGGCGCTGTCCGGCCTCATTTTTTGTCACGGTCAGTAATTTCATCGCTCTCCTCCTCTCCCCCTTTTTCTGTTACATGGAAAGCTGTTTTAGCAGCTCCAGGGTGTAGTCCACACTCCCGTCGTCCTCGTACTCCGCCATGGGCTTTAAGCTGTCCAGCCGCTGAAAGAAGGCCCTCTCGTCCTGAATCATGTGGACGTGGGGATCCAGGCGGTGGGTGGTGAACATATCGTTTAAAAATTTCTCCGCCAGTCTGGCGTTTACCTTCGGGGAGGTGCAGTAGAGGTAGACGCCGGTGGGGTGGACCGCCGCCGCGTCCACAGGCATTACCGCCTCCCTGGAGGTGAGAATCAGGTCGTAAAGCACGGGATACCGGGCCTCGTAAGGGTTCACCCGGTCGTAAAAGGCCTTCGGGGGCGTCTTGTATCTCCACGCCGCCAGCAGGGGGGACGCCACGTTGGCCGTGGGCAGGACGGATAAGATGGCCATGACGGTGAGAATGTTCTTCATGGCCTGCTGCTCCGTCAGCCCTCTGGCCCCCAGCTGCGCCAGGATCATGGCCAGTCCGAACAGGACTTCCCCCACCTGGACGCTCCGGTGGTAGGCCCGGTATCCGTACTCTCCTTTTTTTCTTCTGTGTTTCATGTCAGTCTCCTTGCAGATGTTCCATCACGGTCAGCATCAGGCCGTGGGGCAGGATTTTGGAAAGCAGGAAAAATGCTTTCATCAGCGGGCCGTATACCGATACGGCCTTTCCCGCGGCGCTGTCCCGCACCGCCAGGGCCGCCACCCGTTTGGGGCTTGCCATGGCCAGGCGTTTGTAGAGGGGGATGGTGCCGGTGGTCTCAGCGATGCGGAAAAACTCCGTCCGCACCGGGCCGGGACAGACGGCGGTCACCCGGATGCCCCGGGGCTTTAACTCGCTGTTTAAGGCGCGGCTGTAGCTGAGCACAAAGGCTTTCGTGGCCGCGTAAACGGCAAACCCGGGCTGGGGCAGAAAGGCCGCTGCGGAGGCAAACTGGATGATGCGGCCGTTTTTCGCCATGTAGGGCAGCACCAGGTGGGTGACGGCGCAGAGGGCCTCACAGTTTAAGGCCACCATGCCCGTCTCCTCCTCCAGGTCCACCTTGCCCACAGGGCCGATCTTTCCGTAGCCGGAGGCGTTTACCAAAAACACCACCTCCGGGTTCCGTTTCTCCAGCTCCTTTCTCAGGCGGTAAAGGGCGGCCTCCTTCGTCAGATCCAGGGGCAGGATGCGCAAGGGTACGGGAACCCGCCCCTTTAACTCCACTAACCGCTCCTCTCTCCTGGCGATCACCCAGATTTCTCCCAGTTTTCCATACCGGTCTCCCAGCTGAAGGACCATCTCCCGGCCAAGGCCGGAGGAAGCTCCCGTTACGATCGCTATTTTCATACAAACGCTCCTTTCCAGGCGCCGCGGTCCGCGGCGGTTACACGTGCTATTTCTTTGCCTTCCTGTGTACGTTGCGAATGGTCTTTTTCTTTGGCCGGGCAGCCGCGGACGGCACCCCGCTCTGCTGGCTCCTGGCTCCGTTCCTGCCCTGTGCCCCATAGGTTCCCCCTCCGCTCTGGGTCAGGCGGCCGCCGGTTCTGCCCTGGGAGGGACGGCCGGTGCGCCCGTTTCCTCCCGCGGCCTTTCCTTTGCTCCAGGAAACAGCCTCCGCCCCTCTCCGCTCCCCGGCCAGCTGCCTGGGCCGGATGAGGCATTTTTTGTCAAAGCCGATCAGGTCCGTGCGGCCCGCTTTGTGAAGGGCCTCGGAGACCAGGTCGTAGTTTTTCGGGTTGCGGTACTGGATCAGGGCCCGCTGCATGGCCTTCTCGTGGGGATTGGTGGGCACATACACCTCCTCCATGGTCCTGGGATCCAGGCCTGTGTAGTACATACAGGTGGAAATGGTGGAGGGGGTGGGATAGAAATCCTGCACCTGCTCCGGCATATATCCCAGATCCCGCAGATACTCCGCCAGCTCAATGGCCTCTTTTAAGGAGGAGCCGGGATGGGAGGACATGAGGTAGGGCACCAGATACTGCTTTAAGCCCAGGCGCTGGTTCATCCGGTTGTACTCGTCCACAAACTGGCGGTACACCTTGTTCTCCGGCTTGCCCATCTTTGACAGGACGGCGTCGGCCACGTGCTCCGGGGCCACTTTCAGCTGGCCGCTCACGTGGTACTGGCACAGCTCTTTCAGGAACTGGCGGCTCTTGTCCGCCAGCAGATAGTCAAACCGGATGCCGGAGCGGATAAACACCTTTTTCACCCTAGGGATCTCCCGCAGCCGTTTTAACAGCAGCAGGTAGTCGCTGTGATCCGCGTTTAAGTTCTTGCAGGGCTGGGGAAAGAGGCACTGCTTGTTGGGACAGGCCCCCTTGGTGAGCTGCTTTTCACAGGCCGGGAACCGGAAGTTGGCGGTAGGGCCGCCCACGTCGTGAATATAGCCTTTAAAGTCCGGCTCCTTCGTCAGGTTCGTGGCCTCCTCCACCAGGGAATCATGGCTGCGGACCTGGATGATCCGGCCCTGATGGAAGGTGAGGGCGCAGAAACTGCAGGAGCCAAAGCAGCCCCGGTTGCTGATAAGGCTGAATTTCACCTCCCGGATGGCGGGGATGCCGCCGGCCTCCTCGTAGCAGGGGTGATAATTCCTCATGTAGGGAAGGCCGTACACCTCGTCCATCTCCTCCGTGGTCAGAGGCTTGGAGGGCGGGTTCTGCACCACATAGCCCCGCTCGTAGGGCTCCACCAGCCGTTTGCCAGTGAAGGGATCGGTGTTGCAGTACTGGATGTAAAAGCTCTCCGCGTATTTTCTCTTATGGTCCCGGATCTCCTCAAAGGAGGGGAGCAGACGGTAGTCGTAGACGGATTCCAGATCCTTCGTCTTGTACACGGTCCCGTCGATGAAGGTGATGTCCTTCACCGCGATCCCCGCGTTTAAGGCGTCGGCGATCTCCACGATGGAGTGCTCTCCCATCCCGTAGGAGATTAAATCCGCCTGGGAATCCAGGAGGATGGACCGTTTCATTTTATTGGACCAGTAGTCGTAGTGGCCCAGGCGGCGCAGGCTGGCCTCGATGCCGCCGATGATCACGGGCACGTCCGGGTAGGTGCGCCGGATTAAATTTCCGTAGACCACAGTGGCGTAGTCCGGCCGTTTCCCCATCTCTCCGCCGGGGGTGTAGGCATCCTGACTTCTTCTCTTTTTGGAAACGGAATAGTGGTTTACCATGGAATCCATATTTCCGCCGGACACCAGAAAGCCAAGCCTTGGCCGTCCCAGGCGGGCGATGCTCTCCGGGTCCTTCCAGTCCGGCTGGGCGATCATCCCCACCCGGTAGCCTTTGGACTCCAGCAGGCGGGTGATGATGGCCGCCCCGAAGGAGGGATGGTCCACGTAGGCGTCCCCGCTCACGTAGACGAAATCACACTGGTCCCAGCCCCGTTTTTCCATATCCTCTCTGCAGATCGGCAGGTAATCGTGTATCATGAAGGTTCTCCTTTATCGTCAAATTGATCTCCTGTTCCAAACAGGTCCAGAAAGCTGTGGATGTGGCAGTCCGCCAACCGGTTCTTCTCCTCCGCCATGTGAGCGGAAAATTCATCGTCCACGGCCACCACGGTCATCCCGGCGGCTTTTCCCGCCTGAATGCCGGCGGGCACGTCCTCAAAGACGGCACAGTCCTCCGGCCGCACGCCCAGATCCTCTGCCACCTTTAAATAGATGTCGGGAGCCGGTTTTCCCGCCGCCACCTCGCAGGCGGTGGTCACCTGGTCAAAATAGCCGCTAATGTCTAAGGAATCCAGGACGGCGTCCACCATGTCCCGCCCGTTGCTGGTGGCGATGCCCATGCGGATGCCCCGGTCCTTGGCCCAGGAGAGGAATCTTCTGGCCCCTTCTTTTAGGGGCACCTCATTTTTATACTTTTCCAGGGACATTTCCACCCAGTCCTGTTTGATGGCCTCCACCGGGCGGTCCAGGCCGAACCGCTCTTTAAAATAAACAGCCGTCTCCGTAAAGCTCATGCCCTCGATCACCTTCTGCAGATCCTCCGGGCAGGCCAGGCCGAAACGGCCCAGATATTCGATGTCAATGGCCTTCCACATCCACATGGAGTCCACCAGGGTGCCGTCCAGGTCAAAAAGAAAGGCCTTTTTTTCTCTCAGTTGATCCATTGTCGTCATGATCTCGTCAGTTCCTCCAGTTCCTGTTCTGTGAGCGGCCGGTACTCTCCGGGCCGCAGGCTCTCATCCAGCACAAGACTGCCCATGGAGAGCCGTTTCAAGTAAGTGACGGGGCAGCCGATCATTTCCATCATCCGCTTGACCTGATGGAATTTTCCCTCCCTAAGGGTCAGGCGGGCCTCTCCGCCCGTCTCCGTCCGCTCCCCCGGCTCAAAATCCGCCGGCAGGCAGCGGGTTCCGTCCTCCAGCACCATCCCCTCACGGAAACGTCCGCAAACGTCCTCCGGGAGACGGCCCTCATAGCGGAGGTAATATACCTTGTCCACGTGCTTTTTCGGGGACAGGAGGCGGTGGGCCAGCGCCCCGTCGCTGGTGATCAGAAGCAGGCCCTCCGTGTCTAAGTCCAGACGGCCCACGGGAAAGAGGTCCTTTCTCCGTTTCTCTCCGATTAAGTCTAACACTGTGGGGTAGCGGCCGTCCTCCGTGGCGGAAACCACCCCCGCCGGCTTGTTTAACATATAGTATTCCACCGCCTGATAGGGGATCACCGCCCCGTCCAGGGCGATGGTATCGGCGGCGGGGTCGATTTTCCCATCCGCTTTTTTTACGGGGACCCCGTTGACGGTGAGGCGGCCTTTTCTGGCGGCCTCCTTGGCCTGGGTCCTTGTGAGCGCCGTCATCTCCGTGAGGAAACGGTCCAGGCGCATGGTTTTTTCTGCCATATGGATACTCCTTCCCGCCGGGCTACTGCCAGCGCCAGCCGGGGTAATATTTGTTCTTCACCGTGCGGCCGTTTCCCTTTCCCCAGCCTAAGGGGAACCCGTCCACGCACACCAGAATCCAGCCCTTCCGGTCCGGCTCCTCCGGCTCCAGGGCGATGGTCTCTCCCTTTAAATACCGGATGACCCGGCCGTCCAAACGGGACATGGAAAGCAGGGAAACGGGGCCGCTTTCGCTTTCCACCGCCTTGGCGCTTAAGGCCATGGCCAGGGGCTGGGACGGCTCAAACCGTCCTTTTTTCACCTCTCCCACCAAAAGGCCTGTCCGCAGAAACCGCAGGCTCAACTCCTCTGGAAATTCCTCCGGGAGCAGGTAAAGGGAGCCGTTTCGCTCCCGCAGGCCCTCTTTCAGGGTCTCTGCCCCCGTTTTTCCGGAGACCGCGTTCCCGGCCAGCAAGGCCAGGGATCGGGACAGCGCCGACAAAAGAGCGTCTAACAGGGCAGCGGAATCCGGCTCCAGGGAAAGGGCTGCCGGTTTCCGGCGCTGAGACTGGCGTCTCCTCTCCTCCCCCGCTTTTTTCCGCAGCCTGGCCACAAAATGGCCCTCGCCCCTAAGCTTATGGGGGAACAGGCGCACGCAGCCGTCCAGCCCAAACCCGCTTACCGCCCCGGGAAACAGGGGGATGGGGTCTAACTCCAGCTCCGGGCACTGCGCCAATAGATCCAAAACGGCCTCCTCGTCCTCGTACCGGGAAAAGGTACAGGTGGAGTAGACCATCACGCCTCCGGGACGGAGCATTTCCGCCGCCGCCCGCAGGATCTGGCGCTGGATGGGACCGTAGTAGGCCGGTCCGCGGCTCTCCCAGTCCTTCACCATGCGCTCGTCCCGCCGGAACATCCCCTCGCCGGAACAGGGGGCATCCACCAGGATTTTGTCAAAAAATCCGGGAAGAAGTTCTGCCAGCCGCTCCGGCGCCTCGCTGGAAACGCAGATGCCGGGGACTCCGGACAGTTCCAGGTTTTTTAACAGGGCCTTCGCCCGGGAGCTGCTGATGTCGTTGGAAAACAGCAGGCCCTGCCCTTTCAGCCTGGCCCCAAGCTCCGTGCTCTTTCCTCCGGGAGCGGCGCACACGTCCAGCACCCGGTCTCCCGGCTCCACCGGAAGAAGGGCCGCCGGGGCCATGGCGCTGGGTTCCTGGATGTAGTACAGCCCGGCATAGTAATAGGGATCTCTGGCCGGCTGCAGGCCCTCCTCATAGTAGCGGCCGTTTTCCGCCCAGAGCACCGGCTCCGTGGGAAAGGGGGCCAGTTTCTCCCACTCCTCCCCGGTGAGCTTGCCGGAATTGAGCCGCAGACCGGCGCTCTTTGGCTGGCGGAAACTATCCAGATAGGCCTCAAACTCCTCTCCCAGCAGCTCCCTCATATCCTCTAAAAACTGCGGGGGCAGTCCTTCTTTTGTCATGTCGTTCTCCTCATTGTAAATTTATCCATTCGCATCTATTCTGCCATCTCGACTGCGTCTCGATGGGGTCTCTCGTCAATCACAGATTTGTGCAAGCACAATCTGTGCTTTCCTCGTTATTTTACCATATTTTTTTCCGTATGGATACCCGGTATTTGCGGGGCGGGCGGCGGTGCTGGGGAGCGGCCTCAGCGGAAATTGGCCCGCAGCCGCCGTTTTTCCAGGTATTTTAACGCCCAGTAGGGATTTACGCTCAGCTCCTCGTAGTTGTCTGTCTCCAGATAGATCCCCACGTGGAGGTGGACAGGGAAATTTCCCACGGTGCCTTCCTCCTTGCCGTAGCCGCTGTCCCCCATAAAGCCCAGGAGCTCTCCCGCCCGCACCGGATCCCCCTCCTTCCACTCCCGTTCATAGCGGTATAAATGGGCGTAGTAGAGATAGGCCCCGGAGGGGGAACGGACGCCGATGCGCCAGCCGCCCTGTTCCAGCCAGCCCACCTTCTCCACCACCCCTTCGCTCATACTCACTACGGGATAAAAGCCTCTGGGCTTTTCCTCTCCCATGATGTCACAGCCCTCGTGGCGCCGGTCGCCGCCGTAGGTGCGCCCGTCTCCCCAGCTGTCGGAGTAGGTCACATCCGGAACCTCCGCCGCCTCGTTTAAGGGAATGGGGAAATAGACCAGATCCCCCAGGATGGTCTCGTAGGCCTGTTTCAGCTTTTCGTAGGCCTCCGGCTTGGCCGCCCGGATGGGGGCGCTATCCGCCTGAAGGGAGTCCACGCCGGTGAGATCGTAGCCGTGTTCCACCATCAGGGCGGTGAGCTGGTCGAAGTCCAGTTTCTCCAGCCGGCACACCGACTCTCCCAGGCGCAGGGCCCGGAAGGCCTCCGTCTCCCAGACTGCCCCGTCCAGCTGATAGTAGGTGGGATTGTTGTACAGATAATCGACCATGGTGGCCTGGAATAAGGCCAGCAGGATCAGGAAAATGAGAATCATAGACCGGCTGCCTCCTCATATAATTTACAAATACACTGTATTCCGGCTGCCATGAAAAAATCCGCATTTTCCATTATCGCTCTCCTGTTTCTGCTGTGGAAACCGGCCCTTTCCCTGGAGGGAGCCAAAAACGGGCTGAATCTGTGGGCCGGGGTCCTGCTCCCCACCCTGCTCCCCTTTATGCTCTGTTCCACCGCGGTGACGGCCTCCGGCGGCATTCCCATTCTCACCGCCCCCTTCCGGCCTTTGTTAAACCGCTTTGCCGGGCTGTCCCAGGAGGGGGCCTACACCCTGCTCTCCGGCCTCCTCTGCGGCTATCCCATGGGGGCGAAGACCTGCGGGGATTTCCGGGCCAGAGAGATGCTTTCGGACCGGGAGGCAAAGGTTCTGCTGGCGGTGAGCAACCATCCAAGCCCCATGTTTCTCTTAGGCTACGTGATGGCGGGGCTGGAGACGGTCTGTCCGGCGCCCCTGTTTCTGGCCGCCGTTTACCTGCCCATTCTGCCTGTGTGGTGGCTGGCCGGCCGGGTGTACCGGTTTCCGGGGCGGAGGCAAAACCGCCGGGCGTCCGGGGGCCGTTTTGGGAATGCCGGAAACGGAGCTGACACCGGAGAACCCGTTCCGTACAGCCAGAGGGGAAACACCGGGGACTGCCTTCGCCGCGGCTCCTTAGGAAACTCTCTGTCTGCCTTCTCCTTTGACCGGGATTTTATGAACTGTCTGGAGGCCATGGTGCGGATCGGAGGCTATGTGATGGCCTTTTCCATCCTGGCAGCCTACATCCGGCACCTCTCCCCCTTTCCCGCCGCCGCGAACGCCTGCCTCCTTGGAATCACGGAGATCACCACCGGCATTCTCGCCCTGAAACAGACCTTAAAAGGGCCTCTTTTAGCCGCCGCCCTGGCCTTTGCCGCATCCTTCGGCGGTCTGTCCGGCCTTTTTCAGACGAAAAGCGTCCTCACGTTAGGTGACGAAAAAAAGGGCGCGAGGCCGCGCACACCCGCGCCGGAGCGAGGCAGGGTAAACGGCCATCCCCCTCTGCCCGGAGCGCGGCCGCGGAAACAGCCATATTCCCCTGCGCGGAGTGCCCCTCCCACCGGAGACCTTTCCGCCATAGAAAACACCGTTTCCTATGACACAAAAAATGCCGGACTGTCCATCCGGCATTATGTACTCTGGAAATTGCTCCACGCAAGCCTTTCCTTCCTGTTTCTTACTGTTCTTCTTCGTCTGTTTCCGGCTCCTGCTGAGGCTGTCCTTCCATGGTAACCAGGCTCCCTGCCAGCTCCTCCCGGTTGGAAACCACCACGTCATAGGTGGACTGCATGGTCTGCATAAAGGCCTGGAACCGGCCCTGGGCCTCGTCCATGGTCTGGCCTACCACCATCTGAAGGTTGTTAAGCATCCCGTCGGTGTAATGGATCGCGTCCTTGCGCACCTCGTCCGCCTCCGCCACGGCCCGGTCGATGATCTCCTGAGCCTGGGCCTGGGCCTGGGCCACCACCTCGTTTGCCTGGGCGTAGGCCCGCTGCATGATCTCATGCTCGTTTACCAGCTCGTCCGTCTGGGCCGTAGCCTGGGCTAACATCTCCTGAGCCTGGGCCTGGGCGTCGGAAATAATGGCATCCTGGTTGCTGATGATCTTCTGGTACAGCTTTACCTCGTCAGGAATCCGAAGTCTCAGCTCCCCCAGCAGATCCTGGATCTCGTCCTTGTTCACGATGATCTCCGTGTTGGAAAACGCCTTAAATTTGCACTCCTCAATATATTCGTCAATTTCATTGATCAACTGCTCGATCCTGCTGCTCATGTTCTTCTCTCCTACCCTTTCTTAATCTTTAATCGAATCCTTTTACCTTCTCCCGCACCAGCTCTGCCACCTCCGGAGGGAGGAAGGCGGAAATGTCGCCCTGATACATGGCGATCTCCTTCACCATACTGGAGCTGAGATAGGAATATTTCAGACTTGTGGTCAAAAACAGCGTGTCAATCTCCGGGGCCATCACCCGGTTGGTCTGGGAAAGCTGCAGCTCGTACTCAAAATCCGTAATAGCCCGCAGTCCCCGCACGATGGCCTTCGCCCCGTTCTCCCTGGCAAAGTCGATGGTCAGGCCGTCAAAGGCCTTCACCTCCACGTTTGGCAGGTGGGCGGTCACGCTTTTTAACATATTAACACGTTCTTCCACAGAAAACAACGGAGTTTTTTTTCGGTTGACCAAAACTCCCACGATCACATGATCCATAATCTGAGCCGTTCTCTCAATAATGTCCAAGTGGCCCAACGTAACCGGGTCAAAGCTGCCCGGATAAACGGCGCTTGTCATCTGGCGCTCTCTCCTTTTGTATAAAATATGTGCTGATTCGTCTTGTAGGGTTTCACCCGTTCCACGGTGTAGCCCAGCCCTTCCGCGGCAGCCGGGTCCGTCTCTAAGGACGCCTCCACGATGATCATGGTGTCCGGCCCGATTAAGGAGGAACGGCTTAAATAGGAAAGAGCCTGCAGCTCCAGCTCCCTGCCGTAGGGCGGGTCCATAAATACGATGTCAAAGGGCTTTTGTTTCCCCTCCATCCGGGAAAGGGCCGTCAGAACGTCGCAGGCCATCACCGTAGCCTGGTCTGCCAGGCGGGTGGTCCTTAAATTTTCCCGGATGCACTCCGCTGCCTTCTGGCTGTTCTCCACAAACACCGCTTCCTTCGCCCCGCGGCTCAAGGCCTCGATGCCGATGCCGCCGCTGCCGGCGAACAGATCCAGGAAACGGCAGCCGGGAACGTCGTTCTGAAGAATGTTAAACAGGGTCTCCTTGATCCTGTCCGTGGTGGGCCTGGTGTCCAGGCCGTCTATGGTTTTCAGAAGAAGCCTTCTGGCTTTTCCGGCGATTACTCTCATAAAAAACTTCCTTTCGCTATGTCACAGGAACCTTGATTCCCCGTGAGACAGCCGGTTCCGGCAAAACTCCCGTTTCGCCCTCACGTTTTGTCTGTCCAGCCTATTATAGTATGAAAGTCCTTGATGCACAAGGCTATTTTTAAGGAAGTGACAGCTTTTTCCATATTACACAGAAGCTGCTAGTGTATTATCATCCGCCGCGCACATACTAGGATCGTAACACAAAACAAGCCGCGCACCACTGACGGCCGCGCGGCAAATACAAACAAGGAGGCGTGTTATTATGGCAAACAACAGTTCTTCCAACAAGACAAACGTACCTGAGGCGAAGGAAGCAATGAACCGCATGAAGATGGAAGTTGCAAACGAGCTGGGAGTTCCGTTATCCAACGGCTACAACGGCAATCTGACCTCCGCTCAGAACGGCTCCGTGGGCGGCTATATGGTTAAGAAGATGATCGAGGCCCAGGAGAGACAGATGGCCGGAAAATAATATCCGACCTCCAGAGGCTTAAAGCCTGAGTGAAACGGGAAGGATCCCCTGGCTGACGCATTCGCCAGCCAGAGGATCCTTCTTTCTGTCTGTTTCCTTCCTACTTTGCCCCGCACTTCTGGAAGGCGATCCGCTCAGAGCCGTCCTCCATGTACACGATCCCGCAGGGGGTGAATCCATTTTTTTTCAGCATATTCTGCATGGGCTTATTGTCCGCGTGGGTGTCGATGCGCACGTTTCCACACTGTTCAAAGCACCAGTTTAAGCAGTAGCTGGCCACCCCGCGGCCCCTGCCACGGCTGGCGACCCGGTGGACGACGCCGTAGGGCCTGTCGTTTAACCAGTTTCCGCCGGTGATCACTTTGTAGGTGGGTTCCTCCTCTATCCGGAAATAGAAGGTGGCCGCGATCTCCCCGTTTTCCAGGCACACGTAGCTGCCGCCCTTTTCCATGTCCCGCCTCACGTCCGCCTCGCCGGGATAGGCGCCCTGCCACTGGCTGCGGTTTCCCGTCTCCGCCATAAACTGCCTGGCCTCCCCGTAGATGGCAAGCACCGTCTCTAAATCCTCCGGCTCCGTGGGGCGGATCTCCAGATACCTCTCCTTCTCACAGGCTTCCTCCATGGTCTTTATGGGACGGCAGGGGTTTCCCACCGCCACCGTGCCGGAGGGGATGTCCTTTACCACCACGCTGCCGGCTCCGATCACCACGTTGTCCCCGATGGTGACTCCCGGCAGCACCGTCACGTTTCCGCCGATCCACACGTCACTGCCCACGGTGATGGGATGGCCGAATTCCAGGCTGTCGTTGCGCAGATCCCGGTTTACGGGATGTCCAGCGGTGTAGAATCCGCAGTTCGGGGCGATAAACACGTTGTTCCCGAAGGTGATGGGAGCCACGTCCAGCATGACACAGTTGTGATTTACATAGAAATTGTCCCCCACGGAAATGTTGTAGCCGTAATCACACCAGAACATGGGCTGAATGCAGAGGTTTTTCCCGGCGCTGCCCAAAAGCTCCCGAAGCACCCGGTCTCTCTCCTCCCCATCTGCAAAGGAGAGTTGGTTGTAGCGGCGGCACAGCTCCTTTGCCCGTACCTGCTCGTCCACAAGCTCTCCGCCTTCCTCCACGCGGTACAGCATTCCCGCAAGCATTTTTTCCTTTTCCGTCATCGTTTTGTTCTCCTATTTGTTGATCTTGGGATTTCAGGCTCAAACCTTCTCCCGCGGCCAGAACCGCGCGGAGCCTCCGGCCCCTTTCCCCGGTCATAAATTCAATTTATCGTAGCTGCGTTCCAGATAGCGGTCCAGACGGCGTTTCAGCTCCCCGTGTCCCGGCTCTCTCAGCTCCGGATCGGCCTCCAGCAGCCGGTCCACCTCCTCTGACACCGTCTTTAGCACATTGGCGTCAGTGAAAATATCTGCCAGCTTAAACTCCATGTCCCCGCTCTGGCGGACGCCGAAAATGTCTCCCGGCCCCCGCAGTTTCAAATCCTCGGAGGCGATGGCAAAGCCGTCGTTGGAACGATTTAAAATGTCCAGCCGTTCCCCGGCCCCTTCTTCTCCGCAGTTGACCATAATGCAGTAGGACTGGTGCTTTCCCCGGCCCACCCGGCCCCGCAGCTGGTGAAGCTGGGCCAGGCCGAACCGCTCCGCGTTCTCGATCATCATCACCGTGGCGTTGGGCACGTTCACTCCCACCTCCACCACGGTGGTGGAGACCAGCACCTGGATCTCGTTGGCGGCAAAGGCCTCCATGACCGCGTTCTTTTCCTTTCCCTTCATCTTCCCGTGGAGAAATTCCACCCGGATGGAGGACGGCAGCTCCTTTCTCAGCTTTTCCGCGTAGTCCAGCACATTCTCCGCCTCCAGCATCTCGCTCTCCTCCACCATGGGGCAGATCACATAAGCCTGCCGGCCTGCCGCCACCTCTTTTTCGATAAAGCGGTAGGCCTTCGGCCGCCAGGAGGGATCCACCACGCAGTTTTTGATGGGCAGGCGGCCCACCGGCATCTGGTCGATGATGGAAATGTCCAGATCGCCGTAGAGGATGATGGCTAACGTCCTGGGAATGGGGGTGGCGCTCATCACCAGCACATGGGGACGGTCCCCTTTTTCCCCCAGAGCCTCTCTCTGGCCCACTCCAAACCGGTGCTGCTCGTCGGTGATCACTAAGGCCAGGCGGTCGTAGATCACCTTCTCCTGGATGATGGCGTGGGTGCCCACGATGATGTCCGCTTCATGGGAGGCGATCCGCTCATAGGCCAGCCGTTTTTCCTTCGCCGTCATGGATCCGGTGATGAGCACCGGGACCTTGTCCACGCCGTGGGCCGCGAACAGCTCCGTCATGGACTCATAGTGCTGCCTGGCCAGAACCTCCGTGGGGGCCATGAGGGCGCCCTGGCAGCCATTATAGGCCGCCTGGAGAAGGGCCAGAACGGCGACGATGGTCTTGCCGGAGCCCACGTCTCCCTGAATCAGGCGGTTCATGGGCATCCCGCTGGCCATATCGTCAAACACCTCGTTTAACACCTTCTCCTGAGCCTCTGTGAGGGCGTAGGGAAGGGAGCGCTGAAACTGCTCCACCTCCGGCCTTCTGGCAAGGACAAACCGGCTCCTCCGGTCCTGGCGCTTTTCCTTTAAATGGCGCACAGACAGGATAAACAGGAAAAATTCGTCAAACACCAGCCGCTTTCTGGCAAACAAAAGCTCCTGCCTGCTGGTGGGAAAATGAATGTGTTCCAGGGCAAAGTTGTACTCCGCCAGCTCGTGGCGGGTGCGGATGTCCTCCGGCAGGTACTCCCGCTCCATCCCCCGCCCGGAGAGGGCCTGAGACACCGCCTTGGTGATGGTTTTATTCCCCAGGCCCTTCGTCTGCCCGTAAATGGGCTGCATGGAACCGGCCACCCCCTCGTAAGACGCCAGGGAGAAGATTTCCGGCTGCTCCATGGTCAGACGGCCGTTTTTCTTCACCACCCGCCCGCGGAACACAAAGCGGCTTCCCGCCCGTAACGTCGTCCGCAGGAAGGGCATATTATACCATGTGAGCTGCAGGGAGCCGGTCCCGTCGGAAAGCTCCGCCACCGTGACCGCCACCCGGGAAAACCGCCGCACATCCCCGTCCTTTTTCAGAAGTCCTTCCACGGCGGCGATGGCGTCCGGCCGCAGCTCCCCGATGGAAACCGGCGGCTCATAGGCGTCGTAGCCTCTGGGATAGTATTCCAACAGCTCTCCCACCGTATGGACCCCCAACTTTTCAAACAGCCGGCCGGTCTTTTCTCCGACGCCCTTCAGCGAAGTGATTGGCTGCTCACTCATCGTTTTTCCATCCCTCCTGAATCGGTTTTATGTCCGTCAGAAAGGCTTCTGCCCCCAGGCAGAAGCCTTTGCTTTTCTTTTCCGCCGAACCCCTCATCTCCCATGAGCCAAAAGTTTCCGGCAGATTTCCATTTTTATTCCACAGACATGAGGTAGTAGTAAATCGGCTGTCCGCCCCGGTGCAGCTCCACCTCGCAGCCGGCGCAGGCGTCCTGGGCTTTTTCCAGCAGTTTTTCTGCCTCCTCCTCCGTCACGTCACTTCCATAATAAATGCTCACCAGCTCCGATTCCTCGTCCAGCATGGCCTTTAAGGCGTCGAGAGCGGTGCTCTCCACCGATTTCCCCACGGCCAGCATCCCGGAATCGCCGATGCCCATAATATCCCCTTCGCTGATCTCCATGCCGTCGATGGTGGTATTTCTCACCGCATAGGTGACCTGGGCGGTCTTCACCCGGCCCATCTCACGGATCATATTCTCCTGGTTTTCCTCCGCGCTTAAGTCAGGAGCAAAATTGATCACCGCCGTGATGCCCTGGGGCACCGTCTTGGAGGGAATGACCACCAGCTCTTTATCCTCCACCAGGCTCTTAGCCTGCTCCGCGGCCAGGATGATATTTTTATTGTTGGGGAGGACGAAAATGCAGTCGGCGTTCACATGATCCACGGCGTTCAGCACATCCTCCGTGCTGGGATTCATGGTCTGTCCGCCCTCGATCAGGTAGTCTACGCCGATGCCGCAAAAGATCTCTCCAAGCCCGTCTCCCATGGATACGGCGATGAACCCGTAAGGCTTTCTCGGCTCCTCTTTCTGGGCTTTGGCAGCCTCTGCCGCCTTCTGCTCCGCCGCCACCTTCTCCGCGTTCTGGATCAGGCGCTCGTGGTGCTCCTCACGCATATTGTCCACCTTCATGCGGGACAGGGAGCCGTAGGTCAGGCCCTTCTCAAAGGCCAGACCGGGATGATCGGTGTGGACGTGAACCTTGATCAGCTCGTCGTCGGCCACCACCACGATGGAATCCCCGATGGACTCCAGATAAGCCTTAAACTCCGCCTCTCCCGCCTCGTCCAGGGGATGTTCCAGATTTACGATAAACTCAGTGCAGTAGCCAAAACGGATCTCCTCCGCGGGCACCTCCACCTCGCTCCGAATGCCGGCACCGGTCATGGGCCTGGCCTCCTCAGCGGCGATCTCCACCTCTTTGCCAAGCAGGCCGTCCCTGGCCCCCTTCATCACCTGCATCAGGCCCTGGCCGCCGGAATCCACCACGCCCGCCTCTTTTAACACAGGCAGCATCTCCGGCGTCTGGCTGAGCACGTAGTCGCCGTGCTCGATGACCTTGTCCACAAACTCCAGGATGTCCTCCGTCTCCGATACCAGCTCCACCGCCTTGTCCGCCATCCCCTTGGCCACCGTGAGAATGGTGCCCTCCTTGGGTTTCATCACCGCCTTGTAGGCGGTCTCTGTCCCGCGGACAAAGGCGTTCGCCAGGGTGGTGGTGGTGATGGCATCCGTGCCTTTGATCTCCTTGGTAAAGCCGCGGAACAGCTGGGATAAGATGACACCGGAATTTCCCCTCGCTCCCCGCAGAGAGCCGGAAGAAATCGCCTTCGACAGATTCTCGATGGTGGGCTCCTCAATGGCCGCCACCTCTTTGGCCGCCGCCATGATGGTCAGCGTCATATTCGTCCCCGTGTCCCCGTCCGGAACGGGGAACACGTTCAGCTCATTGATCCACTCCTTTTTGGCCTCCAGGCCTTTCGCGGCCGCCAGGAATGCCTTCTGCATCATCCTGGCGTCGATTACATTCATACCCACGGGTAATTGCCCTCCTTAATCTATCACTCTGACACCTTCCACGAAAATGTTGATGCTGTCCACTTCCATACCGGTGAATTCTTCTACCTTGTACTTTACACTCTCCATGAGATTATCGGAAACAGCGGAAATGTTCACCCCGTAGGCGACGATCACATGAAAGTTGATACGGATGTGATTTTCCACGATCTCCACGTCCACGCCGCGGGTCAAGCTGTCCTTCTTTAACAGGCGCACGAGGCCGTCCTTCATGTTCACAGCGGCCATGCCCACGATGCCGAAACACTCCACAGCGGCGGTGCCTGCGCACTGGGCGATCACGTCCGAGCCGATCTGGATCTCGCCCAGCTTATTGTTCAAACGTCCCTTCATACATTTGCCTCCATTCTATTTCCATGCGGGTTTCCCCGTCATTCTCCCTTCGGTTGTTCCTATTATACATGATATTGAAAAAAAAAGAAACAAAATTTTATTTACTGCTTGCAAAATGTGAGTTTATCTGCTATTATACAATATGTTGTGGATTCTAAGTAAGGAGTCCAAGTAGCTTTTAAGGAGGTGCAAATCATGGCGAAATGTGCAATTTGTGAAAAAGCTGCTCACTTCGGAAACAACGTGAGCCATTCTCATAGACGGACCAACAAAATGTGGAAAGCTAACGTAAAGTCTGTTAAAGTGAAAGTCAATGGCGGCGCTCAGAAGATGAACGTGTGTACTTCTTGCTTACGTTCCGGTTTAGTTGAAAGAGCTTAATAAAAGTTGAACATGAACATGAAACAGCCCGGTGGACGGGCTGTTTTTGTGTTTCCGGAACTTTTTCCGGCCCCGCTCTTTCCTGTTTCCGGGCGTCCGTCTGGTACGCCCGGCAGGTTTCCAGCGCCGTCCGCCTGACTCCTCTCTCCGCTCCCTGTCTAGTTTTCCAGAAACAGGGGAAATAATTCCACCTGTTCCTCCTTTTCCTTGTAAATCCCGTAGCGCAGACTTTCCAGCAGTTTCCCGTCTGAAACCAGAAACCCGTAGGCGCCGCCGCCGATCCCGTTTACCGGGTAGACGTTGGAACAGCGGCACAGGCCGGGGATGGACTCCATCTGGCCGTCGATGCGGGCCTGCACCGGCATGGAGTGGGAATAGCTCCAGGAGAGCAGGTCGTTTCTGGAGGACTCGTAGCCTCTCTGCTCCCACAGGATGTCCGCCCCGTAACGGTAGCAGTAGGTCACCGGATTCTCATTCCCCGGGGCGAAGTAGGCGGGGGTGATGTACGCTGCCTCCCGGCCGGCGTCAATCACCGCGTAGTCATCTCCCTGGGTGGCATCCGCCCCCAGCCGTTTTAAATCCAGGGCGCGAAACACCTTCCAGCCCTCTCCCGCCCTCCGGCAGACCAGAAGGCCAAAATAGCCGTGAAACACGATGGTGGACTGGTCGCCGTAGTCAAATTCCGGCGGATTTTCCCCCATGGGGGCCTGAGACTGAAAAAGAGCCCTTAAGTCCGCAGAGGGAGCCGGAAATGCCCCGTCCGGGACGCCCTCCCGCAGTTTCCCGCCCGGGGCGGATGCGCCTTCGGAGCAATCTTTTTCCGCGTCCTTTCCGCCGGGGCTTGTCCCTCCGGCCTCCTCTCCCCCGACGCCGCCTCCCGCGCCGGCCTCTGTCTTCTCACGGTTTCCATTTATACTGCCGCACCCCAAAAATGCGAATAATCCCAAACAAAATGCCAACATACAGATCGGTTCTATTCAAATCATCTCCCTTCCGTATAATGTCCCTATTATATAACCGTCCAAAGGGAAATTCATCTTACATTTGTTTACGATTTCCGAAACATCTTAATTAATTTTAAACAAATCCTTACGGCGGGCCTTGTCAGCAGCAAAACAGGTTGTAGCCCACAATGAGGCAGGCGGTGATAAACACCAGGGTGGTGAAGGTCTCCGGCACAATCAGCATCACCGTCATTCCCACTCCGAAACAGAACACCATCAGACCCACGATCCGTTTCATAAAAAAATCCCTTCCGCTTCGATATATGATATATCTTATGCGAAAGGGAATTTCTTATACCTGGGCCGGATCGCTCTCCGTGGTTTCCTCCGCGGCTGCCGCCACGTCCTCAGCGGCCCGCACCGCCTCCTGGGAAATGGGCGGCTCCGGTTTTCCGGCTACGAATTTGTTTACGAAATCCGGCACCATATCCAGCACCTTTGTGACGGCGTCCTGCTGCTTGACGTTCACCAGCTTTGTCACTCCGTTTTGGATGACCAGCACGGCGCTGGGGCTCATCTTCGCGCTCATGCCGCCTCCGCCGTTCTGCTTGGCATTTTCCGCGAAGGTGCCGGCGGCCATGCCGCAGGTCACATCCACCAGAGGAAGGATAATGGCGTCGTCGATTTTCACCGCGTCTCCCACCACCGTCTTGGTCGTCACAAACCGGTCCATACCTTTAAACAACGCTTCCACCGTCGCCGCAAAATGATTGTCTGCCATAAATCTCCTCCTTTTATCGGTCCATCAGCCGTTTCAACAGCTTCCGGAAATTTCTGTCCATCAAAAGCCGCAGAGCGGCGGATACGAGGACTGCCGCGCGGACGCGGCCCCTCAGTGAAAATTCTCCCTCCAGCACGGCGCGGTCAAACACCGGGGTAAGCTGAAGGCTGTTTTTATACAGGGGACAGAGCAGGGCCGCCGCGGACAGCGCCTGTCCCGTGCGGTAGGGATCGTCAAACCCGAAGGTGATCTGCCCCCGAAACCGGCGGGGCCGGATGTGGCGAAACACCCGGGCCAGCTGCCCTTTCGCCAGGCGGAAGGTCTTCCGGTTCTCCTCGTCCTTTAAAAAGGCCAACACCTGATCCTTTCGCTCCGCCAGCTCCCGGATCCGGCCGCGGATCGCCTTAAAACGCTTTTGAATCCGGCGAATCCGCTTTTTGAAACCCTTCAGAAGCCGCGCCGGCCACGAAAGAACCGCCTTCATCCGCCGGGCCAAAGAGCTGATCCCCCGGCCCGGGCGGCCGGAAACGCCGGAAGGACCGGATGGTTTTTGTTTCGGCTCCTTCTTCTCTGTCTCGCCGGATGTTCCGTTCCCGGCCTGGTCCGGCTCCTGAGGAGCGTCCGGCGGCGGTTCCACCTTTGGGTTTCCGGAAGGAACCGTTTCCGTCCCGTCATCCGGCTGCGGAGGAGGCGTTTCCTTTCCCTCCCCGTCCAGGGATGCCGTATGTATGAACGGCTCCGTCAGCTCCTCCAGATCCTCCTCCAGCTCCCTGCCCCGTTTGCCGCCCCCGCCAAGGGGGATCCCAAGCACCCGAAGGCGGGAGGAAAGCTCTCCGCCCCGGAGGGAAACATTCACGGAAATCAGAGGAAACAGCCAGGTGATCCGTCCGTCCGCCTGCGCGTTTCCCCGAAACTCTCCCTCTGCCCGGTACCTCACCGGCGCGAACAGGACAGCCAGGACGGCGGCGAGAACCAGTCCCAAAAGCACCAGCAGGATTATTCCGATGATCTTTAGGATTAACAGTATTATATGAATCATTCCAACCTCTCGCCGTCTTTCTGCCTTAAAAATTCCTCCAGGGAAAACCCTCCCGTGGTCCGGTACATCTCGTCCACGATCCGCGCCGCCACCGAGAGGGCCTCCCAGTAATCGGCAGCGATCCCCAGAATCAGGGGATTTCTCTCCTGGCAGTGGGGGCGGGCAAACTCCGCGGCAGAATAAATGTCAAGGATATTATTCCCATTTGAGGCCGGCGTAATCACATGGATTTGCCGGTCCGCCGCCTTCCTGCGGATTTTCTGAATGATCCGGTAACGGCTCGCGACCGCCTTCTCCCCCACGTACAGATGCTCGTACCAACGCATGGCCCAGCTCCTTTATTTTTTTTGCGGGACGCTGAGCCGAACAGGCTTTTTTTATGTCATAGGAAACTGCGTTCCCTATGACACAAAAGCCTCCGGCGGGAGGCACACTTCGCGCAGAGGAATATGGCTGCTGACGCAGCCGCGCTCCGGCGCGAGTGTGCGCTGTTGCGCCCACTTTTTTTGCCTGCCCGGCAGCTGCCGCGAAGTTCCAGTTTCGCAGCGCCTTCCCGTCATTTTTAATTCCCCGTCCGTTCTGCCGGGGTGTATCTGTCTTTTTCCGCCCCGGACGTGGCCGTCACTTGCGGTAATTGTCCAGAATGGCCCGGCGCAGAAGATCCAGGGCCTTCACCACGGACTGCTCCCGGATCTTGTTCCGGTTGCCCTTAAACTGGTACTGTTCCACCCAGACTTTTTCCTTCATATAGCAGGCGATGTAAACCAGGCCCACCGGTTTGTCTCCGTCTGACTCCGGCCCGGCGATGCCGGTGATGGCCACGCAGACGTCCGCGTCGGTGGCGAATACGCCGCCCATGGCCATTTCCCTGGCCGTCTGCTCGCTGACTGCCCCGTATTTCTTCAGGGTACTCTTGTTTACGTCCAGCAGCTTGCGCTTGGCCTTGTTGGAATAGGTCACAAAGCCTTCCCGGAACACCTCCGACACGCCGGGCACGTTCACCAGGCGTCCGGCTAAGAGGCCGCCGGTGCAGGACTCGGCGGTGGTCACCGTCAGCTCGTATTTCTTCAACAGCTCCACCACAGCCATCTCCAGGGTCTCGTCCTCCTTGATGCTGTAGACGCAGTCTCCCAGGCGGGAGCGGATCTCCTTCACCACCGGCTTGATCAGCTTTTTTGCCTCCTCCTCGCTGGTGACCTTGGCCGTCACCCGCACGTGGACCTCGCCGATCTTGGCGTAGGTGGCAATGGTGGGGTTGGTCTGCTTGTCGATGAGATCCAGGAGCTTTTCCTCCACGGCGCTCTCCCCGATGCCGCAGATCTTCACCATGCGGGAGAAGATCATCTCCGGACGCAGGGTCTGCAGATAGGGCATGACCTGTTTCGCGAACATGGGCATCAGCTCGTCGGGAGGCCCAGGAAGAAGGATGGCGGATTTGCCGAACTTCTCTAAGATCAGGCCGGGGGCGGTGCCGTTGTCATTGTCCAGCACCCTGGCCCCGGCGGGCACGATGGCCTGTTTCCAGTTATTGTCCGGGATTTCTTTATAGATGCTGTTGGCGAAATACTCCACCAGCCGCTCTCTGGTGTGGGCGTCCTCCACCAGGGGGAATCCCATCACCTCCGCGCAGACCTCCTTGGTCAGGTCGTCCTCCGTGGGCCCGAGGCCGCCGGTGAGAATGACGATGTCTGAGCGCTTTAAGGCGGTGCGGAAGGTGTCCGCCAGCCGGTCCTTATTATCTCCCACAACGCTCTGATAGTAGACGGAAAGGCCTAAGAGGGCGCATTTTTCCGCCAGATACTGGGCGTTGGTATTTACAATGTTTCCAAGCAGGATCTCCGTTCCTACGGATATAAGCTCTACTACCACGGTTACATTCCTCCTTCCGTGAGAATTTTCCGGTTCTTCCAGATGTAATCCACCAGGGAAATCACCGTGAGTGCCAGAGCCACCCACACGCAGATAGCCGCCAAAAGGGAAAGGGACTCAAAATCAAAGATCAAAAGGATCACGGCGATCATCTGAAAGGTGGTCTTAAATTTCCCCCAATAGCTGGCCGCGATCACCACCCCGTTGTCGGAGGCGATGAGGCGGAACCCGCTGATGATAAACTCCCGGGCAATGATCACAATGACCATCCAGGCAGGGAGCTGTCCCAGCTCGATCAGGCAGATCAGGGCGGAACAGACTAAAAGCTTGTCCGCCAGGGGATCCATAAATTTTCCAAAGTTGGTCACCAGACCGTATTTCCTGGCAATCTTTCCGTCCAGCATATCTGTCAGGCTGGCCACGATAAAGATCGCGGCGGAAATGTAGCGCAGGGTGGGATTTGTCCCTCCCTCCCACAGCAGGCAGACCACAAAAAACGGGATCATCACCACCCGCAGCAGCGTCAGTTTATTCGGCAGATTCATCGTACACCTCCCCGATCAGGTCATATTCCAGGGCTCCTGTTACCTTGACCCGGACAAAGTCGCCGGACATTAACTCCAGCCCTGTGTTTACAAAGATCAGTCCGTCCACGTTAGGGGCGTCCATATAGGTACGGCCCACGTAGGCGTTTTCGTCGGCCACCTTTCCCTCAATCATAACCTCCAGCACACGGCCCACCATGGACTCGCAGGCCTCAAAGGCAATGTCCTGCTGCAGCTCCATGATCTCGTCCCGGCGCTCCTCCTTCAGCTCCTGAGGCACCTGGTCGGGGAAGGACGCCGCCGGGGTGTCCTCCTCCGCCGAGTAGGCGAATACGCCCAGACGGGAAAACTCCATCTCGTCCACAAACTCCAAAAGCTCCTCGTGATCCTCCTGGGTCTCTCCGGGGAAACCGGAAATCAGGGTGGTCCGCAGGGCGATGTCCGGAATCTCCCGGCGCAGCTTGGCGATCATTTCCTTTAACTGGGCCTTGTTGGTGCGGCGGTTCATCCGTTTTAAAATGCGGTCGCTGGCGTGCTGGATGGGAATGTCCAGGTAGTGGCAGATTTTTTCCTCCTCCCGGATGGTCTCAATGAGCTCGTCGGTGATCTCCTCCGGATAACAGTACTGAATGCGGATCCACTGGATGCCGGAAACGCGGCACAGCCGCCGCAGCAGCTGGGGCAGGCTCTTTTTCCCGTAGAGGTCCAGGCCGTAGAGGGTGGTCTCCTGGGCCACCAGGATCAGCTCCTTTACCCCCTTCTCTGCCAGGCTCTCCGCCTCCGCCACCAGCCGCTCCATGGGAACGCTGCGGTAAGGCCCTCTCAAATAGGGGATGATGCAGTAGGTGCAGCGCTTGTCGCAGCCCTCGGCGATCTTTAAAAAGGCGTAATGGCCGCCGGTGGTCACCATCCGCTCTGCCTCCACCTGCGGCAGGGCAGATAAGTCATGGAAACACTGGATGTGCTCCTGGCCCGCCAGCACCTCCCGCAGCACCTTCGCGATCTCGTCATAGCTGGTGGTGCCGATGACCGCGTCCACCTCCGGGATCTCCGTGGTGATCTCCTCCTTATAGCGCTGGGCCATGCAGCCGGTGACGATCAGGGCCTTGCAGGGGCCTGCCTTGCGGTACTCCGCCATCTCCAGAATGGTGTTTACGCTCTCCTCCTTGGCGTCCCCGATGAAACAGCAGGTATTTACCACGATCACATCGGCCTCTGTCTCGTCATCGGTAAAGGTGAAACCGTCTTTTGACAGAAGGCCCAGCATCATCTCGCTGTCCACCAGATTTTTGTCGCAGCCTAAGGATATGCAAAGTAATTTCATAGTCAGTTTAACTCCTCACGGTTGTAAATGTATGGGATTTCCCGCCGGCGAAACGCAGTTCTTTTCCCGGGGGGTTTATGTGTCATTTGGCTTTATGTGTCATTTATAAAAAGTGTGCGCTTGGCGCACACTCGCGCCGGAGCGCGGCTGCGTCAGCAGCCAGTTTCCTTTGCGCGGAGTGCGCTCCCCGCCGGAGGCGTTTCTGTCATAGGGAACAGCGTTTCCTATGACAGAAAAAGGTGTGCGCTTGGCCCACACTCGCGCCGGAGCGCGGCTGCGTATGCAGCCAGTTTCCTTTGCACGGAGTGCGCCTCCCGCCGGAGGCGTTTCTATCATGGGAACAGCGTTTCCTATGACATGATAAAAAGGTGTGCGCAAAAAACGCACACCTGCGGCCGCAGACGCGGCGGTTATTCTTCCTCCGTATGTTCTTCCTCCGGGAGAATCTTTACGTTGGATTTGTACAGCTCCTCAATGGCTACGGAGAGGGGCTTTCTGCCCACGGAAGGCACGGTGGCCTCGTCGCCCGCGATGAGCTGTCTGGCCCTCTTGGCGCTGGCGATGACGATGGAATAGCGGCTCTGTACCACCGGCTGCTCGCCCGGCTCCACGTCGCTGTTTACTGCCTCAATCAAATCCGAATAAGATGGATGTAACATAGTTTCTTCTTCCTTTCTCTGTCTATTCTGAAATTTCCTTTAACTCTTTTTTCATCTTCGCCGCAAATTCCCCGTGCAGGCTCATCCGGCGGTGCTGGGACTGGATCAGGCGATGGAGCTCCTCCATGCACGGCTCCACCTGGTCATTGATCAGAAGGTAGTCGTAGCGGTCCATCTGCTCCGCCTCCTGACAGGCTCTCTGCAGCCGGGCCTCCACCACATCCATGGTCTCCGTGCCGCGGCCGATGAGACGGCGTTTCAACTCCTCCGCGGACGGCGGCGTCACAAAGATCAGCAGCGTCTCCGGGAATTTCTCCTTCACCTTCAGGGCGCCCTGGATCTCGATCTCCAGGATCACATCCTTTCCGGCCTCCAGCTGTTCCATCACGTACTCCTTGGGAGTGCCGTAGCTGTGCTCCACATAGCGGGCGTACTCGATGAACTGGTCGTTTTCTACCATATTGTCAAATTCTGTTTCTGACACAAAGAAGTACTGTTTTCCATGCTCCTCGTTGTCTCTCGGCTGTCTGGTGGTAGCGGAAATGGATAAGGCGTAATTGTCATATTTTGCCATCAGGGCCTCCATCAGGGTTCCCTTTCCGGCTCCGGAAAATCCGGATACCACTGCCAGTATTCCTCTCTCTCTCATTGGGATTCAATCTCCTTCTATTCTGTATCAATCCTGTCCGTAGGGATCACTCGATGTTTTGAATCTGCTCCCGGACTTTTTCAATCTCCGTCTTTAAGGCGATGGCCTTGTCGGAAACCTCCAGGTCATTGGACTTGGATAAGGTGGTGTTGGCCTCCCGGTTCATCTCCTGGGCGATGAAATCCAGCTCCCGGCCCACGGTGCCGCCCTCCAGCAGCTTTTTCCTGGTGGCCACGATGTGGCTGCGCAGGCGCACCATTTCCTCGTCCACGCAGACCTTGTCGGCGTAGATGGCCACCTCCGCGGCGATGCGGCTCTCGTCGATGGTGGAGGACGCCAGCAGCTCTTTGACCTTGTCCTCCAGTTTCTGACGGTATTCCACCAGAAGTCTGGGGGCCCGCGCCTCGATAAAATCCACCAGGCCCAGCATATCGTCCAGCTTTGCCACCAGATCCCCTTTCAGACGCTCTCCCTCGGCGACCCGGGTGTCCACAAACCGTTTCGCGGCCTCCTCCACCGTGTCGGAGAGCACTTTCCACAGCTGCTCCTCGTCCTCCGGGGCCTCCTCCATGGTGAGCACCTCCGGGTAACGGGAAAGAGCCGACACCTTCACGTCGTTTTCAATGCCGAACTGCTCCGCCATCTGCCGGAACACATCCATGTATTCGGCTGCCAGGGAGGCATTGTATTTCAGGCAGAGGTTTCCCTCCGTGTAATCCTCATAATTGATGTAGACATCCACCTTTCCCCGCTGAATGTAGGTTTTCAGCAGAGTTCGGATCCCGGCCTCGAAGTAACTGAATTTCTTTGGCATCTTGATGCTCATATCCAGGTAACGGTGGTTGACCGCCTTGATTTCCACAGAAATTTTGTACTCGTCGGTGACCACTTCATAACGGCCGAAACCGGTCATGCTCTTTAACATTGGTGCTGCCTCACTTTCACATAGATAGCTATATTATACGGCAAAGGCGGGGGCGCGTCAACCGGGTTTTGTGAATGGGGAAAATGAAACTGTGACGGGCCGGTCAGGCCTCCCACCTGACAAAACGGGAGCCGCGCGCCCGTTTTTCCCGTGCGCCAGCTCCCGCAGGCTACATTACCATGGTTTATGAAATTCTCCCGTTTGCCTTTTCAGTGCCTCCTATTTCTTCCCGGTCCCGCAGAAAAACGCCGCCGCCTTCTCCACCCAGCCGGCACAGCCGTAGGCGTCTCCCGGTTCCAGGCCGGCGTTGGCGGTGAAGTCTCCGGTGGAGAGGCCGTGGCGGCCGTGGGGGTAGATGTGGAGCTCCAGCTCCTTTCCCTGGGCGGCTACGGCCATGGCAAAGAGCAGGGAGTTTTGGACGGGAACGGAGGCGTCCTCCGCCGTGTGCCAGAGAAAGACCGGCGGCATCCCCGCTCCCACCTGATGTTCCAGGGAAACCAGGCGGCGGCAGGTCTCGTCCTCCGCTTTGTCTCCCAACAGGCAGCGGATGGACTCCTGATGGGCGTAAGGCCCGGCAGTGATCACCGGGTAGCAGAGGGCCACCTTGTCCGGCCGCACCAGAACGCCAGGATCCCCCAGCATTTCCTGAATGAAGTCCCGATCCCAGAGGCACCCGGCGCTGGCCGCCAGGTGGCCGCCGGCGGAAAACCCGCAGACGGAAATGTTTTCCCCGTCGATCCCGTATTCGTCGCTGTGCTCCCGCAGCCATTCCACCGCCGTGAGCACCTCGCACAAGGACTGAGGAAAGGTCTCCGGGGCCACGCTGTACTCCAAAATCCAAGGGCTGATGCCGTAGCCTAACAGTTTTAAGGCCACCGGCTCCTTCTCCCGGCTGCTTCGCCTCCAGTAGGCACCGCCGGCTAAAAGAATGACCGCCGGATGTTTCCGGTTCGGGTCGATCTCCTCCCAGTTTCCCGGCAGGAATCCGCCAAAGTCCACCTGGCGATGTTTTACTCTGAGTTGTATTTCTACGTCGTATTTCATGCAAGCACCTCTCCATATCGTTTCAGCATTTCCTGAAACTCTGCCTCCGTCCATTTTCCTTCCCGGATCAGATAGGCATAGTCGTAATAGTTTGGAAGAATGGGAAGTCCCACGTACTCTTTGGCAAAGGCGTGGGCGGCAATCTCACTGCAGCGCAGGATGCCGGCCTTCCGTTTCCGCCTGAAAAGGCCGGGCAGTTCCACCGGGTCCAGATAGTCAGACACGTAGCCGCAGCCGTAAAGCTCCGTTCTGGGCGGCGAAATCTCCCCGGAGCTGGCAAATTCCAGGTAGTGGAAATACTCGTGGGCCAAATGGGTCTCCAGGGCGATGTCCCGGCTTATGACCAGCTCCGGATGGACTCCGGAAGCCTCTGCCAGCAGGGCGATGGAACCGCGGTAGAGAACGATCTCCCCGCTCCCGTCCCTTCCGTACTCACTCTGTGCCCGGAAGGAGACGCCGCACCGTTTCCCGCTCTCCTCCAGATAGGTGATCCGGATCCCGGCCTCCCGGCAGAGATCCTCCATGGGGCGGCTGCCACAGCTTTTCTTTACCCGCGCCGCCGCCTCCCGTCCCAGCCTTAAGGATTCCTTCACGTAGTAACTCTGTTTCCCCTGGGGGATCCTGCCGTAAAGCAGGTCCTCCCCCAGCTCGCACATTGCCAGGAGCTCGTCTCCGATCATCCCGTTCCTCCTCTTTCTATATTATACAGGTGCCATTATTTATACGCAACCGCGATCAGTTCCTCGTTCCCGTCTAAGCCCTCGATTTCCAGATCCATCATGGAGGTGAGCTGTTCAGCGCTCTGCATTCCCGTGAGATCCAGCATCTTTTCCCGGTAGAACAGAAACACTTTCGGGATGGTGGCGTTGGCGTCGGAAAATGTGGTGTTCGCGTCCAGGAACTCCAGGAACACGGAGGTACGCTGATCCTTGGAAAACTTCAGATACTCCGCCTTTTCCTTCTTTAAACGGACCACGCCCTCCCGGTCAATGACACAGAGGCTGCGGCTTTTTTGGGAGAACAGGCCCAGCACCTTTTTCTTCGTCACGGCCTCGTACACGTACCAGCGGCCGCAGGCGGCGGGACAGCTCACATCCCTGGCTGCCGCCCCCAGGGCGTCGGCGGAGATCTGGGCCAGCTGTTCCGGCTTTAAGTCCACCGCCGTCAGGTCCTTCTGCCTTAGCTCCGTGGCTCCGGTGGCTACCGCTCTCAAAATGTTCTTCTGGGCATCCACCTCGATGGTCACGTCCACCGTGGCCTCGTTGGCCCCCGATCTTACGATTTTCTCGATCACGTCCCGGCGGATCTTTTTGATGTCCTCCTCTGTGGGATTGGCAATGGTGCGCTCCAGCTGTTCTCTCACCATGGCCAAAGCTACGCCGATGGTGGAAATATAGGGGGCGTTTTTCGCCATCTTCCACCTCATGTCCATGCGCTCCGCCAGGGCGGGAACGATCACGGCTCCGGAGCCGCCGCCGCCCACCAGGGTGATAAATTTCCGATCCAGCTCATAGTCGGCGATCAGCTCGTCTACCACCTGTTCCAGCTTATCCAGGGCCAGGTCCATCACCCGTCTTGCCGCGTCCTCTCCCGTGCAGCCTAAGTAAGCTCCCAGGCTGTCCCAGGCCGCTTTGGCGCACTGGTGCGTCCCACGGGCATAGTCTCCCTCCGGCACGTAGCCCAAGAGGTTTGCCGCCCCTGCCAGCGTCAGGGAATACTCCCTTCCATCCGGGGTCTTTACCAGCACGTATTCTTTCGGATCGTCCTCCCTGGGGCTTACGAAGGTCACCTGGCCACCGTCCATGGCGCCTTCCTCCTGGAAACACTCGTACTCTTTTCCGGCGATGTGGGCGGAACGGGGGCCAATGTCGGCGATGGCCCCGTCCTTCACCCGCACCATGGAACCGCCGGCCACTCCCAGCGTCCGCACGTCCAGGGACTGAAGATAGGTCTTGTGGCCGCCTACCTGGGCGTATTTGATCATGACCTTTCCATTTTTGATCACGGAAATATCCACGCTGGTGCCGCCTACTTCAAAGAAGATGCCGTCGGAGATCTTTTCATACATCAGGGCTCCGGCCACACCGGCTGCCAGGCCGGACAGCATGGTGAGAATGGGGCGCTTGCGCACCTCGTTGATGCTCATGACGCCGCCGTCACAGCGCATGATCATCAGGCCGGACTGGATGTGGGTGTCGATAACCGCCTGCTCCGTCATGTTGGCGGTCTCCATCATTTTCGGGATCAGGGAGGCGTTTACCACCGCCGTCCTGGTTCTCATTTTCAGGCCGTAGAGCTGGGAAATCTCATGGCCGCCGGTACAGTAAAGTCCCTGGCTCTCCGCCTCCTCCTGGACCATCAGCTCCCTGGACGGGTCGTCCACGCTGTAGGCCTCAGAGGCCACGATCACCTGGGCACCGGCGCCCAAAAGCTCCTTGATCGCCCCCTGGATGGTGTCTGCCGCCACCTGCTTGGAATCCAGGAAACAGTGGGAGGTCTTTAAATATTTTCCGGGAGCCAGTTCGATGTCGCCCACGTTCGTCTCGTTTTTCGCGCTTCTGGCGTCCAGACCGGTACCCATGCCCACCACGCCTACGCTGGCCACATCTCCCTCCAGCAGGGCATTGGTGGCCTGGGTGGTTCCGTGGGCGATGAACACCACGTCCTCCGGCTGGATCCCCTGTTCCTCCATCAGGCAGCTGATGATGGAAACCACGCCCACCGCCACGCCTTCCTTGTGGGTGGTGGGAATCTTCTTTTTGGCGATGACCTCGTAGGTGTCATTGTCAATCACGACGGCGTCGGTAAACGTGCCGCCCACGTCTATTCCAATTCTTACTTTCTTGCCCATAGCTGCTGTACTCTCCTTATTTCTATCGCACCGGAATTATAAGAGCATCGCTCCGGCCACTACCAGGCCGGCGATGGTGGAAACCACGATCCAGACGATGGTCTTTTTCAGGTAATCGTTGACGTCCGTCTTTGTAAAATCCGCCGCCCATACGTTGTGGGAGTTGGTGGGGTCGCAGACGGCCTGCACGTTGGAATCCAGGCGCAGGGCCACCATGGCCGCGATGGGATTCATGCCGCCGGCAGCTAAGAGCGCCACAATGCCGGAGCCCAGGCCCCACACGTTTAACGGGCCTCTGTAGATGGCTAAGGGGGACAGCACGCCGAATACCAGCACAAACATCACCACGCTGGAGGGAATCATGGCCTTGATCACCGGCTCCAGCACTGCCGCCACCTGGGGCGCCATCACGGCGTTGAGCACCATGCCGATGCCGATCATTAGAGCACAGGCGCCTGCCGTCTCCTGGATGCCTTCCACAAACGCGCTGGACACCACATGAACGGCATTTTTCGGGGTAGCAAGGATCAGGGTCACCACAATGCCGATGAGGATGGCCGGCACTAAGGGCATCTTCCACACAAATACCAACACCACGGGAACGATGGGGGAAATGAGGGCGATGGAACGCACATTTTTCTCAGAACCCACATTGGACGCGGGCATCGCCCAGGCTTTTCTCTTTTTTCCTCCCGTTTTTACCATGAACCAGATCATCAGGACAGACACGATGATTAAGGGAGCCGCGCACAGAAAGGAATACTGGGTCACCGTCTCCAGAGGAAGTCCCAGGGTGTCGATGTAAACGCCCAGGGTGCCCACGGAAAATGTCACGCCGATGCCGTTTCCAAGGAGCAGGACTGTGCCGGCCACCAGGGGGCTTACGCCGGCGCTGATCATGATCGGGATCACGATGGTTCCCACCAGGATGAACATTCCCAAGCCATTGGAGGCGGCAAAGATCACAGAGGATACCACTAAAAACGCGTAGGCGATGGGAAGGGGCTTATCTCCCGCCAGCTCCGCCGCCTTGCGGATGATCGTGTGGGTCACGCCCACGCGGCTGAGCACTTTGCCGAAAAATCCGCCGAAGAACAGTCCGGCGATGGCGGTGCTCATTCTCATGGCTCCCGCCTCCAGCACATTTGCCGTGATGCTGAACTCCCCGCCCATAAAGGGGATGCCGGCGATGAGGGCAATGCCCACCGCCATGATGGGAAGGGCCAGGATCGTAGGCACCTTTCTCGTCATCATCAGAACTACCATCAGTACAAATAAACCTAAAATTCCGATAATCTGTAGGGTCATTTCTTATTCTCTCCTTTGCTTGATAACATGATCGCGGATCAAAGATCCAGGTACGCGCCCTGCTCCCGCAGGCATTTCTGAATTTCCCGTACATCCAGGGCTGTCACGTCTCCATTTCCTCTGGCCGCCAGAGCTGCCGCCACGCCTGCCGCCTGGCCCAAAGCTCCCGCCGTGGGAGTGGTGCGGATGGCCGCCTCCGCCTCAAAGGTGGCGGAAATGCAGCGGCCGCCCACCAAAAGGTTTTCCGCCTCCCGGTTGTAGAGGGTTTCATAGGGAATGCTGTAGTAGGTCCCCATTTCCGAGAGGAAATGGCTGTCCGTCCCCACTCCCTTGGGGTTGTGGATGTCGATGGGGTAGGCGGAATGGGCGATCACGCTGGAAAAGGCCCGCCGGTTTAAAATGTCCTCCGCTGTCAGGGTGTAAGCCCCCACCAGCTGTCTGGATCCCCGCACTCCCACCCGCGGCCCGGTAAACTCCAGCACCGCGTTGGCAAACCCGGGCACATGGGCCCGCAGGAACCGGTCCAGCTGGCAGCACTGCCGCCGTCCCACCTGTTCCGCGTCGCTTAAGCTCACCGCGTCGGTACCGTCGTGATCCAGGATCCTGGTGGTATTTACAATGTACTCCCCTGGACGGCTGGTCTCAAAGCAGAGCACGTCCTCCCGCTTGATGTCTAGCTCCCCTCTCTCGTCCGCCGCCCGGAACTCCTCCTGAAAGCCGCAGAAGGAAAGCCGGCAGACGGTGTCCATCAACTCCTCTTTTCCCTGATGCCTGGAAAAGGATTCGATGTGGGTGCGGATGTGCTCCTTGATGGCCTCCGTATCCACGTTGATGTACTTCATATTCATGGTCATAGGCTGAGCTGCTCCGTCAGACTCCCGTCCCTTGGTCATGGGGAGGCCGGCAAAGGCTGCCAAATCCCCGTCTCCCGTGCCGTCCACAAATACTTTGGCAAACATCCGGTGAAGGCCGTCCTTGTTGCAGACGGTGACGGAACGAAGGCGGTTGCCCTCTCTCTCCACCTCTCCCACGAAGGTGTGAAACAGCACCTGGCATCCGGCCTCAGCCACCATCTCATCCAGCACCAGTTTCAGCCCCTCTGAGTCAAAGGGGGTCAGGTAGCTGATGTACTGCATGGTGTCATAGATGTGGCCGGTGGAGTAGCCCCGGTCCTTCATCCGCTGTACCAGCTCCTCCATGATGCCGCGGATGACCTGTTTCTCCCCCGCGTGAAACGTCATCATCGGGCCCACGCCGCAGCCGGTGAGGGCGCCGCCCAGATAGCCGGTTTCTTCCACCACCAGCACCTTCGCCCCCAGGCGTCCCGCCGCGATGGCTGCCATGGAACCGGAAACTCCGCCTCCGGCTACGAGCACGTCCCACGTCTCGTCGTAGATAACCTCTTTCATACCTGCTCCTTTCTTCCGTTTTGCGGCAGTGATTTTGAATAGTTTTTTCATTGTAAATCACTTTTTCCATCGTCACATTTCATAATTTGTATTATTTTATGAAATATTTTCGATTCAAGCCGCAGTTTTTATGAATTTATACTATCATTATTTTCATAAGCTGTCAATATATATGATTTTATTTTTCAGTTTCTCTCATTCTTTGCAAATACCCCCGACCTGTGCTATACTGGAGTTGTATACAATCAAGGAGGAATTTATGGTATCGGCAGTCGTTTCCAAAATCATCTCCATGCAGCCCAACTTCACTGTGAGCGAAAACACCATCAGCCAGTACGTCATCAACCACGCGGAACAGATCCTCACCACCACCATCACGGCGCTGGCGGAGGAAACCGGCACGTCAGAGGCCAGCATCAACCGGTTCTGCAAAAAGCTGGGCTACAAAGGGTTCAACGGATTAAAGATCGCGCTGGCCCAGGAGAGTTTCTATAACAGTATGGTGGGGGAACCAGCCTCCGCCCAGAGCAATTTCATCGCGTCCATCACCACGGACTACCGCAGTATGCTAAACAACACGGCGGCCATGCTGGATGAGCGCACCGTGTTCAGCGCCGCGGAGATGATCCGCTCCGCGAAAAACATCAATATTTTCGGTCTTTACAGCACCGCTTTCATCGCCAGGGAATTCCGTTTCAAGCTGGAAATGCTGGGTCTGAGGGCGAAAGAGTTTACGGATCCCTTAGGGATGGCCCTGCAGGCCAACAGCATCTCCTCCGGGGACTTATCCATCTTCATCGCCCGCAGCATCATGATGAAGGACATCTACCAGACGGCCAGCGCCTCCATCGACCGGGGCGGGAAAAATCTCACCATCACCAGTGTGGACTCTCCCAAGCTGGGGGATCTCTCCGACTACAAATTTATCGTGTCGGACAAGCTGGCCGCCAACAATTCCATCGTGTTCTCCAACAGCCTGATGTACCTCTACGTCACGGACATCCTCTACAGCGCCCTGCTAAAGAGCGACAAAGGCCTGCGGCAGAAAAAGCTGAGCAGCGACGCCCTGTTAAACAATATGCAGACGGCGGATACCTACGCCTTTGAGTATTAAAGGATTCCGGAGGAAAATGGGTTCCGGCAGGCGTCCGGAGGAAAAAAGCGGATATGACAACGAAACAACATCAGGCCTGGCCTTCCGGGGATTGTTCCAGAAGGCCAGGCCTGATGTTTCATTGTCTTTTTTTATTTAACAGGAAACTTCGTTTCCTGTTAAACAAGAATGCTCCGCAAGGAGGCACACTTTTTTATTTCCGTCCCGGCCCTTACGCCAGGAAAATGCACCACAGCGGAATGGTCACCATGGAGAGCACGGTGGTGAACACCACGCATTTGGAGGCGAATACCTCGTCGCACTGGTATTTAGAGGCCAGGATGGCGCAGGAGCTGGCCGCGGGCATGGCCGCCAGCACCGTGGAGACGCCGGTGACCACCGGATCCAGCCGGAGGGCGGCGCAGGGAAGATAGACCAGGAGGGGAATCCCCACCAGGCGGATCGCCCCGTAGTAGAAATACGTCCACTGAAACATGGAGCGGAATTTTACCCCCGCCAGGAAGGAGCCGATGAGCAGCATGGACACGGCGGTATTGGAGCTGGCCAGGCTGTTCACGGTGGCGTTTAAAAAGCCGGTGAGCCTGGTCTGGGAAAGCATGAGCACCAGTCCGATCTCCACAGCGATGATGCAGGGATGGGTGAGCACTTTTTTTGCCAGCTCCTTTTTGCTGGGGCTTTCCGTAAAATAAGTCAGCCCCGCCGACCACATGAAGATCCGCTGGGGGATCAGGTAGATGGAGGCGTAAAGGAGGCCCAGGCTGCCGAATACCCCTTCCGCGATGGGATTTCCCAGAATCCCGGCGTTGGAGCAGATGGTGGCGTACTGGAGCACTTTTTTGTGTTTTACATCCCCTGTGCGGCGGTAGAGCACAGCGCTTAAGAGAAAGGTTCCCGCCTGGATGGCGGCCGCCACCAGAAGGATGGCCAGACAGCTTTCCAGAATATTCCGGTCAAAGTCGATCTGGAAGGAACGGATGATGCTGGCCGGGAGCGTCACGTCCATCACCAGATCGGTGAGCAGTTTCTGCCCTTCCGGGCGGATCACGCCCCGCCAGGTCAAAAACGCTCCTACAATCATCAGGGAAAACAGCATTCCCTGCATTTCAAAAAGGTTGTCAAAGTTAATCATGATGTTCCGTCCTTTTGGTCTTTCGTAGTCTTTTATAGTATGGAACGAAACGGGGCCGCCGTCAATACGGTTTTTCCCGCTGCAAACATCTCCTATAACGCAAAAGTGTGCGCCGCAGCGCACACTCTCGCAGAAAAACCAGTCTTATTTCTTCGCACGGTTGCGGTTGAAGTTGATGAGGCAGCCGTCCATTACGATCTCTTTCTCGTTATCCGTCATATCGGCCAGGTACAGGGTGATCTCCTTCACCTCCGCTCCTACCACGTAGGCGGTGATGCGGTCTGTGGGGCCTTCCGCCAGCACCTTGCGGATGCCCGGCATGTAGATGTAGTCTCCTACCTCAAACTCCGGCTCCTCCTCCATCTGGAACGGGAGCATTCCCCAGTTCATCACGTTGGAGCGGTAGCGCTTGGTGGCGTACTCCTTACAGATGTTGGCCAGGCCGCCTAACACTCTCTGGCAGCTGGCTGCCTGCTCTCTGGCGGAGCCGTCGCCCGGTTTCACGGCGTAGATCATGCTGCCGATCTCCGTCTCCTCCGCTTTCACGTTCTCCTGGCCCGGAATGGTGCGGATCTTCTCAAATACGGGCACCAGTTCTTCGGCGCCGTTTCCGGAGGTTCTGGCCTTCTCTAAAAGAGCGACCTCCTTGGCACGGCCCACGTACTCCGGATCTCTCCGGGACAGGGTGAACTCCGCCAGTCCCAGGGGATTGGAACGGAAGGAGGACGTCTCGCCGGAGGGGATCAGCTCGTCGGTGGTGGTCACCGGATCCAGGATCTTGGAGCAGACCTTTAAGAGGATGTTGTCCGTGAGGGCTCCCATCTCCGGCCAGTCCTTGATGTTGGGACCGTATACCAGGGACGCGTCCTCCTGGCCCTTGTTAAAGCCAAAGTATACCCGATTGCGGTATACGGTGTCGTCGAAGTGGTACTCCGGCACGTCGCCCCAGCAGTCGAAGGCCTGGGCGGAGGTGAGCACGCCGCCGTTTGCCGCCGTCGCAGCGATGGAGCGGGCGTCCATAAGGGCCACTGCGGACATCTGGCCGTTGCCCGGCTTGGAGCCTTCCCGGTTGGGGAAGTTTCTGGTGGTGTGGCGGATGGAGAGGCCGTTGTTGCAGGGGGTATCTCCGGCGCCAAAGCAGGGGCCGCAGAAGGCGGTGCGGATGATGGCTCCGGCCTCCATTAAGTCGGCGATGGCTCCCTTCTTCACCAGATCCATAAATACCGGCTGGGAGGACGGGTACACTGCCAGGGAGAACTCGCCGCAGCCGCAGTTGCCGCCCTTTAAGGCGTGAGCCGCCTCAATGACGTTGGTGTAGTTGCCGCCTGCGCAGCCGGCGATGACGCCCTGCTGCACGTGGAGCTTTCCGTCACGGATCTTGTCCATGAGGGTGAAGTCGGCGCGGCCGCCTGCGATCCGTTTCGCCTCCTCCTCAACGGTGTGAAGGATGTCCTCCAGGTTGGCGTTTAACTCGTCGATCTCGTAGGTGTTGCTGGGGTGGAACGGAAGGGCGATCATGGGTTTCACCGTGCTCAGATCCACGTAAACCACGCCGTCGTAGTAGGCCACGTCCGCCGGATTTAACTCCTTAAAGTCCTCTCCTCTGCCGTGCTCTGTGAGGAAGGCCTTGGTGTCCTCGTCCGTTCTCCAGATGGAGGATAAGCAGGTGGTCTCCGTGGTCATAACGTCCACGCCGTTGCGGTAATCCGTGGTCATGTGGGAGATTCCGGGGCCTACGAACTCCATCACTTTATTCTTCACATAGCCCTTCTTAAACACGGCGCCGATGATGGCCAGGGCAATATCCTGGGGACCAACGCCGGGCTGAGGCTTTCCGTCCAGATAGATGGCTACCACGCCGGGGTAGGCGATGTCGTAAGTGTCCTTTAACAGCTGTTTTACCAGCTCTCCGCCGCCCTCGCCGATGGCCATGGTGCCCAGGGCACCGTAGCGGGTGTGGCTGTCAGAGCCCAGGATCATTTTCCCGCCGCCGGCCATCATCTCTCTCATGTACTGATGGATGACAGCGATGTGGGGGGGAACGTAGATGCCGCCGTACTTCTTCGCCGCGGACAGGCCGAACATATGATCGTCCTCATTGATGGTTCCGCCTACGGCGCACAGGGAGTTGTGGCAGTTGGTGAGCACGTAGGGGATGGGGAAACGCTCCATTCCCGATGCCTTTGCCGTCTGCACAATGCCTACAAAGGTGATGTCGTGGGAAGTGAGAGCGTCAAACTTGATTTTCAGGTTCTCCATATTTCCTGACGTATTGTGAGCGGACAGGATGGAATAGGCGATGGTTCCTTTTTTCGCCTCCTCCTTGGTCACTGCTTTTCCCGTGAGAGATTCCACTCTTGCGGCCTCCGCCTCCGGCACCAGCTCCGTCTGGTTTACCAGGTACGCGCCGCCTTCATACAATTTCACCATACTAATACCTCCGAACATTTTTGGCGGGGATCTTCGATTCCCCTTTTCAATTTGTTGTCCTTATTATATAATGGAATTGCATATAAGACAAATACTATATCTATGATGACCCTTATAGGATAAATGATATGGAGTGACGATATGACAGACAAAGAACTGATCTATGTAAAAACCATCGCCGAGGAAAAGAGCATTTCCGGGGCCGCCAGGCGGCTGTTCATCTCCCAGCCCTCCTTAAGCCAGTACGTGAAACGGATGGAGCAGGAGCTGGGGACAGAGCTGTTCAAACGGACGCCCGGCGGCCTCATTCTGACCTACGCCGGGGAGCGGTACTACGAGACCGCCGTGCGCATTCTCAACCTGTACGAGAGCCTGGAACGGGAAATCAGCGACATCAACGACCTGAAAACGGGAAAGCTGCAGCTGGGAATTACCAGCCATCTGGGCACCAGCGTGCTCACCCGGGTGCTGCCTGACTTCCACCGGAAATTTCCCAGGGTGGAATGCCTGGTGACGGAGGAAACCTCCAATGTTTTGGAGGACAAGCTGGCCAAGCGGGACCTGGATTTTGCCATTATGCACGCCCCCAAGGACACCTACGCCTCCGGCCTGTCCTATGAGCTCCTTTCCAGGGACCCCTTCCTCATCGTGGCCCCCCAAGGCCATCCCATCGGGGCTCAGGCGAAGAAACGGGACGGGGACTACCCGGAGCTGGATCTCAAGCACCTGAAGGGACAGCCCCTTCTCATGGTGCGCCGGGGACAGCGGATCCGGCAGATCGCCGACTCTCTCTTAAGCCGGGCGGGCATCCACCAGCCGGAAATCCTCCTCTCTCTGAGAAGCTTTGAGACTATCCAGCTCCTCTGCGCCGAGGGCATGGGGTTCACCCTGCTGCCAAAGCAGTATTCCCGCATCCCTTTCCTGCGCCAGAAACCGGACTACTACTCCATCCCGGAGCGGTACGGGGCCTTCTGGGAGCTGTGCATCGCCACCGCCAAGGGGGCGTACCTGTCCCGGGCCGGGGAAATCTTTCTCTCCATGGTGCGGGAGCGGTGCGGAGGGGACGAGGGGCTGTAGCCCTTTTCTACCCGGAATTATTTTACAACAACTACAGGGGCCAAACCTTTCGCTGGCCCCTGTACCGGATTTCCCCTTATGTTACTCTCTCACAATTCTCCCTCAAACGTTTCCGCAACTGCATTACTGCGCCGTATTTTCCATCTGTTTCCATTCCTCCGGCGTATACTTTGTCATGGTAAATCCCGTGTATCCATAGACCAAGCATAAAACCGATGCCACAATATTGAAAAACGCATATGGAATTATGGAAACTACGTTAATATCGAAGGTGGCCGCCACAAACACACCGGCCAGTCCCCAAGGGACAAACGGGCTCAGCAGACAACTTAAATTGTTGACAATTCTGGACGCGTTCTCCGGCCGGTAGCCCAGCTTTTTATAGAGCGGCGTCATCAAAGTGCTGTTTAAAATAATGGAAAAGTAGTTTGTGGATACCACCGCCAGGCAAAGCACGCATCCCACGGCAGATGCCGTAGTCAAGCCAAATCTTGTGCTGATCACCTTGCTGAAGGACTCCACAATTACATCCAGGATCTGAGTCCCTTTCAGAATTCCGCCCATGCCCAAAGAGGCGATGATCATGCTTAACAACTCCAGCATACTACTCACTCCGCCCCGGTTCAGAATCGGATCCAGATATTCATTTCCCGTCTGAATCACAAATCCCGTTGACATGAAGTTTCCGACTTCACTGATGCTGAATCCCTGATAAGCGACGGCAATCACCATTCCAACTACACTTCCCGCGAGAATTGCCGTCAGGGCGGACTGTTTCATAACCAGCAATGCAATCACCACAACCAGGGGAATTAAAGTAATTACGCCCAGATTCATCGTATTCTTCAGGTCTGTGGAAATCATATTCAGCGTCGTATGATCCATCACATTGTCTATAAAAACGAATCCGAAAACGCCATATAAAACCGCGGAAATTCCCACTGCCGGAAGAATTAACTTTAAATTGTGTTTTAAATGTTCCATCAAGGGAACATTACAGGATGACGCGGTCAAAAGTGGCGTATCCGATGCCGGGGAAAGGGCATCTCCCACGTGAGAACCAGCCACAATAGCGCCGACCACCATAGCCGGATTGATACCTAATCCCATTCCCACGCCCAGCATGGCAATTCCAGCTGTGCTCATGGTTCCCCAGGAGGTTCCTGTGGGAATCGACAGCACCGCGCAAAACAGAAACGCCAGGCAGAGAAACATTTTCGGCGTTACCAGGTTTAATCCCCAATAAATCAGTGTGGGAACGGTTCCCGCGCACAGCCAGATCGCAACCATACATCCAATGGAGAGCAAAAGTGCGAACATACTGGCAGAGGACTTAATCATTTCATATATGGTTTCTTCCACATCCGCAATGGAATATCCCAGTTTCACCGCGAACGGCGTCAAAAGAATCCAGGAAAAAAACAATGTAATAATAATTGGAATCTGAAACACCAGCAGCGCTAATACAACAAACAACACAAGCGCTCCCATGGTAATCATAGCATAGCCAAATGACGGCCTGATTTTCGTTTTTTCCATACTAAGTTCCCTCCTATACATAATCGTTAAAGTATCGCTGTCACTTCTTTTTTACCGGCAAAAAATACTTATATATCTGTTTGGAAATCAGCGCTGCAGCTACTCCGATGAAAAGTGCCGTTAAAACATAAGGAATATGCCTGCATTTTTGCGAAAATACGCCTATCACCACCGCAAATTGCAGGGGAACTACAGCACCTTTTGTCTTTGGAAGAAAAAACAGGTTCGCTCCTTCTATGACAAAACTGACCACTCCAAAACTCACTGCCCTTGAGATTGCCGCCTGCAGGGGAAACTGCCAAAAGACCATTTCCAATCCCACATATCCCGCCACCCATATAAGGCCCACAGCCAGACTGCATACATAATGTCCAGCCTTCTTCCACTCCGCTCCCACAGCGTAAGTGACGGTAAACCCCAGAAACGTGCAGTATAAAAGCTCCGCCATCGGCGCCGGTACGATTTCATAAAACAGTTTTATAAGACCGAATAGTATCCCATTTAGTGCGCAGGCCCATATCTGATTCCTCATAGATGCGTTTAAACCTCTCCCGCGCATAAATCACGATATACCTTTGCCATTCGCCACAGTCCCATTTCCAGTGTATCTCTGGGACAGGCCAAATTCATGCGGATATACCCCTCTCCTCCGGTTCCAAGGGCAGCTCCGTCATTTACCAGAATGTGTCCCTCGTTCAAAAAGGCGTCTGCGATTTTTTCAGACGGCAAATGAAGGTTTCTCATATCAATCCATCCAAAATATGTAGAATCCGCCTCCGCCACACTCGCTCCCGGCATTTGTTCTTTCACAAATTCTGTCAAATACTCATGGTTTTTCTTTACATACACCATAAAATCCTTTAACCAGCCATCGCAGGAACCGCTACAGGTTTCCTCCGTAATCGCCAAACCAACAATATTGATGGCGTAATCCAAGTCTGTCTTATGCAGTGACTTTTTATATTTTTCCTGCATCTGCGGATTTTCAATGATGGTAAATGACTGATTTACCCCTGTGGTATTATAGCATTTGCTAGGCGAATAACAGGTAATTGAAATCTGACTCAACTCCTTGGATAGGGAGGCGATTGGGGTATATGAGACACCGGAATATACCATTCCGTAATAAATGTCATCTGACAAAATATACACTCCGTGACTCAGGCAAATATCTCCCAGACGTTGTAGCTCCGCCGCGGTCCATGCCCGTCCCACCGGATTATGAGGATTGCAGATCCACAAGATTTTTGTTTTCTCCGTAATACACCTCTCCAACTGCTCATAATCCATCTCATACCGGCCATCCACAACTTTTAATGGGTTGCTGACCGGCACTCTCCCATTATCTTTTACAAGTTGGGTAAAGCGGGCGTGAACCGGCGTCTGGATAATCACCTCGTCTCTCCCGGTTCCGAAAAGGCGTCCATGGCTGTAATGCAGGCCATGTAAATCCCCACATGAGGCGTAACGGACTCTTTTCCATTGATTTTCCAGCTAGCAAGCCGTTCCAGCCACTGCTCTATGGTCTGATAATAACTGTCCCGGATATGGGGATAGCCGAGATGACCGGCATCTGCAACTCCTCTGATTGCATCCAAAACAGGTTCCGGGCTGTGATAATCCATATCCGCTGTGCCAAACGACAGCAAATCCTGAAATCCCGTGCGCTCTATCTCGTATTCCCACTTTTTCCTGCTCAAATTGCCCGTGTCCATATGACTGTCAAACTGATAACTCATACCGCGTTCCTCCTCACTTGGCGCAAAACATTTTTTCCATACGGTCCACCGCTTCCCGAAGCACCTGTTCCGTAACGCCAAAGTTCAACCGGATAAAGCCTCTCCCCTCCTCTCCGTGATCCAACCCGTTATTCAAGCTGATTCCCGCTTTTTCTAAAAAGACTTTTCCTAATTGTTCCGGTTCGATTCCCGTTTTTCTGCAGTCAATCCAATAAAGAAAACCGGCTTCCGGTTTCAACGGAATAAGGGGAAGCTGTTTTTCTTCAACCAGTTCTGCAAACAGATCGCGGTTCCTCTTTAAATAGGCATTTGCCTCCTCCAGCCACTCATCTCCCCCTCCCGCAGCAATCGCTGTGACGGCGGCGATGCTGAAGGAATTGACCGCATAGTGGAAATCGTAGGGAATGAGATAATCATCCCAGCGTTTTCTCAGCCCTTCATCCGCGATCAGCAGCATCGCATAAGGCAGGCTCATCATATTGAATCCTTTGCTGAAACTGAAAAGCTGAATGGAAATTTTTCTCGCTGTCTCTGATACATCCATAATCGGAATATGTTTATGTCCATCGTATGTAATTAAAAAATGTACCTCGTCGGACAAAATTATAACCTTGTACCGGTCGCAGATCTCCACCATCCTTTGCAATTCTTCCAGAGTAAACACCCGGCCGGTGGGATTCTGTGGGCTTACTAAAATGAACATTGACGGACGGTATGTCCGTATTTTCTCCTCAAAATCCTCCAGATCCAGTTCATATCTGCCATTTTTCAAGATCATCGGGTTGGTTAAGAAATGGCATCCGGCCCCTTCGATGGCCGCCTTGATCGGAGTAAAATAAGGCGACTGCATAAGCACATAATCTCCCAGACGGCAGTATGCTCCCAGCGCCAGCCGGATGGAGCCAATCGTGCTCGGAAGTTCCCGAATCCATTCCCGTTTTACATCCATCTGATGTTTTCTCTTAAACCAGTCCATGACGGCTGCATAGTAGGAATCCGGTTTTTTCCGGTAATTAAACGTGTTTTCTTCACAGACCAGCTGGGTGGCCTCCTTTACGCAGGGCGGACAAGTGTAGTCCAGATCTGCCGTTCCCATCCCTAAAACATCCTCCCGTCCTTCCGGCTGCTCCCACCGATAAGAATGGTTATACCTGTGATCCAAAGTTTTGTCAAAATTGTATTTCATACCCTTTCTCCTCTCCATTTTTTTATTTATTTTGCATCACCGTTTCGATGACTATAGTATATAGCATTCACATTTCAAATAAAAATGCCGGTACTCTATATTAAATATCAGTTTTAAACATATTTTTTTCATTGAAAAGAGGGGAGCCATCTTTTATAATGAAACTACCAGGAATAAAACGTTGGAAATCCGGCGAAATGTCTGCCTGCGGAAGAATGTCTGACCTTGGAAACAGCCAGGAATAGGAGCGGAATCAAATGACCCTGTTAGATATTGAGACATTTTTAGCTGTTGTAAAATACGGAAACCTTTCCGTTGCTGCCCAGAATCTTTTCATCTCTCAACCGGCTCTGACCCGGCGCCTGCAATACATGGAGCAGGAATTAGGCTATCCTCTCATCGTGCGTCAAAAAGGCCACCGTGCCGTTCAGCTCACGGAACAGGGCAGGGAATTCTACCGAATTGCGTGGAAATGGCAGCTGCTTTTGGAAGAAACAAACTCCATTTCTTTTTCCGGACAACGGGAATTACTTTCCGTGGCGGCGGTAAACAGCGTAGGACGCTATTTACTGGCGCCTGTATTTCCTGAGTTTTTTTCTCACAAATTCCGCCTGCGTCTCTACAACGCATTTTCAGAAGACGCCTATCAATATATGGAGCAGGGGCTTTATGACCTGGCATTTATCGAGCAGCAGGACTTTATTCACAAAAATGCCCATGGGATTTTCACAAAACCGGCTTTTTCAGAATCCTTTGTGATTGCCTCCTATCAGGAATTGCCGGTGGAAGACGGGGGCGTTTTGGCCCGTTCTCTGAAACCGGAACAGGAAATCTATGTGCCGTGGAACAACGAATTCAAATTTTGGCATTCTGACCGTTTCAACAACCGCATATCCCCTGTGGTGTTTCTTGAAGATGTGTCTTTACTGGAATGTTTTCTTCTGGATGAACGATGGGTGGTCGTTCCCGCCGCCATGGGGAGGTACTTGGAAAGCAAGGGCGCTCATGTATATTCCATTTCTGATGCCCCTCCAAACAGGATTATTTACTATTTGACGAAAGGGGATAAAAAAGAAACTCCCATCAAGCTGCTAATCTCTTTATTGGATCAATACCTGCGCGCAACGTTTCACAATGAGATAAAATCCTTATTGCGGGATGGGGAAACATAGCTTTTATCCTGCGTTTATAAATCGAAAAAGGCAGAAGGTCCGGATGGAAACCATCCGTCTTCTGCCTTTTTCGGCAAGCAACCATAAACTCTGAAAAATCCGCCCGCCAAAACCCTTACCGTTTTTTATTTCCCCGGAAAGCCCCGGATGGCGGCGATATAGATGGGCGCGCTTGTGCGCACAGATATATCGGCATCAGACGGGCAAGACGGCATGAGAAAGGAGGGCGACAGCCCGGATTTCGAATACCGTCGGCAGATGGCGGGAACGCCGTAGGCGTGGAGCCATCTGGCTTTCATGATTGATGATGACCGCGTGAGCGGTCATATCCGTTTACTCTCCCACAATGTCAATCTGACAGGCTTTCATGGCCTCCAGGGCATTTCTGTGGCTCTCCGGCGTCACGCCGGCGCAGCAGGAGGCGTCCACGGTGATGGGGGTGCCGGGGAATACGGTGCGCAGGATCATGGCGTTGGCGATGACGCAGATGTCGGTGCACAGGCCCACAAATTCCACGCTCTCATACTCTCCCTTCTCCAGATCCCTGGCCATGGCCACACAGCCGAAGGTGGATTTCTCATACCGTTTCCCCGCATAGCCCTCCAAAGACGGATGCAGTTTCCAGCCGTCCGTGTCCTTCACGCAGTGGGGCACCGGCAGCCGTTTTCCCTCCAGGGTCTCCAGATAATTGGCGAAATGGGTGTCCAGGGTGAACACCACCTCTCCCTCCCGGTCGGTCTCATACTGGCGGATCTTCTCCTCCACCCGCCCCACAATGGCCTGAGCCTCCTTGGTGCCCAGACTTCCGTCAATAAAATCGTTCTGCATATCCACTACTACTAATAACCGTTTCACAGATCATTCTCCTTTGTATTCCTATGTTTACCATATTTTTCGTTCTTTATTCTAGCACAGGAGGGCGGCCGGTTCAAGACGGGCAGCCGGTTCCCGCGAAAATCTGCGAAAATCCACGCGAACATACCAGCCCCAGCCGGCCGTTCCACCCGGAAAAACCGTTCCCAGGCTCCGGAAAAAGCCGGAAAAAAGCCTGGAAAAACGGCAGACTGGAGGCCAGCCTGCCATCCGGCGGGAAAAAAGGGATTGACAAACGGCCCATTTCGTATTAGGATAAGAAAAACATAAAGAGAAACCGTTGAGAAAGAGGAGTAAGCCTTTTCACAAGATCTCAGAGAGCTGTGCGTTGGTGGGAGCACGGTATGGCGTGGCTGGCTGAATGGACTTTCGAGGGCGGTCCTGAACCGGGCAGACCGACAGTATGGACCGACGGAAACCGCGACCGTTATCAAGGCGGCATATATGTTAGTATATGAAAGAAGTGGACTTTTCAGTCAAGTTTGAGTGGCACCGCGGATTGGTTAATTCGTCTCAGGCATAAGTAATTATGCCTGGGACTTTTTGTTTTTCGCAGAAAAACGAGCGGATTATGAATGTTTCCCAGGATTGCGGGAGTGCGCAGCACGAAGCAATCCGTATCCCCGCGCAAAAACCTCCGCCCCAGCCCCTCTCCCCCACTTCCTTCCGTCTAACAAAACTTTTGTAAAAAAGTGTGCGCTTGGCGCACACTCGCGCCGGAGCGCGGCTGCGCCAGCAGCCATATTCCTTTGCGCGGAGTGCGCCTCCTTGCGGAGCATTCTTATTTAACAGGAAACGCAGTTTCCTGTTAAATAAAAAATTTTATCAAACGGAGGAAACCACTATGATGAAGAAAACAATCGCAGCCCTTATGATCACCGCCATGACCGCAACTGCCATGACCGCCTGCGGAGGAAACTCCGGCCAGACATCCACCAGCGCCGCCCCGGAAACCACGGCCGCAGAGACAGACGCCGCAGCCGGCGATACCCAGGCGGCATCTGACAGCGGAGCAACCGCCCTGGCGGACGGGGAATACACCATCGGCATCGGCCAGTTTGCCGTCCACGGCTCCTTAGACAACTGCCGGGAGGGCTTTTTGCAGGGGCTGGCGGAGGCCGGCATCGTGGAGGGGGAAAACCTGACTGTTCTCTATGAAAACGCCAACACAGACGGCGGCATGGGCACCCAGATCATCAGCAATTTCATGTCCAAGGACGTGGATCTGATCTGTGCCATCGCCACCCCCATGGCTCAGACAGCATACGGCGCCACCAAGCGGGCGGACGTTCCCGTCATCTACACCGCCGTTACCGACCCGGTTCTGGCAATGCTGGCCACGGAAGACCGGATGCCGGTGGGAAATATCACCGGCACCAGCGACAAGCTCCCGGTGGAGGAACAGCTGCAGATGATCCGGGAAATCCTTCCTGACGCCAAGACCATCGGCATCCTGTACAGCACCAGCGAGGTCAACTCCCAGGCTACCTTAGAGGAGTACAAGGCCGCAGCCCCGGAATTTGGCTTTGAGATCGTGGAAACCGGCGTCTCCGGAGCCGCCGACATCCCTCTGGCCACCGACAACCTTTTAGAGAAGGTGGACTGCTTAAACAACCTGACGGACAACACCGTAGTCAGCTCCCTGCCCATGATCTTAGATAAAGCCAACAAAAAAGGCATCCCCGTATTCGGCAGCGAGGTGGAGCAGGTGAAGATCGGCTGCCTGGCCTCCATGGGACTGGACTACATCGAGCTTGGCAAGCAGACCGGCCACATGGCGGCCCAGGTGCTCACCGGCCAGGCCCAGGCGTCAGAGCTGCCCTTTGAGATCATTGAGCAGGCGTCCTTCTACGGCAACACCGCAGTGGCGGAAAACCTGGGAATTACCCTTCCGGAAGAACTCACCTCCTCCGCGGCGGAGATGTTTGATTCCATCACCAACTAATACATTACGGAGGTCAGTCCTATGTCCATCATACTGGGTATTTTAGAAGAAGGTCTTATTTACGCCATCCTGGCTCTGGGGGTGTACATCACCTATTCCATCCTGGATTTCCCCGACCTGTCCGTAGACAGCACCTTCCCCATGGGGGCGGCTGTGACGGCGGCGCTGCTTTTGGCTGGCGTTCCCTCCCCCGCGGCCCTGGGAATCTCCTTTGTCTGCGGCGTGCTGGCAGGCATCGTCACGGGACTCATCCATGTGAAACTGAAGGTGGTGGATCTGCTCTCCGGTATCATCGTCATGACCGGCCTCTATTCCATCAACTTAGCCATCGCCGGCGGGGCGAACCTGGCGTTTTTCGGCCAGGATACCATTTTTGAAAATGGCCTCACCGCCCCGCTCCTCTCCTCCCCCGCCGGGGATTTCACCGTGACCATCATCTCCTTCGTGGTGGTGATGGCGGTGAAACTGCTGCTGGACGCCTACTTAAAGACACGCTCCGGCTACCTGCTGCGGGCCGCCGGGGACAATGACACCCTGGTGACCTCCTTAGCCAAGGACAAGGGCACTGTAAAGATCATCGGCCTGGCCCTGGCAAACGGCCTGGTGGCCCTCTCCGGCAGCGTCTACTGTCAGAAACAGGGGTTTTTCGAGATTTCCACGGGAACCGGCTCCATCGTCATCGGCCTGGCCAGTGTCATCATCGGCACCAAGCTGTTTAAGCGGGCCTCTTTTTTAAAGACCACCACGGCGGTGATCATCGGAAGCATTCTCTACAAGGCCTGCATCGCCGCGGCCATGGCCATCGGCATTTTCAAGACTTCTTATATGAAGTTTGTGACGGCGGCGCTGTTTTTGATCATCCTGGTCATCAGCAACCAGAGTAAAAAGAAGGGGGCGGCCTGATATGCTGGAGCTTACCAACATCAACAAATATTACAACCAGGGCACCGTAAACGAGATGTGCCTGTTTGAAAATTTTTCTCTCACCATCGGCGACGGGGAATTCGTGTCCGTGGTGGGGAGCAACGGTTCGGGAAAAACGTCCATGCTCAACATCATCTGCGGCAGCATTCCCGTGGACAGCGGCACCATCTCCATCGGCGGAAAGGACATCACAAAAATGCCGGAGCACCGGCGGCTGCGCACCATCGGCCGGGTGTACCAGAATCCCGCCATGGGCACCTGCCCTTCCATGACCATTTTGGAAAATATGGCCATGGCAGACACCAAGGGAAAATCCTTCAACCTCCGTCCCGGCACGGACAAACGGCGGATCGACTACTACCGGGACAGCTTAAAGGTGCTGGGGCTGGGACTGGAAGATAAGCTGGACGTGAAGGTAGGGGTGCTTTCCGGCGGACAGCGCCAGGCCATGGCCTTGCTCATGTCCACCATGACCCCCATTGAATTCCTCATTTTAGACGAGCACACGGCGGCCCTGGATCCGAAGACGGCGGAGACCATCATGGAACTCACCGGCCGCATTGTGGAGGAGAAAAAGCTCACCACCATCATGGTCACCCACAACCTGCGCTACGCGGCGGACTACGGAAACCGCCTGCTGATGATGCACCAGGGAAAGGTGATCTTAGACAAAACGGGAGAACGAAAACAGGAGACCCACACGGAGGATCTCCTGGCTCTGTTCAACGAAATCAGCGTGGAGTGCGGAAACTAGGTTTCCCACTCCTTTTTTTGTCTTAGTGGGGAACTTGCGTTCCCTATGACGGAAAAACCTCCGGCGGATGGGCACTGTTGATTCCTCTCCCGGTACGCCTTTGGAGAACAACCCGTTTTTTCTTTAAAGCATTTTCCAAAATGGCTCATCTGATGAAAACCCACGGCTGCGGCGATATTGCCCACGGGCTCATCGGTTCCCGCCAAAAGCTCCGCGGCCTTTGATAAGCGGTATTCTGTCAAGTACCGGCAGGGCGTCGTATTGACACACAGCCTAAAGCAGCGGGAGCACTCCGATTTACTGATATTCGCGCTTGCGGCCAGGTCTGCCAGCGTAAGATCCTCTCCATAGTGTTCCTCAATGAAACGGAGCATTTTCCTCATGCGAACCGAAATCCCCTGTTCCTTCTGTTTCGGAGGAACCGCAATATGTTTCTGCATCACCAGCCAGATCGTGGAAAGGAGAACCAACACCTCATACACATAAAAATCGGTCTTATTCCGTTCCAATTCTGCCAGCTGCCGCAGGCGTTCCGTTATCTCCCCGTGCCACGGATCCGCGGAGGCAATGCGGACGAAGGGAAGGCGGTCATTGGCAGCCACGCGGTCCACAAACTCCTTCGCAGGGCTTCCGGCATAAAATTCCAGAAAATACGCCGGGAAAATAAAGCTGTTGTAATGACAGCCCCTGATCTGCTCTACCAAATGCACCACATTCTGATTGATAAAAATTGCCTCTCCCCCATTGATCTGAACCGAACCGTCAAGGGTCCGCACCTCAAGGATTCCGTCCAGCACATAGATAAACTGGAAATCCTCATGCCAGTGCATCACCTGAAACCCAGGGGTTCGGGGAGCGGACTGATCTCCCGCCACCTCCAGGACAAGATAGGGAAAATCCGTGTTGATATTCAAATTGACCGAGTTCGTATAAGCATCTCTGTTCATGACCACAGCTCTCTCTTTTGGGAATTTTACGATAGTATTGGGCGATTTTTTCATAGTTTATCCCATTTTTTTATGATAAAATTATAATATGATACCAGGGTCAAAAGGTCGGAAATCCGATGTAAGCTTGCTCGCAAGAGGATTTTTGACCTTGGGACCCGCCAAAAACATTCATAAGCAGCCATTTTTCGTAGAAAAAGGAGCGGATTATGAATGTTTCCCAGGATTGCGGGAGCACGTAATGTGAAGCAATCCGGTATCATAGGGGTTAAAATACCTTTTGCCCCCTACATCATAATATTTCCGGAAGAAACGGTCAAGGCGGCAAGGAGGGAATGAATTGTATTTTTTATACGGCGACAAAGAAACAGAGTATCTGAAACGCAAAGATAAGGTTTTAGGCGCAGTGATCGAGACCATCGGCCATATTGACCGGGAGGCGGACGACGATTTGTTCTCCTCTGTGATTCATCACATCATCGGACAGCAAATCTCCACAAAAGCGCAGACCACCATCTGGCAGCGCATGAAAGACCGGTTTGGGGAAATAAACGCCGCCACTGTATCGACGGCTGATCTTGCAGCATTGCAGTCCCTCGGCATGACGTTTCGCAAAGCGGAATACATCAGGGATTTTGCGGAAAAGGTGCAGAACGGAGAGTTTGATTTAGAGCATATTTCCCGGCTGCCGGACAGTGAGGCCATTGCAGCCTTAGCCTCTTTGAAAGGCATCGGAGTATGGACGGCGGAAATGATTTTGCTGTTCTGTTTGCAGCGGCCTGATATTTTCAGTTTTGATGATTTGGCAATCCAGCGGGGGCTGCGCATGGTCTACCACCACAGGACCATCGACCGCAAATTGTTTGAAAAATACCGCAGGCGGTTCACTCCTTACGGCAGCGTTGCCAGCCTGTATTTATGGGCTGTGGCAGGCGGCGCCATTCCGGACATGAAGGACAGAGCGCCGAAGAAACAGAGCGGCCGTGGGACAGGAAAAAAGAGAGCCGGCCACAAAGGCGGTGCGAACCGGGAACTTTAAAAACAGGAGGAGAAAACATGGCAAACGTGATTGTTTTATTTGAAGTGAAACCCACAGAAACCGGAATGAAAAAATATCTTGACCTTGCCGCTATGCTGAAACCAATGCTGGCGGGCTTTGAGGGCTTTATCCGGGCAGAACGGTTTTCCAGCCTGAATGAGGATGGAAAGCTGCTGTCCATGAACGTGTGGACGGATGAAAACGCGGTGGAACGCTGGCGAAATGTTATGCAGCACCGCATGAGCCAGAAGGAAGGACGGGAAAACCTGTTGAAAGTTATAAAATAACTGTCTGCTCTGAAATCCGCTCCTATACGGATCAGGACCGTTTACAGGCCCCCCGGGATTCCAATCAATATTTTGACATGGAGGAATCATATGCAGTACATTAGTCATTACTCGTCCCCCCTGGGAACCATCCTGCTGGCCGCAGATGAAATCGGTTTAACCGGCCTGTGGTTTGAGGGGCAGAAATACTTCGCCCTTTATCTGGACAAAGAGCACGAAGAAAAGGAACTACCCGTATTGAAACAGGCAAAAACATGGCTTGACATCTATTTTTCCGGCAGGGAGCCGGATTTTAAAGTGCCGCTCCATTTTACCGGCACGGACTTTCAAAATGAAGTGTGGGAAATCCTCTACTCCATTCCCTATGGGCAGACCACGACCTATGGAGAAATCGCCAAGCAGCTCGCTGCCAGCCGCGGGCTGAAACGGATGTCCGCGCAGGCGGTTGGAGGCGCTGTGGGGCGCAATGAAATTTCCATTATTGTCCCCTGTCACCGGGTGGTGGGAAGCAGCGGTAGCCTGACGGGATACGCCGGAGGAATTGATAAAAAGATCGAACTTCTCAAATTAGAAGGCGCATGGAAAAAGGAATACTTTGTGCCGAAACACAGCACGGCACCTTAAAATACCGGGATAAAACCGCTGGTTTCATAAAAATAGGACATTTCAGCCGCCAGGCCAATTCGACGCGACGAACACGCGTCGGATTGGCCTGGCAAATTTTGATATATCCGCAGGTTCTCAGGGTGTGATCTTATGATCCTACTGATAAATATTGATCAAATAGGATCCTGTCACAGATACCGCTCTACCGGTTCTGTAGCAGGCGCAGCAGCTGCTGATGGGCACCGGTGAGGGCCGTATCCTCCCGCCACACCGCCCCGATGCTCCAGTGGAATCCGGCTTTTCCGATGGAGTAGATCTTGGGAACCCGCACCGGGTTCATCATGCGCACCACGCTCTCCGGCACGATGGCTAAGCCCATTCCGGCGGTGGCCAGCATATAGACGGTCATGTTGTTGGAGGATTCTAACAGGCTCCGGGGCTTGACCCCGTGCTCCAGAAAAATGGCGTCCACCGCCCTACGCAGACGGTTTCCCCTGGTCAGTACCACAAAATCTTTCTCATTCACGTCCTCCATGGAAACCCAGTTTCTCACAGATCCCCGGCTGCTTTGGAGATCCTGGGGCGATACCAGCACCAGCTCCTCGTCGTAAAGGGGCATGGACGCCAGATCCTGCCCCTGGTCAAAGAGGGGAATGATCCCTATCTCTGCCGCGCCACGGCGCACGTTCTCCTCCACCTCCCGGCTGGAGGACTCCACGGTGCGGATTTTCACGTTGGGATAGAGGCGGGAAAAATCCGGCAGCACAAAGGGCAGAAGGGAGGTGGCCCTCATGTCCGACAGCCCCAGGACGATCTCCCCCGTCTGGCAGTCCCGCAGGTTTTCGATGTCCTGTTTTAAGCTCTCCTCCAGGCTCATCATCATCCGGGCCGTCCTCACGTACCGCTCTCCCGCCTGGGTCAGGGTCAGAGGGCTGGTGCCCCGGTTAAAAATCCTCGCGCCCAGCTCCTCCTCCACCTTGGAGATAAAATGGCTGAGGGCCGGCTGGGATACGTAGAGCTGCTCCGCGGCCCGGGTGATATTCTGGCATTCCGCCACCTTTAATATGTACTGAATCTGTTTGGAATCCACGTCTTTCCCCCCCATTGTACCATCTCGACTCCGTCTCGATGGGGTTTATCTTGTGTTTATTCCCATTATACCAGCCCCCAGACCGTTGCACAAGCCGTCCTCTCTCCTCAGCCGCAGATCACCCGGTAAATGCCAAGGCCGCCCATGACCACGCTGATGAACATACACAGGAAGGACACGATAAACAGCTCCACAAACATCTTATTCTGGGAGTATTTGTCACTGACCTCCGGGAACTGGGACACTCCTGCTAAAATCAGCGCTCCCGCGGTGGAAATGGGGGTAAACCCGGCCACGGTCCCGCCGATCACCACAGCGGCCATCAGCTCCACCGGGTTCACTCCTCCCAGCTGGGAGGCGATGCTGCCCACGGTGGGAATGAGGGTGGGGAACACCACGCCCAGCCCTGACGCGAAGAAGGACATCACGCTGGACACGCCGCACATCATGGCGGTAATGGTGCGGGAGGAACTGATCTTGGAAATAGAACCGGCTAAAATCTCCACGCCGCCGGAGATCTGCACAATGTTCATCAGCACCCCTACCCCCAGAACCATCAGAATGGTGTTCCAGGGGATGGCTTTTACCACCGCCTTCTCGTCGGCACAGCCCAAAAGGATCAGTGCCGTTCCCACCACCAGGCTGGTCAGTCCCACATCCGTGCGGAACACCACCACAGCGGCGATCATGAGAAACAGGCCAGCCAGGGTCAAAAGCTGCTTTCCGGAGAATGCCTCCGCCTTCTCTGCGCGGATGGACTCCAGAGGCTTGTCAAACTTCCAGCCTTTAAAGAACACAAACACGCAGGCGATCATCACCAGCTCCGTAGCCCACAGGCACCACATCCCAGGCAGAGTGCTGCCGTCTAAGCCCTGTTCCGTCATCAGGCCGCTCACCACCACGGCCTCCGGGGTGATGGGACACATCCGCACGCACTGGGCGCCCATCTGCCCGATGAGGGAGAGCAAAATGGGATTGATCCCCGCTTTCAGCGCCACAGGGATGGCCAATACCGGGATGATGGCTAAGGACGGGATGGCCCCAGGCCCCACGCCGGAGAGAATCAAGCCGATCACATAGATGGCCACGTAGAGCAGATACCGGTTTCCTCCCGCCAACGCCGTGATCCGGCGGGCCAGCAGCTCCAGCGTGCCGTTTCCCCCTACTACGGCGAACAAATACATCACCCCGATCATGGTTAACGCCAAAGAGGAGCTGAACCCTCCCGTGATCTGTTTTGCCGGCAGGCCGTAGGCCAGCCCGATGAGATACGCCAGGGCCATTGCCACAATTCCCACGTTTGCCTTCCGCACAAAGCCCAGCACGATTGCCGCTCCCAGAGCGATCAATGATACGATTGCCATATTCCATTCCTCCAATCCTGTTTTTCTCCCCGGGAGAGCTCGTCCCCGGCGGAGTCAAAGCCTTTGGCGCATTTCCCTCTCCCGCGGCACCTGTGCCTCTCCCCCGGAGGCAATGGGACCTGCCTCTCCCCCGGGAGCGGAAGGGATTTCGCCTGAAACTTTTTTGATACCAGTATTGTAGCAGTCCGTTTTTTTATGGTAAAATACGTAATTTTTCATTGATTATACGCGAAAACTTATCGCTTTTTCCCTTTTCTTTGTCTATACTGCGCAATTTTTATCTTTTTTATTGTGCAATATGATGAATTTTGAGCCGAACAGCATTTATACCTCCATATGGAATTTCTGATTTTACATCCCTTTTCTCCTTCTCTATAATGGAGCCAATCAAATATCATCGGAAGGAGCAGTGCAAGCTATGATGAACTACGACTATGTTTACGTGGGATGCCGGACCACGAAGGAACGAAACGCCAGGGGAAAGGGGCTGACCGTCTACGGTATCCGGCCGGACGGCAGTTGGGAGGAACGCCAGTGTCTGTCTGTGGCGGACAATCCCAGTTTCCAGTGCTTTGACCAGGAGAAACGGTTCCTCTACAGCGTACACGGGGACCTGACCCTGGTCTCCAGCTACGAGATCCGGGAGGACGGTACCCTGAAACACTTAAACACCGTGGACATCGGCGGCAGAAACCCGGTGGACATCACCGTAGACGCTGCCAACCGGTTTGTGATCGTGGCCACCCTCCAGGGCGGGACCCTCTACTCTATCGAGCGCCGGCCGGACGGCTCCCTGGGGGAAATCAAGGCTGCCTACACCTATGAGGGGAAACAGGAAGGACAGGTTTCCACCATCCATCAGTGCCTCTGGGATCATTCCAAAGAGTACCTGTTCGCCTGCGCCCAGGGACGGGTAAAGGGCTACGGCCAGATCCGGGCCTTAAAATACCATCCGGAAAGCGGGGAGTTTGAGGAAACCTCACGATTCCTGGCCAGAACCTGGGACGAACCGCGCCACGCCGCCATCCATCCCAACAACCGCTGGCTCTATATGTGCGAGGAAAAAGGCAATAAAGTCCTCTATTTCCAGTTCGACCACGAAAGCGGACAGCTGACGGCCCTGCAGGAGCTCTCCACCGTCCCGGAAACGGTGACCGGATACTCCGACGCCAGCGAGGTGATGGTGAGCCCGGACGGCGGCTATGTGATCGTATCCAACCGCTACACCGACCTGATGGCGGTGTACCGCATCGACCCCTGCACCGGCTATCTGAAAAATACGGGATTTTTCCCATGCCTGGGAAAGACGCCACGGTATTTCTGCTTTGGCCCCAACGGGCGGTGCTACGTGGCAAACGAGGACAGCGACACCATCGTGGAGTTCTTCTTTGACCCGGCCACAGGCCAGCTCACTCCCACCTCCCGCGTCATCCCCACCGGCAGCCCGGTGTGCATCCAATTCCTGTAAAACCGTTCCGGCGCTTTACCGCGCACATTCCTTTTACCGGGAGACCAGCTTTCCCGGTAAAAGGAAAACGGGAGCGGCCGCTCCGGCAGAATCTCTCTGCCTGCGGCCGCTCCCGTTTTTTCTTTTCTTTAACAGGAAACTGCGTTTTTATTCCTCCGCCAGCTTAAGCTGCTCCAGCAGCCCATTCATCTCCCGCCGGTGAATGGGGTTTTCCGTCAGGCGGATTTCCTCCTCCACGTAGGAGATGTCCCCGCCGGTGACAGGCCGTTCCTTGGAGAGAAGGGCAAGCCAGATGCCGAACAGGCGCAAGCACTCCTCCAGGCTGGAACACACGGCCGGAGCCCTCGTCCTGGCGGTCTCCTTTAAAGCCTCCAGCTCCTCTAACAGGGCCTTCGCCGCCTCCGTCTCCCCTTTTAACAGGCAGAGGCGCAGTTTCTGGTTCGTCACCAGGGACTGGCCCACCAGGCTGTGGAGCCGGAGGCTTTCCGGTTTCAGGCTGTTCAAAAGCTCCAGGCTTTTGTCATACTCTCCCATGGCCTCATAGGCATAGGCCAGATGGTGGACGCCGTCCACATACTCCACGGTTCCGGAGGGGATCCCCTTTACTACCGGGGAAAATTTCTCCAGAAACCGTTTCGCGTCCCCCTCTGTATAGAGGATGTCCAAAAGCGCCTTCCGCCTTCTGCCGGCGGCAAAGAAGGAGACAATCCTTCCCGCCACCACCCCGGCAAATGCCGCCAGGGCCGCCAGAAACGCCAGGATATAGCCCGGCAGGTCCTGGGGCAGGAAACCGCGGCAGCACACCGCAGCCCCCAGTCCCAAAACCGCTCCCAAAGCCATCAGCAGATTATTCTGAAACCGGAAATATGCAACCATAAGCCTCTTTTACTCCTTTATCCTTATTACAGCCAGAATGAGAACAGGAAGGACGCGATGATCAGCACAATGCCGCCTCCGAGACGGGAGGAAAGCTGCGCGTAGGCCATCAGATCCATACGGTCCGCAGCGCCCAGGCAGGCCAGGTCTCCGGAGCCGCCGCGGTTTGCCATGCACAGGCCGGCCGTCAGAGCGGAATCCACCGGGTAAAAGCCCACCAGATAGCCCACGCCGCCGGCACCGATGATGGCGCCCACTACGATGAAGAATGCCATAATCACGTTGCCGGGAGTCATTACCGTAAACAGCTCCGCGATGTCAAAGTCCGCTCCCATGCCTACCATGATCACCATGCCCAGCACGCTGGTCATGAAGGACTGAAGGCGCTTGGCGCCGGCGCGGATGTTGGCGGGGATCACGCCCAGGGCCGCCAGGATCACCACAAAGATGATCATGTAGGCGTAGGGATGAATGGACGCTCCCGCGATGGTGGGAAGGATCTTCTTGCCCATGATCCGGCCTACGCTGTAGCAGGCGAAGGCGATGACCATGGCGCCCAGCATATCGTTGATGGTATATTTTACCTTTTTGTCGTCCCTGGCAAGGTTTTCACCGCCGCGCACCAGAGTTCTCTTATCTCCCGTCATCTTGGGGAACTTCTGGCCCACCACGTTCAGCATGGCGGAGCCTACGATGGCGAAAATATTTCCCACTGTCAGGATGATGATGGCAAAGCCGTAGAAGTTTGCCGCCGCGTCTCCCGTCACCTGCTCATAGATGTTGCTTAAGGGCACGGCGCCGGCGCCGTTTCCGCCTCCCATAATGGGGAGCACGTACTTCATAATGGTCTCTGTGGGAGACACCCCGAACACCAGGCCGGCGGCCACGCCCAGGATGGCGGAGACCACCAGGCCGCCTAAAATGGCGGGGATGTAGCCGGCGAAGGAGCGGAGCAGAATGTCCTTTTCCAGGGCCAGCACTGAGCCCACAATGAGGAAGATGATGTAAAACTCCAGGAGGTTTACGTCATCCCCAGAGATGATCCGGTTGATGTTGTCAATGGCCTCCGTGGGAATCAGGCCAAAATACTTAAACAGGGCCACACCGAAGAAGGCCATGAGCAGGCCGCCGCCAATGTAGTTGTTCCAGATGGGAAGGCGCTCTCCAAACTCATAGAGCACCACCGCCAGGGCAAAGCAGGAACATAAGGTTCCCGACAGGCTGCTGGACTGGATTCCCCAGTACATGGGAATGGCGCAGAGAATGACTGCCACGATGGCGTGCTGCCAGGGAAGCCCTCCCAATGTCAGTTCTTTCTTTTCTTCCATGATAAATATCCCCCTATTTCTTTTGTTTTCCGGTTTTCCCGGTTATTTCCGGCTCTCCTCCAGCTGCTTTTTCAGATACCGCAGCTGTCCGCCGCAGGAGATGACCTCCAGCTCGCTGTCAGACAGCTCCAGGCGGGCCTTGAAGGTAAATCCCTTCGTCACGTCGGCGATCTCTACCTCTCTGGCCTGCATCTGGTCCAGGAGGCCGTCGATCTCCAGCACATCCTCCATATCCAGGCGGTCATAGTCCGCCGGGTCGGCAAATACCATGGGGATGATGCCGTGGTTTAACAGGTTGCCCTTGTGGATTCTGGCAATGCTTTTGGCGATCACCGCTTTGACTCCCAGATACATGGGATTGATGGCCGCGTGCTCTCTGGAGGAACCCTGTCCGTAGTTCTCTCCGCCGATAATGATGCTCTGCCCCATCTCCTTGGCTCTGGCCGCGAACGTGGGATCATACCGGTGATAGCAGTACTGGCTCATCAGCGGGATATTGGAGCGCATACTGGAAAATTCTGCGCTGGCCGGCGTAATGTCGTCTGTGGTGATGTTGTCCACCGTCTTTAAGCTGATCGGAGCCTTCAGATGCTGGGTGGGCGCCTCCGGAACGGGAAGGGGCTTGATGTTCGGTCCGCGGACCACTTCCACCTTCTTCGCCTCCTCCTCGGACAGCGGGCGGATGATCATGGAGTCCTCGATGGGATACTCCTCCGGCTCCTTCACCTGGGCCAGGCGCTCCAGATCCGCTCCCATGACCTCCTCCGCCGTGGCAAAGGTGCCTACGATGGCGGTGGCCGCCGCGTTCTCCGGGTTTACCAGGTAGATCTCCGCGGTGGGGTTGCCGGCGCGGCCTTTAAAATTGCGGTTGGAGGTGCGCACGGCCACGCCGTTGGTGGCGGGTGACTGGCCGATGGCGCAGCAGGGGCCGCAGGCCAGTTCCAGCAGGCGGACACCGGCGTTTATCAGCATTTCCAGATAGCCGTCCCGCATGAGCTGGACGTAGATCTGTCTGGATGAAATGCCGCAGGTGCAGCTTACGTTTTCATTTACGTGGCGTCCCTGGAACACGAGGGCGGCCTTGGCGATGTCGGAGTAGCTGGCGTTGGTGCAGCTTCCGATAAATACCTGCTGGACCTTCTTCTTCTCCACGTCCTTTAAGGGGATCACGTTGTCCGGCTGGTGCGGACAGGCGCATAAGGGCTCCAGGCTGCTCAAATCCAGCTCCATCTCCTCGTCGTAGGAACAGCCCTCGTCCGGCAGCAGCTCCACATAGTCCTCCTCCCGGTGCTGGGCCTTTAAGAAGGTTTTTACCTGCCCGTCCGCCGGGAAAATGGAGGTGGTGGCTCCCATCTCCGCTCCCATGTTGGTGATGGTGGCTCTCTCGTTCACCGTCAGGGTGGCGGCTCCCGGTCCCACGTACTCAAATACCTTTCCCAGACCGCCCTTGATGCCTACGCGGCGCAGCATTTCCAGGATCACTTCCTTGGCGTTGCAGCCAGGCTTTAAATGGCCGGTGAGGTTTACCTTCACGATCTTCGGCATTTTTAACCGCATGGGCACTCCCGTCATGGCCGTAGCCACATCCATGCCGCCTACGCCGATGCAGAGCATTCCGATGGAACCGCCGTGGGGCGTATGGCTGTCGCCGCCCATGCACAGCTTTCCGGGAACGCCGAACCGGGCCACCTGCACCGCATGGCAGATGCCGTTGCCGGGCCGGGACACGTACACGCCGTAGCGCTCCGCCACAGTCTGAAGGTAGATGTGGTCATCCGGCGTCTTGTTGTCTAAGTAAAGCAGGTTGTGATCCAGGTAGCTTACGCTGGTCTCCACCTGGGTGCGGTCCAAGCCGATGGCCTCAAAGGCCAGGTAGGTCATTACCGCGTTGATGTCGTGGGTCAGGGTCTGATCCACTTTTAAGAAGATTTCCTCTCCCGGCACCATATCAGACGGTTTTGCCAGATGGGAGTGCAGAATTTTCTGCGTCAGGTTCATCAACATCTCTCATACTCCTTTTCTTTTTTCATTGCTTTTTGTGCAATCTGCTGTTGTGATACTATTTTAACAATATTAGATAGATATGTAAAATGTCATTATTTATATCAGGATCATGAGTTTTTTCTCATGTCATTCCAGAAACAATTTGTCGATTCCGGTTGTAAAGGAACGATTTCTTTTCTATACTGGAGAAAAGGGCCACCCTGGAACGATTCAGAACCTGCCCGTTTTCATCGTGAAACGGCGTCAGCCACAAAGGAGGAACCATGGATTTTCGTCAGTTAAAATATCTGACCGCGGTAGCGGAATACCAGAGCATCACGAAGGCGGCGGACGCCCTCTTTATCTCCCAGCCCGCCATGAGCCATTACATCAAGAAGGCGGAGGAGGAATTCGGCATCCAGCTCTTTGACCGGACCACCAATCCCATTTCCCTCACCTACGCCGGTGAGAAATACATGGAGTCCGCCAGGCGGATCCTCTTGGAAAACGACCGGCTCATGAAGGAATTCCGGGACATCACCCACCACATGACCGGCGTCCTGAAGGTGGGCACCTCCAGGGACCGGGCCTCCTATATGCTGCCCCGGCTGATCCCTCCCTTTAAGGAGCTCTACCCCGGCATCACCCTGGATCTCACCACCGGCAGCGGCCAAAAGCTCATGGAGGGCCTGCGAAACGGCAAGCTGGACCTGGTGCTCCTCCCAAACAGCGAAAAGGACAACCTCCAGGGGATTGAAAGCCAGATGATCTACGCGGAGGAGCTGCTGTTAGCCGCCGCCAGGGGCTACTTTTCCCAGGATGCCTGCCTTCCCGGCCGGCCTTCGGCCATTTCCCCCAAGATGCTGAACGGTCAGCCCTTCTTCCTTCTCTCCCAGGATCACGTGGCCCGCTCCTTCTGCGACCTCTTTTTCCGGAAACAGCGGATCCGCCCGGAGATCAAAATGGAGCTGGCCAGCAACATCACCTGCTATCGCATGGCCTCCACCGGCACCGGGCTGGCCATCATCCCCTATCTCACCACCCGCCTGGCCCTCTGCGACCAGCCGGTGGATTTATTCTCCCTGGGAGATCCGCCCCAGACGTGGAACGTGCTGGTGATGTACCGCAAGGATTCCTATCTGGGGCAGCCGGAACGGGATTTTATTCAGTTGGCCAAGGATGTGTTTAGCAGGGAGTCTCTCGCTGACCTCGGTAGTGATTGATCAGGCAGCCGGCCAGAAGAATCCGTTTCTCCTCCTCCGTCAGGGCGTCCAGGGTGCAGGAAATGGTCCGCACCGTCTCCCCGGTGGACGGCTCCAGCTCCTCCAGGCAAACGGGGCCGCCCTCAAGGCACTGCCTCACATCCCGCAGAAGGAACCAGGTCCCCACGGGAATCTCCAGCGTTTCCTCGGTCCGCAGGGGGAACATGCCCCAGTTGATCAGGTTGGAGCGGTAGCGTTTGGTGGCGTACTCGTTGGCCAGGTTGGCCAGGCCGCCAAGCACCTTCTGACAGCTGGCCGCCTGCTCCCTGGAGGAGCCGTCTCCGATCTGATCGCTGACCATCAGGCTCCCCAGGGTGATGTCCTTCGCCCCGCAGCCCAGGCGCTCTCTTAAGGCGGTAAGCAGGCGGTCAAAGGTCTCATTTCCGGAACGGATCACTTCTCCCCCTTCTTTTGCCTGATTCCGGCGTTCTGTCTCCATAGCGCGGACAGCCTTAGCCCGTCCCACATAAGCCGGATCCCGGCTGATCATGGTGTACTCCGAAATTTTCTCCGGATTAGAGCGGAAAGAGGAGGCCTCTCCCGAGGGAATCAGCTCGTCCGTGGTGACAGAGCCCTCATAGGAGCCGGCGGTCTGGAACAGAAGATGTCTTTGTGGAGCGTACATTTCCGGCCAGTCGGCGATGTTGGGGCCCATGACCAGGCTGGTGTCCGGGTCTCCCTTTCCAAAGCCCTGGAACACCTGGTTTTTGTAGATCGCTTCGTCGAAGTGGTGGCGCAGGCTGCGGTATTCCACATCCAGCTCCGTGGCCGCCGTCAGCCGGCCGCCGTTTCTCACCGTGGCAGCGATGGATCTGGCATCCATGAGGCAGGCCGCCGCCATCTGGCCCTGGCCCGGCTTGGAGCCCTCCCGGTTGGGGTAGTTTCTCGTCATGTGGCGGATGCTGATCTCGTTGTCCGCCGGGACGTCCGTCACTCCAAAGCAGGGGCCGCAGATGCAGGGCCGCAGGGTGGCTCCCACCACCGCCAGCTCATTTCCGATTCCCTGGGCCATCAGATCCGCCATGATGGGAAGGCTGGCCGGGTTGATTCCCAGGGCCAGTCCGTCCCCCGGAATCCCACAGCCCTTTAAAATGTCCGCCATGGCCACAATGTTCTCAAACAGGCCGCCGCTGCACCCGCTCACCAGGGCCTGATCCACGTAAAAGCCGCCGTTTCGGATGTGGGACATAATGGAGAAGGGCGCGCCCGTTTCTCCCTTGATCCGTCTTCCCTCCTGCTCCACCTCCCGCAGAATGTCCTCCATATGCTCCTGGAAGTGCCGGATGGGCATGGCGTTGCTGGGGTGGAAGGGAAGGGCGATCATACACTCCACTTCCGAGAGGTCGATCTCGATCAGGCCGTCGTAATATGCCCCTACCTGAGGCCGCAACGGCCGGTAGTCTCCTTCCCTGCCGTGCTCTCTCAGGTAGTCCCTGGTCGCCTCATCGGTGCACCAGATGCTGGAAAGGGCGGCGCTCTCCGTGGTCATCACGTCGATGCCCATGCGGTACTCCATGGAGAGTCCCTCAATTCCCGGGCCTACAAACTCCAGGATCTTGTTTTTGTTAAAGTGGTTGGAGAAGGTGGCGGCTACCAGGGCCAGGGCCACGTCCTGGGGGCCGACGCCGGGCCTGGGGCGTCCCGTCAGTTTCACCGCCAGCACCGGCGGACAGGCCACGTCGTAGGTCTTCCCTAAGAGCTGTTTTACCACCTCGCCGCCGCCTTCCCCGATGCCCATGGTTCCCAGGGCGCCGTAGCGGCTGTGGCTGTCAGAGCCTAGGATCATCTTCCCGCAGCCGGCCATCATCTCCCGCATATACTGGTGAAGCACCGCCCGGTAGGGGGGCACGAAAATACCGCCGTACTTTTTGGCGTTCCCTAAGCCGTACACGTGGTCGTCCTCGTTGATGGTGCCGCCCACGGCGCAGAGGGTGTGGTGGCAGTTGGAAAGGACGTAGGGCACGGGGAATTTCTCGATCCCGCTGGCCTTTGCCGTCTGAAGGATGTTGACATAGTTGTTGTCCGGGGATACCAGGGCGTCAAAGGTGAGGCTTAACTCCTCCATGTTCCCGCTACGGTTGTGGGCTTTTAAAATCTCATAGGCCATGGTGCCTGTCTTTCCCGCCTCTATGGCGGCTTTCTGTTCTGCCGTGTCCGGGCTTACGGGGGCAAATTCCCAGTTTTCCTTCAGGATGACTCCCTGTTTCGTCAATGTTACCATATGGTTCCTCCTAAACATTCAGCCGCCATGGCCGGCGGCTGAATCTGATTTTTTTATGTGAAATTGGCGGTTTGGCGCAGGCGCGGTTTCTGTGGGCGCGTGCGGCTGCCTAGCACAGCTGCGGTTTCTGTGACCGCGTGCGGCGGTTTGGCGCTGGCTGTGGTTTCCGTGACCGCGTGTGGCTGCCTGGCATAGCTGCGGTTTCTGTGACCGCGTGCGGCTGCCTGGCCCGGCCGTTCCTACTTTCTGATATAAAGGGTTCCGTCCATAATCCGTCTGGCGGTGCGCTGGACGCCTACGCTGGGAAGCTCCAGGCCAGTTTCCGTCTCCACCAGCTCCGGGACCATGGTCATGATCCCGCTGGGATGGCCGATGCGCACCTGGCCCGCCTGCCCCTTCTTTCCCATCATCTGCTCCACCACGGAGCCCTTCATGGCCGCCGCCACGCTGATGGCGCTGGCGGAGGTGAGGGGACAGGCCTTGTGGCACTTAAACACGGAAATCACCCTGGCGCAGATGTCCATATCCTCTGCCTCCACCTGATTTCCCGCAATGTCCCTGTAGGATTTGGGGGAAGTGACGTAGCCTACCTTCGGCACCGCCGGGCTGTTCTCCGTGGCGTCTTTTAAATCCTTCGCGAAACCCATGCGGCAGCAGGCCATTCCACGAATCTTTTCCAAAAGGTCACAGAGCTCCTGGTTGCCGTTGATCTCCTCCGGAAGCTCCGTGCCGGTCATGCCGATGTCCTCCGCCTTTACCAGCACCATGGGGTTGGAAACGTCCAGGATTGTGGCCTTTAACGGCCCAAAGCCGGGGATGTCCAGCACGTCCAGGCATTTTCCCGTGGGAAGGAGCTTTCCCGTCTTTGCACCCGCCGGGTTTAAAAATTTCACCTTCAGCTCCGCGGCCGTCCCGTCCACGCCGGCGATGGCGCAGTCCCCCTCCTGGGCGAAGGTCTTCGTCTCCGGGTCGATGGGGACAGTGACGTCAATGTATTTGTCTGTGTTCCGGTTCAGCATATGGACGGTGGTGATGGGCTCCGTGATGGGCACCATGCCCTCCTCCACGGCGTAGGGGCCCACGGCGGCGGTCATGTTGCCGCAGTTGGACTTATAGTCCACCTGGCTCTTTCCCACGATCACCTGGCCCACCAGGTACTCCACGTCAATGCCCGGCTCCTCGCTTTTCCAGACGATGACGATTTTATTGTTGGAGGAGACGGTGCCGCCCATGCCGTCGATCTGCTTGGGGTCCGGGTCTCCCATGGCCTGGAGGAAAATGCTGTCCCACTCCCCCCGGTCCGCCGGAAGATCCTCTCTGTGAAACATACAGCCTTTGCTGGTGCCGCCTCTCATGAATACAGTCTTAAATGTTCTCATTCTGCTCTCCTCTCCCGGCCGCCCCGGGGACCTTTCCCAAAGCGGCCGTTTCCCTTTCGCCGGAGGCCGGCCGAAAATTTTTCGCTCTGCCGGATGCCATTTCCCTATGCGGGCATTGTTCCGGCTGTTGTTTTCCGGCATTCTTTTCTCCTTCCGGACTGTTTTTACCGGATCCGGTCAATGGTCTCTAACAGGTAATCCGTAAACTCTTTGGCGCTGGCGTCCTCCGGGAAGGTGGTCACCACTTTCTTCCGCTCCGTGACGGTGCAGATGTCCAGGGCCTTCTCCAGGATCTCCTTCCGGTCGCCGTAGCCGATGTGAGCCATCATCATGCCCACGGCGCGGATCAGGGAACAGGGATCGGCGTACTCCCCGCGGCCGTGCTCCATCAGGTAGGGCGCCGTGCCGTGGATGGCCTCGAACATGGCGTATTTATTTCCCAGGTTGGAGGAGGAGGCCGTGCCTAAGCCGCCCTGGTGCTCCGCCGCCACGTCCGTCACGATGTCGCCGTAGAGGTTGGGAAGGACGATGACCTCGATGCCTTTATTGAACTCCGGATCCAGCATTTTGGCGCACATGGCGTCCACCAGCCGCTCCTGGATCTCGATGTCCGGATACTCCTCGCCCACCTTGCGCACGGCCTTGATGAAGTTGCCGTCCGCCAGCTTGACGATGTTGGCCTTGGTGACGATGGTCACGTTTTTCTTGCCGTTCTTTCTGGCAAACTCAAAGGCGGCTCTGGCAATGCGCTCGCTGCCCTGTTTCGTCTGCACCTTAAAGTCCACGGCCAGATCCTCGTTTACCTGGATGCCCTTGTTGCCCCAGATGTACTCGCCCTCGATGTTCTCCCGAAAGAAGGTCCAGTCAATGCCCTTGTCCGGAATGCGGATGGGGCGCACGGCGGCAAACAGCTCCAGGCCGCGGCGCAGCAGGCTGTTGGCGGAGAGGAGGTTGGGCCAGGGATCGGAGGCTCTGGGGGTCACCATGGGCCCTTTGATGATCACGTTGCACTTTTTCACTTCCTCAAATACCTCGTCCGGCAGGCTCTGCAGCTTTGCCGCCCGGTTTTCAATGGTCATGCCCTCGATCACCCGGATCTCCAGCTTTCCGCTCTCCAGCTCCGGGGCCATCAGGTTTTTTAACACCCGCAGGGCCTGCTCCATAATAATGGGGCCGATGCCGTCTCCCGGCAGCACGCCCACCACGATGGTGTCCAGAGCGGCAAAATCCGTGATCTCCTGGTCGGCCTTCATCCGTTCAATCCGCTCATACTCGGAACGGATCAGCTCCGCAAATTTCTCCTGGGCTACTCTGATTTCCTCTGTCATGTCGTTTCTCCTTTTCTGATTTGATTTTGTTGGTTTTCGTCTTCTTTGGATTTCCTGGTTTTGCTGATTTTGCGGCCGCCCTTTCTCCAGACGCCTAATAAAAAGCAAAACCCCTCTACAATGATCGCTACCATCATTATAAAGGGGAATTGCTCATTCGTAAAATTTTGATTTAGAATGAATCGCATAACCTTTTGCTCATGTCACGTGTGAAAGGGAAAAGCCGCTCTCTCAAAAAAGCGGCGTCTTTCCCGTTTTCGTTTCCGGCTCCGGGGAACCGTTTCCCGTCAGCCCCGCTCTGCCCTTTGCTCCGGCCGCTCCTACGGCTGTTTCTCCGGCTCCGGGACGGGCAGAATCCTGGGGATCACCTTTCCAGTGCGCTCCATCTCCTGTCTGGTGTACGCCTGGGAACGAATCTTATTTCTGGTGCGGATTAAGATCGCCGGGACTTCCTCCTCCTTTAACACGCAGATGCCGTTCACATCCGCCACGATCAAATCGCCGGGGCAGACGGTCACGCCGCCGCACTCCACCGGGACGCCGATGGCCCCTGTTTTGGCCTTTCCCGCGGAGCGGCAGGTGAGGGCCCTGGCAAATACGGGAAAGCCCTCCTCCTCACAGCCCTCCAGATCCCGGAAGGCCCCGTCCACAATCACTCCCACGGCCCCCTGCTTTCCGGCGCAGAGGCTGCGGTGGTCCCCCCAGTAGGAAAGGCGGCAGTCCCCCTTTCCGGCAATGACGATCACGTCCCCTTTCTTAGCCGCGCAGATGGCATCCGGCACGATCCCGCTCTCCCCGGCGGGCACCTCCACCGTCAGGGCGTAACCGGCGATCCTTGGCCGCCCCACCCAGGGCTTGATCTGCCAGTCCATGATCCGGTACGTCTCCATGCCGTCGCAGAGCTCCGGCACCGTGTATTTTGCCAGCTCCTCCAACAGGCTCCAGTTTTTTTCCATGTTCTCTCCTCCCTTTTCCCCTTCCCATAGGAATCGTGTCCGCTGCCGGCGTACATCCGCGCCGGAACGCGGCTGCTCCAGCAGCCATTTCCCTATAGGAAAAAAGAGGGCGGCCCGCTCTCTCAAGCCGCCGCCCATCTCTCACATTTTTATAACTCTTTTATAACTCTACTTCTTTGATCTTTCTCACCACATCCAGCACGGTGCCGTCGCGGCTCTCGATGATGCCTACCACACGGTCGTCAAACTCCACGGGAGCCGGCTCGCCTACGATGGAGTAAGCGATGTCCCGCAGCTCCTCGATGGTGCGGAAGGGAAGGTTGACGCCCTTCATGCACTCGATCAGATCCTGACGTTTCGGGTTGATGGCGATGCCGTAGTCGGTGATGACCACATCCACCGTCTCGCCCGGCGTGGTAACCGTGGTCACGTTGGTGCAGATAGCCGGAATTCTGCCCTGCAGCAGAGGGGCGATCACGATGGTACATTTTGCTCCTGCCGCCGTATCCGGATGGCCGCCCTGAGCGCCGGTGATCATGCCGTCGGAGCCGACCACCACGTTGCAGTTGAAATTCACGTCAACCTCAAGCGCTGCCAGGATCACGAAATCCAGTCTGTTGACATAGGCGCCCTTGTTCATCGGATTGGCATACTCAGAGGCAGAAATTTCAACGTGATTGGGGTTCTTCTTGATGGACTCAATGGCCCCCAGATCAAAATCCTGAGTATCCACGATGGTACGGATCAGCCCTTTCTCCAGAAGGTCGCACATGGGGGTGGTGATTCCGCCCACGCCAAAGCCCATCTGGATTCCCCTCTCCTCCATGATCTTCCCAAGGGAGATGGTGGAGGCGATGGAGGCGCCGCCTACCCCTGTCTGGTAGGAGAAACCGTCCTTAAAATAGGGGGTGTTGATCACAAACTGGGTGCAGTAGTCCGCCATCATCAGCTTTCTCACGTCGGTGGTGGGCTTTGCCGCACCGGTGGCGATCTTAGCCGGATTGCCGATCTCGTCCACGACGCACACATAGTCCACGTCAGACATGGATATGCTGGCCGGTACGTTGGGGAAGGGAACCAGGCAATCGGTGACAGCTACTACTTTATCTGCGTATTTTGCGTCTGCCATGGCATAGGACAAAACTCCGCAGTCGCTCTTTCCGCCGTTGGGGCGGCAGTTGCCGTACTCGTCACAGGTGGGGGCGCCGATAAACGCGATGTCAATGTGCACCTCTCCTGTCTCAATGGCCCTCACGCGGCCGCCATGGGAACGCATAATCGCCAGATCCCGCAGCTTTCCGGTGGAGATGGCCTCTCCGATCTTGCCCCGCACGCCGGAGGACTGGATGCCCACGATGGTGCCGTCCTCAATGTAGGGGACAATGGCATTGTTGGCCTTTCCCAGGGAGCTGGCGCAGATGGTGATGTCCTTGATGCCCATGTTGTGGACTTCTTCCATTACCATGTTTACCACATAGTCTCCCTCGCGGAAATGATGGTGGAAGGATAACACCATGCCGTCCTTGATGCCGCATTTCTCCAGGGCCTCACGGATGGAGGAAACCATCTTGGAGCGGGTGGGATCCACCATGGCCCGCACTGTGGGGGCCGCCTTCTTGTACTCATAATTGTCATAGGCGTAAGCGCCTTTAAAAACCTCTTTTCCGGTGGCCTCTAAGACCTGCTCCGGAATCTCTCTACCTACAGCATTTATCATTTTACAGATCCCCCTCATACACGCCTGAAGCCTTTGCCAGGGCTATTGTCCTCTTTGCTCCGTCATAGAACGCGATGTCGATCATCTTGCCGTCCACAGTGAACACGCCGATGCCCTTCGCCTTCTTGTCATCAATCTCACGAACCACCTTCTCCGCGAAGATGATCTCCTTCTCCGTGGGGGTAAAGATTTCATGAACCACGCTGATCTGTCTGGGGTTTACCAGGGATTTTCCGTCAAAGCCCATGAGCTTGATCATCTCCGTCTCCTTGCGGAATCCTTCCATGTCGTCCAAGTTGGTAAACACCGTGTCCCAGCACTGTACGCCGGCGGCCCGGGCCGCCATGATCATGTGCTGTCTGGCTCCCATAAGCTCCACGCCGGTGCCGGTGATCTTCGTCTGCAGATCCTTGGTGTAGTCGCCGCCGGACAGGGCGATACCGATCAGACGCTCAGAGGACTCGCAGACCTCCAGAGCATTGAGCACGCCGCGGCAGGACTCCAGGGCTGCCATCAAAAGGGTGCTGCCCTCCGGCCGTCCAAACTCCTTCTCCGCCGCAATCACGGCCTCCTCTACGGTATGTACGTCCTTCGCACTCTCCGTCTTGGCGATACGGATGGTGTCCGCTCCGCCGGCCACGCACACCCGGACGTCCTCTTTCCAGTGGGGGGTGTCCAGCCCGTTGATGCGGACCACCCGCTCCACGCCGCGGTAATCAATCTCCTGCAGGGCGTGGTATAAGGAATATCTGGCAGCGTCCTTCTGGTTCTCCGCCACCGCGTCCTCTAAATCCAGCATGATGGAATCCGGTTTGTAAATGTAGGGGTCCTTGATCAGGCCAGGTTTCTGGCAGTTTAAGAACATCATGGACCTTCTCAGCCGCTTTTTATTTGGATGAATCATTTGATCACACCTCCCCAGGGAAGATTTTCCGTAATGTCATTGGAGCGGTATACGGCGCACTCCACTCTCGCCTTTAAGGTGCAGTCCAGGGCTCCCTTGTCCACCACTGTCACCTTTCCGCTGGTCACATCCAGACGGTCCAGAGTCTCCAGGACTACCTTTTTGATCTGCTTTCCGTACTGGTTGATCACGCTGCTCTCAATGGAAAGCTCGATCCCGTCCGTTCCCGGCTCTACCGTCACCTGCGCATCGCTGGACTCCAGCGTGCCGGCCATCGCCGCCTTCTTAATATCCATGATAACCCTCCTTTATTTCTTGCGTCTTGCTCCGTTTTTGTCTGTCTTTATGGTATCACCGGACGGGGAAAATTTCCAATACTTCTCTGTTTATGTTGGGTATAAGGCTGTCCTTATGTGGGGGAAAATGGGGATTTTTTGTGAAAAATGGTGAATAGCATGGCCAAACAGCTGCGAACGGGACGGGCGGGAACCCGTCTTATCCCAAAACAAAAATATAGAAAAGAACCGCATCCTATGGTAAAATAAACCACAAACAGCCTCCGTCTGCAAGTGTCTTTCGCAGGCGGACAGTTCCCTTTGATTTGCCACAGAAAGGATTTTCCATGAACGATAAACACATCCAGTCCATCTTAACCGTCTTAAAGGAAGGGAGCATCACCAACGCGGCCAAAAAGCTCTACGTCTCCCAGCCCTCCCTGAGCCAGATGATCAAGGCCGCGGAGGCCAACCTGGGAGCCCCCATTTTCAACCGCACCACCGATCCCATCACCCTCACGGCAGCGGGCCGCCTCTACGTGGACGCCGCCCGCCAGGTCCTCACCATCAACGCCAACCTGGAGAAACAGATCGAGGAGCTGAAACAGGAGGAATTCGGCACCATCCGCCTGGGAATGCCGGTGCAGCGCTCCCTGGAGATCCTGCCGGAGCTTTACATCCGCTTTTCCAAGCGGTTTCCCCATGTAACCCTAGACCTTTTAGAGTACGGCTCCGGCGACGTGGAGCGAAACCTCCTGGGGGGCACCATCGACATCGCCTGCCTCACCACCATGCCTCGCCACGCCGACCTGGTCTACGACCTGATCCGCCACGAGGAGCTGGTCCTCCTGGTAAACCGGGACACAGACCTGGCCAGACGGATCCCGGCGGGCACCCCCGTGGACGTGATGGAGGCTGCCCAGGAGCTCTTTATCTGCATCAAAAAAGGTCACTCCGTCCGCACCCTCCAGGATTCCCTTTTTATCTCCAGGGAACTCTCCCCCCGCATCGGCCTGGAGACCGGCAGCATCGAAGTGGGAAAACGGGTGGTGGCCTCCGCCAAAGCGGTGATGATCTGCCCCAACGTCTACACGGAGCGGGATTTGCGGGGAGACTGCGGCTACCTGGTCTATCCCCTTTTGGGGGTGGAGAACAACCGCCACTTTTACGCCTGCTACCGGAAGGACCTGTATCTGACCAGGTATATGCGGGGGTTTTTGGAGATTTTGCATGAGCTGCACTGAAAATGCGGGGGAGGGAGCTGGTTTTCCGGCTCCCTCCTTTTGCGGTGTCTGAGGATTTGGCCGGCTATTTTCCGGCTTCATTCTCAAATACACCCCTTTTTTATTCCCTCTTTTCTCCAGGCATCTTTTCGGATCGCCTTCCAGGCATCGGCCTGATTCTCTCTCCAGGCGTTGCCCCGGTTCTCTCCGGCCATCTCCCAGCTCCATTCTCAAATACGCCCTTTGTCTATTCCTTCTTTTCTCCAGCTATCTTTTCGCTTCCTTCTCCAGACATCACCCCAGTTCTTTCCCCAAACTTCTTCTCAATTCCCGCCTCCCCGCCGCCATCTTCCGCCTTCCGCCTCCGGTACTCCCCCGGCGTACACCCGTACCGCCGCTTAAACAGCCGGTTAAAATAAGACAGGTTCTCAAACCCGCACCGTTCCGCCACCTCCGTCACCGGCTCCCCGGTGGCCAGCAGCATTCCCCCCGCCTGAAACAGCCGGTATCCGTTTAAATACTCCACAAAGGGCATCCCCATATACTGTTTGAAATATTTCATAAAATGGGAACTGCTGTAGCAGCAGAGCCCGGCGGCATCCTCCACGGTGATCCGCTCCCCGAAATGCTCCCCCACATAGTCCAAAAGCTCCTTCATCCGCTCCCTGGACTTCTCCGGCCGCCTGGCCTTCCCCGGTTTCCACACCTGCACCACTGCCTCCAAAAGCAGAAACAAAGCCCCTTTTACGCCCATCTGCCAGCCGTAGGGCCGTTCCCCGCACAGCCGGTCCAGCTGCTCCACCGCCCCCAGAAATTCCTCCCAGCCCGCCACTCCCGGCCTCATATGCACCGGCCCGGCGGCGTTCTCCGCCATGGGAAGGAGAAATTCCATGCTGCATAAGTCCGGGGCGGAGGCCATGAGCATCTGGGGCTGGAAAATAATATTTTCGTACTCCATCCATCCGGCCACTTCCCCCTCTCCCAGGGAATGTCGTTTCCCGTCCCCGGCCCCTTCCTCCAGGCCCTCCTTCTCTCCCAGCCCGATGCCGTGGAGCTGCCCGGGAAACACCACCACCGCCTCCCCGGCCGCCACCGGGATGGCCTCCTTGTCCACCGTTACCACGCCCCGACCCCGTTTCACGGAAATAATCTCCATCTCGTCGTGCCAGTGCACCTGCACCCCCGGGAAATCTAAGGGGATGGTGCAGGGATAAATATTGAAGGGAAACTCCCGTCCCCCGTGTTCTTTGCTCTCGTGAAACCGCCTCCGATACTCCGACTCCGGGATCCTCATAAGCCCTGTCCGCCTCCTTTTTCTTCTCTATTTTAATGGTTTTGATAGGATTGTACTATAATCCCCCAGAATCCTGCAAGTTTTTCCGGGAAAAAGAGCATATGATACATACAGAACCTTTTGAACCACACGATCTGAAGAAAGGAATGAACCCCTATGAAACAGAATCAGAATTCGTTAGAACTGCTTTTACAGAATGCCTGCGGCAAAGACCTGGACGGCTGCACCGTGCCGGAGCTCTATGGCGGCCTTCTCTCCCTCACCCAGTCCATGGCGGAAAGCCGCCGGGAGGAGAAAGGGAAGAAAAAGCTCTATTATATCTCCGCGGAGTTCCTCATCGGAAAGCTGCTGTCCAACAACCTGATCAACTTAGGCATCTACGGCGACGTGAAAGCCATCCTGGCCCGCCACGGAAAATCCCTGGCGGCGGTGGAGGAATACGAGCCGGAGCCCTCCCTGGGAAACGGAGGCCTGGGCCGCCTGGCCGCCTGCTTTTTAGACTCCATCGCCACCCTGGGCTTAAACGGGGACGGCATCGGCTTAAACTACCACATGGGCCTGTTCCGCCAGGTATTTCAGGACAATAAGCAGAAGGAGGAGCCAAACCCCTGGATCCAGACACCCTCCTGGCTGAAGAAAACCGACGTGACCTACCGGATCCCCTACCGCAATTTTACCCTCACTTCCCGGATGTACGACATCCAGGTCACCGGCTACCACAGCCGCACCAACACCCTCCATCTCTTTGACCTGGAGACGGTGGACGAGGGCCTGCTGGGAGACGGCATCTCCTTCGACAAGGGGGACATTGAGAAAAACCTCACCCTGTTCCTCTACCCCGACGACAGCGACCGGGCGGGGCAGATCCTGCGGGTCTACCAGCAGTATTTCATGGTGAGCAGCGCCGCCAGGCTCATTTTAGACGAGGCCCAGGCAAAGGGCTCCAACCTTCACGACCTGGCGGACTACGCCGTCATCCAGATCAACGACACCCACCCCACCATGGTGATCCCGGAGCTCATCCGCCTGCTCACCGCGGAACACGGGATGGAAATGGATGAGGCCATCTCCGTGGTGACAAACTGCTGCGCCTACACCAACCACACCATCCTGGCGGAGGCCCTGGAAAAATGGCCCATGGACTACTTAAAAGAGGCCGTTCCCCAGCTCATCCCCATCATCGAGGTGCTGGACGACAAGGTGCGCCGCCGGTTTGACGACCCGTCCCTCTACATCATCGACCGGGAGGAGCGGGTGCACATGGCCCACATTGACATCCACTACGGGTTCAGCGTCAACGGCGTGGCTGCCCTTCACACCGGCATTTTAAAGGAGACGGAGCTCCACAATTTCTACTCCGTCTACCCAGAAAAATTCAACAACAAGACGAACGGCATCACCTTCCGCCGCTGGCTCCTTCACAGCAACCCGGAGCTGGCCGCCTGGATCGAGGACCGCATCGGAGACGGGTTCCAGACGGACGCCGGTGAGCTGAAACGGTTAAACGACCCGAAATTCCTGGAGGATTCCGCCCTGCTAAAGAGCCTGCTGGCCGTAAAGCAGACCAAAAAAGAGCAGCTGGCCGCCTATTTAAAAGAGACCCAGGGCCTGGACATCGACCCGAACTCCATCTTTGACATCCAGGTAAAAAGGCTCCACGAGTACAAGCGCCAGCAGATGAACGCCCTCTACCTGATCCACAAATACCTGGAAATCAAGGCCGGAAACCGTCCGTCCACCCCCATCACCGCCATTTTCGGAGCCAAGGCGGCTCCTGCCTACGTGATCGCCAAGGACATCATCCACATGATCCTCTGCTTAAAGCAGCTCACGGAACATGATCCGGAGGTACGGCCGTGGCTGCGGGTGGTGATGACGGAAAACTACAACGTCACCCTGGCGGAAAAGCTCACTCCCGCCTGCGACCTCTCCGAGCAGATCTCCCTGGCGTCCAAGGAGGCCAGCGGCACCGGCAACATGAAATTCATGTTAAACGGGGCCGTCACCCTGGGCACGGAGGACGGGGCAAACGTGGAAATCCACCAGCTAGTGGGGGACGGCAACATCTACATCTTCGGCGATCCCAGCCAGACGGTCATTGACCGCTACCGGGACGGCTCCTACCGCCCCAGAGAGTACTACGACCGGGATCCGGCCATCCGCCGGGCAGTGGACTTTATCACCGGCCCGGAAATGATGGCGGTGGGCTGCGCCGAAAACCTGTCCCGCCTGTCCGCGGAGCTGTTAAACAAAGACTGGTTTATGACCTTCCCGGATTTCCAGGCCTACGTGGCTGCCAAGGAGCAGGCCTTTAAGGACTACGAGGACCGCGCCGCCTGGGCCAGAAAAATGCTGGTAAACATCAGCCAGGCCGGCTACTTCTCCTCCGACCGCACCATCGCCGAGTACAACCGGGACATCTGGAACCTGGACTAACCTTCCCGAAACCGCATCACAAACGGACATGACCGCGTTAGCGGTCATGTCCGTTTTTCCCATTCCCTTTTCCTGAAAGTTTCTAAAGCTCTTTCTCATACATCCGGATCCCCTGCACCATACCGAGAAACTTCCATCCATACCGCTCAGCAACCGAAGGATGATTCGTAATCAGGCACAGCCGTTTCAGTCCCGCAGACCTCATATCCCCGCAGACCTGCTCCAACAGCGCCCCAGCGGCGATGCCCCGGCTGTGAAAATTCTCCTCCACATAGAGGACGCACACGTTGAGGGCCAAATCCTTCCGGTTGTGAAAATCGTTCTCAATCACTCCCACGCCCCCGACGATCTCCCCCTGTTCCACCGCGATATACCACTGGGGAACGCCATCCGTCCCCCGGCTGCTCTCCCTCATACTGGCCTCATATTCCCCAGCGGGAACGTCCCATTTTTCGTGAAACCACTCCGCCGCCCGCCGGATCCATTCCTCCCGCTCCTTCAGATTCCAAATCTCCATTTCCATTCCTCCTCATGTTCTCCCGGCAGTCCGTAAAGCCGCTCTCCGTCTCCCATTCCCCGGTTCACCTCAGAAGAACAAACTCCATCCGGGCGTAGCCAAACACCCAGGCCGCCAGGCACTCCGCCGCCAGACAGAGCCCAAACAGCCCATACCTGGCCGCCCATCCCAGCCCGATCTGTTTCATCCGCTCCAGATACCTGGCTCCCAGGGATACGAATACGGCAAAAAACAGCACAAACACGCCGCGGCGGGCAAAGGACAGGCAGGCCGAAAGCAGCAGATACTGTATCATAGCCAGGCCGGCACTTTCCACCAGCACTTCCAGGGCCATCCCCATTTTCCCTTGTAATTTCTCCATAGCTTTCCCTCCTTCTCCTTTTCCTTCCATCTGCTCTCATTCTACCACCATTCCCCCCGCAAATCCACCGCTCCCCTCCCAAAACCGCCAAAACCCTTCCCCCGGCCCCCAATCTGTGCTATACTGGTTTCCGCGGGCAGTGATCCCGCCCCTTTATTTTGGATTCAGGAGGAACGATAACATGGCATTTGACGGAATTGTCATTTCCAATCTTGTATATGATCTCAAACACGCCCTGGAAGGGGGAAAGGTGGCCAAAATCGCCCAGCCGGAGAAGGATGAGCTGCTGTTTACCATAAAAAGCCAGAAAACCACCTACCGGCTGCTCATGAGCGCCAGCGCCAGCCTGCCCCTCCTCTACTTTACGGAGGCCAACAAGCCCAGTCCCCTCACCGCCCCCAATTTCTGTATGCTCCTGCGCAAGCACATCGGAAACGCCAGACTGGTGCAGGTGTCCCAGCCGGGCCTGGAGCGGGTGGTTCAGTTTGAATTCGAGCATCTGGACGAGCTGGGGGACTTATGCCGGAAAAAGCTCATGGTGGAGCTCATGGGAAAGCACAGCAACATCATCTTCTGCAAGGAGGACGGCACCATTTTAGACAGCATCAAGCACGTGTCCGCCCAACTCAGCTCCGTGCGGGAGGTGCTCCCCGGCCGCCCCTATTTCATCCCCATGACCGTGGAAAAGGCCGATCCCCTCACCGTCTCCGAGGAGACCTTCCGGGAGCTCCTTGCCGCCTCCCCCGCCCCAATGCAGAAGGCCATCTACCAGAAACTCACCGGATTCAGCCCCATTATGGGCATGGAGCTGTGCCACTTAGCCTCCATCGACGGCGACCTGCCGGCGGCGGAGTTAAGTGACCTGGAGATGACCCACCTCTACCACACCTTCTCCCGGATGATGGAGGATGTGAAGGAAGGCCGGTTCCAGCCAAACATCGTCTACCAGGAGGAGGAGCCGGTGGAGTTTGCCTCCCTGCCTCTCACCTGCTATGAGGGCGGCGATTTCCGCGCGGAAACCTGGGACAGCATCAGCGCCCTGTTGGAGCACTACTACTCCGCCAGAAACGCCGTCAACCGCATCAAGCAGAAATCCGTGGACTTAAGAAAGATTGTCCAGACCCTTTTAGAGCGGAACTATAAAAAGTATGACCTTCAGGAAAAACAGTTAAAGGACACGGAAAAACGGGAGAAATACAAGGTCTACGGCGAGCTGTTAAACACCTACGGCTACGAGCTGTCCGGCGGGGAGAAATCCTTCCGCTGCCTCAACTACTACACCGGCGAGGAAATCACCATCCCCTTAGACGATCAGCTCTCCGCCAGAGAGAACGCCCAGAAGCATTTCGACCGCTACAACAAGCTGAAACGCACCTACGAAGCCCTCACCGGCCAGATTCAGGAGACGAAACGGGAGATCGACCACTTAGAGTCCATCAGCACCGCCCTGGACATCGCCTTAAAAGAGGAGGACCTGGTGGAGATTAAGGAAGAAATGATGGAGTACGGCTACATTAAAAAACGGCCCGCCGGCGGCAAAAAGCCGAAGATCACCAGCCGTCCCCTCCACTACCTCTCCAGCGACGGGTTCCACATCTACGTGGGCAAAAACAACTACCAGAACGAGGAAGTCACCTTCAAGCTGGCAAACGGAAACGACTGGTGGTTCCACGCCAAAGGCGTTCCCGGCTCCCACGTAGTGGTAAAGACAGAGGGAAAAGACCTGCCTGACCGGGTATTTGAGGAGGCTGGAGCCCTGGCCGCCTACTACTCCAAGGGGCGGGACGGGGACAAGGTGGAAATCGACTACATCCAGCGCAAGCACGTGAAAAAAGCCGCAGGCGGCGCCCCCGGCTTTGTGATCTATCACACCAACTATTCCCTTATGGCCTCTCCGGCCTGCGACCTCCCGGAGGTGCGCTGACCGGGCAAAGCCCTGATGCCGGGACGCCAGAAAAAGATTTCCGGCATCCCACGCGCCCGCCGGAGCGCGGCTGCGCCAGCAGCCATTTTCCTCTGCGCGGAGTGTGCCTCCTTGCGGAGCATTCTAATTTAACAGGAAACGGGCCGCTGCCCCGGAGGATCCCACATCCTCCCAGGGACAACGGCCCGTTTCCGCTTGCCTCCTACACCCCCGTCTCCTTCACATACTTCTCGATCCGGTCATAGTAGTCCGCCACCGCGTTTCCCGCGTACTCCCGCGCGTCGCTCTCGCACTGCTGATGGTAGTAGTCCAGAAATCCATCCTCCCCGCCCTTGTAGTCCAGAAACTCCTGCTCATACGTCTGCACCTCGTGATAAAACAGCAGCTCCCGATACTCCGCTCCGATTTGCTGGTACGCCTCCACCAGGCAGTACTGGTAGCTGTGGTACGCCTCGTGGCAGCAGGTCTTTAACACCTGCTGTGCCGGATCCCGTTCCAGATGGTCCAGATTGATGTAGATGGTGTGGTCGGCATGGAGGTAATCCCCCAGAAGGGACTCCTCTTTCGGGGAGGCCCCCACCTTCAGCTCGTAGGGAATGCCCAGATAGTAGGCCTCGATGTTGGCCACCGTCTGCAGCACGTCCAGCCGCTCCCTCACGGACAGCTCCGCCCAGCGCTCCTCCTGGAGGGACAGCAGGGTCTCCATGTTGCCGCTTATGGTCTGTTCCGGGCCCTGTCTTCCCGCCTCCGGGGAAACAGAGGCCGGCTCCGCCAGCGGTTTCCGGAAAATCCCCCGAACCCCCAGCAGCACCATAACCACCGTCAGACTCACCGCCAGATAGGACTGGCACCGGCAGAAACACCGGTAGGCCCGGCGCCGCAGCACCGTCTTCCGGTTCCCCTCCCCTACCTTTCCCGTCATGGTGGCAGCCACGGTGACGGCGGAGAGCACCGCCGCTACGCCCAGGGCTGCCGCGGCCAGTTTCCAGGCCAGCCGGGCGTAGGCGACCACCGTATACAGGCCAAAGGGCAGCAGCACGGACACGTCCGCCGTCCACTCCGTTTTCCGACGGCGATAACAAAAAAACGTCCCGGTGATCACAGACCAGGCCACCAGCCCCCACAGCACAATCCACGACTGCCCGTAAGAAAGGCCCGGCAGGGCACGAAACAGAAGATTCCGGTACCAGACCACCCCTGCCACTCCATACAGGGCGCATTTCAGAAGGAAATATACCGTTCCAACGGTGCTCTCATCTCTCATGCCCCTCTCTCCCGTTCCCCGTCTCCGCCTAAATTACGGAATGATCTCGATCCAGTATCCGTCCGGATCGGTGATAAAGTAAATGCCCATGGCCTCGTTTACAAACACCACGCAGCCCATCTCCTGATGTTTCCGGAACATTTCCTCGTAGTTCTCCGCCCGGAACGCCAGGTGGAACTCACACTCTCCCAGGTTGTAGGGCTCCGTCCGGTCCCTCAGCCAGGTGAGCTCCAGGGTGAACTCGCTCTGTCCGTCCCCCAGATACACCAGCTTAAAAGAGCCGTCCTCCGCCTCCTTCTCCCGCACGGGAGCCAGCCCCAGGGCCTCCTTGTAAAAGGCCAGGCTCTTTTCCAGATCCAGCACATTAAAATTAAAATGGTTGAACGCTACCATCTATCTTTCCTCCTCACATTGATCTTCTTTTGCCATCCTGTTTTCTCCCGGCCGGACCGGGCCCATAAAACCAGGCAGGATACGGCCGGGAACTCTCCGTCCCCGGCCGTATCCTGCCTGAGCCTGATTCCCCGGTTCCGGCCGTTTTTTGTTTTCCTTTTTCAAAGGATTTCTACTCCGCCGACAGCACCACATTCACCGCCATGGGCGTCTCCCCCCGCAGCTCCTGCTCCGGATCCACGGAATAGAAATTGCACTCCACATCCAGCTCCACATACTGGTTCTTCATCACCGGGATCAGCAGATCCGCCCAGTGGTCCGTCAGATGGAACTCCTGGATCAGCCTTCCGCCGGAGGACACGGTGATGGTCTCATTCCCCTTAAGCTCCAGAGGGGCGTAAAAGCTCATCCGCAGCTGGCCGGAGGTGCCGGTAAATACCCGGATCTTTGCCTTCTGGTCCATCCAGCCGTCGTGTTCGTAGTAGCCGTACACATTCTGGAACTTCTTCACCTTCAGCATGGAGGTCACGTCCACATACCGGTTGTGCTCCAGATCCGCCTTCAGCACGATCTTTTTGTCCCGGTCCGTGATGGGCCAGGCCTCTCCCAAGCTGTCGATAAAGGTCACCTCCGGCAGCACCTGGCTCTCGTCTGTGCGGTAGGGCCGCCAGAAGGCGTCCACCTGGTACTCGCAGTCCTTCCACTCGTCCCCGATCACATAGATCTCCGAGCCGAAGATCTCCTCTCCGTACACGCCCCAGGTCACGTCCGCCAGGGAATTGGCCTGGGCCTGTCCGTTCCAGAAGTACAGGTGGTCATAGTGATCCCGGTAGAACAGCTCCACCGGCAGAATCAGCACAAAATAGCAGGCCATGGCCGCGAAGGCCGCCCGCAGGGGCAGTTTCCCGCCGCCGGCCCGGATGATGGAATAGAGATAGGCCATCAAAAGCAGGGCCGCGCTGTAGGTGACATACACCCAGCGCATCTCCAGGCGGATGGTGACGCTGGCCGCGCCGATGCACATGGCCATGAAAACCAGCATCAGCACCACGTTGCAGAGATACTCTTTCCGCCTCTCCTTCTGCCTCCAGCCTACGGCCGCCGCCAGGGCCACAAAGACCGCCAGCACGGCGTCGGTAAGGTATACCGTCAGCCGCAGAATCCTTGGCACTTCCTGCCACTCCACCCCGTCTAGGTGAATGGGGCCGGCGTTGATGCCGAACACGTAGAGCACGTTGTCGATGGCGTAGCCGAAGGCCTCCTTGATGGAGAAGGTGTCCGTCACCTCCGTACCTCCGGTGCCCGCGGGAATGATGGTGCCCATGGCCCAGAACCGGATCCCCATCATAATGGCAAAGGACAGAAACGCCCAGCCTAAAAGCCGGTATTCCTTCTTTCCCGTCATCACCTGCTTAAGGACCACCGCCAGCACCAGCACCGCCAATAGCACCATGTAGCGCTCATGGATCAGGCACACCGCCAGATACAGCCACGCGCCTGCCAGGTAAGCCCTGCGGCTCCCCTTTCCGTCTCCGTTTAAATACCGGTACATCTCATAGAGGATCACCAGAGCCAGCCAGAGGGCGGCGGACTCCATCAGCCCGTATCCCTGGGTGATCTGGTAATAGGACAGATGGGACAGCAGATACGCCAGCCCGCAGGCCCCCGCCAGATAGGGACAGTCCGCCAGTTTCCGCACAAAGTGGAACACCGTCAGGGCAATGAGGGCGTTTACCACGATGTTGAAGGGAACCATCAGCCAGATGTCCGGCCCCATGAGAAGGAGCTGTAAGTAGCAGAGAATATTGTGGATCAGGCGGAACTTTGTGCCGCCCATGGGAAGGATGAAATCCTTCGCCGGTTCCGTATCAAAACAATACCACAGGTATAAGTCATCCCCGTAGTATCCGGTAGTCTTAAGCCCGTGGTTTACCCAAAAGGCAAACAGGAGGAATACCCCCAGCGCGAGGAGGTATTCCATCCAGAGAAAACGTCTCTCCTGTTTTTCCATTTTCACTGTTTCCTTTTCCCGTCAATGTCCCGGCCGCTTAGCGGATCTCCGTCATCCCGCCCATGTAGGGACGAAGGACTTCCGGAATCCTCACGCTGCCGTCCGCCTGCAGGTTGTTCTCCAGGAAGGCGATCAGCATTCTCGGCGGGGCCACTACGGTGTTGTTCAGGGTGTGGGCAAAGTACTTGCTGCCGTCCGCCCCGTTGACACGGATCTTTAAGCGGCGGGCCTGGGCATCTCCCAGGTTGGAGCAGCTGCCCACCTCAAAATACTTCTTCTGTCTGGGGGACCAGGCTTCCACGTCCACGGATTTCACCTTCAGATCCGCCAGGTCGCCGGAACAGCACTCCAGGGTGCGCACCGGAATATCCAGGGAGCGGAACAGATCCACAGTGTTCTGCCACAGCTTGTCAAACCACATCTTGGAATCCTCCGGCTTGCAGACCACGATCATCTCCTGTTTCTCAAACTGGTGGATGCGGTACACCCCTCTCTCCTCGATGCCGTGAGCGCCCTTCTCCTTGCGGAAACAGGGAGAATAGCTGGTGAGGGTCTGGGGCAGGGACTCCTCCGGAAGAATCTGGTCAATAAACTTTCCGATCATGGAGTGCTCGCTGGTGCCGATGAGGTAGAGGTCCTCTCCCTCGATCTTGTACATCATAGCATCCATCTCCGCGAAACTCATCACGCCGGTCACCACGTTGCTGCGGATCATAAACGGCGGCACGCAGTAGGTAAATCCCCGGTTGATCATGAAATCTCTGGCGTAGGAGATCACTGCGGAGTGGAGTCTGGCAATGTCGCCCATGAGGTAGTAAAAGCCGTTTCCGGCCACTCTCCTGGCGCTGTCTAAATCAATGCCGTTGAACTTCTCCATGATCTCCGTGTGGTAGGGGATCTCAAAATCCGGAACCACCGGCTCGCCGTACTTCTGTACCTCCACGTTCTCGCTGTCGTCCTTTCCGATGGGGACAGAGGGGTCGATGATGTTGGGAATGGTCATCATGATCTTTAAGATCCGCTCCTCGTACTCCTTCTCCAGAACCTCCAGCTCCGCCAGGCGCTTGGCGCTCTCCGCCACCTGGGCCTTTACGGCCTCCGCCTCGTCCTTCTTGCCCTGTCCCATAAGGGCGCCGATCTGCTTGGACAGCTTGTTGCGGCTGGCGCGGAGATTGTCCGCTTCCGCCTTAGTGGCACGGCTCTTGGCATCCAGGTCGATCACCTCGTCTACCAGCGGCAGCTTGGCGTCCTGGAATTTGTTTTTGATGTTCTGCTTTACGATGTCCGGATTTTCGCGGACAAACTTTAAATCTAGCATGGTTTCCATTCTCCTCCTGTACTTGTCGATCGTGGCCGGAGCACACGTCCCGCCCGTCCGGACCTTCCGCCAGACGGCCCCTTTCCTCTGCGCAAAACGGCCGCCAGCCGGATGCGCGCTCCTTGCGGACGGAAATAGCTGCTGCGCCCCCTCTTTTTTACAAAAAGCGCAGATTTCCATAACACAAAAGCGCAGATCCCGACGGGAATCTGCGCTTGATTATACTACAAAACCGGGACAAATTAAAGCCCTTTTCTATTTTATGTGAAAAAAGATGCCCGTTTTTTGCAGGACCGGCCGCAGGGCCGCGTATACCGCCACGACCACCACTGTTCCGGCCACGGCATTGATAAAGGTCACTCCCGCCGCCCAGGTGGTCATGATCTTTGCCGCCGGCTCCGGGATCCCTAAAATCAGGTTTTTGTAGAGATAGCCCACCACCGGGTCGGCGATCACGTTAAATCCCAGAGACACAGCCGCCGCGATCAGGCTCCACTTGAAACAGTATTTCCCGTCGTGGGACTCTGTGATGTGGGCAACCTTATGGGCGATAAACCCGGCGATGAGGCCGATGCAGAGCTTTAAAATAAAGGTCTTCGGGGCGCTGGTGATGTAGACCGGATCCATCAGATCCGCCACCGTCATCCCCAGGGCTCCCGCCAGCCCGCCGTAGCCGCCGCCTAAGAGCAGGGCCGCCAGCACACAGAAGGCGTTCCCCACGTGAAGGGCCACAAAGTCCCCGCCGATGGTGGGGATCGGGATCTTCAGAAAGGTAAAGCACACATAGCACAGTGCCGCCATCAGGCCGGTCAGCACCACCTTGTAAAGTTTCTCATGTTCCTGTTTTCTCATACGTTCCACTCCCGTCTGTCTGATTTTGTCTTGCCTTATCTCATGACAGAAGTGGCTCGTTTTAAATATCCAGTTTATCTATTTTTGATCAGTCCAGTTTCCCGTCCCGGGACTCCACGCAGATCAGCACACCCTGGTCAAACTGAATGGTGGCCTCCTCCTCCGCCAGCTCGTTGCTGACGCAGAGGCAGGGGCCGATGGAAATGTCCTTTTTCGTCAGAGGGTATTTAAAGCCCCGCAGGGTGATGCCCTTCACCTCCATGGTCAGGGGGAGGAAGGAGACGTAGGTGCCCCAGGTCTCTCCCCGGCGGAAGGCGCGGCCCTCCGTGAGCACGGTGATCCGGTTCTGACTGTCCACGATAGAGGCGGAAACGCCCTGGCAGGCGGCGTAGTAGAGCAGGTGGACGTTTCCCAACGCGTGGTCAAAGCGGCCGCCCAGGGCCCCTAAAATCACCAGCTCCTCACAGCCCGCTTTTAAGGCGGTGGTCACCGCCAGCTCCGTGTCCGTCTCGTCCTTCTCCGGCTTGTGCACGTCCCAGACGATCCCCTGTTTCCCGTGAGCCTCCGCCAGGGCCTCCTGGTCGGCGGAGTCAAAATCCCCCACGGCGGCGTCCACGGAAAGCCCCAGCTCCAGGGCTCCCTTCAGCCCGGAGTCCACGGCGATGACCATGTCAAACTTCTGGCTCTCCAGATACCGTTTCGCAAACTCCCGGTCCAGGCTGCCGCCGGAGATCAGAAGGGCCCGCCTCATGGGCGGCCTCCCGCCTGAGCGCCTGCGGTCCCCGCCGCCTCGTACCGCTCAAACACCTCCAGAAACCTCCTGGTATTGGCGGCGGCATCCCCCTTGAACACGGCGGAACCGGCCACGAACACGTTGGCCCCGGCCTCGATCAGCTCTCCCACGTTCTCCGGGGTGATGCCCCCGTCCATCTGGATGTCCAGGTTCAGCCCGCGGCGGTTAGCCTCCGCCCGCAGGGCCCGCACCTTGTCCAGGGTGTAGGGGATGAATTTTTGCCCCCCAAAGCCGGGGTTCACCGACATGATGAGCACCATGTCCAGTTGGGGCAGGATGTGCTCCAGGGTGGAGATGGGGGTGGCGGGATTTAAGGCCACCGCCGCTTTTAACCCCGCCTCCTGGATCTGGTTTACGGTCCGGTCCAGATGGAGGCAGGCCTCCTGATGGACGCAGATCAGATCCGCCCCGGCCTTTTTTATATCGTCAATATACCGGCCCGGCTCCTCCACCATCATATGCACGTCAAACACCAGGTTTGTGCAGCTCCGGATGCTGGATAGCACCGGCATTCCAAAGGAAATGCTGGGCACAAAGGCCCCGTCCATCACATCCAGGTGGAGGTAGCCGGCCCCCGCCCGCTCTACTGCCCCGATCTGGCCGGCCAGATCCTTAAAATCCGCCGCCAGCAGGGATGGCGCCAATATCAGCATAGTCTGTTCTCCTTGTCTAATATCTCCGTTTGTCTTTCAGTTCCTGATACATCAGCCTGTAATTTTCATAGCGGCTCCGGCCGATGTCGCCCCGCTCCACCGCGTCCTTCACGCCGCAGACCTTCTCTCCCACGTGGACGCAGCCTAAAAATTTACAGCCGTCCTCCCACCTGGAAAACTCCGGGAAATAGTCCTTTAACTCTCCCGCCTCCATATCCTCGATGTACATGGAGGAAAAGCCCGGCGTGTCCATCATGTAGGTGTTTTCTCCCAGGGAAAACAGCTCCGTGTGGCGGGTGGTATGCTTTCCTCTCTGGATCTTTTTGCTGATGCTGCCGGTCTCCATGGCCGCCTGGGGAAAGAGGGCGTTGGTGAGGGAGGATTTTCCCACACCGGAGGGCCCGGCAAGCACCGTGGTTTTTCCCTCCATCCGGCTCCGGACCTCCTCCAGCCCCAGGCCCTTTCTGGCGCTGATAAAGAGCACCTCATAGCCCGCGGCCTCGTAGGCGGCCCGGTACGTCTCCTCCCCCGCCCCGCCGGTGAGATCCGTCTTATTAAAGCAGATCACCACCGGCACCTCTTGCGCCTCCATCATCACTAAAAAGCGGTCCAGCAGATTTAAATTGGGCTCCGGGTGGGTGATGGAAAACACCACCAAGGCCTGATCCACGTTGGCCGCCGCCGGGCGCACCAGGGCATTTTTCCGGGGCAGAATCTCTGTAATATTTCCTTCTAAATCTTTCTCATCCGTCAGGTCGAACTCCACGTCGTCCCCCACCAGGGGCTTTAGCCCCCGGCTGCGGAACACGCCCTTCGCCCTGCACTGCACCACCAGCTCCTTCCCGTCATGGACGTAGTAGAAACCGGCGATTCCTTTTATAATTTTTCCTCTCATAAGCCGTCACCCCAGGGGAAAGAACTGCACCGTGTAGGATTTTAATACCTCCTGGGTGTCCGCGTTCACAATCTCTACTTCACCGGTGCTCACGCCCTCCGCGCCCTCGATGTTGGAAAAGCTCACAGGCACCAGGGTGGAGCCGCTGATCACCGTCGCCGGCATGAGGGGCGTGTACTGAGGCGTCCCGTCCACCACCTGTTTTAAGCGGATGAGGATGCGCAGCTCCACGCTTCCGGAGCCGGGGCCGATTAAGTATCTGGGGTCAAAGGTGTCGTTGATGGCGCCCACATAGCGGCGGGAGGATTCCCTGGAGGGTCCCGCGCTGACAGTGTAGCCCACCAGGCTGCCCCGGAGGATGGCCGTCCCGCTGGGCACCTCCTGGCCCATCACGCTGCCCTTTTCGATGTCGGAGCTGTTGTCAAAGGTGACCTTGCCCGGCTCCAGGCCGGCATCGGCCAGAAGCTGAAGGGCATTTTCCTCCGTCTGGTCCAGAAGGTTCGGCACCACGGTCATGGCCTGCTCCTGGCCGTCGCTGACCACCACCGTCACCGTATCCCCCGCCTTCACCGTCTGGGGGGTGCAGCTGATGATCCTTCCCGCCTCCACCGTCTCGTCATACTGGCGCTGGAAACTGGCGGTGATGTGGTTTTTGGCAAAGAAGTCCTTGGCCTCCTCCTCCGTCATCTCAAAAATGCCGTAGGCCGCCAGGTCAAACTGATCGGAGCCCAAGCTGGCGGTGAGTTTCACCTTGGAATAGCGCTCCACGTTCTCCCCTTCCGCCTTCTCCTGGCTGATGACCACGCCCTTTTCCGCGGTGTCGTCATAGACCTCCTCCCAGGTGGGCGTCAGGTCGTGCTCCTTTAAAATCTCCTCCGCCTCGTCCATGGTGTATCCCACCACTCTGGGCATGATGGTGGTGGTGTCGTCCTCCACCGCTGCCGCGCTGGAGGTTTCCGCTGCCTGGGTGGGATTCTCCCTTGTTCCCAGGTTAAAGATGCCGCTGATGCGGATCAACACCACCAGCACCCCCACCACAAACAGGCCGGCCACCAGGATGCCCAGGCCGGTGAGCAGCTTTTCCAGCTGGGGATTGACATCCTCTGGAACCTGGGGACCGCCGTTTTTTTTCTTCGGCCGGCCCGGCTGCTTTTCCTCCGGCTCCTCCGCCTCTTTTGGCGGCACCACCTGACGGCCGATCTCCGGTTCCTCCTTCTGGCTATCCCCAGAGGAAAGGGCCTCCTGCTGTTCGGAGGATTCCGTTCCGGCCGTCTGGGCCTCCTTTCTGGTTCTGCCCTGGCGGATCTGGCTCAATTCCTCCTCGCTGATCTTCCTCGTCTTGGCGGTATTGTCCTCTTTGGAAATCTCCTCCACGAAATCCTCGTCCGGCTCGATCAGGGCCCGACGCAGGTCGGAGATCACTTCTCCCATGGAGGCGTAGCGGTACTCCGGTTTCTTCTCCGTGCACTTTAAAATGATCTTTTCCAGGCTCACAGGCACCGCCGGATTCACCGCGGAAGGCGGCTCTATGGGGGTCTCCAGATGGGCGAGGGCCACCGTCACCGTGTTGTCCCCCTCAAAGGGAACCTTTCCCGTCACCATCTCATACATGGTCACGCCGAAGGAGTAAATATCACTTCTGGCGTCACAGTAGCCTCCTCTGGCCTGCTCCGGGGAAATGTAGTGGACGGAGCCTACGGCCGTGGCGCTCATGGTGTGGGAGGATGCGGCTCTGGCAATGCCGAAATCCGCCACCTTCACCGTCCCGTCCATGGAAATAATGATGTTCTGGGGCTTAATATCCCGGTGCACAATGCCGTTTTCATGGGCGGCCTCAATGCCCTGGGCCACCTGAAGGGCGATGCCGATGGCCTCCTTCACCCCCAGGACGCCCTTTTTCAGAATGTAGCTTTTTAAGGTAATTCCCTCCACCAGCTCCATCACAATGTAGTGAAAATCCCCCTCATCCACCACATCGTACACGTTTACAATGCTGGGATGGGAGAGCCTGGCCGCAGCCTGGGCCTCCATTTTGAATTTCTCCACAAAGGAGGCGTCGGAGCAGAATTCTTCCTTCAGCACCTTGATGGCTACCATGCGGTCCAGCTTATGGCATTTTGCCCGGTATACGTCGGACATTCCGCCGGAGCCGATTTTCTCCAGGATCTCATAGCGGTCCTGCAAAACTGTTCCTGCCCGCAGCATCTCATCCCACCTCCTTTTCATCTAATTCCGCCAGGATCACCGTAATGTTGTCCCGGCCTCCATTCTCATTGGCCGCGTCCACCAGCCGTCTCCCCTTTTCCTCTAAGGAACCGCCGCCGGACACGATTTTTGCGATGGCGTCGTTGTCCACCATGTTGGTGAGGCCGTCGGAACAGAGGAGAATCGTGTCCCCCTCCTCCAGCTCCACCTCAAAAAAATCGGCCTCCACCCGCTCGGTCATTCCCGCCGCCCGGGTGATGATATTTTTCTGGCTCAGATACTCCCTGCTGCCCCGCACCATCTTCCCAGCGGCCACCATCTCCTCCACATAGGAGTGGTCCTTCGTCACCTGGTAGGCCTTTCCCCGGCGCACCAGGTAGAGGCGGCTGTCGCCGATGTTGGCCACGTAAAGGGTGGTTCCTTCCGTGGAAGCGGCCACCAGGGTCGTGCCCATGCCGCTCAATTCCTCCTTCTCCACCGCGTCCCGGTACAATTCCCGGTTTCCTAAACGGATGGCCCGCTCCAGCACCGCCACCGGCGCCTTCCCGTCGGAGGTTTTCACCGATTTTACAATGTATTCAATGAGGAACCGGGAGGCGTAATCCCCTGCCCTGTGGCCGCCCATTCCGTCGGCCACCAGGAATAAATCCTCCAGCGGGCCAATCCGCTCCGGGGACGCGAACACGAAGTCCTGATTCATGCTCCGCACCATCCCAATATCCGTCACCGCAAACGACTGCATGGCTCTCACGCCTCCTTCCTGTCCATATAGCTTTTCCGAAGCTGTCCGCAGGCACCGCCGATGTCACGGCCCATCTCCCGGCGGACCGTCACATTGATGCCCCGTTTTTCCAGATGGCGCTTAAACGCCTCCACCGCCTCCCGGTTGGACTGGACGTAATCCCGCTCCTTGATGGGGTTGACGGGGATCAGGTTTACGTGGCCGTGGTGGCCGCCGATTAAGCGGGCCAGGGCCTCCGCCTCCTCCAGATTGTCATTGACGCCCTTTACCAGGCTGTACTCGAAGGTGAGGCGGCGTCCCGTCTGCTCAAAGTAGTAGCGGCAGGCGTCCAGCACCTCCGCCAGACCGTAGCGGTTGGCGATGGGCATGAGGGTTTTCCGAACCTGGTCATTGGGGGCGTGAAGGGAGAGGGCCAGGGTCACGGAAAGCCCTTCCTCCGCCAGCCGCCTAATCTCCGGGACCAGGCCGCAGGTGGAAAGGGTGATGTTTCTCTGGCTGATGTTTAACCCCTCCGGGGCGCTTAAGAGACGGATGAAACGGACCACGTTCTCGTAGTTGTCCAACGGCTCTCCCGAGCCCATCACCACCACGTTTGCCACCCGCTCCCCCGTATCCCTCTGGATCCGGTACACCTGCTCCAGAATCTCTGACGGGCGCAGGTTCCGCTCCAGCCCGTCTAAGGTGGAGGCGCAGAACCGGCATCCCATGCGGCAGCCCACCTGGGAGGATACGCACACGGAATTTCCGTGCTTATAGCGCATGAGCACGCTCTCGATCACATTGCCGTCTCCCAGGCGGAACAGGTATTTCCTGGTGCCGTCCGACGGGGAAACCTTCACATCCACCGGCTCTAAGGCCGTCCATATGTATTCCTTCTCCAGCCGCTCCCGCAGGCCCTTGGAGAGGTTCGTCATCTCCGAGAGCTCCGCCGCCAGTTTCTGGTGCATCCACTGGTAGAGCTGCTTTGCCCGGAAGGCCTTTTCCCCCAGGGCCGAAAGCTCCCCGGTCAGCTCCTCCAGGGTCATGGATTTTATGTCCTTTTTTTCCATACCGGTTCAACGCTCCTTCTGTTCATCCCGTTCCCCGTCCCTTCTCCGAAACAGGGAGATAAAAAATCCGTCGCAGGGGTCCTTCCCCGGCAAAAGCTGGATCCAGCCCTCCGCCATGGACGGCTCCTTCACCGCCTCCCCCAGCCTTCCGGAAAGATCCACCGGGTCAAAGGGGAAATGGGCGGCAAACCAGGCGGCGTTCTCCTGATTTTCCAGGGGATCCACGGTGCAGGTGGAGTAAATGAGATGCCCGCCTGGTTTCACATATCTCCAGACCACAGACAGAATCTCCCTCTGCAAAGCCGCCAGGTCGGAGAGATCCTGCTCCTGGACGCGGTATTTGATGTCCGGTTTCTTTCCGATAATCCCAAGACCGGAGCAGGGAAGGTCCGCCACCACCAGGTCCGCCTGCTCCACCGATTTCTCATGGAGCTCCAGGGCGTCCCAGACCTGGGGCCGCACGTTTTCATAGCCGGAACGCTCCACATTTTCCTCGATCAGGGCCACCTTCTGCCAGGTGAGATCCCTGGCCTCCACCAGGCCGGTGCCCTTCATCAGATCCGCCAGATGAAGGCTCTTGCCCCCGGGGGCGCTGCACACGTCGATCACGTGGCTGCCGGCTTTAGGATCCGCCACCCGGCCCACCAGGTAGGAGCTGGCGTCCTGCACCTGGAGCCAGCCGGCGGCGAAGGCGTCCAGCCCCTCCAGATAGTCGTAATTTTTTAAAATCAGCAGATCCTCCCCGTAAGGAGAAGGCTCCGCCTCCGCCCCCTGGGCCTTTAAAGACTCCAGGATCTCCTCCATGGAGGCCCGCTCCAGCCTGCAGCGGACGGTGGTCCCCCGCTCCGTGAGAAAGGCCTCTAACATGGCCGTTGTCCGCTCGCTGCCGTACTCCTTCTCCCACCGGGAGATCAGCCACTGGGGCATGGAGTATTTCAGATACGGCTCCTCAAAGGCAAACTCCGCCTTTCTTCTGGAAAGGCTGCGGAGGACGCCGTTTACAAAGCCCTTCAGGCCGGCAAACTTCCGCTTTGCCGCCAGTTTCACCGCCTCGTTGCAGACGGCGGAGTCCGGCACCCGGTCCATAAACAGGATCTGGTAGGCGCTCATGCGCAGCAGGGTGCGGATCAGGGGTTTCATCTTTTTCACAGGGGTGGAGGAACAGCGGGACAGGGCCTCGTCCACCGGCAAAAGCCGCTCCACGGTGCCGTCCACCAGGCGGGTGATAAAGGCCCGCTCCTGTTTCTCCAGATACTGGTATTTAAAAAGGGCGCGGGAGAGCGCCACGTGGACGAAGGCGCCGTTTTCCAGCACCTCCGTGAGCACGTCCAGCGCGATCTCCCGCCCTCCGTTCTTAGCGATCGTCACGGTTTCTTCCTCCAAACAGGATGATCAGCCGCAAAAGCTGTAAAATCGTGGCCGCAGCGGCTGCCACATAGGTGAGGGCCGCAGCGTTTAGCACCTTCCTGGCGGCGCCCACCTCATTTCCCTGCAGGATCCCCAGCTGGCCTAACAGGGACACCGCCCGGCTGGAGGCGTTATATTCCACCGGCAGGGTGATGAGCTGAAACAGCACGCTCAGGGAAAAGAGAATGATGCCCAGATGAAGAAAGGGGGTCATTCCCAAAAGCAGGCCGATGAGGATGATGGGCCAGGACAGCTTGCAGCCGATGTTGGCCACCGGCACCAGGGCGCTGCGGATATTTAAGGGGGCGTAAGCCTGGGCGTCCTGAACGGCATGGCCGCACTCGTGAGCCGCCACGCCGATGGAGGCCACAGAGGTGGAGCCGTACACCGACTGGGACAGGTTCACCGTCTTTGTCCGCGGGTCATAGTGGTCTGTGAGGTTTCCGCTCACGGAGCGCACCTGCACGTGGTAAAGCCCCTGGGAATCCAGGATTCTCCTGGCCGTCTCCGCTCCGGTCATCCTGGACATACTGCCCATGCGGGAGTATTTCGCAAAGGTGGACTGCACCCGGCCGGAGGCCCACATGGAGATCACCGCCCCGACGATCACGAAGATCAGCGTCGGATCCCAGTAAAAGCCGAAACCGGGGTAACCGTATCCGTACCCGTAGTATCCCATCGCCGTAAAAAATGTCATTCTGCCGCTCTCCTTTCCAGAACCGTACCTTCCTCCACAGAGTATCCCCGCAGGAAGGACGGAATATCCATCCGCTTCTTGCCCTCCAGCTGCACGGACCTAAGGGCCAGGGCGCCTTTTCCCGTCTGGACGGTGAGGCCGTCCTTTCCGGCTGCCGCCACGGTGCCGGGGGCCACGCCGTACTCCTTGTCCACCACGTCCGCCTCCCAGATCTTTAAGGTCTTTCCATGGAGGCAGGTGTAGGCGCTGGGCCAGGGATTTAAGCCGCGGATCAGCCTCTCAATGGCCGCCGCCTCCATGGTCCAGTCAATGTCTCCCAGGGATTTTTTTAACATCTTCGCGTAGCAGGTATCGCTGTCCCCCTGAGGCGTCCCCTTTAAGGTTCCCTCCTCCAGGCCTTTTAAGGTGGAGAGGATCAGCTGTCCGCCTGCCGCGGACAATTTGTCATGGAGGCTGCCCCCTGTCTCCTTTTCCTCCAGGGGAATCACCACCTTCTCCAGCATATCGCCTGTGTCCAGGCCCTCGTCCATGTACATGGTGGTGATGCCGCTTTCCTTCTCCCCGTCGATGACGGCCCACTGGATGGGGGCCGCCCCCCGGTATTTCGGCAGAAGGGAGGCGTGTATATTGATGCAGCCGTACTTTGGCAGCTCCAGAATGGACTTGGGAAGAATCTGCCCGAAGGCCACCACTACGATGGCGTCCGGCTCCATGGACCGCAGTTTCTCCACAAACTGCGGCTCCCTCACCTTCACCGGCTGATAGACCGGGATTCCAAGCTCTAAGGCCTTCTCCTTCACCGGCGTCATCTGCACCGCCTTTCCCCGGCCCTTCGGCTTATCCGGCTGGGTGACGGCGGCCACTACCTGATGGCCGGCCCCCGCCAGGGCCTCCAGGGCCGGAACGGAAAAGTCCGGCGTTCCCATAAATACAATGCGCATTTTTATTCCTCGCTTTCCTCATCCTCGCCGTCTAAGGCATCCACATCCTCCAGCTCTCCCTGCACCAGGGAAACGTAGAGCTGGCCTTTCAAATGGTCGCACTCGTGGCAGATGGCCCTTGCCAAAAGCCCTTCGCCCTCCAGCTCATAGGGTTTCATGTCCTCGTTCAAAGCCCGTACCTTCACGTAGTTGGGGCGGGTGACCACGCCGGTCTTTCCCGGAACGCTAAGGCACCCCTCATAGCCAGTCTGCTCCCCGGAGGTTTCCACAATCTCCGGGTTGATCAACACGTACTGGTTGCCGTCGTCCACGTCGATGACGACGATCTGGCGCAGGATGCCCACCTGGGGGGCCGCCAGGCCCACGCCGTTCTCCTTGTACATAGTGTCCATCATATCCTGGATCAGCTCCGCCGTCCTCGGTGTCATCTCCTTCACCGGCTTGCAGCTCTTTCCCAGGATCTCATCTCCCATTACTCTTACCTGTCTGATTGCCATAACGCTCTCTTTTTCCTCCGATTCTGTTCTTTGATTCTCTTTTATGTCCGCGATCGGGAACCACTTCTCTGTGATTCGCCTCTATTCCAGCCAGGCCTCCAGGCCCCCTTGATTCCGCAAAGCCGCCTACTGCAGGTCAAAGCTCAGCATCACCGGGAGCTCCAGGGCCTCGATTTCTTTCCGGATTCTTAATAGTATACCATAATTCTCATGCTTAATATATAAAATTTTTCTGTAAATATCATTAACTTTGTATACCGGCGCCTCCACCGGGCCGGTGATCTCTAACCCCTGGGCAAAAAGGCCCGTCTCTTTATCCCCCGCCTGCTCCGCCGCCCGGCGCATTTTCTCCGCCGCCTGGGAAAGCGTCTCCTCCTTCTGGGAGGCCGCCTGGATGGTGAGAAGGCCTAAGGCCGGCGGGTAATGGAGCATCCGCCGGTAGGCCATTTCCTCCCGGTAAAAGCCCTCATAGTCCTGTCTGGCCGCCGTCCGGATGCTGTAATGCTCCGGCATATACGTCTGGATCACCACGTTTCCCGCGTCCGCCCCTCTCCCGGCACGTCCCGCCGCCTGGGTGAGAATCTGGAACGTCCGCTCCCCGCAGGCGTAGTCGGGGGCGTGAAGGGAGAGATCCGCCGCCAGCACTCCCACCAAGGTGACTTTTGGGAAGTCGTGGCCTTTTACGATCATCTGGGTGCCGATGAGAATGTCTGCCTCCCCGTCCCCAAAAGCGGAGAGGATCTCCTCGTGACCCCCTTTTTTCGAGGTGGTGTCCATGTCCATCCGCAGCACTCTGGCCCCCGGAAACATCTTTCTCGTCATCTCCTCGATCCGCTGGGTGCCGGTGCCGAACCCGGCAATATAGGGGGAGCCGCAGGACGGGCAGCGCTCCGGCATGAGGATCTCATAGCCGCAGTAATGGCATTTGAGGCGGCCGTTCCAGTGAAGGGTCAGGCTTACGTCGCAGTGGGGGCAGGATAAGGCCTCCCCGCAGGAGCGGCAGGACACAAAGCTGGAATACCCTCTGCGGTTGAGAAACAGCATGATCTGTTCTCCTTTCCCCAGACGGTCCTCCATCAGCTCCTGCAGCCTGCGGCTGAAAATGGAACGGTTCCCCGCCCGCAGCTCCTCCCGCAGGTCCACCACCTCCACCTGGGCCAGGCGGCTCTCCTTCTTCGCCCGCCCCGTCAGGGTGAGCAGGCGGTACTCCCCCCGCTCCGCCCTGGAAAATGCTTCCAGGGAGGGGGTAGCCGAACCTAACACCAGGCCGGCTCCCGCCATGGCCGCCCGCCTGGCCGCCACCTCCCTGGCGTGATACCTGGGCGCCAGCTCGCTTTTGTAGGCTCCCTCCTGCTCCTCGTCGATCACAATCAGCCCCAGGTTCTCAAAAGGGGTAAACAGGGCGGAACGGGGCCCGATCATCACCTGGATCTCTCCCTTTCTGGCCCGCTCAAACTGGTCGTAGCGCTCCCCCTTGGACAGCCTGGAATTGATGACGGACACCCTCTGCCCGAACCTCCGGTAAAACCGCATCACCGTCTGGTAGGTGAGGGCGATCTCCGGGATCAGCACGATCACCTGCCTGCCGTCCCGCAGCACCGCCTCCATCATCTCCATATACACTTCCGTCTTTCCGCTTCCGGTGATCCCGTAGAGCAGATAGGTGCCGGGATGGCCCGCCCGGTAGTCCTGGATAAAGGCCCTGGCTGCCGCCTGCTGCTCCTCGTTCAGCTCCACGGCCGCGCCGTTTTCCAACTCCCGGCGGATGGGATTGCGGTACACCGCCTCCCGGTCCAGGAAAATCCACCCTTTTTCCTCCATGGGTTTCAGGGCCGCCGCCGTCAGCCGCAGCTGGCGCGCCGCCAGCTCCCAGGGCACCTCCCCCATATCTAAGAGGGCGGAAAACAGCCGGGCCCTGGCCCGGTAATGCTTTCGCTCCGCCTCTGAGAGCAGCTCCTTTAGCTGTTCCTTAGAAAGCTCCGTGCGGATGGTCTTTTTTTCCACCGGGCGGATCTTTTCCTTCACCGGCAGCACCGTTTTCAACGCCTGGTTCATGGTGGAGCCGTACTGCTCCTTCATCCACCAGGCCAGGCGGATGAGCTGGGACGCGGCGTTGTAGCCGGTCTCGTCCAAGGAATCCAGCTCCTTGATCCGGGCAGGGTCATACTCCGCCCGGTCCGTCAGCTCCACCACATAGCCCTTCCGCAGCCGGTTTCCGGCACCAAAGGGGACGAGCACCGGAGATCCGGCTCCCACCTGCCCCCGCAGCCGCTCCGGCACCCGGTACTGAAAGGGCCGGTCCACCCGCTCATGGGATATATCAACGATCACATTGGCAAATTCTTCCGCCATTCTTCCTCCTGTTTTGTCCGTCATGAGCGGACATGAAAACGGATATGACCGCGAGCGCGGTCATCACAAATTATGAAAGCCAGATGGCTCCACGCCCATCTATACCGGCGCCATCCGGGGCTTTCACAGTAAAGCAGGAGCCTGCCAGACATTTGCAGGCCCCCGTATATGGTATCAAAAAATCTTCTGCCCCCTGGGAGACAGACGCCCCGCAGAGTCCGGTCCGTCCTTCCTTTAGGGCAAACATTTCTGGCAGACAGATTCCGCCCGTCACTCTTTGTAAAACAGCTCCGCCACCTTCGAAAGCCCCATGGAATTGGAGCCTTTAAAGAGCACACAGTCCCCCGGCTGAAGACAGCCCTTTAAAAAGTCCGCCATCTCCTCCCGGTCCAGGAACCGCCGCACCGAACCGGCGCCGCCGCATTCCTCCGCTCCGTCCCCGATCCGTGCTGCCAGCTCCCCGCAGGTCACCAGCACGTCCACCGGAAAATCCTTTAAAAACGCTCCCACCTCATAGTGGAACCGCTCCGTCTCCTCCCCCAGCTCCTTCATATCCGCCAGCACAGCGATGTGCCGCCCCTTCCGATCCAGGCCGGCCAGCACTTCGATGGCCGCCTTCATGGACACGGGGCTGGCGTTGTAGGTGTCGTCCAGGACGGTGATCCCGTCTTTCTCAAAGATCTGCTGCCGGTGCTGGAACCCCCGGAACTCCTCCAGGGCCGCCGCGGCGTTCTCCATGGGAATTCCAGACTCCTCCGCCGCCGCCAGGGCCGCCATGGCGTTTGACACGTTGTGAAGGCCCAGCACATTTAAGCGGACGGGAACCCGTTTCTCCCCGCAGACGGCGGTGAAGGCGGGGCGGCCGTTTTCCATCCGCACCTCCTCCGCCCGGTAATGGCAGTTCTCCCCGGTGCCGTAATAGAGGGTGCGGAATCCTTCCCTGGCCTTTGCGCCCTTTAAGAGGGGATCGTCCCCGTTTAACAGCAGCAGTCCGCCGGGCTGCAATCCGTCCTGAATGGTCAGCTTTTCCCTCAGGATATTCTCCTGGGAGCCCAGCTGCTCGATGTGGGCGATGCCGATGTTGGTGATCACCGCCATGGTGGGCCGGGCCACCTGGGCGATCCTGGTCAGCTCTCCCGGCTCGCTCATCCCCAGCTCGATCACGGCGATCTCATCCTCCGGGGCGATCTGGGACATGGTGATGGGAACCCCCACCTGGCTGTTGCTGTTGCCCGGCGTCTTGTACACCCGCAGTCCGGCCCCCAGGGCCGCCGCGATCATCTCTCTGGTGGTGGTTTTTCCCACGCTGCCGGTGATTCCCACCACCGGGATGGAGAGCCGTCCCCGGCACCAGCTGCCAAACCGCTGCAAGGCCGCTCTGGTGTCGTCCACCCGGATCCAGGCCGCCTCCCCGGCCTTCTCCGCCGGAATATCCTCCGCCTCATGCTCGCTGGTAAACACCGCGGCCGCCCCCATGGCAACCACCTGCTCTAAAAAGCGGTGAGCGTCCACCCGTTCCCCCACGATGGGTACGAACAGATCCCCCTCTCCCACCTTTCTGGAATCCAGGGAAATCCCCGTCACCGTCCTGCTGCCGTCTCCGGCTAACAGCCGTCCTTCCGACGCCTGTACAATCTCATTTACTGTAACTGTCATATCTCTCCTCTTTCCGTCTACAGGCCCAGATCTCTCACGGCCTCCTCCACCACTTCCCGGTCCAGGAAATGGGTACGGACGCCATTGATCTCCTGATAGTCCTCGTGGCCTTTTCCGATAATGGCGATCATATCCCCCGGCTGGGCGTGGGACAGGCTGTAGTAAATGGCCTCCCGCCGGTCCGGGATCTCCACAAAGGCCCCGCCGGTGGGCTCTAAGCGGCTGCGGATGTCGGCGATGATGTCCTCCGTCTTCTCATACCGGGAATTGTCCGCGGTGAGAATACACAGATCCGCCATCTTTCCACCGATCTCTCCCATGGAATACCGCCGGTCCTTGGAGCGGTTTCCGCCGCTGCCGAACACGCAGACCAGCCGCCTGGGATGGTACTCCCGCAGGGTCTTTAACAGGCTTTCCATGCTGACAGCGTTGTGGGCGTAGTCGATGATCACCGTGCATTTTTCCGAGCTGTAGGCCAGCTCCATGCGGCCGTTGACCCGCACGTGCTCCAGGCCGTGGCTCACCGCCTCCTCAGAGATTCCCATGGCCCGGCAGACGCTGGCCGCCGCCAGGGCGTTACTCACGTTGAAGGCTCCCGGCAGACCCAGGCGCAGCTCCAGCCGCCGCCCGTCTCTCTCGTCGGTGACGTCAAACTCCGTGCCCACAAAGCCCGGCTCCGCCACGCAGCGCACCTGGCCCCCTAAAAATCCCGGAAATCCCTCTCTGTCCGGCTCCGTCCCGTAAGTACACAGGGTCTCGCAGGTGCGGTCCTTAATGATCCCCTGGAAATGTTCGTCGTCCCGGTTTGCGATGCCCACCCGGCACATGGTAAACAGTCTGGATTTATAATAAAGGTACTCGTCAAAATCGGCGTGTTCATCCGGCCCGATGTGGTCGGGGGTAATGTTGGTGAACACTCCGTAGTCGAAAAACAGGCCGTCGGTGCGGTGCATCTTGATGCCCTGGGAGGACACCTCCATGAGGACGTACTCACAGCCGGCCTCCGCCATTTTATACAGGTATTCCTGCAGGGTGTAGGACTCGGGGGTGGTGTTCACCGTGGGGGTCACCTGATCCCCGATCACCGCTCCCGTGGTGCCGATCATTCCCACCTTCTTTCCCGCCGCCTCCAAAATGGCCTTGATCATATGGGTGGTGGTGGTCTTTCCCTTGGTGCCGGTCACTCCCACGGAGATCATCCGGCGGATGGGATTGCCAAACCGCACGCCGGATAACATGGCCAGGGCGTGGCGGGAACTCTCCACCCGCACCACTGTGGCCCCCTCCGGCAGCTCCACGTCCCGCTCCACCACAAAGGCGGTTACGCCCTGGGCGGCCACGTCGCCGATAAAGCCGTGGGAATCAATCCTGGTTCCCTTCAGGCACACAAAAATGGTGCCCGGTTGCGCCTTTCTGGAGTCGTACACCACGTCCTCCGCCTCTGTATCCAAATCTCCCTGCAGCAGCTCGTAATCCAAATCCTTCAACCAATCTCTCAGTTTCATGTTGTCCCTCCGTTCTTCTATTCTCGTATGTTCCAATTATACGGCTCCCGGCGGACCGTCCCGCCGGAACCCGTGTCCCCATTCCCGAGCGTTCCCCGCCGTTCTTCCTTCGCGAACCATTCGGGAACGGGCACACATCCCGTTTTCCTGTGTCATACTGTGTCATAGAAACCTGCATCCCCTATGACCCAAAAGCCTCCGGCGCGGGTGTGCGCCGCAGCTTGCACCTTTTCATTTCCCCGGTTTCCAGACGCCGGGAGGGGAAAGGGTTTCCGCCTCCCGCGCCTGGATTTCAGACATTGAAACAGGGATTAAAATCTGAGCCAGAGCCGAATCAGAACAGGCCGGTGATCACGCCGTCCTCATTCACGTCGATCCCCTCTGCCGCCGGAACCTTGGGAAGGCCCGGCATGGTCATGATGGCGCCGGTGAGGGCCACCACGAATCCGGCTCCCGCGGACACGTAGGCGTCCCGCACGTTGATGGTAAAGCCGGTGGGCCGCCCTAACTTCGTCTGGTCGTCAGACAGGGAATACTGGGTCTTTGCCATGCAGACCGGCACGGAGCCAAAGCCCATCTCCGTGATCCGCTTTAAGGCCCGCTCCGCCGCCGGGGCATAGGTGACGCCGTCCGCCCCGTAGATCTCTTTGGCGATGGTGGCGATCTTGTCCTTTAAGCTCATATCGTCGGGGTAGATGGGGGCAAAATGGCTCTCCTTCGTCTCCAGGGTGGAGATCACCTTCTCTGCCAGGGCCTGGCCGCCCTCGCCGCCCTTTGCCCACACTTCAGAAAGGGCAAATTCACAGCCCCGCTCCTCGCAGAACCGGCGGATGAACTCGTACTCTCTCTCCGTGTCGGTGATAAAGGAATTTAAGGTCACCACCACGGGGACGCCGTATTTCTGCAGGTTCTCGATGTGCTTTTCCAGGTTTACAATGCCTTTTTCCAGGGCCTCCAGGTTCTCCGCCTGCAGCTCCGTCTTCGGCACGCCGCCATTGTACTTTAAGGCCCGCACCGTGGCCACCAGCACCACCGCGTCCGGCTTTAAGCCTGCCATGCGGCACTTGATGTCCAGGAACTTTTCCGCTCCCAGATCGGCGCCGAACCCGGCCTCCGTCACCACGATGTCCGCCAGCTTTAAGGCCGTCCTGGTGGCTCTCACGCTGTTGCAGCCGTGGGCGATGTTGGCGAAGGGGCCGCCGTGCACCACGGCTCCCGTGTGCTCCAGGGTCTGGATCAGGTTAGGCTTTAAGGCGTCCTTTAACAGGGCCGCCATGGCTCCCACCGCGTGGAGGTCCGCCGCCGTCACCGGCTCTCCTGCGTAATTATATGCCACGATGATTTTTCCCAGACGTCTCTTTAAGTCTTCCATGTTCTCCGCCAAGCAGAGGATGGCCATGATCTCCGACGCCACGGTGATCACGAAATGGTCCTCCCTCACCACGCCGTCGGCCTTGGCCCCAAGGCCCACTACGATGTTGCGCAGGGAACGGTCGTTCATGTCCAGGCACCGTTTCCAGAGCACCTGCCTGGTGTCGATCCCCAGGGAGTTGCCCTGCTGGATGTGGTTGTCCAAAAGGGCGGCTAACAGGTTGTTGGCAGAAGTAATGGCATGGAAATCGCCGGTAAAATGAAGGTTTAAATCCTCCATGGGAACCACCTGGGCATAGCCGCCGCCGGCCGCCCCGCCTTTAATGCCGAAACACGGCCCCAAAGACGGCTCTCTGAGCGCGATGAGCGTTTTCTTTCCCAGCCTGGAGAGGGCGTCTCCCAGTCCCACGCTGGTGGTGGTCTTTCCCTCTCCCGCCGGAGTGGGGTTGATGGCCGTCACCAGCACCAGTTTTCCGTCCTTTCTGTCCTTCACCTGCTCCCACAGCTCGTCCGTGAGCTTTGCCTTGTACTTGCCGTACAGCTCCAGCTCGTCCTCTCCGATGCCGTACGCCGCCGCCACCTCTTTGATGGGCAGCATGGTTGCCTCCTGGGCGATTTGAATATCCGTTTTCATCCCTACTTCTACCTCCTTGTGAATTTATGACTATTGACCGTTTCCGAATTTTTCTTCAAATTCGTCCATGGTCATCAGTACCTTTCTCGGTTTGGTGCCTTCCTCCTCACCTACCACGCCGGCGTCCGCCAGCTGGTCCATGATCCTGGCCGCCCGGTTAAAGCCGATCTTAAACATCCGCTGGAGCATTCCGATGGACGCTTTCTCCTTCTCCAGGATAAAGCGGCCCGCCTGGACAAAATACTCGTCCCGGCCGGAATCCCCGCCGGCCGCCTGGGCGGACGGGGCCGCCGTGATGCGGCTCACCACCTCCGGGCTGTAGTCCGCGGACATTCCCTGCTCCGTGAGGAAGTCCACCACCTTCTGTACCTCCTCGTCGGACACAAAGGCGCCCTGCACCCGCTGGGGCTTTGGAAAGCCGGAGGGGTAAAAGAGCATATCGCCCTTTCCCAAAAGCTTTTCCGCCCCGTTCATATCAATGATCGTCCGGGAGTCCACGCCGGAGGAAACGGCGAAGGCAATCCGGGACGGCACGTTGGCTTTGATCAGGCCGGTGATGACGTTCACCGACGGCCTCTGAGTGGCGATCACCAGATGGATGCCCGCCGCCCTGGCCAGCTGGGCCAGACGGCAGATGGCGTCCTCCACCTCTCCGGGAGCCACCATCATCAGATCCGCAAGCTCGTCGATGATGATGACGATCTGAGGCAGCTTTTTCGGTTTGTTCTCGTCCTGGATGTCCTCGGTCCTGGCCACCTTGTCATTGTAGCCCTTTAAATCCCGGACGTTGTATTTCGCGAATTTCTCATAGCGGTCCATCATCTCCGCCACCGCCCAGTTTAAGGCCCCCGACGCCTTTTTCGGGTCGGTGACCACGGGGATGAGCAGATGGGGGATGCCGTTGTAGACGCTTAATTCCACCACCTTGGGGTCCACCATGATGAGCTTTACATCCTCCGGTTTGGATTTGTAAATGATGCTCATAATCAGGGTGTTGATGCACACCGATTTTCCGGAGCCGGTGGCTCCGGCGATGAGCAGGTGAGGCATTTTGGCGATGTCCGTCACCACCACCTGGCCGCCGATGTCCTTGCCCACGGCGAAGGCCAGATTGGATTTATGATTCTGGAAACCGTCCGCCTCCAGGATTTCCCGCAGGTAGACCACGTTGTTTTCCTTATTCGGCACCTCGATGCCCACCGCCGATTTTCCCGGGATGGGGGCCTCGATGCGGATGTCCGCCGCCGCCAGGCTCAGCTTGATGTCGTCGGTCAGGCCCACGATTTTGCTCACCTTCACCCCCTGCTCCGGATGGAGCTCATAGCGGGTCACAGAGGGGCCGCAGCTGATATTGGTGACGGTAACGCCTACCCCGAAGTTGCGCAGGGTCTGCTGGAGCTTGACCGCCGTCTCCTTGTACTCGTTTTCGGAAAAGGCGGAGTTTCTCGCCCCCCGTTTTAACAGGTTTAAGGGCGGGAATACGTATTCCTTCTTTACCGTCTCCTCTTTTTTGGCGATCTCCTCGCTGACGCTTAAGGGGCTGTCTCCCGCCTCCACGGCCTCCGCCCGCTTTTTCTCCACCCGTTTTTTTAAGAGCTCCGTGTCCGTCTCGATCACCTTTCCGGAGGCGGTCACCACCCGGCGCTCTCCCTCCGGGGACGTAAAGGCCCCATCGGTCATGGCGGCGGCAAAGGGATCGCCCTCCGCCACCCGCCCGGGCTGTGTCTCTCCGTCCTGGAAAAACGCCTCCCCGGTTCCGCCGGATTCACCGGTTTCCCCTTCCGCGGCTGTTCCCGGGCCAAAGGCTGTCCCGGCCATATTCCAGGGTGCCGGAACGCCGTCCCGGCCATATTCTCCGACTCCGTCAAAGCGCTCCCTGCCAAACTCCGGCTCATCGTCGTCAAAGGACGGTTCGTCCTCCCGGAAAACAGGGGAAAATCCCGGCTCGAATACGGAGTCCTCCCGCTTCGCCTCTCCCTCCGGAGCCAGAGGCTCCCAGGGAATGGAATCCTCCTCTGCAGGCTCCGGGCTGCGGTGGAAATCCTCCTCCACCAGGTTCATCTCCTCCAACGTCCTGGTGTCCTTTCTCAGATAAATGGTATCGCCGCCATCTTCCCCGTCCGTAGCTCCAACGGCACGCTCCACGGCGGCCAGATCGTCCTCGCCAAAGGAAGGCTCGTCCTCCGGAACGGGATGGGGATAGGCGATGGTGCCGGTAAACACGTCGTCCCGGCTGTCCCGTCCCCCGGCGGCGGGCTGGCCGCTGGCCGCAGTTTCCCCGCTCCAGGCATCCCCGTCCCCGTTCCAGGCCTCCCGGCCGTCCGCGGCGGCCGCTGCCACCGGTTCCGCAGACGCCCTTTCCCACTCCTCTTTGGAGATCTTCCGTCCCCGTTTCCGGCCGCGGTCCGTCTCCTGCTCCAGGGACTCCACCAGGCCTGACAGTTCTTCCCCGTCATCCCACTGGGAATCCTCCAGCTTGGTCGCGTCTAGGTCCACGCCCCGGACCACCCGCTCCTCTCTCAGGCGGCGTTTTTCCTCCTGGTGCTCCGCCCAGGCCTCCTTGCGCCGGTCCATGTCCTCCTTCGCGTACTGAGCTGCCTTCACCCCGCTGCGTTTCACCAGAGACACCAGAGATTTCTCCGTGATCACCACCAGGGAGACGGCCAAAAGCACAAAAAGGAGCAGATATGTACCCACCTTGCCCACCAGGCTGTAAAGCCCGTGGCTGATGATCCCTCCTACCAGTCCTCCGCCCAGGCCGGTGGCCGCGGAGGCCTTATAAAATTCCGTCAGCTTTACGCCCGCCTGAAAGGGTTCTCCAAACAGGGCCTCCCCCAGGCCGCAGAGCACCAGCACCGCCGCGATGGACGCCCCCAATTTTAAGGACGCGATGGGATTCCCCACATTGGAAAGGTAAAAGCAGGCTCCCACAAACATCACCAGCGGAGCGATAAATCCGATCATCCCGAACAGCCCCAGCTGTACGCTCCGCAGAAAATCCCCCACGACTCCGCAGAGGTGGAAGTTGCTTAAAAATAACAGCACCGCCAGGGCAAAGGATCCGATAATCACCATCTCAGACCCTAAAAACTCTGGTCTTTCCGGCTCTTTTTTCTTCGACGGCCTTCCCGGCCCCCGTTTCGTCTTTGCCTTCGCGGTGGATGTCTTTGTTGTCTTTTTCGCCTGCGCCACTAAAACTTGCCTCCTAACATCAGTGAAGCCCGGCGGCCATAGCCTGCCGGAGCTTCCTCTGCCCGTTTCATTTAGTATACAAAAATTTGAGGGAAATTGCAACCGTCTCACTTTTTTTTGCGTTCCGCCATGGAGTACAGTTTCTTTAAGGCCTCCCGGATGCCGCCCACCTCGTCGATCAGGCCGGCCTTCACCGCCTCCTCCCCCACCAGCACCGTTCCCAGATCCCTGGTGAGCATTTCCGTGCTGTGCATCAGTTTCTTCAGCTGATCGTGGGCGATCCTCGCGTGATCAGAGACAAAGGTCAGGATCCGCTCCTGGATCATCTCAAAATATTCGTAGGTCCGCTCCGTCCCGATGACCATGCCCGTCATCCGCACAGGATGGACCATCATGGTGCCTGTGGGCACGATAAAGGAGTAGTCCGCGGCCACCGCCAGAGGCACCCCGATGGAATGGCTCCCGCCGAGCACCAGGGAAACGGTGGGCATGGACATGGAGGCGATCATCTCCGCGATGGCCAGCCCCGCGTCCACATCCCCGCCGGAGGTGTTTAAAAGCACCAGCAGCCCGTCGATCCCGGCGTCGTCCTCCAGCTGGGCCAGCTTTGGCAGCACGTGGTCGTATTTCGTGGCCTTGCTGCTGCCGGGGAGGTTTTCGTGGCCCTCGATCTCCCCGATGATGGAGAGCAGGTAGATGGTTTTCTTCCCAGGATTGGCGTTTAAGGTCATCTGGCCGTACTCCTCCAGCCTGGCATCCTCCTTTTCCTCCACCTCCTTTTTCATCTTCTCCCGGTCCAGATCCCGGCCGCCGTTCTTTTCCTTTTCCCGTTCCTTCTTTTTATCGCTCATATCCCAATACAGCTCCTTCTTATTATATTGCAGTTACGCCGGAAAACGGGCGCCGCGGCTGCGCAGACAGCCATCCTCTCTCTGCGGCGCTCCTTTGCCGGAAATGCCTGTTTCACAGGGAATGAAACTTCCCAGGAAACTGAAAGGGCGGGCCGCAGGGGACTTTTCCCCCGCAGCCCGCCATGCTGCTCTTAGGATGCGCGAATTTTTCTGTTTTATGCGCCGCCTGCCTTTAGTCGATCACATTGCGGATCGCCTTGGGCTGACGGTAATTCCACGTGGAAATCTTGATGCCGCTTCTTCTGCTGGCGGCGTGGACGATCTGGCCGTTTCCGATGTACATGGCCACGTGGTTGATGGTGCCGCCGCTGTTGGCATAAAAGATTAAGTCTCCCGGCCGCATCTCACTGGAGGAGACAGACCGGCCCATCTTGGCCTGGGAACCGGAATAATGGGGCAGATAAATCCCGAAGTGCTCCAGCACCTTCATGGTAAATCCGGAGCAGTCCGCCCCCTTCGTCAGGCTGGTGCCGCCCCAGACGTAAGGATTTCCCACAAACTGCAGGGCATAATTGACGATCTGAGTCCGCCTGGACAGCTCCTTGTTGGCCTTTTCCTCCAGAGGGGAGAACTTGATCGCCTCCGGAAGGGCGTAGCGCACCTCCACGTTGTTGTCACGGGTGGAAAGGTAGGCATTGTCCGCGTCCTCCGCCGTATCCAGCTCAATCTGCACCCAGCCGTCCAGCTGCTGGAGCACCGGATATTTCTCCTCTGAAGAAAGCTGGGTCCATATCTTACTCTCCGTGGACGGCTCGGTGCGGACTCTCAGACCATCCACCTTGACCACAGCCATCAGGGTCGCTTCCTGCATGGCCAGATCCCTGGCCTCCTGGCCGGTGGCGATGTACTGGGAATCCGCGCTCACATAGCCCACAATGTTTCCTGATTTAATCTTGTACCACTGCCCGTCCTCGGACGTCTCAATGATGTTGCCGGCCGCCCGGCTGGGCAGCTTTCCGATGACGTTTCCCATCCCCTCGCTCTGGGTGGGTGAGGAACGCACATTCAGATAGCTGTCCACCTTGGAGACCAGGATATTGTCGTACTGGTTCACCGCCATGGTGCGCATATCCAGTTTCCTGGCCTCGTTTAAGCAGTATTTCACTTCCACGTAGTCGGCGGAAACGTAGCCCTCGCTGATCTGCACCCAGCCGTCGGCCTCGCCGATTACCTCGTAGCGCTCGTTCTGAGCCGCCGCTCCCTTCACGTTGGAGGGGTCGATCACCGGCTCTGTGCGGATGTTTAGCTTGTCCGCCGTGACGATGGCCCGTTTCTTCACATTCTCCCTGGCCGCCGCCTTCGCTTCCTCCCCGGTGAGAATGTACTGGCTGCTCACGTAGCCCTCAAAGCCGCCGGAGGAAATGTGGTGCCAGCCGCCGTCCTCGGTGGTGTCCAGGATCTCGCAGCCGCTGCCCTCCATCAGCTTTCCGATGATGGTGCCGCCGGTGTCAGGGGTCTCCCGGATATTCAAATATCCAGATACCTGGGCAATGCCCAGATTGGAATAGGCGTTCACCGCCTCCTCCACCGCCTGGGCCAGCTCGGCGGCCGCCTGCTCCTCCGGAGAAAGGCTCTCCCCGTCTCCCGGGCTGTCCTCCACATTCTGCCCGTCCGGCGTATCGTTGGAGGCGGAGCGGGTGGCCGCCAGAACCACGGCGATCACCAGCAGCACCACAACGAGGATGCCGCCGCCGATCATCACGTATTTCTGATACTGGTTTCTGTTTCGCCTTCTTCTGGCCCGCTTGAGGGCCGATTTGTAATCTTTCTGCTGATTCGTATCTGACATCTTGTCTTCACTCCAAACTGTCCTTAAACCTGAAAACCTCTGAGGTGCATATAGAATTTCACCAGCTCGGAAAGCTGATCCAGAGTCAGGTTCGTCGCGTTGATCGGCAGGTCATAGAGGGTCATGTCGCCCCACTCCCTGCCGGTGAAATACTTGTAATACTCCCGGCGCTCCCGGTCAATCCGCTTGATCTTTTTGATGGCTTCGTCCTCCTCCAGGACGCCGTCCACCTCCATCACCCGGCGGATCCTGGTGGGCATATCCGCGTACACAAACAGACGGACCACATCCACCTCCGGCTCGGCCTCCAATACGTAGTCGGCGCAGCGGCCCATGATGATGCAGGACTGTTCCCTGGCCAGCTTACGGATGACCTCCGACTGGAAACGGAACAGATTTTCCTTGGACGTGAGCTTTTTCGACGTGGGTGCCCCCAGGCTGTCCCGCACGCCGCCGACGATGCGGTAGAGCAGGTTATTGCCCGCTTTCTCGTCCGCCAGACGGAAATACTGCTCTCCAATGGCGCTCTCCTCCGATGTCATTTTCAGGATCTCCTCATCATAAAAGGGGATCCCCAATTCCTCTGCCAGCCTCTTGCTGGTAATCCTTCCACCGCTGCCGTACTGGCGGTCGATGGTAATCACCACTCTGCCGTTTACTGCCATATGAAAAACCTCCTGAACTCCTAAAAGATCCGGCCAGGCTCACGCCTCCCCGTACCCTAATCATAACACATCTGATATTTCAAGTAAATTACTTTTAAAAGCATTTGGTGCCAGGGATTTCCGGGCGGCCAGGCCTTAAACGCAAACGGCCCCGGAAAACCGGGGCGGGGAAAATGTCCGTCCAGCACGGACTACCGAAAAAGTGTGCGCTAAGCGCACACTCGCGCCGGAGCGCGGCTGCGCCGGCAGCCATTTTCCTTTGCGCGGAGTGTGCCTCCTTGCGGAGCATTCTTGTTTAACAGGAAACGAAGTTTCCTGTTAAACAAAAAAGGGTGCGCAGTAGCACACGTTCGCGCCGAAGCGCGGCTGCACCGGCAGCCCGTTCCCTTTGCGCGGAGTGTGCCTTTCGCCGGAGGCGTTAGTGTCACAGGAAACGCGGTTTCCTGTGACACAAAAAAGCAAATCTGCCAGCGCGCACCCTTTATAAAATCTCCTTGTACAGCCGCAGCACATTTCCATGAAATACCGCCGCGACCTCCGGCTCCGTAAAGCCCGCGTCCTCCATGGCCTCCGCCAGCAAAGGCAGCCCGGCGGCGGTGCCAAGCTCCACCTCCCCCGGAATGCCGTCAAAATCCGATCCCAGGCCGATGCAGCCGGTTCCGCCCACATTCTTCATGTGTTTCATGTGCTCCACGATCCTTCTGGTGCGGCTGAACTGCCGGCCGCCCTCCGGGATCTTCTCCAGGAAATGGCAGCAGTAATTCATGCCGATCACTCCGCCCTTTTCCGCAATGGCCCGGATCATGCCGTCCGTCAGGTTCCGGGAGTGGTCCGCCAGGCTCCTGGCGTTGGAGTGGGAGGCCACAAAGGGCTTTTTCGCCGTCCGCACCACATCCCAGATGCCGGCGTCGGAGAGGTGGGCCACGTCCACGATCATCCCCAGGGCCTCCATCTCCTCCACCATCTCAAAGCCACGCTCCTTTAAGCCGCGCTCCGTCTCCGGAACGCCGCCGCCCTTTCCCGGGAACGCCAGGCTGTTTTCGTAGTTCCAGGTGAGGGTCATCATCCTGGCTCCCAGCCGGTACAGGGTCCGCAAAAGGGCCGGATCTCCCTGGCACACCTCCCCCTCCTCCAGGGTGAGAAGGGCCGACATCCGCCCCTGTTTTTCATTTTCCTCCATCTGGGCAAAGGAGGTCACCGGGGAAATCCAGTCCCCGTATTTCTCCATCTCCCTGTAAAAAGTGTCCGCCATACGCGTACACGTCTCAAAAGGGCAATCCGTCTCTTTTAAATCCACAAACAGGGCGAAATTCTGCAGGAGATAGTCCCCCGCCTTCATCTTTTTCAGGTCCACCTGCAGGCGGTTCTCCAGAAGGGAGACCTCCTCTCCCCGTCTCTTTGCCCCAAAGATTTCCCCAATGGTGTCGCAGTGCATATCCACAACCTTCATATCTGTTCCTCCCGGCCCGGCTGCCGTTTTCTCTTTCATTGTATTCCGCTGATCGCGGCCGCGCTCCTCTGCCGCCTATTCACTTCGCAGGGCGTCGATGGGGTTTAGCCCCGCCGCCCGGCTGGCGGGCATATACCCGAAGATCAGCCCGATCCCCACGGAAACGCTGAAGGAAATCAGAATGGCCCCAAAGGTAGGGGGCGTGTCGATTCCCATGGCGTTTCCGATCATCACCGTGGCCCCGGAGCCTAAGAGAATGCCGATGATGCCTCCGATGGAGCTGGTCACCGCCGCCTCGATCACAAACTGCTGCATAATCGCCCCCCGCTTGGCCCCCAGGGCCTTGCGGATGCCGATCTCCCTGGTGCGCTCCGTCACCGACACCAGCATGATATTCATCACGCCCACTCCGGCTACCAGCAGGGAAATCCCGGCGATGCCTCCCAGCATTCCCGACATCATGGCGATCTGCTCGTTTAAGGTGTCCAAAAGCTCGCTGTTGGCGTTTACGTGATAGAGGTCGTCGTTCTGGTAGATCTCGTTTAAAAAGGATTCCAGCTCCCGTTTGCAGGCCTCTGTCTCCTCCACGGAGCGGGAGGTGAAAATGTAGTTGCCGATGGCCCCGTTCCTCGTCATCTTTACCGCCGTGGAATAGGGGATCCACAGAAAGTCGTCGGTGCCGCCTTCCTTCAGCTCATCCTCGCTCTGCCTCTCCACCACCCCCACGATCTTGTAGGCGTTTCCGCTGATCTTGACGGTCTGGTCCAGAGCCTTTTCCGGGCCTCCGAACAGCTCGTTTGCCACGTAGTAGCCGGCCACGCACACCTTCTGCCGGGAGAGGATGTCGGAATACTGGAGGTTTCTTCCCGCCTCCAGCTCATAGTCCTTGATGCCCAGATAATCCTCGCTGTAGCCGCCCACGTTAGTGGCGTCCAGGGAGTCGTTTCCTTCCTTGACCACGGCGGTGACGTTTACCACCGGCGTCATCCGCTCATAAAGCTCCCGGTGCTCCTCAAAAAACGCATAGGTATCGTCCACGTCCAGGGAACGGGAGGGCAGGTTGACCACATTCACGGAGATCTGGTTCACGCCCATGCTGGCGAAACTGTCCACCACGGAGGACATATAGCCGTTTACAATGCTCACCAGGATGATCACCGACGCCACGCCGATGATGATGCCAAGCATGGTGAGAAAGGATCGCATTTTATTTCCCATGATGCTTTTGATTGCCATTTTAAATGATTGCAGCATAGTCCTCCACATCTCCGTCAAAATTGATCTTTCCGTCGTGGATCCGCACCACCCGCTTCGCCTCCACGGCGATGGAATTGTCATGGGTGATCATCACGATGGTGTTGCCCTCCCGGTTGAGCTGTTTTAGGAAATCCAGCACCTCCCTGCTGGTCCTGGAATCCAGGGCTCCGGTGGGCTCGTCGGCTAAAATCAGGGACGGGTCCCCCGCCAGAGCGCGGGCGATGGACACCCGCTGCTGCTGGCCGCCGGAGAGCTGGTTTGGCATATTCCTCCATTTTTCCTTAAGGCCCACCCGCTCCAGGGATTTCATGGCCCGCTCCCGCCGCTCCTCATGGCCCACACCGGCGTAGAGAAGGGGCAGCTCCACGTTTTCCAGAAGGTTCAGTTTCGGCAGCAGGTTGTACTGCTGGAAAATGAACCCGATCATCCGGTTGCGGATGGCGGCCAGCTGGTCGTCGGACATATCGCTTACGTCCTCCCCGCCCAGGTAGTAGGAGCCGTCCGTGGGGACGTCCAGGGCCCCGATGATATTCATCAGGGTGGACTTCCCGCTGCCGGACTTTCCCACTATGGCCACAAACTCCCCTTTGGAGATGGAGAGAGTGATGCCGTCGTTGGCCCGCACCTCCTCGTCTCCCATCTGGTAAATCTTGTAAATATCCTTTAATTCAATCAGCGGTTCTCCCATGGCAGTACCTCCTAGCGCCTCGGTCCGCCGCCGGGCCCGCCTCCCGGGCCGCCGCCCGGCGGTGTGGGCGGGCCCATGAGAACCGGTGCCGCGTTCTTTTTAGACGCCTCGTCCACATAGACCTCGTCACCCTCAGAAAGGCCGCTTACGATCTCCACAAATTCATCGCTGATCAGACCGGTCTCCACCTCCACCGCCCGGAATCCGGCGGGAACTCCCGGCTCCTCCGCCGCGGCGGCGTCCTTTATGTACACCCGGTCGCCCCGCATCAGGGAATCCGCCGGCACGGCCAGCACACCTCTGGCCTCATCCAGGAGAATGGTGCCTGTCACGTTCATGCCGGGGATCAGCTCCCCCGCGTCGTCTAAGGTCACGGTTACGGGATAGTTGGTGACGCCGTTGGAGTAGGAGCCGTTGATGCTCACGTTGGTCACGGTGCCGGTGAAGGTTTCCCCCTCAAAGGCGTCCGCCGCCACTTCCACCTTCTGTCCCACCTCCACGCTCTTAATGTCCATCTCGTCGATGGACATCTCAAAGGTCAGGGCGGACAGGTCGTAGATCACCGCCAGGGTGGCCTCGGAATTGCCGTCCCGGCTGATGGTCTCCCCCGCGTTCACGTTTTTCGTGATCACCTGGCCGGAAATGGGGGCGGTGATGGTATAGTTGTCGTATTTGTCCTGGGTGCTCTCGATGCTGTTCTCCGCGTTCTCCAGCTGCTGCTCCGCGGAGTTCAAGCTGTTTTCGTAGTTTCTCATCAGCTTATCCGCGGACTTTGCCGTCATCTGAAACAGAGGCGTCCCCGCCGTCACATAATCTCCCTCCGCCACCAGAAGGGCCTCGATCTCCACGGAGCCGTCCAGATCCTCCGCCGACATGGTGGTCTCCACCGACGGCTCAAAGCTCCCTTCCTCGCTGCAGGTCAGATCCCCCACGGTCACCACGGCCGTGTGGGCGGTGGTGAGTCCACCGGGATTTGCCGCCTCCACGTGGACGTAGCGCACAATGCGGCCGCCGGTGATGGTCTCATCCATGTTGGAGACGGAGGTGACGGTGCCAGTAAGCATTTCCCCGGTGTCCGTCAGGGTGATGGCACAGGGCGTGCCGGGGGCGATGGCAGCGGCGTCCCCCGCTAAAAAGGGCACCTTCAGTTTCATCACCCGGTCGTCATAGATGTCCGCCACGGTGGTCTGTCCTCCCACCCGGTCTCCCGCCTGGATGTAAAGATTTTTGATGTAGCCCGTCCTGGTGGACTTGTAGGTGTTTCCGGAAAAGAGGGACTGGGCCTCCTGGTAGTCCGCCAGGGCGTCCGCGTAGCTGTCTTTTGCCCGCTCCAGCCCATTGCTGGCGGAGGTTAGCTGGGATTCCATGGAGGAACGGTCGATCTGGTAGAGCACCTGGCCCTCCGTCACCTGATCCCCCTCCTCAAAATCCGCCGTCAGCACCTCGCCTTCCACCAGGGAGGTGACGCTGTAGGAATCCTTGGCCTCCAGGCTGCCGGAGGCGGATAAGGTGGAAATGATGTCCTGCCGCTTGACCTGGGCAGTCTGCTGAGGCTTTGCCGTCTGGTCCGCCGTCTCCTTTCCTCCGCCGAAGAAACGCAGGGCTCCCACGGCCACCGCCAGCACCGCGACGGCGATGACCACCTGCTTTTTCGTGGGTTTCTTCAACCGAACCCGTAAGTTTTTCTTTTTCATGTCTGCTCCCCCGGTCCTAATCTTCGTCCACGTAGTCCACTACGGTGTAAGTCTCGTTGTCATCCCCATCCCTGGATATGGTGTAAATCAGGGTGATCCGGTCCCCCACCTCGATGGAGCCGTACATGGAGAAGGCGAACTGCATTTCCGAGCTGGAGAGCTTGTAGCGCTCCCCGTCCTCCAGCTCCACCTCCGTGGGCGTCATCACGTCGGAGGAATTGTAGTAAATGTGGGTCACGTGGCCGTTGATCACGTTCCGGTCCGACTCCCCGTCCGCCGCCTCGCTGTAGGCCCAGACCGTCTTGGAGCCGGGATTGTAGTAAATCACCAGGTAGCCGGTGTTTAAGTAGGATTTAAAGGTCTCCTTTTCCACCGCCGAGCCGTTTACAAAGTAATTTCCCTCGTTCACCCCAAAGGGCATATCCTCCACGAAACGGCCCCAGTCCGTGACCACCTTCGGCCCCTTCAGACTGTTGTCCGCCATGGCCAGGGGATTGATCTCCCCGTCGGAGGTGAGCTCGCAGCCCAGCACCTGGCCGTAGATGCCATTTTCCCCCTTGGGAGAGGTTTTCAGCAGGTTGTAAAACAGATTGATGCAGTCCTCCTTCGTCAGGGTGTCCGAGGCCCGTTTCCCGATGTCGTCGTTTAAATCCAGATATTCAAACATACTCATACGGCCGCCGATCTGGTCGCCGGTAAAATCTTCATTGGTATAGCCCAACAGAGCCAGCACTCCTCTGGCCGCCTCCTGCAGGGTGATGTGCTGATCCGGCCGGAACACGCCGCCCAGATACCCGGTCATCCAGCCCTTGTCCGCGGCGACGCGGATATAGGAGGCGTACTGATTTTCCTTCGGCACATCCGCGAACACCGACACGGCGCTGTGGTTGGACGTGGTGTTGCGGTACTCTGACGCGTTCACCAGCATCTGGGCAAACTGCGCCCTGGTGACGCTGCTGTACACATCGGTGATTCCCATGATGCCGGAGATCCCGATCACTTTCTTTCTCAGTTCAAAATTGGTGGACGCCTCCGCCTCCGCAGGCACCGCCAGCACCGTCAGAGCCGACGAGACCGCCAGGGAAAGCGCCAATACACGTTTATTCATTTACTCCCTCCAATGGTTTCTCATCCTGTGCAACCGTTTTTCCATACATTTTTTCAGGGCTGAACGGTTGCCATTTCTAAATCTTAAGACTACCAGAGAATTGTGTTTTTTCTGTGTCTTCCCCGGGAGCCGCGCTACATCAAAGGAGCGATCAGCCGCAGCAGACTGCCCGCCAGTTTCCTGATTCCCGGATAGGTCCGGCAGTCCTCCAGGGTGATTTCTTCACACTGTTTTAACGTCTCCGCAAAATCCCGCTCCACATCGGCCACCGCCGGGTTCCGGTAAAAGTAGGCGGCGCACTCAAAATGGAGGAACAGGCTGCGGTAATCCATGTTGATGGTGCCCACCACCGCCCGCTCGTCGTCGCTGACATACTCCTTGGCATGGACAAACCCCGGCACGTACTCGTAAATTTTTACCCCCGCCAGCAAAAGCTCCTCATAGTAGGACCGGGCCAGCAGATAGGCGTAAATCTTGTCCGGAATGTGGGGCATGATAATCACAGTTTCCACTCCCCGCTTGGCGGCGTAGGTGAGGGCGCTGATCATATCCTGATCCAGGATGAGATAGGGGGTCATCATGTGAACGTAGCGCTTTGCCTGGTACAAAATATCCATGTACACCTGCTTTCCCACGTTCTCCTCGTCCAGAGGGCTGTCCCCGTAAGGCATGACATAGCCCGTTTTCGGCGCGGAAACGAGGCAGAAGTCCAGGGAGGCCTCCATGTACGGTCCATAGTCCTCCCGCCTCCGCTCCGTCATATTCCAGTTTTGCAGGAACATGGCGGCAAAGCTTTTCACCCCGTCTCCTTTTAACATCACCGCCGTGTCCTTCCAGTGGCCGAACCGTTTCCGTTCGTTGATGTACTCGTCCGCCAGGTTGATGCCTCCGGTGAAGGCGGTGTGGCCGTCGATCACCACGATCTTCCGGTGATCCCGGTTGTTCTGGTAGGTGGAGAGCACCGGGCGGACCGGAGAAAACACCCGGCAGCGGATGCCCCGGGCCGTAAGCTCCTCCGGGTAATGGTGAGGCAGCAGGGTGAGACAGCCCATGCCGTCGTACATCAGCCGCACCTCCACCCCCTCCTTCGCCTTCCTCTCCAGGATCTCCAGAATGGAATCCCACATCTTTCCCCGGTCAATGATGAAATACTCCAGGAAAATATACCGTCTCGCCCCCTCCAGCTGCCGTTTCAGCTCCGCGAACTTGTCCTCTCCCAGGGGGAAATAGGTGACAGAGGTGTTTTCATAGACGGGATAGCCGCCCCAGCGGTCCATATAGCGGCAGAGGGAGGCCGTGGCCGCGCTCTCCCGCTCCAGACGTTCCAGCGTTTCCCCGTCCTGTTTCAAGTAGGGCCTGGCCTCCTCCGCCGCCCGTTTCACCTGCCTTGCCAGCCACCTGGTGGGAATCTGCGCCTCCACAAACAGGTAGAGCAGGGAGCCGAATACGGGAAATACCAGTACCGGGATGATCCAGGAGAGCTTAAACTCCGGTGTCTCCCTCTTGTTTAAAATATAGAGAACCACCGCCGCCCCCACCAGCATATAAACCCAGAACACGTACACAATGTGTTCCGTCAGAAACAGAAAACAGCCCGCCAGCACCGCCACCTGGGCCAGAATGGACAGCACCATGAAGGTCGTCCGTCCAAATACGATGCGCAGCAATCCTTTCAGCTTTTTTGTCATAGTCATTCCTCCGTAATTATCCGAAATTATACACGTTTTTAACGGCCCAGGCAACTGAATCTTTGAACTTCCCATTGATGGAACGGGAAAGATCGGTTATAGTATGATGTGGAGGTCAAATGGCATTTTGACCCCTGGATACCAGATTGTTTCGCGCCGCGCGCCCCTGCAGTCCCAAAACGGAAACCGTCCGCCCTTTTTGAAACCGGCTGCCTGTTCTTGTTTTGGCGGGCCAGAAAACCGAAACCGCCCCGGCCGGCAAGCCCGCGCCGGACGTCCGGCTTTTTGTCCCTGGTATCTTATGAATCCTGCCCGCCGGGATCCGGAAGGCGGCAGATACTCAGGAGGGAAATCTTATGTCAAAATCTAAGGTGTATTTCACTAATTTCCGCACTACCCTGCAGGAAAACCAGCTTCAGAAGCTTGCCAGGCTGGTAAAGGCAGCGGGGATGCTGGAGCACATTCAGTTTAAGGACCGCTACGCGGCCATCAAAATCCACTTCGGCGAGCCGGGCAACATGGCCTTTCTCCGCCCCAATTACTCCAAGGTCCTGGTGGACTTAATCCGGGAGCAGGGCGGACGCGCCTTCCTCACCGACTGCAACACCCTTTACGTAGGCGGGCGCAAAAACGCCCTGGATCACCTGGACGCCGCCTACACCAACGGCTACTCTCCCTTCTCCACCGGCTGCCACGTCATCATCGCGGACGGCTTAAAAGGCACTGACGAGACCCTGGTGCCCGTGGAGAACGGCGAATACGTCAAGGAGGCCAAGATCGGCCACGCCATCATGGACGCGGACATCATCATCTCCTTAAACCACTTTAAGGGCCACGAGGCCACCGGGTTCGGCGGCGCCTTAAAGAACATCGGCATGGGCTGCGGCTCCCGCGCCGGAAAAATGGAGATGCACAGCGCCGGAAAGCCCTTTGTGGACCAGGCTCTCTGCGTAGGCTGCGGATTCTGCCAGAAAAACTGCGCCCACGGCGCCATCACCATCACCAGCCGCAAGGCCTCCATCGACCACAATAAATGCGTGGGCTGCGGCCGCTGCATCGGCGCCTGCCCCATGGATGCCGTCTCCGCCCCCGGCGATGAGTCCAACGACATCTTAAACCGCAAAATGGCGGAGTACAGCTGGGCCGTCCTCCACGGACGCCCCCATTTCCACGTGAGCCTGGTGGTGGACGTGTCCCCCTACTGCGACTGCCACGCGGAAAACGACGTGCCCATCGTGCCGGATGTGGGAATGTTCGCCTCCTTCGATCCGGTGGCCCTGGACATGGCCTGCGCCGACGCGGTGAACGCCCAGACTCCCTTAAAGGGCAGCGTGCTGGACGAGGTGGAGCACTGCCACCACGACCATTTCACCGACGTCCACCCCACCACCAACTGGAAAAGCTGTCTGGAACACGCGGAAAAATTGGGAATTGGCACCACTGACTACGAATTGATCACAATCTAAGGAAACGAGGTACCTGAACATGACACTGATACTGGACATCATCAAGGGAATGCTCATCGGAATTGCCAACGTCATCCCCGGCGTATCCGGGGGGACCATGGCCCTCTCCATGGGCGTTTACGACAAGATCATCGGCTCCGTCTCCAACCTGTTTGGCGACTTTAAGCGCAGCGTTTTCAACCTGCTCCCCATCCTGGCCGGCTGTGCCCTGGGCATCGTGGGATTTACCTACGCCATTGAGTTTCTGCTGAGCCGTCACACCTTTGTCACTTGTATGACCTTTGTGGGACTGATCCTGGGAGGCGTCCCCGTCCTCTACCGCTCCCTTCAGGAAAAGCGGAGTCAGGGGGACGGCAAAATCCCCTTATCCGGCTGGCTGGCCTTTCTGATCCTGTTTGCCATCGCCGTGGGAATGCCCCTGCTCAACTCCAGTGAGGAAACCATGTCCACCATCACTGCCACCCCCGGCACCATGGTGCTGCTGTTCCTCATTGGAATCATCGCGGCGGCCACCATGGTGGTTCCCGGCGTGTCCGGCTCCCTGGTGCTGATGATCCTGGGCTATTACTACGGCATCATCAACTCCTTAAAAAGCTTTTTTGACGCCCTGAAGGCCTTTGACATCCCCGCCATGCTGGAGCTCTGCCTGGTGCTGGTGCCCTTCGGCGTCGGGGTGCTCCTTGGCATTTTCCTCATCGCCAAGCTGATCACCTTCCTGTTTGAACGCTTTGGGGTACAGACCTACTGCGCCATTTTCGGCCTGATCCTGGCCTCCCCCTTTGCCATCTTCTACAATACAGGACTGTTCGGACAGCTCTCCTCCTTAAGCGCCGGCACTGTCATCCTCGGCGCCGTGCTGGCGGTAGCGGGCGGGGTGTTCACTTACGTTATGGGGGAACACTGATCCGGAAAAACACCGGATTCCGCCGCGCACCGCGGGAAAGCGGTCATTTTTACAGAGGACAAGAAAACTGCCCTGATCCGGCGAATGTGCCGTTTCGGGGCAGTTTTTCTATTTATATAGTCAGATGGACAGACGGAGGGAGAGGCGCCTCCGCCGGAGGCTTTTGTATCATAAGGAACACCATTTCCTATGCACAAAAAAGCAGCCTTGGACTTTTTTTCAACCGTCCAAGGCTGCTATCTCGTCTTCTGCTCGCCTTCACTCATACCGCTCTCGCATACCCTCCGAATAATGTCTGAAACCTGCCTTCTGCCTCCTGTTCGTCTGCTCCGTTGAAGTAAACCACGCAAATCTTATTTACGTTCTGCACTCCGCTCTGGCATTCGTCATAATCCTTCATGTTGAACTGTTTCGCCCCCACCTCCATATAAATATCGCAGTGGAACCGGTTCGCCGCCTGAATCAGTGCCGAAATGGGAATCGGCTGTGTCGCCTCTCCATTAAATACACGATACTTCCTCTCAACCATAAACATTCCTCCTCTCTCCATGACTGCGGAAGTACCCGCTGACTGCGGTAACAATGTAAACTTTATAACTTTAATATATCACATTTTAAATTTCAGTCAATATGCAAAATAGACAGATTTTATTTTTTTAGCATTTTTTTAACAAAGTTTTTAACACCCTTTGGCATCTGTGTTGATTGTCCAAACTCCCTTCCGCCGCCGCCCCACCGGCATAAATGGCCGAAGCCAAAGGTCTCCAGGTCTGGCACATAACCCTTTCCCCGCCAGCAAAATGGGATGCCGCCCCCTCATCCAAGCGGATGAAACTGCAGCATCCCATCTCTTTCCTTTCAAATTTAACCGGTCCGCCTGGCAAGGAGCATACGATTTCCTCTCCCGGCCGTTTCTCCGCTACGAGTTCCAGCGCTCCAGGATCCTTGCCCGCAGCTCCTCTGCCAGCGCTCCGTCCTCCACGTAATAATTCACCGGATAATAGGTCACCCCATCTTCTGCCTGCTCATAGTCGCCATATTCCTCCGAAAACTCATCTCCCACGGCTCCCGCCAGGATGTTCACCCGCGTATTCACCTGGTTCTCATCGGTCCACAGGTTCCGGTACCTCCGGTAGGGGCCATAGAGCATTTCACCAAAGATCCGCTCCATCATCTCCCGGTCCGTTTCCTCATAAGAGAGGGACCTCTGACCGTAAAACTCCGTTGCGATCTCTCCCTCCTGGGAAACCTCCTGCTCCCTCGGAAACTCCGCATCCACCAGAATGGAATAGACCGCGGCCAGATCCATCTCCGGCTCCAGATCCACCCCCAGCTCCTGAAGGGCCGTGAGGGTTCTGGTAAAGGTGGGATAAACGGGATAGAACTCGCTGTCCCCGTAGCTCCAGGTATAATATTCTCCCTCTCCATCCACCATTTTAAGCCGCGCCTCATCCAGAAACCGGATTTCCGCCTCCGCGGAGGCCTGGGAATCCGCCAGGGTCATATCCGCCAAATCCGCCTGATAGGCCTTCAGAAGGCCGGAAAGCTCCTGCCTGGAAATCCCCTTCTCCCCGGCCAGACGGGTCTCCTCCCCGCAGACGGAAACCTGGACATCCTTCACCGCGGCGGGATCCATGCCCAGGAGAGGATACCGCCCCTCCTTGTAGCCGGGATCCTCGTAGACGGCCGCAAGCAGCCCGCTTAACTGCCCTTCCGGGAACTGGTATTTTCTCCGCGCTATCTTTCCGCTTTCCAGCCGGTATTCCACATAGACGGGGGCCTCATACATCTGCGTTCTCCAGGACGTTCCCACGATCCAGGACGATGCCCCATTTTCCATGACGGCGTCCGTCCGGACCTCCTGTTCCTGCCCCTGCTGGCCAACCCAGGTTTTTGCCAGATCCAGGGCCAAGGTTTTATCTGCCAGGGAAACATCCTCCAAAACCCGGTCAAGCGATCCCTGAGCGTGCCACCGGAACCAGCCGTCCTTCTCCTCGATCCAGCCGTAATCCATCCAACCGTCAATCTCGTAGGACGGAAATACGCTCACTGACGCCACATTTTCCTCCTTCGGAATCCAGCTGTCATACCCGGTCAGATCCCAGTGGAAACCGGCAAACACTCCGAAAGCCGCCGCCAGGGAAAACACCATCTGTCCTTTATGGGAAAACAGTTTCTTAAAGTCAAAGTGATAGATGATCTCGATCACGCAGTGGGAAATCACGCCTCCCGTGAGCAGTCCGAAAATAGCCCAGCCCATGTTTCCCCCCAGGGACCAGAAGAACAGCAGGCCGGCTACCGCCGCCTCCACCACAATGAGGATCCGTATCACCGGCTGGCTGAGGGAAAACGTCATGGCCTTTCCTGCGGCTTCAGATGGACGTTTTTTATGAAGGACCGCAGCGATCAGGATGAGGACCGCGCCCACCACGATCCGGGAACCAATCTTTCCCGGAGTGATGTCCCCGTCAAACCCGGATATATAATATGCAAAGGGCGACGTTTTCCGCACCCAGCCGATCAGGGAATCAAACCCGCAGAATGTGTCCAGGCACAGCTCCGCCAGCGCCTGCCACAGCAGCAGGAAAATGGGGAAATAGGTGTTAAACACCCAGAATCCCAGCAGCCCCACAATGGTATTTCCCGTCATCAGCACGGCAATCACCGCCGTGGTATAGAGAATCAGGAAACTGAGCATATGGTAGGCCCAGCCAGTGAGGGCCGTCCCCATGGCCTCCCCAAAGGGTGCTCCCGCCATGGCCCCGATCTGGGCGCTCAGGGCCGCAAAGAGCCCGTAGGGCACCGCCACGATCAGCAGACCGCTGACGTAGTGGATCACAAACCATTTCTCCCTCCGGATGGGAAGGCTGTGGTAGAAATCCACCTTCCTCCTGGAGTTTAAATAGGCAAAGCCGGACACTCCCAGCACCACCGCCAGCACTGTCATCAGGAAAATGATCCAGCCATTGCGGTAGGATAAAAGGCTGAGAACGTCTCCCACCAGCGCCTCTCTCTCCGGCTGAGTCAAAAGCTCCTCGTTCCTGGTGGTGCAGTACACCATCACCACCGGCAGGGAAAAGAAAAATATGACAAAGCACAGGGCCACCGCCCACAGGCGGCGCTTGAGCTCCTCGATCATTCCGCTAAAAAACCAGTTTTTTGATGTCATACCCGGCCACCTCCGTTTCACTGATAAAGATTTCCTCCAGGGACAGGGGGATGAGCTCATAGAATACGGCCCCGGCCGACTCCATGGCCCTTTCCACCGTCTCCCGTTCCCCTCTCACCGTCAGGGTCAAAAGCCGTCCCCGGCTCTCCTGGCGGATCACCTCCAGCCCGGCGGGAACCTCAGCCCCCTCCGCCAGCACGCACTGGACCTTGTGGATGGAGGTTTTCATTTCATCCAGGTCCTTGGAAAGCAGGATGCCGCCCCGGTGAAGCAGGCCCACGTGGTCGCAGATGTCCTCCAGCTCCCGCAGGTTGTGGGAGGCGATGATGGGGGTCATTCCCCGCTCCTCCATGTCGTTGGCAAACAGGCTTTTTACCGTCTGCCGCATCACCGGATCCAGACCGTCAAAGGTCTCGTCGCAGAACAGGTAATCCGTCCCGGCGCAGATGCCGCAGATCACCGCCAGCTGCTTTTTCATGCCCTTGGAGAAGGTGGCGATTTTCCGCCGCTCCGCCAGCCCGAAGCTGGACAGCAGTTTCCGGTACCGCTCCCCGTCAAACCGGGGATAGATCCGCCCGTAGAATTTGAGCATATCCGCCGGCGTCCCGTTTCCCAGGAAATGCTGGTCATCGGAAATATAGAAAAACCGGGATTTTACATCCTCCCTCTCATATACACTTTTTCCGTCGATGGTCACCGTCCCCTCGTCCGGCCGCATCACTCCGCTGAGCAGGCGGAGAAAGGTGCTCTTGCCGGCACCGTTGGTCCCCACCAGCCCAAATACGCTCCCGTCCTTAATCTGGGCACAGATATGATCCACCGCCACAATATCGTCAAACCGTTTTGTCAGATTCACTGTTTCGATCACTGCACTTCCCTGCCTTTCCGTATGAATGTTCCGCCAGCGCGGTAAATTCCTCCGCCCTGACCCCCAGCCCGGCCGCCCGGCCGGCCAGGGCCTCCATGTCCGCCTTCAGCAGCTCCCGTTCCCTGTCCCGGATCTGTCCCACATCCGCCACAAAGCTCCCTTTCCCCTTCACGGAGTAAATGTAGCCCTGACGCTCCAGCTCCATATAGGCCCGCTGAATGGTGTTGGGATTGATGGACAGCTCCGTGGCCAGGGCACGCACCGACGGCAGTTTCTCGTCCTGCCGCAGCACGCCCATGAGCATCCACTCCTGAAACCGCTCCATCACCTGCTCATAGATGGGACGCCGGTCTTTGTAGTCCAGGAATATCATTCCGCCGCCTCCTTTACTGTATTAATCTAACTAATACAGTTATACACTAGACCGGCTGGAAAAACAAGGAACATTTTCTTACGATTTTCCTTACGGTATCCTTAATATGTCCAAAGGCGCACGCCCAATCGCCTCCTCCCGCCCCGAAACACGGCTCCGGAAACAGCCATCTTCCTCCCTGCGCAGCTCGCCTCCATAAACCGCCGCGGCCCAGGAGATCCCATTTCTGAAAACAGAAAAGGCCCCGGAGTTCTCTCCGAAGCCCTTCATTCCCGGCGGATCCCGCCGGTTTACATCCGTCTTCCGATCACCAGCCTGGAAACGCCTAACAGCACGGCGAACACAGCCACCGTTGCCAGCAGCACCCTGGAAACCGTCATGTTCACAAACCCGCTCACCAGCACGCCCAGGTACAGCAGGAGGAACATGGCATAGCCGCTCACCGCCCAGCACTTTAAGCCGATCAGACGGTTTCTCTCATCGCTCTCCGCCAGCTGTTTCGCCTTTTTTAATTCCGGATCCCTCAGACACCGGCGGGTGCGGTAGATCTGCACCAGGCTGGCAGCCATGAGGGCCGCGCCCAGCACCAGGTAAAATTCCGTCACATACTCCCGTCCCCCCGGCTCTAAGAAAAGGACCGGCATCCACTTTTCATACATCAGGGACGCAAACACCGCCAAAGCTCCCAGCAAAAACAGCAGTTTCTGCGCCAGAATCCGCCTCCGGCACCGTTTCTCAAATTCCCTCTCCTGCTCCGAAAACAAACCGTTTTGTTTCATCTCTGTTCCTCCTCGTCAAATAAAAATACTTCCTCAATGGTCAGTCCAAAATAAGCCGCGATCCGATGGGCCAGCAAGAGCGATGCGTTGTACCTCCCGTTTTCCAGGGAAATGATCGTCTGCCTGGTGACTCCCACCGCCTCCGCCAGATCCTCCTGCCGGATCCGCCGTTCCTTTCTCAGCTCCTGAATACGGTTTTCCACTGGTCCGCCCCTTTCTCTTTATGTAATGTTTGCTTTACATTTTAAGTATAGTATACTTTACATTTATTGTCAAGTGGGAGTTTCCTGTTTCGTGTGTGCGCCAGTTTTACGGAGAAAACCGGATTTCACAGTCAAGGCCCCCGGCTTAGCCGGGGGCCTGGCTTGTCCACGCTTATTACACATCCACATTTTCTTTCCTCACCATCTTCATCAAGCAACCGCTCTGACTAAAATTTACACGCAGACGAGATAAGCATCATCCTCCCTGTCCTTTTCGTTCCCGGAAACAGGTCAAACTCTGCTTTTGGAATGATTGGGGAAACGTCAATTCTCACAATACTTCAAACTCTCCTGTGCGGATACGCCCCAATGAACGTGCGGCAAGTCCAATCCGTAACAGACGATGTCGCCTGAGCCGAAACCATCCCTGTTTCTCCCGGTATAGATACTATATCCGCACCAGGTTCTGTAATGGTATTCCGTATAAAATTCATAATCCTCTTGAAACGTATCCTCTGTCACTTCCACATAAAACCCTTCCGGCCGGCTGTCGGCTTCACATAAAATATGAAGTTCGTTTGGCTCTTTTCCGTTTTCTGTATATTTGAATTCCCCGCGAAAATATGCAAACGTATATGCCGGAATGATCTTTACGCTTTTCGGAATAAAAACATAGCGCAGGCTCTCTGTAACTTCAGAAAAAGCATCCTTCGCCAAGGCGCAGATCCCGTCAGGGATCGAAAAAAACGATCCATTGCCGCAAACTTTCAGCAAAACACGGTTCCGATCCGGATCAAGTCCTTCTCTTATTTCAAATCCCTGCTTGTCGGTATATGTGGATTCCACGATCATCTCCGTCTTTCCTTCAAACATATGTATCCCTCCCTAACCTCGAAAAAACTTGCTGAACCAGCTCCCCTTTTGCCCGGCTCCTGCCCCTGTTGATCTACTCCGGCCTCTCCGGTAAGAATTTGTCAGGGGGCAGAGCATTCCGTCCGTTCTCCCAATCAAAGCGTGTTCGTTGCTGCAACAGCATCAGATGAGATACGATCTGTGGTCGTCCTCTTTGTCGCCCAGCAACTTGTATTTGTTAATGTCGTATCCCTTAAACGCCTTGTCATAAAATGCGTCCACACTGCCGTAGCTGGAATGGTTGATGGGGTAATTCCGGTTGCGGATCGGAACGGTGGTGTGGACCGAGTAAACGATGTACGCCGTCCCCTGCCCGTCGATGTAAACATACACATTGTCGCCGGGAACCAGTTTCCCCAGCTGGACTTTCGTGCCCTTCTCATCGGCGAAGGGATAGCGTTTCCCCTCAAACACACATTCCTTTCCCCCCGGATACGCCGCGCACACCACATCTCCCACCAGCTCAAAGAGGAAATCCGTGCTCCGTTCTTCCCTATATCCATAGGTCTTGGACCAGGCGTCACTGGAACGCAGCTCCATCCACGGGAAATGGGAGGCGGAACAAAAGGAGATGCTGTGGGGCGCGTAAGAGAACGAATGGCTGCTGCTCAGGACGCCGTTTAAGTAGAACCACCCCAACCGTCCCTCGTGAATCTCCCTGATAAGATAGGTGAGGTCGTTCCAGTTGTCCTCGCTGTGATGCACGCCCAGCACGACAAATTCTGAATCCTGAAAGCGGTAAATGTGCTCGCAAAAATCATGGTCGCCGCAGGTGCGGTATTTTTTCATCCGCTCCCGGCTCTGTTCCATGGAGTAGTCGAAGTTTTCACTGGCGGCAGCCTTCAGGAATTCCATGAGCTCCTTGCAGTAGAGGGTTGGCACCCGATAGGCATTTATTTTCGAGCCGTCCATATAGTGCAGAAAGATGTTCCCCTTTTCCTCCACCACCTGAAAAAGCCCCTTGTACGGGAGGTGATAGCGTTCGCCGTTCACATATCCGTAGATTGCCCGGTCGGTCACGACAAAGCCGCTGGATCCGTTGTATACCCCCCTCCAGTTGAAGTCCCACGCCCACGCCAGGATGATTTCATCCTCCTCCTTTTTGGCCCATTTCTTCATGGCCCGGTTCAGCTTTTTCTGCTGTTCGGCGTTCAAATCCTCCTCGGAATAAAAAACCTTGCTCCACTCCGCCCTATAGCGCAGTGAATCCACAAACTTTCCATGCTCGCTCCTACCTTTCCCGCCTGTTCCCATTGTATTTTCAGGATGATGGGCGGCGGCGTCCCCCCGGCCGGCGGCCTTTTTGGGCAGAGACAGCTCCTTTGCAATAAATTTATTTATTCAAATTATACTGCCAGACGCAATTTGTCGCAATCATAAAATGCCTTCTGCCGGCGCAAATCCCCGCCTATATCAGCAATTACTCAATCCAGAGCATTTTTACTTAACCGGAAACGCTGTTTCCTGTTAAGTAAAAACCGCCGGAAGGGAATCCCCTTCCGGCGGCCAATTACCGTTTGAGCACTAAGTCAACCATACAGCTGACATTTTTTATTTGATATTATTCCTCGTCAGGAGCGTACAGAGCAGACAGTCTGGTCAGGTGTCTGTATCTCTCCTTAGCGTTCTCCGCAGCCTTCTCGAACAGCATATCTGCTCTAGCCGGGTTCTTCAGAGCCAGGGAGGTGTAACGAACCTCACCCTTTAAGAACTCCTTGTAGTCTCCGGTGGGAGCCTTGGAATCCAGGATGAAGGGGTTCTTGCCCTCGGCCTTCAGAGCCGGATTGTAGCGGAACATATGCCAGTAGCCGCTCTCAACAGCCTTCTTCTCCTCGGTCTGAGCCTTGCCCATGCCTGCGCGGATACCGTGGTTGATACACGGAGCGTAAGCGATGATCAGGGACGGACCCGGATAAGCCTCTGCCTCTGCGATTGCCTTTACGGTCTGATTGTAGTCAGCGCCCATGGCGATCATAGCAACGTATACGTAGCCGTAGCTCATAGCGATGCCGGCAAGGTCTTTCTTCTTGATCTCCTTACCGCCTGCAGCGAACTGCGCAACCGCACCGATGGGGGTGGATTTTGCAGACTGTCCGCCGGTGTTGGAGTAAACCTCGGTATCGAATACCATTACGTTGATGTCCTTGCCGCTGGCCAGTACGTGATCAACGCCGCCGAAACCGATGTCGTAAGCCCAACCGTCACCACCGAAGATCCACTGGGACTTCTTAGCCAGGAAATCTTTGTTCTCCACGATCTCCTTGCAGAGCGGGCAGTCACATCCCTCAAGGGCTGCAACCAGCTTGTCCGTAGCGGTTCCGTTGGTAGCGCCGCAGGAGAAGGTGTCTAACCACTCTTTGCAGGCTGCCTTCACATCGTCAGAGGATTTCTCGGACTCATAAACAGCAGTTACTTTATCTTTTAACCAATCTCTCAGAGCATTGTTGGCAAGGAGCATACCATAGCCGAACTCTGCGTTGTCCTCGAACAGGGAGTTGTCCCAAGCCGGGCCCTGACCGCGTCTGTTCACGGTGTAAGGGGTGGACGGTGAGGAGTTGCCCCAGATGGAGGAACATCCCGTTGCGTTGGCGATGTACATTCTGTCGCCGAACAGCTGGGTGATCAGCTTCGCGTAAGGAGTCTCGCCACAGCCTGCGCAGGCGCCGGAGTACTCTAACAGCGGCTGCTTGAACTGGCTGCCCTTAACGGTGGTCTCTTTAAACTTCGCAAGAACTTCCGGTTTCTCGGACAGTTTCTGGCCAAACTCGAAGATCGGCTGCTCGCCAAGGTTCTTCTCCAGTCCTTCCATCGTAAGAGCCTTCTCGCCCTTCTTGCCAGGACATACGTTTGCACAGGAACCGCATCCCGTACAGTCGAGAGCGGAAACAGTCATGGAGAAGTAGTATCCCGGCATACCGGTCATCGGCAGTTTCTTCATGTCAGCCGGAGCTGCAGCAGCCTCCTCCTCGTTCATAACTACCGGACGGATAACTGCGTGCGGGCAGACATAAGAACAGAAGTTACACTGGATACAGTTGTCGGAATTCCAAACCGGAACATTTACGGCGATGCCGCGCTTCTCGTATGCGGAGGAGCCGGACGGCGTGGAACCGTCTACGTAATCCTTGAATGCGGATACCGGTAAGGAATAGCCCTCCTGAGCGTTTACCTTTGCCTGGATGTTGTTTACGAAGTCTACAACGTCCTGTCTTCCCTCGGTTACGTGAGCCATATCAAGACCCTCGTCCTCACAGTTCTTCCAGGACTCCGGAACCTCTACCTTCACAACCTGCTTAGCGCCTTCCTCGATAGCGGCCCAGTTCTTCTTAACAACGTCCTCACCCTTACGGCCGTAGGTCTTCTTCGCAGCGTCCTTCATCAGCTCGATGGCTCTCTCCTCCGGGATGATGTTGGCCAGCTTGAAGAATGCGGACTGAAGGATGGTGTTGATACGGGTGGAGCCCATGCCGGTCTCGATACCGATCTTCACGCCATCGATCACGTAGAAATTGATGTTGTGATCAGCGATGAATTTCTTTACCTGACCCGGTAAGTGTTTCTCAAGGCCCTCCATATCCCACGGGCAGTTGAGAAGGAAGGTGCCTCCGTCTACCAGTTCCTGAACCATGTTGTACTTGCGCACATAGGCCGGATTGTGGCAGGCTACGAAGTTGGCCTGCTTGATCAGGTAGGTGGATTTGATCTTCTCATGTCCGAAACGCAGGTGAGACATGGTCACACCGCCGGACTTCTTGGAATCGTAATCAAAGTATGCCTGTGCATACATATCGGTGTTGTCGCCGATGATCTTGATGGAGTTCTTGTTTGCGCCAACGGTTCCGTCTGCGCCCAGGCCCCAGAACTTGCAGTTGATGGTGCCTTCGGGAGTGGTAACCAGAGGAGCGCCGGTGGGCAGGGACAGATTGGTCACATCGTCCACGATACCGATGGTGAATTTCGCCTTCTCGGTGTTCTCGTATGTCGCTACGATCTGAGCCGGGGTGGTGTCCTTGGAACCTAAGCCGTAACGGCCGGTGAATACCGGAACGTCGTTGAACTGGGTTCCCTTAAGAGCTGCCACTACATCCAGGTACAGCGGCTCGCCGAGAGCGCCGGGCTCTTTCGTTCTGTCAAGAACGGTGATCTGCTTTGCGGTAGCCGGGATGGCTGCAACGAAAGCGTCAGCTGCGAACGGTCTGTACAGACGAACCTTTACCAGGCCGACCTTCTTGCCCTGTTTTGCCAGGTAGTCGATGGTCTCCTCGATGGTCTCGTTTACAGAACCCATGGCGATGATTACGTGCTCTGCGTCCTCAGCGCCGTAGTAGTTGAACAGCTTGTAGTCGGTGCCAATCTTGGCATTGACTTTGTCCATGTACTCCTGTACGATGGCCGGAAGGGCATCATAGTACGGGTTGCAGGCCTCTCTGGCCTGGAAGAAAATATCCGGGTTCTGAGCAGAACCTCTCTGGCACGGATGGTTCGGGTTTAACGCCTGCTTACGGAATGCAGCCAGAGCGTCCCAATCCATCATTTCCTTTAAGTCGTCATAGTCCCAGGTCTCGATCTTCTGGATCTCGTGAGAAGTACGGAATCCGTCGAAGAAGTTGATAAACGGAACCTTTCCGGTCAGCGCTGCCAGATGGGCAACGGGGGTTAAGTCCATAACCTCCTGAACGCTGGACTCACACAGCATGGCGCAGCCCGTCTGACGGCAAGCGTATACGTCAGAGTGATCGCCGAAAATGGACAGCGCGTGGCTGGCCAGGGCACGTGCGGACACGTTGAACACGCCGGGAAGCTGCTCACCAGCGATCTTGTACAGGTTCGGGATCATCAGCAGCAGACCCTGGGATGCCGTGTAGGTGGTGGTCAGCGCACCTGCGGCAAGGGATCCGTGCACAGCGCCTGCAGCGCCTGCCTCGGACTGCATTTCCGTAATCTGTACCGGGCGTCCAAAGATGTTCAGTCTTCCATCCGTCGCCCACTCATCCGTATGCTCCGGCATAACAGAGGAGGGAGTGATCGGATACATAGCAGCTACTTCTGTAAACGCATACGACGCATGAGCAGCTGCCTCATTGCCATCCATGGTTTTCATGTTTCTTGCCATTTGATTTGTCCTCCTAAATGAATATTGTATAGTTCCCTTCGGAATCCGGCTGGACGTGCATCCGCACCTCCTCTGGAACTTTCAAAAAAGTCCCCGGAATCAGGAATCTGTCAGGGAGTGACCTACTTTGTATTATAGCAAAAGTTTCTTGAAATGCAAAGAGATTGTTCGTAAAAATAAGTATTATTTTACGAACAATCTCCGCCGGGAGCCGGTATGACTGTCTATTTCTCATATTTTTTCCGAGGGAATTTTCAACGGGGGCTGACAGCCGCAAAAACGCGGTTTTCCAGGAAAATACGGCAGAAGGCCCACGGTTTTTCCGCCGTCACTGCCCAAGGAGCACCTGTTCCACCAGAAGGGCTGCCTGGCGGATGCAGTCCGGGCAGGCGCACAGCATCTTTTTGGTCTCCAGGCCCTTCAGCTCCTTGCAGATTGTGCTCTTGTTTTTCTCCCTAAACCCGTCCAGGATGGCCTTGGACAGCACGTAGGTCTGGACCTTGCTGTTGGGCTTTTCCAGGTTTCCCGTGCTGCCTTTTAAGCCCGCCAGGATACAGGCGGCAGTCAGGGAGCCGCAGGTTCCCTCCATGGTCGCCATCCCCCGGCCCAGGCCTTCCGTCAGCCGGAACATTTCCAGCTTGTCCATCCCAAACAGGTCGCAGTAGGTGCAGACGATGGCCTGGGCGCAGTTGTAGCCCTTTTTGTAAAGCTCTACCGCCTGTTCCGCTCTTGATTCCATATGATTTCCTCCTTTGAATGTGAAAGGCGTCCGCCCCTGCCTCACCTTTCCCAAAGCCGGGACGCCGCCTGAAATATCAGTGTCTGAAAAATATGCCTGACAGCCCACGCCCGCGCCGGAGCGCGGCTGCGCCAGCAGCCATTTTCCTTTGCGCGGAATGCGCCTCCTTGCGGAGCATTTTTGTTTAACAGGAAATTTCGTTTCCTGTTAAACAAAAAAGGGACGCCATTTCCCCTTCGGAAACAGCGTCCCTCTGAAATACTTTTTTATACTCCCGGTCCGCCTTCCTGAGGAGCTTCCGTCTGCTCCGGATGGGGAGTGATCACCGGGCTGCCGGCCGCCGGGGTGTCCTGGCTGCCGGGGGCCTGATTGTCCACCGGCGCGGGGGCGGACGGCGGCTCCGCGGTGGTGGGAGCCGGTTTGCTCTCCTGTGTTCCGCTGGTCTGGGAGGACTGGCTGCCGGAGGATGACGGGCTGTCCGTGCTCACCGGCGAAGTCTCTCCGTCGATGGTGGGTACGGTCATATCGGGATTTAAGGACTCGGTGGTGCTCTCGCCCTCCTCCGTCACCTGCTCGTCCGTCTCATTTCTGTGGATCACGGCGGCGTGACCTTTATAGCTGCTGTTGTGGAGCAGCTCGTCGCTGATCACCTCGCCGTTTTTCTTGATCACCAGATTGGTGGTCCAGCGGCTGCCGTTCTCCGCCTGCTTGATCACCTTTTCCGTGTGAGGCGGCAGAGTCAGGTCTTCCACGTACTCCGGCGCGGGGGGATCTAATTCCGATACCTTCTCAGAGTGCATGGAGTAGGTGACGCCGTCCTCCAGGATGGGAATTCCCACCACGGACACGGTCAGTTTCATGCGGCCGGAAATGCTGCCCTCCAGCTTTGCCCGCAGGGCGACGGCCGTATCGGAATTGTTTACAAATTTCATGTCCGGGCCGCCGTAGCTCACCGCCGCGTCCTCACCGGGCGTCACATAGGACGGCTCAAAGCTGTGGGCATGGCGCTCCGTGGTCTTTAATCCGGCAAACACCACAGCGTTGTAGAGGGTGGAGGAAACCTGGCAGACGCCGCCGCCCGGCTCCTCTACCAGCTTTCCGTCCAGATAAGCACCCGCCGGCTTGTAGCCCTTGGACTCCGAACGGGGGCCGGTGGTGTCGTTGAAGGAGAAGGTCTCTCCCGGCTGGATGATCTTTCCCTCCAGGCACTCGCTGGCCAGCTTGATATTGGTGTTGCGGTCCTTATTGGCAGTGGTGGTGGTGGAATACTGGCCGATCACCTGGTAGAGGTCCTTGGCCTCCGCCTCTGTGATCTCCGGCCGTACCTCCTGGCCTTTGGCGGCAATCACCGCTGAAAAATCTTTTCCGGAAATGGCGGCCATCATATCCTCCGCCAGCTTTTCCCGGTCGATTACCACTCCGTTTTCCTCGCCGGAGTAGATAAAGGTATTGGTCTCTTTGTCAAAGCCGGAGATCGCTCCGTTTCTGGCCGGCTTGTCCCAGTTGGCGGCCATGGCCTCCACCTGGGCCTGCACCAGTTCTTCCATGCCGGCGGTGTCCAGGCTGTAGCTTGACTGGGGCTCTGTCCCGTGGAAAATTTCCTCTAAAAGCTGATCTACCCGGTCTCCAATCAGGTTTTCCACCTCATAGGTATCCCCGTCGTAGGTGACCTTCATTCCCCAGGAATAGTTTGCCAGGATGGCGGCTCTCGCCTGCTCCTGGGACATTCCGGTGATGGACACGCCGTCCACGGTCACCTCCGCGCCCAGGGACTCCACGGTCACGCCGTCTCCCTCCGTTTCGCCGGTTCCGTTCCCGCAGCCTTTGGCCGCCAGAGCGATGGCGAGAATGATGAGGATCAGGGCAACGCCCCCGATGGCGATCATCTTGTAATTTCTGCGGGGCTTTCTCCTTCTGGCGCTCCTGCGGCCGGAGGAGGATCTGGAACCGGAGCTGTAGCCTGTGCTCCTGGTGCCGCCGCGGCTCTGGGAACTCCTGGCGGACGTCCCATGGGAGGACGACGCGCCGCGGGAGGACGGAGCCTTCCGGGAGGAGGTCCCCCCTCTGGAGGCTGTGGCCCGTGAGGAAGTTCCCCTGGCGTTTCCGCTGCTCCTTCTGTTGTCATCGTAAAGATTCATACTGTATATTCACCCATTCTATCTATAAATTTTTCCGCGAACCGCCCCTTGCAGGCGGCGGTACACTGGATAGAGTATAACACACTTTCCAGAAAAAGAAATGCCAATTTTCTTTCTTTTCTCATAATTTTTTTGGTATTTTACTTATCTGTAAAATCATGTTACCATACTGTTAGGAGAATATTACTAAACTGTTTCTTTGAAAAGCCCGGTTCCCATGAACCGGCAGATTCCCTGCCTTCACGAGGGGTTTTGACAGCCCCTTACGGCTCTGACCGGTATGCCGGCAAAGGGCGGCAGCCCGAAACGGGGGCACCGGCAAAAGCGGCAGCCCGAGACAGGGACACCGGCAAAAAGCGGCAGCCCGAAACAGGGACACCGGCAAAAGCTTTTGGAAACGCCGGAAATGGGAATCTGTCCTCAGGGCTTTTTCCGTGCTTGCAGCCGCTTTCGCAGCTGTGGCTTTTATAGGATGATAGGAGGTTTTTCTATGAGTCTGATTGATCTGCACGTCCACTCCACCGCTTCCGACGGCACCTGTTCCCCGTCGAAGGTGGTAGAGCTGGCCCTGGACGCCGGCCTTACCGCCATGGCCCTCACAGACCACGACACCGTGGCAGGAGTAAGGGAGGCCCTGGAGGCAGCGAAGGGCCGGCCGCTGGAAGTGATTCCTGGGGCGGAGCTTTCTGCCCTCTGGCACGATAAGGAAATCCATATCCTGGGGCTGTTTCTGAATCCGGACAGCCCTGTCCTTCCGGAGGCCCTGGCCACCCTCCGGAAACGGCGGGAGGAGCGAAACGCCCAGATCATCTCCCGCCTGGAACAGGCCGGCTTTCCCATTACCATGGAGGAACTGCAGGCGGGAAATCCCGCCACCGTCGTCACCAGAGCCCACTTCGCGCGGGTGATGGCGGAAAAAGGATATGTGGCGTCCAGGAAGGAGGCCTTCAGCCGCTATCTGCAGCCCGGCGGCCCCTACTGCCCAAAAAAAGAGCAGCTCCAGCCGGAGACCGCGGTCCGTCTGATCCTGGAGTCCGGCGGGTTCGTGTCCTTAGCCCATCCGCTCCAGTATAAATTCAGCAACCGGGAGCTGGACGAGCTGACGGGATGGCTGGCAGGGCTGGGGATGAAGGGCCTGGAGGTCTACCACTCCTCCAACAACCAGTGGGAAAGCGGCAAATTAAAGGAGCTGGCCCTGCGCCACGGCCTTTTCCCCACCGGCGGCTCCGATTTCCACGGGGAAAACAAGCCGGACATCCGCATCGGCTGCGGCCGCGGGAACCTGCGGGTTTCGGCGGCTTTGCTGGAGGATATTCGCGGGAGCCGGTAGGACGCAGTCGTCCTGCACGATTTTTCCAGCAGGGACTCTGGTATTTTTAGGAAATTTGATTCTTGTGCTCTCCCTGGGACTTTGTTATAATAATGACGAAGTTAAGAGATGAATGCTTTCAGAAAAAAATAGGAGGATGTTCCAGATGAAGATTCAGAATATCACGGATGTAGAGGGATTTTTCAAAGTAATTGACAGCTGTAAGGGCCCGGTGGAGCTGCTTTCCCCGGAGGGAGACCGGATCAACTTAAAATCAAAGCTCTCCCAGTATCTGTCCATGGCCACCATGTTCTCCAACGGTTATATCAATGAGCTGGAGCTGGTTGCCCATGAGAAGGATGATGTTGACCGTCTGATCAAATATATGTACCAGGGAGAGTAATTTCCTCCTGGATGAAGGAAGGCGCCGCCGGCGCCTTTTTTTGTGCCATAGGAAACACCATTTCCCACGACACCTCAAAAAAACCGGGAGCCCAGCGGCACGCAGCTGCCAGCCGGCTCCCGGTTTTCCGGTCTGAACCAGTCAGGCAGAACCGGTTTTCCGGCTCCGCCGTTTCCACTCCCTGCGGCGCACCTCATCCCGCAGCAGGGAATAGAGCACGGAGCACAGGGGGATAAACACCAGCATTCCCACAACTCCCATCAGGCTGCCGCCCACGGTGACGGCCATGAGCACCCAGATGGAGGGAAGGCCCACAGAATTTCCCACCACGTGGGGATAGATCAGGTTTCCCTCGATCTGCTGGAGCACCAGGAACACCACCACGAATTCCAGGGTGGTAAAGGGGCTTACCATCAGCATGAGAAACACCCCCACCGCGCAGCCAATGAACGCTCCGAACACCGGGATCAGGGCTGTGAACGCGATGAGCACGCCGATGAGAAGGGCGTAGGGCATTCTCAAAAGGGACATGGTCACAAAGAACATGGTTCCCAGGATCACCGCCTCCACGCACTGCCCCGCCAGGAAATGGGAAAAGGTGCGCTCCGTCCGTTTGGCGATGGCGATCAGCAGTTCGGCGGCCTGCTCCGGCAGAAAGGCGCGGGCCAGCCGTTTGCCCTGGGCGCAGAGCGTTTCCTTCTGCAGCAGGATGTAGAGGGAAAAGATGAAACCGATGCTGAAATTGGTAAAGCCGGTGACGATGGATACCGCAGCGGAAAAGGTGGTATCCAAAACGGAGCCGGCCCCGTTCTTCAAAAAGCCGATGATCTGCTGGAACAGCTCCACCCAGTTAATCTCTATGGACTCGATGGTCTGGACGATCTCCGGATACTGGACAAACAGCTCCTCCGCCTGGCTCAGGGTCCGCTCCACGAACACCGGCACGCTGCGGCTTAAGCCCACCAGGGTGCGCACCAGCTCCGGCGCCACCACAAACACCACCAGAAACAGCACGCCGGCCACCAGCACGATCGTGACCACGAGCCCCACAGGGCGATGCCATTTTTTCCGTTCTCCTTTACCGATGAGAAGGCGTTCCACCTGCCTCATGGGCACATTTAAGCCAAAGGCGATGGCTCCTCCCAAAAGAAAGGGAAAGAGCATATGAAGGAGCCTGGCAAGCACCGCCAGGCACTCCCTGTAATGGACGGCAGCCACGGCCGCCACGATGGTAAAGAGGACCAGGCCTCTGATTTTCTTTACAGTGTCATCTGACAAATTCATTCCAATTCCTCTCCCGCGCACTGGGCAAAGGCGCGCTTAATCTCTCCTTCGTCCGCCAGAAACGTCCCCTGGGCCATAAGGCTGCTGCCGCCGCCCTTGCCGTTTAAGCAGGCGTTCAGCTTTTTCGAGAGGGCCCTCATGTCGTGGGAGGCGCTGCCCAGGACGTAGAGATAGCCATCTCCCTTTCTGGCGCAGGCCAGCACAATCTCCCCTTTTCCGCCCTCGTAGAGCATGGTGCAGTACTTTCTTAACTGTACCGGCTCCATTTCCTCAAACACGGCCAGAGCTCCGCCCTGAGCCGGGAACGCCCCGGCCTTTGCCTCCGCCTCCGCCTGGCGCAGACGGGAAAGCTCCATCTCCAGCCTCTCCTTTTCCTCCTTTAACCGCACCACAGCGGCGCACACCTCGTCCTGTTTCGCCGCTAGGAGGACGGATAACTCCGCTACCTGATTCTGACGGTTTCTCACATAGAGCAGGGCCCGGCGTCCGCAGAGCAGGGAAATGCGCACCCCACCTTTATAATGGATCATGCCTAAGACCTTAATCAGCCCCACCTCTCCCGTACTGGCCACGTGGGTGCCGCAGCAGGCGCACACATCCACCCCGGGAATCACGGCGATCCGCACATCCCCTGTCAGCTCCTTTTTGCTCCTGTACTCCATCTGGGAAAGCTCCTCCGGGGACGGCACTATCACCTGGATGGGCAGATCCCTGTAAATGACCTGGTTGGCCTCCAGCTCGATCTCGTCTAAGTCCTCCGGGGAAATCACCCCGTTGAAATCAATGGTGATCTCCTCCTTTCCCATGTGAAAACCTACGTTGTCGTAGCCGAAACGGTTATGTATGCAGCCGGTGATGATGTGCTCTCCGGAATGGCCCTGCATATTGTCAAAGCGCCGCTCCCAGTCGATGCGGCCTGTAACCTTCTCTCCCACGGTCAGGGGCCTGTCCGTGTAGTGAACCACGTCCCCCTCCTTTTCGTGTACCTCCAGAACCCTGGCCTCTCCCAGAATTCCCGTATCGTAGGGCTGTCCGCCGCCCTCCGGGAAAAAAGCGGTGCGGTCCAAGGTAACCTCCCATCTTCCGCCCTTTCCCTCCCGGCAGCCGGTGACGGACGCCGTAAATTCCTTCTCGTATGATGACTGATCGTATAATCTTTCCATAACGGTTCTCCTCGCTGTATTTCTTACCCCTATTATACACAACTCTCTCCCCGCTTCAATCGGGGGAATTCTAAAATTTTTCAAAAAACGGGGAAACAGTGGCAAGCCGGCCGTCATATGATGGAGTGTAATCAACTTATTGGAGGAACAGACATGAGTGATTTGGCAGCAACCAACTGCGGATGCGGGTGCGGATGTGAGACAGGAGGAAACTGCGGCAGCGGATGCAATATTCTTTTCTTATTGCTGATCCTGTGCTGCTGCTGCGGTGGGGAACATAACGGCTGTGGCGGCGGCTGCGGAGGAGGATGGGGCTCCGAATGGCTGTGGATCCTGATCTTATGCTGCTGCTGTGGCAGCGGCTGGGGCGGCGGAAGTTTCTTCTGCTAAGGCCGTATGATATTAGGGGCGCGGAATCCGCGCCCCCTTCCTTTGTAACTCATTGTTTCTTTCCCGGCCGTTTTCCCGGCTTTGCCTCCTGCCCCCGCATGGTGCGGCGCTCCGGCTCCCTTCTCTGCCGTTTCTTTAAGCATTCCTCGTCGATCTCGTAGACAGCATTTCCATCTATAATCAGGCGTGTCGCCATCATTCATCACTCTCCTAACACCATTACTATATGCAGCCGGCATGAATTCCTTGAACGGCGCATATACTGGCACCAAGGAATTTCCGGAGGTATCGGAAGATGAAACAAGACGAACAGCCGTTAAAGCTCACGGATCTGGACTACCTCACCGGCGACCACCATCTCCAGATGATGAAGGCCGCCCTGCCCTATATGAACGTATCCCAGCAGAGACTCTTTTCCATGATGATCAAAATGCAGGAGCTGCGGCGCACCATGAGGCTGTTTCAGGACGACCAGGTGGCTGCCATGGGCATTGCCTCCGCCGCCCGTCCCGCCGCCTCTCCCGCGGATATGCTGGAGGCCATCAAGCCCTACGGCAATACATACGAGCAGGAGATGATCTCCCTCCTCTCCAACCTGCTGCGGGGCATTTCCACACCAGTGGAGCAGATGAAAAATTTCCTGTCACCGGAACAGCAGTCCAGAATGGACACCATGCAGCTCATGGTCCAGGCCATGCAGCAGGGAAATTAAAGGGGGACGATCATGACTGACTGGAAAAAAGATCCGCGCCTGAAGAAACTGGACCCAAAGAAACTGGAGGTCCTGACGGAGTTTTCCGAGCGTCTGAAACGGACGCCCGGCCCGCAGATGCTCTCCGCCCTCCTCTCCTTTCAGATGGAGGCCAATCAGAAGGGCATCCGCTTTTCTGACGAGGAAACGGACATTTTAGTGACCATTTTATCCTCCCATATGCCCCCGTCGGAGCAGAAAAAGCTTTCCGTGTTAAAAATGTTTTCCCGGAAAATGGCGGCCAGGCGCCCCTAGGCCGTCTCGTCAGCGCTCCAGGATGACGATTCTGGTCCGCTCGCTGGCCGACTGCATGACGGTTTTCATCTCCGGCTCCGGGATGCAGATGCAGCCGCTGGAGCCGGGATAGCCATCGGTGGTGCAGTGGAGGAAAATGGCGGAGCCCAGGCCGGGGACAGCCTCCTCATTGTAGGTGAGGGAAAGGGCGTAGTTATAGTAAGGCGAGACCTCGATCAGGTGCTCCGCGGAGTCCCAGTCCTTTTCCACCTGGCCCGCGGTCACCATCCGGTTGTAGTGAGCGCTTTTCGGATCGTCCACCCAGTAATCCGCCTCCGTCACCTGATGGTAAGAGAGAACGCAGCCGGGGTCCTCCAGAATGCCGAAGGCCTTGTTAAACTGATACACACCGCAGGGCGTTTTTTTGTCGCCCTCCCGCTTATCCTCCGTGCAGCCCTTTAAGCCCCACACGCCGGTGGTTTCAAAAATCTGGCTCCAGGTTCCGCTCTCCGCCCGGTAGTAGGCCGCACGGATAGAGGCACCGCCCTGGCCGCGGACCACCAGTACCTGATCCGCGTCCGCCACCAGGTCCGCGTTTTTAAGCACATCCCCATCGGGAAGGGATTCCTCCCCCTGGGCCGTCGCTCCGCCGCCTGAAAGGTTTTCTTCCCCCTGGGCCTGTCCGCCGCCGGAAAGGGCGTTTCCCTCCGTCTCCTGTCTCACGGTGCGGCCGTCCTCCGTCTTCACCAGCTGGCCGCCGGGGCCTGCCGTCTCCGCTAGAGCCTCTGCCGCCATACCCATGGTCAAAAGCCCGGCTGCCAAACACGCTGCCAGGGCCATTCGTCTCCATTTCTTCATCCTTCTCACCTGTCCTCTCTCCCGTTTGTGTTTCTGTCCTTTATCATAGCACAGGCCTTCCACCCCGGTAAACAACAAAAGACCGTCAAATTCCTTACGATTTACTATGAAAGCCCCGGATGACGCCGATATAGATGGGCGTGCGAGCACGCACAGATATATCGGCATCAGACGGGCAAGACGGTATGAGAAAGGAGGGCGCAGCCCGGATTTCGAATACCGCCGGCAGATGGCGGGAACGCCGTAGGCGTGGAGCCATCTGGCTTTCATGATTCGTGATGACCGCGTTAGCGGTCATGTCTGTTTTCCGCCAGTTTCCATCCGCCTTTACAGCGCCGCGGACAGGCCTAAAAGCACCGCCAGAAATCCCAGGTTCCAGACGGTAAAGACCGCCAGATACCTCCCCTTTTTCTCCGGAAAATGGACGGCGATCTGCTTGTAGGAAATCAGGCTGGCCATGGAGGCGATGAGGGTTCCCAGGCCGCCCAGATTTGTGCCGATGATTAACTCCTGCCACTGGTCCGTAAACCCGGACAGCAGAAGGGCCGCAGGGACGTTGCTGATCACCTGGCTGGCCGCCACTGCCGCCAGACGCTCATTTCCCGCCAGCACACGCTCCAGAAACCGGCAGAAACCGGGCAGACGCCCCATATTGCCGATAAATATGAAGAAGGCGGCAAAGGTGAGCAAAAGCCCATAGTCCACCCTGGCAAGGAGGCCCCGCTGGTCCGCCAGCACTGCCAAAACCACCGCTGCCAGCAAAAGCTCCTCCCTCAGAAGGCCGGACACCGTGAGCAGGCACAGGGCAAAGAGGGCCAGATAGAGGCCGAGCCGTTTCCCGTTCGGCGCCGGCGGACACTCCAGGGGACACTCCACCGTCCGGCCGGAAAAGGCAAACGCCAGCCCGCCGGCAAGCATCGCCGCCGACGCTGCCGCGTAGGGGGCCATCAGGGCCACAAAGGGGCCCATTCCCATGCCGGACAGAGCGTAGAGATACAGATTCTGAGGGTTTCCGATGGGAGTCAGCATACTCCCCAGGTTGGCGGCGATGGTCATCAGGACCACGGTAATGCACACCCGTTTTTCCATGCCCGCCATCCCCAGCACCAGGACAGCGAAGGGGACGAAGGTCACCAGGGCCACGTCGTTGGTGATCACCATGCTGCAGACGAAACACAGGAACACCAGGCTGGCGGCCACTCCCCGCTCGCTGTGTACCTGCCGCAGGAGGGCCGCCCCCAAAAGGCGGAATACCCCCAGCTCCTGAAACCCAGCCATCACCGCCATCAGGCAGAATAAAAGCTCCAGGGTGCGGGTGTCAATGTAGCCCAGATACTCCCGGTCCGGCACTACGAAAAAGCAGGAAACTGCCGCCAGCAGGATGGCCGCGGACAGCACCGTCTCCTTTTTTACAAACTGTTTGATTCTTTCCACGTTTTTCTCTCCCGTTTTTTAAAGTGTGCGCTTGGCGCACACTCGCGCCGGAGCGCGGCTGCGTAAACAGCCATATTCCTCTGCGCGGAGTGCGCCTCCCGCCGGAGGCTTTTGTGTCATAGGAAACACTGTTTCCTACGGCATAAAAAGTGTGCGCTTGTCTCACAGGAAACGCAGAAAAACAGCGGGCAGGCCATTTCTCCCGCACGCTGTTTTCCTTTCCTGAATGAACTTTTATCTGCAGACCAGGTTGATGATCTTTCCGGGAACGTAGATCTCTTTTACGATGGTTCCCGTCATCTTGTCCGCCACCGCTGCCTTTCCGGCTGCCAGGGCGTCCTCCTTGGCCACATCCGCCGGCAGGCTCACCACCGCGCGGGTCTTTCCGTTCACCTGAACGGGGATCTCAATCTCGTCGTCCTTCATGGCCTCCTTGTCGCACTCCGGCCAGGACGCGTGGAATACGCTGTCCGTGCCGCCTAAGGCCTCCCACAGCTCTTCGCCCATGTGAGGCGCGAAGGGGGATAAGAGGATGACGAAGGTCTTTAAGGTCTCCTTGTCGATGCCGCCTTCCTGCTTGGCTAAGTCGATCAGCTTATTGTTGTACTCCATGAAACCGGACACGACGGTGTTTAAGCTGAACTGGTCAAACCGCTGCTCGATGTCAAACACCAGCTTGTGGCGCAGTTTCACCATTTCCTTCGTCTCCTTCACGTCCTTGTCCCGGTTGTCCATCACCAGGGAGTAGAACCGCTTTAAGAAACGGGCTACGCCCTCAATGCCTCTGTCGTCCCACTCCGCATCCAGCTCCGGCGGTCCCACAAAGAGCTCGTAGAGACGCAGGGCGTCGCAGCCGTAGTCTCTCACCAGATCGTCCGGGGAAACCACGTTGCCCTTGGACTTACTCATCTTGATGCCGTTCTTTCCGGTGATCATGCCCTGGTTAAACAGCTTGGTGAAGGGCTCGTCAAAGTCGATGACGCCGATGTCATAGAGGAACTTGGTGTAGAACCGGGAGTACAGCAGGTGCAGCACCGCGTGCTCTACGCCGCCGATGTACATATCCACCGGCAGGTACTTGTCCGCCTTCTCTCTGGAAACCAGCTCCTTGTCGTTCTTGCTGTCCACGTAGCGGAGGAAGTACCAGGAGGAACCGGCCCACTGGGGCATGGTGTTGGTCTCCCGCTTTGCCGGGGAACCGCAGCAGGGACAGGTGGTGTTCACCCACCAGTCGATGTCCGCCAGGGGGGATTCTCCCGTTCCCGTAGGCTGGTATTTCTCCACCTCCGGAAGGGTCAAGGGGAGCTGGTCCTCCGGAACCGGCACGTTGCCGCACTTCGGGCAGTGGATGATCGGGATAGGCTCTCCCCAGTATCTCTGACGGGAGAACACCCAGTCACGGAGCTTGTAGTTCACCGTCTTTTTGCCCAGGCCTCTGGCCTCGATCATGGCCGGTGCCTCTTTCTTCAGCACAGAGCTTTCCATGCCGTTCCACTCGCCGGAGTTGATCATGGTGCCGCTTGCCTCTGTGTAGGCCTCCGTCATATTTTCAATTTCCTTTCCATCCTTGGCGATGACCTGGATGATGGGAAGGTCAAATTTCTTCGCGAACTCAAAGTCACGGTCGTCGTGGGCCGGTACGCACATGATGGCGCCGGTGCCGTAGTCCGCCAGCACGTAGTCAGACAGCCAGATCGGCACCTTCGCGCCGTTTAAGGGGTTGATGGCGTAGCTGCCGGTGAACACGCCGGTTTTTTCCTTGTCCTGGAGACGGTCTACGTTGGACTTCATGGACGCGTCGAAAATGTATTTCTCCACAGCCTCTCTCGTCTCGTCGGTGGCCAGGCTCTTTGCCAGGGCGTGCTCCGGGGCCAGTACCATGAAGGTAGCCCCGTAGAGGGTGTCGGGGCGGGTGGTGTAGACCGTGATCTTCTCCTCTCTGCCGTCGATGGGGAAATCCACCTCCGCGCCGTAGGATTTGCCGATCCACTCGCTCTGCATCTTCTTTACCTTTTCCGGCCAGTCTAATTTGTCCAGGTCGTTTAACAGGCGCTCCGCATAGTTAGTGATCTTTAACATCCACTGGCGCAGGTTCTTCTTCGTCACCGGGGTGCCGCAGCGCTCGCAGCAGCCGTTTACCACTTCCTCGTTGGCAAGGCCGGTCTTACAGGACGGGCACCAGTTGATGGGGAATTCCTTCTCGTAGGCCAGGCCCTTTTTAAACATCTGGACGAAAATCCACTGGGTCCATTTGTAGAAACCGGGATCGGTGGTATTTACTTCCATATCCCAGTCGTAGATGGCCGCGATCTGGTTGATCTGGCGCTTGATGTTCTTTACGTTCTCCGCCGTGGAGATAGCCGGGTGAACGCCCATCTTGATGGCGTAGTTCTCAGCCGGAAGGCCGAAGGCGTCCCATCCCATGGGATGGATCACATATTTTCCTTTTAAAAGCTGATAACGGCTCCAGGCGTCGGAGATCACGTAGCCTCTCCAGTGTCCTACGTGCAGTCCGCTGCCGGACGGATAGGGAAACATATCCAGGCAGTAATATTTCTCCTTTTTGCCGTCGTTTACATTGATCGGGTGCTTTGCCCAGTTCTCACGCCATTTTTTCTCAATGGCCGTGTGATTGTACTGTGCCATGACAGTTCCTCCTTTTTGGTGGTTTCTTGGTGCTCTGACAGACGGCGGCAGGACAGATGTTCTGGCTTTTATTTCACAAAACGGACATGACCGCTAACGCGGTCATCACGAATTATGAAAGCCAGATGGCTCCACGCCTACGGCGTTCCCGCCATCTTCCTCTGCGCGAAGTGCGCCTCCCGCCGGAGGCTTTTATGTCATAGGAAACGCAGTTTCCTATGACATAAAAAAGCCCTGCGCCTCTATCATTTCTGTATAGAGACGCAAGACCATTCTTCTCACGCGGTACCACTCTATTTCACACGCCTGTCCGTGTGCTCCTCGTCGTCCCGGTAACGGCGGGCAGCCGGCCGTTCCTACTGGGATCCCCTGATCCGTTGGGAAGGCTACTCAAGGGCCAGTTCACCACGTTCACGCAACCGCCTTTCACCGGCCGGCGGCTCTCTGATGCGCTGTAGATGGCTACTACTCCCTGTCACAGTATTTGCGCTAGACCTTAATTTAGCACACTTGGCTTTTTCTGTCAACCGTTGTTTTCTGCCTTTTTCCACGGTTCTTTCCCGCTCCAGCTCAAAAGGCGGGCAGAATTTAGGATCACCAGCACGGAACCGGCGTTGTGTACCAGGGCGCCCACCACCGGATTTAAAACGCCAGTAGCGGCAAGCACAATGGCAATCCCGTTGAGCGTCATGGAGAAAGCCATGTTGCATTTGATGGTGACCATCATCCGTCTGGCCAGCAGAAGGAGGTGGGGCAGCTCCCTGATGTTGTCGTTTATGAGGGCGATGTCGGCAGCGTCCACGGCAATATCGCTTCCGATCCCGCCCATGGCAATTCCCACGTGCGCCTTCCGCAGGGCGGGGGCATCGTTGATCCCGTCTCCCACCATGCACACAGGATTTCCCGCCTGCTGGCTGGTCTCAATATAGTTCAGTTTATCCTCCGGCAGACAGCCGGCATACACTTTGGTAAGTCCCAGCTTTCCGGCGATATGGCTGGCAGCGCTTTCGTGGTCTCCGGTCAGGAGAACCGGCTCCGCCCCCGCCTCCCGGATCTCATAAACCGTTTCCGGGGCATCCGCCCGCAAGGTATCCGATAAAGCGGCCAGACCGGTCCCTTTCCCGTCCACTGCTATATAAATCACAGTGCAGCCCTGTTTTCGGTACGTCTCTGCCCTCCGTTTCCCCTCCTCCGGAAACAGAATTTGCCGTTCCTCCATCAGGGCCGCGTTTCCCGCCAGGATTTCACGACCCCGGATGCAGGCCGACACTCCCCGGCCTGGAACCATTTGAAAGGCCTCCGGCCGGAAAACGGACGCCCGGCTCTCCTCGTTCCCATTCTGGCCTTCCCGTTCACCGGCGATGCGTTCCCGCTCCCAGCCCCGGACCACCGCCCGCCCCACAGGATGTTCCGAGCGGGACTCCGCCCCAGCCAGGAGGGCAAACAGCTCCTCCCTCGTCCATTCTGCCTCCAGGCTCTCCACTGCCGTTACCTCCAGGGTTCCATGGGTCAGGGTTCCCGTCTTGTCAAAGGTGACTACGGACACGGAGGCAAGCCGCTCCAGAGCGTCCCCCTCCCGCACCAGACAGCCATGCCTGGAGGCGTTCCCGATGGCGGCCATGATCGCCGTGGGCGTTGCCAGCACCAGGGCGCAGGGGCAAAACACCACCAGAATGGTCACTGCCCGGATGAACTGTCCGCTCACCAGCCAGGTGAGAACTGCCGCCGTCAACGCCGTCACCACAATCCAGGTGGCCCAACGGTCAGCGATCCCCACGATTTTCGCCTTTCCGGCGTCTGCGGACTGCACCAGGCGGATCATCCGCTGGATGGAGCTGTCCTCTCCCACCTTCACCGCTTTCATGTCAAAGGCGCCAAACTGATTTACCGTTCCGCTGGAGACCTCGTCCCCCGCCCCCTTATCCACCGGCAGAGACTCTCCTGTCATTACCGACTGATCCACCGACGTCTGCCCCGCAAGGATCACGCCGTCCACAGGGATCGTCTCCCCCGGCAGCACCCGCAGCACATCCCCCGCGTTCACCTGTTCCGCGGGAATGACCGTTTCCGTTTCCCCCTTCAGCCGTCTGGCTGTCCTGGGAGTCAGGTGTACCAGCCGTTCAATCCCGGCCCTGGCTCTGGCCACCGTCACATCCTCCAAAAGGGCTCCTAACTGCATGATAAAGGCTACCTCCCCGGCGGCAAAGTCCTCCCCGATCAAAACAGAGGCCACCAGTGCGATGGACACCAGCACATCCGCCTTGATGTCGAAGGCCGTCACCAGCCCGATCACCGCCTCCAACAGGATGGGCAGACCGCAAAGCAGGATGGCGGCCCAGGCGGGATCCAGGCCAAAAAAACGGAAATGGGCCATACTGGCTGCCAGGGCTGCTCCGGAAACCGCCAGAAAGACCACATCCCGTTTCCTTCCTCCCCACTCCAAAATGCGCTCCAACCATTTCATATTTTGTTCCTCCTTTTCCTTTATACCTATATAGGTATAAGTATACTATACCTATAGGGGTATAAGTTGTCAAGAGAAACTGAAGGTTTGCAGCGCATTCACGGAAACGGAAACTGTGGGGCTGTCTGCGCCGGCAGCTGTCTTCCTCTGTGGGAGTCCCTCTCCGCTGAAGGCGTTTCAATGGGAAACACCGTTTTTTATAAAAAGTGGGCGCAGCAGCACACACTCGCGCCGGAGCGCGGCTGTGCCGGCAGCCAGTTTCCTCTGCGCGGAATGCGTCTCCCGCCGGAGGCGTTTGCGTCATAGGGGGCGCAGTTTCCTACTATAACACAAAAAAACCAGCCCTCAAAAGGACTGGTCCCTGTATCCTGCCTCTGGTTCAGTGCATATTGGCAAATCGCTCCACCGCTTTCGTGAAATTCGCGATGGTTTTATCCGCATCCCCGTGCTCAATGCCGTCCCGCACGCAGTGCTTGATATGACCTTCCAGCACCACCTGTCCCGCTTTGTGAAGGGCGGACTTGGCGGCGTTGATCTGGGAGAGGATGTCCTCACAGGGAACGTCCTCGTCAATCATGCGGTCAATCGCCTGTACCTGGCCTATGATTTTTTTCAACCGCCTGTGCAGATTGTCTGAATCCATACATTGTCTCATGTGATCGCCTCCTCGTATACCCACATGGGTATGCCTGCCGTCTATTTTCCGCCATTTTTGTCCGTTTGTCAAGTGGGCGCGGACAGGCCGCCGGCATCCGCGGAAAAATTCCTGTCCTTTCCGCCAAAACAGGCTCCGCCAGCCTCTTTTGCCCTCTAGCCTCTCTCCCGCCAGCTGCACAGCGCCCACACCGCCAGCCCGCGGCCGGCAAAGCAGGCGGCTGTCTCCGACAGGGAAAACATTTCCGCGCCAAAGGCGGAGGAAAGGCCCATCCCCAAAGCCGCCGCGCACATGATTAAAAGGTAGGCGGTCTCAAATTCCTGGGACATATGGCGTTTTTGCAGAAGCACCAGGGCGTAGCGCAGGCAGACGATCTCAAGCAGCAAAAGCACTGCCCCCACCGCCGTGGTCATCCGCTCCTCCAGTATCCCGTGCAGCCCCGCTAAAATCACCAGGCCCGCCATGGCCCCGTGGGCCCAGGGAGAGGTCCGTCCCTCCTCCCGCTCCAGCCCCGCGATCCCCATCACAAACAGGACGTAGCCGGGAAGGGTGAGAAATTCCCGTCCCCCAATGGCAGTCTGTGCCGTCACCAGCAGCAGCCCCGCCAAAATTTTGATCCTGTTTCCGTCCATATTCCGCCTCCTTCCAGCCATCCTCCCTCATCCTGCTCTCAGTATAGCATGGAGGGAGGCGGAACGTCTTTTCGATTTCCTTACGGTTTCTATACAGTTCCCAAAATTTTCCCGAAAGATTCGTATACGGCCTGGATGCGGTCCCCGGCGGCCAGCCCCTCGGAAAAGGCAGTGGCGCTCCCGGCGGAAAGTCCCATGCGGAGGGCGCAGCCAAAGTCTCCGGTTCTCAGCCAGCCGGCCAGAAACCCGGCCACCATGGAATCCCCGGCTCCCACGGCGTTTACCAGGCGGCCTTCCGGGGCCGGGAGCTGATGTCTCTCCCCATTCTGGTCCGCCAGCACCGCCCCCTCTCCCGCCATGGACACCAGCACATTCTTCGCCCCCATGGTCTGAAGGCGCTTGGCGTAGGAGATGGCCTCCTCCCGGCTGCGGATTTCCACGCCGAAAATCCCGCCCAGCTCGTGGTGGTTGGGCTTTACCAGAAACGGCTGATGGGCCAATGCCTCCGTCAAAAGGCTGCCGTCCGCATCCACCGCCGTCAAAACTCCGCGGCCGGAAAGCCGGCCTAAAATGTCCCCGTAAACGTTGGGCGGCAGAGAGCGGGGGATGGAACCGGCCAGCACCAGCACATCCCCCTGGCCCAGGGCCTCCAGCCGCCCTGACAGCCGCTCCCACTCCTTTGTCCCGATCTCCGGCCCCATGCCGTTGATCTCCGTCCCGTCAAAGTCCTTCAGCTTGACGTTAATCCGGGAGCAGCCGGAGGAAAGGGGGATAAAGTCACAGTGCAGCCCCAGCTCCTCCAGCCGCCTCTCGATCTCCTGGCCCACAAACCCGGCCGTAAAGCCCAGGGCCGTGCTCTCCAGCCCCAGCTCCCGCAGCACCAGAGACACGTTGATCCCCTTGCCTCCAGGAAATAAGCGCTCCTCCACCGTACGGTTCGTCCGTCCAAGGGCAAAGCCGTCCAGGGACACCACATAGTCCAGGGACGGATTAAAGGTGACTGTATAAATCATGAAAATTCCTCCCGTATCCGTTTTGCCGGCTTTCTAAAAAGTGTGCGCTTGGCGCACACCCGCGCCGGAGCTCGGCTGCGCCAGCAGCCATATTCCTCTGCGCGAAGTGCGCCTCCCGCCGGAGCGCGGCGGCCCATTTCCTATGAAACAAGAAGCAGCCGCAAAAGCCCCCGGCAGCCCAGGCAAAACAGCGCGGCCGACACTCCGTGAGCCGCCGCCAGCCCGTAAACTCCAAAGCCCCCAGGCGACAGGAGCAAAGCGGCCGCCGCCCCGTGGACCGCCAGGGAAACCACTGCCGCCAGGACAGCAACCGTCCCCTTCCCCAGCCGGATCAGGGCCGCCCCGCACACGGCTTCCACCGCCAGAAAGGGGATCGCCGCCCCGCAGAAAGCAGAAAGCCCCAGGGTCATTCCGCTCTCCATGCCAGGGTATAAAAGGCCACTCCCAAAGGCCCCAAGAAGTGCCAATACCACCGCACCCAGACACCCGGCGCCAGCGGACAGCCGTACCGCCTTCCCCAGACGCTCCCTGGCCTGTCTCCTGCCGTTTTTCCTCCCGGTGATGCCGGACACGAGGGCCAGGCCGGGAGCGGCGAACAAGGCCGCCAGGCAGAGAGCCGGCAGCAGACAGCGAAACAACAGCCCCCAGCCGGTTTCCCCGGCGATCAGGCTCCCGTCCCCGGCCGCCGGCTGCCGGTACAGCGCGCTATCCAGCAGAAAACTTCCTCCAAAGGCCAGCCACAAAAGCCCGGAATACAGGCCGCCGAAGGCCGGCAGCGCCGAAAATCCGGAAGAACCGGCCCCGCCGGAGGCCGTCTCCCGCCCCTCATTCCGCGTCCGCCTCTCCCAACCCTTTCCAAACAGGCCCAAAAGCGCCAGACAGGCTGCCAGGGCGATCCCGGCTCCCACGCCTAACCCAAGGAGGCTTCCGGAGGCGCCGAAGGCGCCGGAATATCCGGCTGTGCCGTACACCAGCTCCGACTTTCTCCCATCCAGACTGCCGGAGGCGGCCAGAGCTATGGCAGCCGCTCCTCCAGCCGCCTGCTCCAAAAACAGAAGGCCAATCGCCGTTCTCCCCGCGCCGAGGCCGGACATCCGCCCTCTGGCCGCACCCAGGGCCGGCAGAACTGCCGCCGCCAGCGCCAGGCTTTCCCAGGAGTACCTCTCCATGGGCCGTCCGAAAAAGGCCGCCAGTTTCTCCCCTCCGAGGAACAGACCGCCCCCAAGAAGGGCCCCAGCCGCCGCGGCCAGGACAAAGGCCTGATAAAACAGCCGTCTGGCACTCCGCCGTTTTCCCTTCCGCACCAGGGAGGCCGTCCGCCTCGCCACCGCCCAGGGAATGGCAAAGGCCGACAGCCCCCAAAGGGTGAGATAGGCAAAATAGGGAGCCGCCTGCCAGACGCTCCCCTCCTGCCCGATCCGGCTCAGAGCCGGAAACCGGAGCGCCGGCCCCAGAGCGGCGCACACCGCCGCCAGAGCCGGTCCTAAAAGCAGTACGGCCCCTCCGGTTCTGCCGTCTGCCCTCTCTGTTCTGTTAGTTCCCATAAAACTCCGTCCTGTCCACATATTTGGTAGAGAGGATGCACACCCAGGTCTTTCCCGGATTCAGCCGGATTTCCTCCCCATCCGGGCCGTAGTAGCGGGTGACGCCCTTTTCCTTCTTCCAGCTCACCGGCACCGCCTTCCCGTTGGTGGCGTAGTAGCCCCACTCTGAGGTCTCCACGTTGAAATTCTGATACTGCGTGTTGGCGTAGTAGCCGGACTGGCAGTACTGGATAATCACGTTTTTCACCGCCAGAGGGCCTTCGTCGCTCTGTTCCGGCGCTCCGGACTGATACCGGTGGTACAGCCCGTCTCCCTCCTCGTACTGAAAATAGGGGTGATACATGGTGTAGCCCGGCTCAATCCGGCCAGCCTCCACCGCCGTATCAAAGTCCAGGGTCACCGGCTCGTCCGGCCTGGCAAACTGGTAGTGCCCCTCATAGCCGTCCCCGTACTCCTGGCTGTAGCCCAGAGCCTGGATCACCTTCTGAATCCCCTGAAAGCTGGTGTAGGCGTTGTGAGGGGACTTTTTGTCCTTCGACCGGAAAAACGCCTGAGCGCCCTTTCCCTCGATCCCGTTGATATTGTCAATGCTGTCCAGATAAGGTTTCGCGAAGGTGCTCTGCCCGTAGTGGGCGTAAATGGCGTCAAATTCCTTGGCGAAATCAATGTAGCAGTTGCGGCAGCTGCGCACAGAACCAATCCGCTCCAGACCGTCGTAGTCCTCCAGAAGGGCCATATACCGGTTCATTTCCCCTTCCACAGGCACCTCGTAGATGACCCCGGCACGGCCCATGCCGTAGTGGGGCCAGGACTCCTTGTCGTTGCTGATCATCACCGCCAGGGGCCGGCGGTCGGCCTGCTCCACCGCCCGCATTTCCCCGGTGAGGTAGCTCTGGATCTTCCCGTCCACGGCAATCCGCTCCTGGGGAATGTACTCCGTTTCCGCCTTTGTCTCCTCCTGGGCGGCCGTCACCTCCACCGGCTTTTCCGCCTGCGTCTGCCCCGTCTCCTCCGGCAGTCCGTTCACCGCCTCCGCGTATTTATTTCCGCACCCGGGCAAAAGCAGGCTCAGAGCCAGTCCCAGGCACAGCGCAAATCCCCCCATCTTTCTCATCTGCGGTACCCTCTCCTCTCCAGGATTTCCTCCTGTTTTTTCTCCATGAGAAGGCGCTCCTCCTCCTCCATGTGGTCGTATCCGAATAAATGGAGCATACTGTGGGCCACTAAAAAGGCCAGTTCCCGCTCCCTGGAGTGGCCGTACTTTTCCGCCTGCTCCTCCACCTTATCCACGGAAACCACAATATCCCCCAGCATCAGCTCCCCCGTCTCCGGGTTAAAATAGTCCTCGGCCCGGTCCTCCAGCCCGTCAAAATCCGCCGGCCGCTCATAGTCCACCATGGGAAAGGACAGCACGTCCGTGGGGCTGTCAATGCCCCGGTGCTCCCGGTTGATCTCCCGAATGGCCTCGTTGTCCGTCAGGGTGACGCTCACCTCCGCCTCGTAGGGGCAGTCCTCGTAGTCCATGGCCTCCTCAATCACGTCGTTTATAATGGTTTCATAGGGCAGCTCCAGCCGCCGTTTCGCCTCGTATTCAATCTCTACGGTCATTTTTCCTTCTCCTCATGCCCTTGGGCTTTTCTCCCTTGTCCTTTAACTTGCTCTCGTAGTCGTCATAGGCCTGTACGATCTTCTGCACCAGGGGATGGCGCACCACGTCCTGGTTGGTCAGACGGCAGAATCCGATGTCGTCGATCTTTCCCAGGACCTTTAAAGCCATATCCAGTCCGGACACCGTACCCGGCGCCAGGTCCTTCTGGGTCTGGTCTCCGGTGACGATCACCTTGGAGCCAAAGCCGATCCTGGTGAGAAACATCTTCATCTGGGCCGGCGTAGTGTTCTGGGCCTCGTCCAGGATAATGAAGGCGCTGTCTAAGGTCCGCCCTCTCATGTAGGCCAGAGGCGCCACCTCAATCAGCCCCTTCTCCGAGTTGTGCAGGTAGCTCTCCGCCCCCATGATCTGGTAGAGGGCGTCGTAGAGAGGCCGCAGGTAGGGGTCGATCTTGCTCTGCAAATCTCCCGGCAGAAAGCCCAGCTTTTCCCCTGCCTCGATGGCCGGACGGGTGAGGATGATCCGGTTCACCTCCCCGTTTTTAAAGGCCTGGATGGCCATGGCCATGGCCAGATAAGTCTTTCCCGTTCCCGCGGGGCCGATGCCGAAGACAATCATCTTCTTGCGGATCAGGTCCACGTACTGCTTCTGCCCTACCGTCTTTGGCTTTACCGGCTTTCCGTTTATGGTGCGGCAGATGATGTCCTTGTCGATTTCCAGGATCTGCCCGTCACTCTCCGTGAAGGAGAGGGAAATGGCGTAGTCCACGTTCTGCTCCGTAATGGCGTTTCCCCGCTTGGAAAGCTCAATCAGGTTGGAAAATACGCTCTTGGCCTTTTTTACCATCTCCTCCGGCCCGATGACCTTGATCATGCCGTCCCTGGCGATCATGGTCACCCGCAGGGTCCTCTCGATTTTCTTGATGTAGCTGTCAAACTGCCCGCAGACGTTCTGCTCGTGCTCCGCGGGGATGTCGATCATGGTTTCAATCACACTCATTCTGTCCTGTCATTCTCCTCTACTGCTGATATTTTGCTGGACGTAAGCTCCCGGCTTTCTCCTATGGGCTCCCGAAGAACGGCGCTGCCCTCCACGGAAAAGCCAGAACCGGTTTCTACTATTCTAGCATTATTTTCCTCAATCTGCACCCCTTTTTCTGTCAATTTTTCCGAAAATTCCGTCAATGCCTGCTCTTTTGCCTCCTCCTTCTCCTCCGGCGTGCACATCCGCTCGTAGGAGCTGTACTCCTTAGCCAGGATTCTTCCCCACCACACCGGCAGGCAGAAATTTTCCGTCAGAGCCAGCTGGTGCTCCTCCGTGGCCGTTTTCCACTGGCTTTCCCCCTGCTCCGGCGGCATCAGGCGAAGGCTCCAGCCGCCCACAGTCAGAAACACCCCCCGGCGCTCCCAGCCCGTCATCGTCTCCACGGTTCTCCAGCCGCTGTAATCCTGACGGTAGGAGGCCGACGTCCTGGCGGTCACATCCCCGTCTGCTCGGACGTAGTGTTCCGCCACCACCGTTCCCCCGTCGTCAGTGATGGGCACCACGCCGCTGATCAGCACATCCCCGGCGGCCACCGTATCCCCCACAGCCACCTGAGGCGTGCCGCTGCGGACAATCATCTCCGTGATGATCCCGTCCTTTTCCGCCACAATGTCACAGGGGCCCGTCTCCAGCTCCGGAACGGAGGAGAGAACCTCATTCTCCTTTATCTTAACCAGGAGGCGGGTTCCCGATACCCGCGCCGATACCCAGGTGATCTCCGGAAAATCCGTGCGCAGGCTGTCCTCCAGATCCTGACAGTCCACCAGGCTTTTTGGCATCCCGCAGCGGATGTCCAAGCCGCCAAAATACCGTACCAGCGTGTCCTCCGTGTACATCCGGTTGCCCTCCACCTGGATGTCCCAGATAAAGAAGGACAGGCCGTAGAGCATGGCAAAACAGGCCGCCACCCCGGCGAAGAACAGTTTCCGTTTCCGGTTCCGGTATAAAAAAAAGGGCAGGCCGTACCGTCTCCGGATCCGGAGCTTTACCTGCGCCTTTCGGATGGGTTCCCTGGACTGGCGCAGCCCGGCCACCGTCATATAGCCCTCGCAGCCCTCCGGGGTGGCCCTAAGCCCCCACAGCTCGATCCCCCGGCTCCGGCAGAGGTTGAAAAACCGCTCCGGCGCCCGGCCGGTAAGCCGCACCAACAGATACCCGCCCAGCCAGCGGGACAGTCCTGCCCTCATGGCATCCCTCCTACATTTCCTCAAACTCGATCCGGCGGATCACTCCCGTTACCCTCATGCTTTCCTCATCGTAATAGTCGATCATCAGCCCGTTTCCTTCCACGGAGATCTTCCCGTTCTTTGTCAGAAGTTTCAGGCAGCCGTCCCCGTAAAAGAGAATGCTCCTGTAGTTTTCAATCACCATGGTCCGCCCTCCCTCCATGGAAATCACCGTCTCCCCCAGAACCACGTCCCTGGGCAGTCCCAGGGCATCCACGGCGGCCATCCTCACCCGACGTCCCATTGGCAGGGCCCCTTTTTGCGCCTTTCTACCACTGTATGCGGGAGAAGGCCGTTCCATACCTGGGAAGGGGAGGGGAAACGGCCGGCCGGAGGCTTTTGTGTCATAGAGGACGCCGTTTCCTATGACACGACGAAAAAATCCCCGATAGACTCTATCGGGGATTAACTGCAACTGATCTCAATTAGTTGAATTTACGTTTTCTAGCCGCTTCGGACTTTTTCTTACGTCTTACGCTCGGCTTCTCGTAATGCTCTCTCTTACGGATCTCCTGCTGGATACCTGCCTTTGCACAGTTTCTCTTGAATCTGCGCAGCGCGCTGTCCAGACTCTCGTTATCTTTTACGATTACGTTAGACATAGCTCACACCTGACCTCCCTCCAGTTGTGTAATGAGTGCAAAAAACAACTGTTTGGGTATTTTATAGCACTGCAGTAATTATATCATAAAATCCTGTTTCGTCAACAGGATTTTACAATTTTGTTGGAAATAACGGCTATTTTATCTGTTCTGCCACAACTTCCGCGCATTTCTCCAAAGCCGCGTCCACTCCCGCCGGGTTCTTTCCGCCCGCCTGGGCCATTCCCGGACGGCCGCCGCCGCCTCCGCCCACCAGGCCGGCAATGGCCTTGATGAGGTTTCCTGCGTGGGCGCCCTGTTTCTGGGCTCCGTCTGTGGCTGTGGCCATCAGGTTCACCCTGCCGTCGGTCACACTGGCCAGCACGATCACGCCCTCGCCCAGCTTGTCCTTTAACTGGTCGCCTAAGCCCCGCAGGCCGTTCATATCCACGTCCGCCACCTTGGCAGCCAGCAGTTTCACGCCGTTTACTTCTTTCACCTGGTTCATCACGTCCCCTAAGGAATCGTTTGCCAGCTTGCTCTTTAACTTCTCATTCTCAGAGTGAAGGGCCTTTAACTCCTCCTGCATGGCCTGGATCTTCTTTCTCAAGTCCGCTGGAGTGGTCTTCGCCGCCTCCGCTGCCAGGTGGAGTTCCTTCTCCACTTCCTCGTAGTGTTTCATCAGACCGGTAGCCGTCAGGGCCTCGATCCTTCTCACGCCGGCGGCGATGCCGGACTCGGAGATGATCTTAAAGGAGGAAATGGCGCTGGTATTGGCCACGTGAGTTCCTCCGCACAGCTCTGTGGAGAAATCTCCCATCCGCACCACGCGGACTGTCTCTCCGTATTTCTCGCCAAACAGGGCCATGGCTCCCGTCTTTTTGGCCTCATCCAGGGTCATCAGCTCCGTCTTTACGGGAAGGGCTGCCTGGATCTCCTGATTTACCAGCTCCTCCACCTTACGGATCTCCTCCGCGGTCATGGCGGAGAAATGGGTAAAGTCAAAGCGCAGACGGTCCTGATCCACATAGGAACCGGCCTGCTCCACGTGGTCGCCTAACACGGTGCGCAGCGCCTTCTGGAGCAGATGGGTGGCGGAGTGGTTGATGGCTGTAGCCGTTCTGCGGGCGGCGCACACCTGTAAGGTGACCGTCTCGCCCACCTGGAACATTCCCTTCACCACACGGCCCACATGGCCCACCTTGCCGCCCTGAAGGGCGATGGTGTCCTCCACCTGGAACTCTCCCTTGTCCGTCACAATCACGCCGGTGTCGGCCTGCTGGCCGCCCATGGTGGCGTAAAACGGGGTCTCCTCCACGATCACCGTGCCGGTCTGACCGTCAGTAAGGGCCTCCACCAGCTCCGTCTCCGTGGTCAACACCGTGATTTTTGACTGGTGGCTCAGGCGGTCATAGCCCACAAACTTCGTGGTGATAGCCGGGTCGATGGACTGGTACACGGTCACGTCAGCTCCCATGTAGTTCGTCGTCTTTCTGGCGGCTCTGGCCTTCTTCTTCTGCTCGTCCATGGACGCCTTGAAACCGTCCTCGTCCACGGAGAAATTCTTCTCCTCCAGGATCTCCTTCGTCAGATCAATGGGAAACCCGTAGGTATCGTAGAGCTTAAAGGCGTTCTCGCCGGAGAGGACGGTCTCGCCCTTCTCCTTCATCTCCGCCTCCATGCCGGCGAGGATGGCAAGACCCTGGTCGATGGTCTTGTTAAACTTCTCCTCCTCCTCGGTGAGGACTTTTAAGATCATGGCCTGTTTCTCCTCCAGCTCCGGATAGCCGTCCTTGGAGAGCTCGATCACCTCTTTTGCCAGGCCGGCCATGAAACGGCCCTCGATGCCCAGGATTCTTCCGTGGCGGGCGGCGCGGCGCAGCAGGCGGCGCAGCACGTAGCCCCGTCCCTCATTGGAGGGCATGATGCCGTCGGAAATCATGAAGGTACAGGATTTCACGTGGTCGGCGATGATGCGCAGGGACACGTCCTTCTTCTCGTCCTTCTGGTACTCGGTGTGGGCCAGGGCGCAGACGGCGTCCAAAAGGGCCTTGTTGGTGTCCACGGTGAACAGGGAGTCCACATCCTGAACCACCACCGCCAGGCGCTCCAGTCCCATGCCGGTGTCGATATTCTTCTGTTTCAGCTCGGTGTAGTTGCCGTGTCCGTCATTCTCAAACTGAGTGAACACGTTGTTCCACACCTCAATGTAGCGGTCACAGTCGCAGCCCACGGTGCAGGTGGGCTTTCCGCAACCGTACTTCTCGCCTCTGTCGTAATAGATCTCGGAACAGGGGCCGCAGGGGCCGGCGCCGTGCTCCCAGAAGTTGTCCTCCTTGCCGAAACGGAAGATCTTCTCCTTGGGAATGCCGATCTCCTTGTTCCAGATGTCGAAGGCCTCGTCGTCGTCCAGGTATACGGACGGGTACAAACGCTCCGGATCCAGTCCCACCACCTCTGTGAGGAACTCCCAGGACCAGTGGATGGCCTCGTCCTTAAAATAATCTCCAAAGGAAAAGTTTCCCAGCATCTCAAAAAAGGTGCCGTGGCGGGCCGTCTTTCCGATGTTTTCAATGTCTCCCGTACGGATACATTTCTGGCAGGTGGTCACGCGTTTTCTGGGCGGAATCTCCTGTCCTGTAAAATATGGCTTTAACGGAGCCATTCCCGAATTGATCAGCAATAAGCTGTTGTCATTATGCGGAACCAGGGAAAAGCTCTTTAAGGCCAGATGGCCCTTGCTCTCAAAAAACTCCAGGAACATTCTCCTCAGTTCGTTCACACCATACTTCTGCACGTCTCATCATCCTCCAACTCTATCACTCTTTTGCCTTTTTCGCGTCCTTTTTATCCCGAAACTTCTTGCCGCAGAGAACGCCGGCCACGCAAACCGCTAAAAATCCCACGAATAAGATTGATGACTGCAAAAACTGCTGTACAATCGCACCCATATGTTAGTCCTCCTTGCCCCAAAATACCTCAATATCTTCCTTATCCTACCATAGGAACTCCCATTTATCAAGCCCTTTGCCGGGAGTGATGGGGAAATTTGTACTGGAAAACGCATTTTCTATGCGCGAAACTGACTCTTGCCAAAGGCTTTCCTGCCATGGGAATCCACGCTTTCCCAAACTAAAATACAGGCACCGGCGAAAAGCTCTGCCCTCTCCGCCGGCGCCTGTTTTATCCTCTTTTCTTCCATTTTACCAGAGATATTCCCCGTACGTCTCCACAAGGTAATACGCCCGGTCCCTGGTGGAGGCCGCCAAGGACGCGGAATACTCCACGCTCTCCAAAGTGCCTCCCGCGTACTTTCCCGCGTCCTCTGACGCCTTCGCGTCCCTGGATACGATCCAGGCCCTCTCATCCTTGACCAGAGCCTCCAGCTCCCCTTCCGGGATGTGGGATTTGATGACGCTGTAAATGCTGTTTAACTCGCTGTCCCACAGCTTTCTCTCGTTCTCCGCCATGGCCCACATATCGTAGGTGGTCGTCCCGTCGTTTCTGGAACGCTGGTCGGCGATCTGGCTGTCGATCTCCTCCAGCCGGGTGCGGTAATCCTCCGCCGTCTTTTTCTTTTCCGGGACAGCCGTCCCTCCGGCGCTCTCCTCCAGGGCCAGTCCGGGACCGGCTCCCTCGTCCGCCGCTATGGACGCCTGCTCAGCCTGCTCCGCCGCGGACCTGCCGGAATGGACCGCCACGCCTCCAGGCGCCACGCCTGCCGTAGTCTCCTCCAGGGCTGATGCCAGAGCCGGGGCGTCACCTGCGGGGGCCGCCGCCGTCTCTCCGGCCACGGACTCTCCCGCGAAGTCTGCCGCCTCTGCGGCCTCCATCTCTACTTCTGTCTCCACGCTCCCGGCCGCTTTCTGGATCTCTGCCGCTGCCAAAACGTCCTCCATCTCCGGGGCTTTATCCTCTGGCTGTCCCCCGTCCGCCGCCTGGGCCGTCTCCGCGCCGGAACGGCCATACCGCAGCCGCCCAGGACTGCCATCGCTGTAGGTAAGCTCCTGGCTCTGGGCCATGCTCTCCGCCTGCCGCTCCACCAAGCGGGTGGTGTAGCTGGTGATCAGGATGCCGCAGACCAGGATCCCCAGAATCACTGCCGCTATGCCTTTATTTCTGCTCATGCTCGCATTCCTTCATTCTATGATAGCCTTACCATACCACAAACGGGAAAGAAAGGAAATAGCAAAATGAAAGCTGTAATATTTCGTAAGAGATATGTAAGCTTTCCTTGCGAAACCTCACAGCCGCAGGCCTTTCACGTCCTTGATCCGGGAAAGGATGATGCTGCACTCCGCCGACACTACCCCCTCTAAGGGATCCACCACATCCCGGATAAAGCCCTCCATCTCCTCCTCGCCGGAGGCTACTGCGTGGACGTGGATGCGGCTCTTTCCCGTCACCCGGTAGATCTGAGTCACCATGGGGCACTCCGCCAGGGCCGATGTCACCGCGGAGAGGGCCGCCGGCTCCGTCTCGATGTCAAAATAGCAGGAAAATGATCCTCCCAATTTCTGAGGATTCACAATGGTGGTGTACCCTTCTATGACCCCCTTCTCCTCCAGGGCCTGAATGCGGCTTTTCACCGCCACCCGGGAAATCCCCACCTGTTCCCCGATGTCTGAGTAGGACATCCGGGCATTTTGGATCAGCAGCTCCACAATTTTCTGATCCAGACTGTCCAAGCCGTTTAAAAACATTTCCGTTCCTCTCTTTCCTCTCTGTACTGCCCCTCATGATGCCTTGTGCACTAAATTCGTGAAAGACCTCATTAAAATGCACAGGCATATGTTCTCACTAGGCTCGTGAAAAACCTCGCCAAGTGTTCACATGATACCTGATTTTCCAGAGGAAGTCAACAAAACGCAGATATTTCATTGACATTAGTTTGTATTCGACGTATGATAATTGCAAAACGGAATACAAAACTTTCTTTTTGTATTTTATTTTGTATTCTATGAACACGGAGGCAGCCATCATGAACCAAGATCTCACCAAGGGCCCCATTGTGAGGACCCTGCTTTTCTTCGCCCTTCCCATGATACTGGGAAACCTGCTCCAGCAGCTCTACAACGTGGCCGACACCCTCATTGTGGGGCGGTTTCTGGGAGCGGACGCCCTGGCGGCGGTGGGCTCCGCCTACACGCTGATGACCTTTCTCACCTCCATCTTTCTCGGCCTCTGCATGGGCAGCGGGGCCGTGTTTTCCATCCGCTACGGAGCCGGGGACACGGAACGGCTGAAATCCAGCATTTTCGTCTCCTTTGTCCTCATTGCCGGGCTGACGGCGGTGTTAAACGGGGCGGTATTTCTGCTCATCGACCCCATCCTGGCCTTTCTGCAGGTGCCGGAAACGGTCTACGGGCTGATGCGGGACTATCTGTGGGTGATTTTCACGGGGATCTGCGCCACCTTCCTCTATAACTATTTCGCGTCCCTGCTGCGGGCCCTGGGAAATTCCGTGGCGCCTCTGCTGTTTCTGGCGGTATCCGCCCTGTTAAACATCGGCCTGGACCTGGCCTTTGTGCTGGTGTTCCGCTGGGGCGTAAAGGGGGCCGCGGCGGCCACCGTCATCGCCCAGTACGTGTCCGGCTTAGGTCTCTGCGCCTATACCCTGGCGCGGTTTCCCCACCTGCGGCCGGAGCGGCGCCACTGCCGGATTTCCAGGGAGGTGCTGGGGGAAATCTCCCAGTTTTCCGTCCTCACCTGCATCCAGCAGTCGGTGATGAATTTCGGCATCCTCATGGTCCAGGGGCTGGTGAACAGTTTCGGCACCGCCGTGATGGCCGCCTTTGCCGCCGCTGTAAAGGTGGACTCCTTCGCCTATATGCCGGTTCAGGACTTTGGAAACGCCTTTTCCACCTTCATAGCCCAGAACTACGGGGCGGGAAAGAAGGATCGGATCCGCCGGGGCATCCGGACGGCGGGGGCTGCCGCCATCGGGTTCAGCCTGGCGGTATCCGCCCTGGTATTTGTCTTCGCCCAGCCTCTCATGACGATCTTTGTGAAGGCGGAGGAGGCGGAAATCATCTCCATCGGCGTGGGTTACCTGCGGGTGGAGGGGGCCTTTTACTGCGGCATCGGCTGCCTGTTCCTCCTCTACGGATTCTACCGGGCGGTGCGCAAACCGGGGATGTCCGTGGTGCTCACGGTAATCTCCCTGGGGACCCGGGTGGCCCTGGCCTACCTTCTCTCTGCCATTCCCGCCTTTGGAGTGTACGGGATCTGGTGGTCTGTGCCCATCGGCTGGTTTTTGGCGGACGCAGTGGGGATTCTCTATTACTGGCTGCGGAGAGATCAGCTGGAACAGGCCTTATAAACGCACAGAAAGGGCAGGAGCTGTTCTCCTACCCTTCTAACCCTTCGTCTGTCATCAAATCGTCTCCGTCCGCCGCCGTAGTGGCTAACTGGTCGCAGCGCTCGTTTTCCGGGTGGCCGGCGTGGCCCTTTACCCAGATAAAGGTGACCTGATGGGGGGCCTTGGCCTTTAAAAGCCGCTCCCACAGGTCGATGTTTTTCACCGGGCCGCTCTTTCCACGTTTCCAGCCGTTCTTCACCCAGTTGTCGATCCAGTGCTGGTTGAAGGCGTCTGTCAGATACTTGGAATCGGAGTAGAGCTCCACCCGGCAGGGGCGGTTTAAGGCCTCCAGCCCCACAATGGCCGCCAAAAGCTCCATGCGGTTGTTGGTGGTGCGCACGAACCCGCCGGAGAGCTCCTTTTTATGCAGCACGCCCTTGGAATCCGTAAAATGCAGAATGGTGCCGTAGCCGCCGGGGCCGTCGGGATTTCCCCGGGCCGCCCCGTCGGTGTAAATCTGTACGTTTGTCATAGTCGGTTCTGTCTCCTGTCTGTCTGTTCCTACCGGTCCCATTTATCACAGAGGGACTGGATCTGATCGGCAAATTTTGCCAGGTCTTTGTTGGCCCCGCCCTCGTTGTGGCGGATGACGGTGAGAAGCCGTTCTCCGGCGGCCAGCAGCCTGCCGTAAACGCCCTCTGATTTTTTCGCCGTCGGTTTCTTCTCCTTCTCGATGAGTACGCCCTCGGTCACCTTGATCCACGTCCCCTCCGCCAGGTCAAACTCGGAGCCGGAGAAGGGGGCCTCGGCGTTAAAGTGGTAATTCTGCCTCAGGTTGTCCGCGAAGATGTCGCAGACCTTGTCGTCCCCGTGAACCAGAAATACCTTCTGAGGTTTCCGCTTAAAGGCGCACACCCACTCGATTAATCCGTCTAAGTCGGCGTGGCCGCTGATGCCCTCGATCTGTTCAATGTGGGCCTTTACTTCGATCTCCTCGCCAAAAAGCCGGACGGTGTGGTCCCCGTCGATTAAGTTCCGTCCCAGGGTTCCCACCGCCTGATAGCCGGCAAAGACCACGGTGCACTCCGGCCGCCACAGGTTGTGCTTTAAGTGGTGGCGGATCCGGCCGGCGTCACACATTCCAGCGGCGGAAATGATCACCTTGGGCACCTCGTCAAAATTGATGTTTTTCGACTCGTCGCTGGTGATGGAAAGTTTCAGCCCCTTAAAGGAAATGGGGTTGATGCCCTGCCTGACCAGGGCCTCCGTCTCCTCGTCGTAGCAGTCCAGCAGGTTTTTCGTAAACACGCTGGTGGCCTCCACCGCCAGAGGGCTGTCCACGTACACGGGGAAATCGCCGTGGCCTGTAACCATGTTATGCTGCTTGATGTGGCGGATGAAGTACAGAAGCTCCTGGGTGCGGCCCACGGCAAAGGCGGGGATCACCACGTTTCCGCCCCGGTCTAAGGTCTCCTGGATGATCTTTGCCAGCTCCGCCTCGTGGTCGTGGTCCTTGTTCCGGTGGAGACGGTCGCCGTAGGTGCACTCCATCACCACGTAATCCGCGCTCTCTAAGTAGTGGGGATCCCGGATAATGGGCTTGTTCTTATTTCCAATGTCGCCGGAAAATACGATTTTCCGTTTTATGTCCCCCTCTGTCAGCCATACCTCGATGGAGGCGGAGCCAAGCAGATGGCCCACGTCCGTAAATTTCACGGTGACGTGGTCGCTTAACTCCGCCGTGGCCCCGTAGGGAAGGGGCAGGAAGTAGCGGAGTACCTGGTCGGCGTCGTTTACGGTGTAGAGCGGCTCGACTTCGGTTTTTCCGGCCCGGCGGGCCTTGCGGTTTTTCCACTCCGCCTCCATCTCCTGGATGTGGGCGCTGTCACGAAGCATGATGTTGCACAAATCTGCCGTGGCCACGGTGGTGACCACCTTTCCCCGGAATCCTCTGGCGTAAATGTAGGGCAGCATTCCGGCGTGGTCGATGTGGGCGTGGGTCAGCAGCACAAAGTCCAGGTCGGAATAGGGCACCGGGAGCTCGGCGTTCTCATACACGTTCACCCCCTGCTCCATGCCGCAGTCCACTAAAAATTTCGTCGTCCCCGCTTCCACGTAGTGGCAGCTCCCTGTCACTTCATGGTCCGCGCCTATGAATGTAAGTTTCATGGAATCCCTCCTGTCCGTTTTCCATCGGTCTGTCTCCCCTTGCGGAGATCCTTTGGTTTCCTCGGCCACAGGGAACGCCCGTGGCCATGATGTTTCGTTTTTCTTTTATTATATCATACATTATACCATGATTCCCCGATGATTGGAAACGGGATTTCAAGTTTTCACCGGCCGGCGGACAGACCGGGAACATATATCGGGAGGAGCTGCCCGCCGGCAAAACAGCCCCTCCCATCCCATTCAGATGATAATGCAGATCATTCCCCCGTTGCTGTCGTTGATAATCTTTTGCAGGGTGTCCTGGAGTTTCATCTGGCAGTCCTCCGTCATCTGGGAGATTTTCGCCTGGATGCCGTCCTCCACGATCTGCTCGATGGACTTTCCGAAAATATTGGTGCTCCAGATCCCGTCCTCGCTCTCCCTGGCATTTTCCTTTATGTAAGCGATCAGATCCTCCGCCTGCTGCTCGCTGCCCACGATGGGGGCGATCTCCGTCTCGATATGAGCCTTGATCAGGTTGATGGAAGGGGCCTCCGCCTTCATTTTGACGCCGTACTTGTTTCCGTGGCGGATGACCTGGGGCTCGTCAAGCATGATCTCTGACCGCTCCGGGGTGACCACGCCGTAGCCCTTTAACCGCACCTGGCTCATGGCGTTCTGCACCTTTTCATACTCGGTGCGCATTTTCGCCAGATCGCTTAAAGTGCGCATCAGCTGGTACTCCCCCTCGATGGGAATGCCCACATAATCGCTTAAAATCTGGTAATAATAGCTGTCATCCACCTCCACGTCCATGGCCACGCTGCCGTCGGACATCTCCATTCCCCGGATCTTCATGCCCCGGATGGCATCGGAGGCAGCCGCTGGCATTTCCCCGGCCACATCCTTCATGTGGGACACCTTTTTCAGCAGATCCCTGGCCGCCTGGATCACCTGGCTTTTCAGCCAGTGGGTGGCGGGAAGGAGCTCCAGCCATTTGGGGATGAAAAAGTCCATCTCCGTCACGGGAAATTCCTTTAACACCTTCTCCAGAATCCGGCTGATGTCCTCTTTTTTCAGCTGCTCGCAGTTGACCGGGAGGACGGTGACCCCATACTTGGCCTCCAGCTCCCGGGCCAGGTTTCCCGCCTCCTCAGAATAGGGATACATGGAGTTTAAGATGAGGATAAACGGCTTTCCCAGGCTTTTTAACTCATTTACCGTCTGCTCCTCCGCCGGCACGTAGCTGCTTCGCTTTAGCTCCCCGAAGGAGCCGTCCGCCGTCACCACCACGCCGATAGTGGAGTGGTCATTGATCACCTTGCGGGTGCCGATCTCCGCCGCCCTGGTAAAGGGGATCTCGTACTCAAACCAGGGGGTCCGCACCAGCCGCTCCTCGTCGTTTTCAATGTGGCCGCTGGCCCCGTCCACCATAAAGCCCACGCAGTCGATGAGCCGCACCTTGGCCTGGATGCCGTCTCCCAGCTGCACTAAGGCCGCCTCCTTGGGGATGAACTTTGGCTCCGTGGTCATAATGGTGCGGCCGGCCGCGCTCTGGGGGAGCTCATCCCTGGTTCTGGCCCGCTGGTGCTCGTCGGTGAGCTCCGGCAGCACCAGCGTCTCCATAAAGCGCTTGATAAATGTGGATTTTCCCGTGCGCACCGGCCCCACTACGCCGATGTAAATCTCCCCGCCCGTCCTGGCCTCGATGTCCTTGTATACATTAAAATTGTCCATAAAAATACCCCCTTGCTATGCTGATACCAGTATATTCAAGGGGGAAATGGTTTAGCACCATGGCTTATTCACTTAAGTACGCCTTCTTCACGGAGTCGTCGTTCATCAGCTCTTTTGCGTCGCCGGAGAGCACGATGTTGCCCGTCTCCAGCACGTAGGCCTTATTGGCGATGGAAAGGGCCTTTTTCGCGTTCTGCTCCACCAAAAGAACGGTGGTGCCGGACTCGTTGATGTCCTGGATGATCTTGAAGATCTCGCTCACGTACAGGGGAGACAGTCCCATGGACGGCTCGTCCATAACGATCATCTTCGGCTTGGACATCAGGGCGCGGCCCATGGCCAGCATCTGCTGCTCGCCGCCGGATAAGGTGCCCGCCAGCTGGCTCTTTCTCTCCTCCAGGCGGGGGAACCGCTTGTAGATCTCCTCCAGGGATTTCTCGATGCCGTCCTTGTCCTTTCTGGTGTAAGCGCCCATTTTTAAATTTTCCAGTACGGTGAGCTGGGCGAACACCCGGCGTCCCTCCGGCACATGGGCCAGGCCCATGGACACGATCCGGTGGGCCGGCACCTTGGTGATGTCCGTCCCGTAAAACTGGATGGAGCCGCTCTTTGCCGGGATCATTCCCGTAACGGTGTGAAGGGTGGTGGTCTTTCCCGCCCCGTTGGCGCCGATCAGGGCCACGATCTCGCCCTGCTCCACCTCAAAGGAAATTCCCTTCACTGCCTGTATCACTCCGTAATTGACGGTCATATCCGTCACTTTCAATATCGACATATGAATTTCCTCCTACTCGCCCAAATATGCGGTGATGACCTTCGGGTCATTGAGCACTTCCGCCGGCGTGCCGCTGGCCAGCTCCGTTCCGAAGTTTAACACCGTCAGATACTCGCAGATGCCTGCCACCAGTTTCATATCGTGCTCAATGAGCAGGATGGTGATATGGTACTTCTCCCGGATCAGGCGGATGGTATCCATAAGCTCCGCCGTCTCGTTGGGGTTCATGCCGGCTGCCGGCTCGTCTAAAAGAAGGAGTTTCGGATTGGTAGCCAGGGCGCGGGCGATCTCCAGTTTCCGCTGCTGGCCGTAGGGCAGGTTGGACGCCAGGGTCTCCCCGTAGCCATCCAGGCCGAACACCTTTAAGACGTCCATGGCCATATCCGTCATCTCCTGCTCCTTTTTCTTATACACCGGTCCGTGGAAAAAACAGACCGCCTCCGAATACTTCACCTGGTTGTGAAGGGCCGTCTTTACGTTGTCCAGAACCGTCATCTTCCCAAACAGGCGGATGTTCTGGAACGTCCTGGCCACGCCGCACTTGCAGATCTCCGCCGGGCCTTTTCCCACCAGGTTTTTGCCGTCCAGGGTGATGGTGCCGAGAGTGGGACGGTACACGCCGGTGAGCAGGTTAAACACCGTGGTCTTTCCCGCTCCGTTGGGCCCAATGAGGCCGTAGAGCTGTCCCTCCTCGATGGTGATATTAAACTCGTCAACGGCCTTTAAGCCGCCGAAGGAAATTCCCAGATTTTTTACTTCCAGCAATGCCATAGCCTACGCCTCCTTCCTTCCCAGTTTCCGGAAGGTGCGGTTCATCATCAGGCCTTCCTTGATCTTGGAATTATTGAAAATCATCATGGCGATGAGCACGATGGCGTATAAGAGCATTCGCAGATTGTCCGTGCCGCGAAGGAGCTCCGGAAGCACCGTCAGGATAATGGCCGCGATGATGGAGCCGCGGATGCTGCCCATGCCGCCTAACACCACGATTACCAGGATCTCAATGGACTTGTTGTAATCGAAGGTGCCCGGCTTTAACAGTCCCACGTTGTGGGCGTAGATCACCCCGGCCACCCCGGCAAAGAAGGCGGCGATCACGAAGGCCTTGACCTTGAAGTGGCTGATCTTGATGCCGATGGACTCCGCCGCGATGTCATTGTCCCGGATGGCCATGATGGCCCGGCCGTCCCTGGATTTCATCAGGTTTGTGACGGCGAGCACCGTCAGCACCATGAGGAAAAATACTACGGTGTAGTTGGTATAGTTGGAATACAGGGGGATCTTGCTTAAGCCTCTGGCTCCATTGGTGATCTCCATGGAGTTGATCACCGACTTGATGATCTCACCGAAGGCCAGAGTCACGATGGCCAGATAGTCCCCACGCAGCCGCAGCACCGGCACGCCGATGAGAAAGCCGAACACCGCCGCCATCAGGCCGCCGCAGAGCAGAGCCAGGGCGAAGGCCGCCGGCGCGGGGAGCACCTCCGTCTTTCCCAGATTTAGGGAGATCAGCGCTCCCGTATACGCTCCGATGGACATAAAGCCGGCATGGCCTAAGGTCAGCTCTCCTAAGAACCCGGTCACCAGGTTTAAGGACACCGCCAGCATAATGTTCACGGCGATGGGCACCAGCAGGGAGGTGTACTGCCGGTTCAGTAAATTGCCTTTCAGCAGGATGGTCACAAGGACGTAAGCCGCAGCGATCACGGCGATGTTGAACCATACCTGCCTGTTTGAAGTCTTTTTCATGGATCCCACCTACACTTTCACCAATTTCTTTTTGCCTAACAGACCGGAGGGCCTCACCAGGAGCACCACCACCAGCACGCCGAACACGATGGCGTCCGCCAGCTCCGTGGAAATATACGCCTTGGACAAGCTCTCAATCAGCCCCAGCATAATCCCGCCCAGCATGGCTCCCGGCACGCTGCCGATGCCGCCCAGAACGGCCGCCACGAAGGCCTTGATGCCGGGCAGGGCGCCCAGGGTGGGACGGAGGGACTGGTACTGGCATATGTACAGAATGCCGGCCACCGCAGCCAGGGCAGAGCCGATGGCAAAGGTCATGGAGATGGTCCGGTTTACATTGATTCCCATAAGCTCCGCCGCTCCCCGGTCCTCGGAAACGGCACGCATGGCGCTGCCCGCCTTCGTCCGGTTAATAAACAGGGTCAGGCCCACCATGATCACCGTGGTCACCGCCAGGGTCACGATGGTGATGCCGGAGATGTTCACCGTTCCCACCTGGATTCCTTCCACCTCGATCACCGATTTAAAGGGAATGGGGGTAGACGAAAAAATAAGCAGAGCGACGCTCTGCAGGAAATAGCTCATACCGATTGCCGTAATGAGCACTGCCAGGGGCGGGGCTTTTCTCAGGGGTTTATAAGCAATTTTTTCAATCAGCATACCCAGGACCGAGCATACCACTGCGGTCAGGAGCATAGCCGGCAGCACAGGAAGATGTAACAGAGCTATGCCAATGTATAGGGTGTAGGCGCCTACCATAATGATGTCGCCGTGAGCAAAGTTAATCATCTTTGCAATCCCGTAAACCATGGTATATCCCAGAGCGATCAGAGCATATATGCTTCCCGTTCTCAAACCATTAATCAACTGTTCCATTATACTTGTCAACATTGTTCCACCTCTTTTACATCTTCAGGAGTATCTCAGTCTGCGCCCGGCGGCGCGGCTGCCTGGGCAGCCTTTTTTCCGCGCCGGCGCGCGTCCCCCGGAGGGTTTTATGCCATAGGGAACGCCGTCTCCTATGACACATAGAAAAGATGGGGATTGGCCTGCTGGCAGGCAATCCCCTCTCTCCACGTCTGTCCGTCCTATTTCCAGTATCCGGGCAGCCTCTGCCGGATTACATTGCCGTATATTCGCCGTTTACGATCTGAACGTATTTCGCAGTCTTGGCGGGCTCGCCGCTCTCCTCAAAGGTCACCTGTCCGGTCAGGCCGTCCACAGTGATCTCCGTCATCGCCTGGATCAGGGCCTCGGTCTCGATGGAACCAGCCTGCTCCATAGCTGCCTTGATGGCGTATACGCAGTCATAGCCGTCTGCCGCGAACTGGTCCGGGGTAGCGCCGTAAGCAGCCTCATACTTGCTCACGAAATCAGCAGCGGCATCCTCCGTCGCTAAGAACGGGCTTAAGAACACAGCGCCCTCTACCATAGCCGGATCGGTCACCTGGCCTAACACGCCGTCCCAGCCGTCACTTCCTACGAAGTCACACTCCATGCCAGCATCCTTTGCCTGCTGTACAATGTAAGCTACATCGCCGTAGTAAGCCGGTACAAAGAGCAGCTTCGCTCCGCTGTTCTTGATCACGGTCAGCTGGGTGTTGAAATCCACGTCGCCGGTAGCGAAGGACTCGTCTGCCACCAGAAGGCTGGCATCCGCCGCCTCCAGAGTCTCAACGAAGGCGTCATGGATTCCTGCACTGTACTCGTCAGAGTTGTTCCAGAGAACGGCAACGCTCTCGTATCCATTGTCAACCACGTACTGTGCGATCATCTCGCCCTGCAGCGGGTCGGTAAAGCACATACGGAATACGTTCGGGTTCGCGGTCACTGCCTCTGCGGATGCGGAGGGGGTGATCTGAAGAATATTTGCCTCGTAGCTTAAATCGGTCTGAGCCAGGCAGGCACCGGTGGTAACCGCTCCTACGTAGGCGTTCATGCCGGCATCTACCAGGGTGTTGAACGCGGTAACGGCCTTGTCCTCTTTCGCCTCGTCATCCTGGAAGTTTAAAACCAGCTTGTAGGTGGTGTCTCCAACCTGCACGCCGCCGGCCTCATTGATCTCCTGGATGGCGATCTCCTCGCCCTGCTTTACGCTGGTGCCGTAGGATGCAGCCGCTCCCGTTAAGGGGCCGGTGCTTCCGATAAGGAACTCCTCCATGCCTTCCGTATCGGCTGCGTCTGCAGCCTGCTCTCCGGACTCCTCCGCTGCTGCGGTGGTGTCTGCGGCAGCCGTGGTGTCAGACGTATCAGAGCCTGCGCAGGCAGCCATGGAAACTGCCATAACAGCAGCTAAACCAACGCTAACTACTTTCTTCATAATTGTTTCCTCCTCAAAAAAAGATTTTTCCCAATTATAAAGACTTCGTTTTCCATTGTCAATACTTTTGTACCAATTTAGTCTTTAAAACTTTAGCGAACTACCATGAAAGACCGGAGTCCTCATCCCGGGGATCCCGGAGCATTAAGTCCCGCACCGCCTCGGAAGCGGGCTTTCCGTCAAAGAGGACGGCGTTTACCTGCTCGATGATGGGCATGGACATATAGTATTTCTTCGCCAGGGCCAGGGCTGCCTTGGCGGAGTACACGCCCTCCACCACCATCTGGACCTCCTTCATGGCCTCCTCCATGGTGTAGCCTTTTCCGATGAGGATGCCGGCCCGGCGGTTGCGGCTGTGCATACTGGCGCAGGTTACGATCAGATCGCCGATGCCGGAAAGGCCGCAGAAGGTCTCAAACTTCCCTCCCATGGCCATTCCCAGGCGGGCGATCTCCGCGATTCCTCTGGTGATCAGGGCTGCCTTCGTGTTGTCCCCGTAGCCTAAGCCGTCGGCGATACCCGCCGCCAGGGCGATCACGTTCTTTAAGGCGGCGCCCAGCTCGATTCCCAGCACGTCAGGGCTGGTGTACACCCGGAACACCTCGCTCATAAACAGGCTCTGGACATACTCGGCTGTCCGTCTGGTACGGGCGCCTGCCACACAGGTGGTGGGAAGGCCGCGGCTCACCTCCTCCGCGTGGCTGGGGCCAGAAAGCACGGCCACATCCGCGGCGGGCAGCTCCTCCTCCAGCACTCCCGACAGGGTTTTTAAGGTGCTCTCCTCAATTCCCTTGGCCACGTTCACCACGATCTGCCCCGGCCGCAGGAAGGGTTTCATCTTGGCGGCTGTCTGCCGTACAAAGACAGAAGGCACTGCCGTCACCAGCAGATCCTTCTCCCTCATGGCCTCCTCAAGCTCCGTGGTAAACTCCATCCCTTCCGGCATCAGCACGCCGGGAAGGGTGCGGTGCTCCCGTTTCTCCTTTAACTCCGCGATCTCCTCCGGGAGCGCGGACCACACCGTCACCTGATGTCCGTTGTTGCAGAGCAGGACAGAAAGGGCGATGCCCCAGCTGCCGGCTCCGATCATCCCTATAGTTGCCATGTGATCACCTCACCCTTCTTTATTTTTTCTTTTCTCCCAGCTTGCTCTCCGTGCCGTGGATCAGCCTTCCGATGTTCGCCCGGTGGCGCCAGATGGCAAGGAGGGCAATCACTGCCGCCTGGGCGTAAAACTCCGTCCGATACGCCTCCCCCAGGCCAAAATACCCGTGGCTGCCGAAATACACGCAGCAGGCCGCCAGGACCGTCACCACCAGAATGGATCCCAGGGACACAAACCGGGTGATGGCCACGGATCCCACAAAGACCACCAGGCAGATCAGGGTCACCCGCCAGTCCAGAGAGAAAATGAGGCCGGCCGTGGCCGCGATCCCCTTTCCGCCCCGAAAGCCCATGTAAAAAGGATAGTTATGGCCCAGGATAACCCCCAGGGCCGTGTAGAGCATCAGCACGTAAGTCATCTCCGGATGATCCTGGAACAGCGCGAACCGCACCAGCATACAGGGGATCACCGTCTTTAAAAAGTCCCCCACAAACACGATCAGGCCGGCTTTCCAGCCCAGGACCCGCAGGGCGTTGGTGGTGCCTACGTTTCCGCTGCCGTGCTGATGCAGGTCAATGGAGTGCAGCTTTCCGTAGAAATAACCGGTCTGAAACAGGCCGAACACGTATCCCATCACAAGGCAGAGAATCCTCTCCATATTTATTTCTCCTTTCCTGCCCGCTCCCGGATGATGAACCGAAGGGAGGTACCGCGGAAACCAAAGGCTTCCCTGATCTTATTTTCAATATATCTGGTGTAAGAGAAGTGCATCAGCTCCTTGTCGTTGACAAAGATCACGAAGGTGGGGGGCTTTACGGCCACCTGGGTGATGTAGTAAAGCTTTAAGCGTTTTCCCTTGTCGGAGGGGGGCTGCTGAAGGGCCACGGCCTCCGTCATAATCTCGTTTAACACGCCGGTGGCCACCCGCAGGTTCTGGTTCTCCCGCACGGCGTCGATCATATCGTAGAGTTTCCCCAGCCTCTGCCCCGTCTTGGCGGAAATGAACAGCATCTCCGCGTAGGGCATATAGGATAAGGTGTCCTTGATCTTTCTCGTGAACTCGTAGATGGTCTTGTCGTTTTTCTCCACGGCGTCCCACTTGTTCACGGCGATGATCATGCCTTTGCCCCGGTCGTGGGCGATGCCGGCGATCTTGGCGTCCTGCTCCGTCACGCCCTCCACGGCGTCGATTACCAGCACCACGATGTCCGCCCGCTCCACGGCGGCCACGGTGCGGATGATGCTGTAGCGCTCCAGCTCCTCCTTGATCCGGCTCTTTCTGCGCAGGCCGGCGGTGTCGATGAACACGTACTCCGTGCCGTTATGGACGATGGTGGTGTCCACGGCGTCCCTGGTGGTTCCGGCGATGTCGGACACGATCACCCGGTTTTCGCCGGTGAGCTTATTGATAATGGAGGACTTGCCCACGTTGGGCTTTCCCACGATGGCGATTCTGGGGCGGTCGTCGTCCTCCTCCTCCAGCTGGCTGGAGTCAAAATGGGCGGACACGGCGTCCAGCAGCTCGCCTAAGCCCAGCCTGGAGGCGGCGGAGATGGGGATGGGCTCTCCGATACCCAGGTTGTAGAACTCGTATACGTCATTTCCAAACTTGGCGAAACTGTCCACCTTGTTTACCGCCAGCACCACCGGCTTTCTGGAGCGGCGCAGCATATCCGCCACCTTGCTGTCGGCGTCCACCAGCCCCTGGCGCACGTCCACGATAAATACGATCACATCCGCCGTGGCGATGGCGATCTCCGCCTGCTCCCGCATCTGGGACAGGATCACATCCCGGCTGTCCGGCTCAATTCCGCCGGTGTCCACCAGGGTAAAATTCATATTCAGCCAGGTGCAGTCCGCGTAGATCCGGTCCCTGGTAACGCCCGGCGTGTCCTTCACGATGGAAATGGTCTCTCCCGCCAGCACGTTGAACAGGGTGGACTTTCCCACATTGGGGCGGCCCACAATGGCAACGATCGGTTTACTCATCTTATCTCTCCTCCAATTCCTGGTACAGTTCTTCTAATTCATAGGCTCCGTAGTCCGCTTGATCCTCCCGCTCTCTCTCCAGGCCCAGGACGGCGTCCACGAAATCTTGTCCGCTTGATTTTACAATATTCACCGGTACTTGTAAAGCGTTTTGTACCTCCTGTCTGGTCACGTCGTCTAAGAACACCTCCTCGCCGCTGCGGAACATACACTCCGGCAGCAGGAGCCGTTCTCCCAAGGGCTTGCCCTTTAACTGAGCGATCAAATCCTGGCCGGTCACCAGTCCGGCTACGGTGATGCTCTCCCCGAAAAAGTGATTCACAATGGGGTATAAATGCACCGTCCTGCCGGGGAAAATCTCCTGGATTTCCTCCAGATAGCGTTTTAAGTATCCCGCCGGCAGCACCCCGGTGGCGATGGAAAGCTCCTCCCTTTTCCCGTCGTCGGAAAGCCCCTCTAAGGCAGCCCGCACCTCCTCCGTCATCAGGCGGATCATCCCCACCCCGTTTTCCAGCTGGATGTAGCCGTCGTAGCGCTCCTCCTCCGGCATTTCCCGGCCGGCCAGCATATAAAACTCGTCGCTGGCGTGGATGAAATGGAGGCCGTGCTCCGGATAGAGTCTCCTCTGCCAGGACTCAATCAGGTCGATGACTGCCTCCGCGTCCTCCTTTCCAAACGGCTCCAGGGGATAGAGGCCGTCCCGAAACCTGGACAAGCCCACCGGCACCACGGACACGCTCTCCATATGGGGCAGGTAGGCGGTGAGATCCCGGATGGTACGCTCCAGCTCCGCTCCGTCATTTACCCCCTTGCAGAGGACGACCTGGCCGTTCATGGGGATCCCGGCCTCGTAGAGACGGTCGATCTTTTTTAACGCCTCCCCGGCAAACCGGTTGTGAAGCATTTCGCACCGCAGTTCGGGGTTGGTGGTCTGAACGGAAATGTTGATGGGGGCCAGGTGGAACTTGATGATGCGCTCGATGTCCCGGTCCTTCATGTTGGTGAGGGTGATGTAGTTTCCCTGGAGGAAGGAAAGGCGGGAATCGTCATCCTTAAAATACAGGGTCTCCCGCATCCCCGGGGGCATCTGGTCGATGAAACAGAAGATGCACTTGTTGCAGCAGGTCTTGTAGTCGCTCATAAGGCCGTTTTCAAAGGTCAGCCCCAGGTCCTCCCCGCCGTTTTCAATGTCCAGCTCCCACTCCTCTCCGTCCGCCTTCCGCACCAGAAGGGTGACGGCCTCGCTGTCGATCCAGTATTCATAGTCGAAAATGTCTTCAATCTCATTGCCGTTTATGGTGAGGAGCTCGTCCCCCGGCTCCAGCTCCAGCTCCCAGGCGATGGAACCCGGTTCCACGGCACTGATCTTGTGCCCTTTTATCTTTTTCATTTACAGTCTTCCTTTTTGATGATTCTTCTTTTTATTTTTTCATCATACCAAGATTCCCCTTCTTTGTAAAGGAATCCGCCGGGCGATTGTTTTTTTTCCTGTAAATCTTTCCTTACTATTGACCGGCTCTCTCCGCAGATGGTATAAAATAAGTATAGAAATGGAGGATTATCATGGCAAATGATTACGTGTTTAACGATTCCCTTCCAGTGGCCCCGCTAAAGATCGCGGCCCTGGAGAGCTGCCGCCCTCTGGCGCAGAAGGTCAATGACCACATTGTGAATTTCCGCAAAAACGATACGGAGGAACTGCTCCGGCGGAAAGCGGACCTGCGCTACCGCGGCTACGACGTAGCTTCCTATCTTCTGGACTGCGCCTGCCCCCGGTTCGGCTCCGGAGAGGCAAAGGCCGTCATCAACGAGTCTGTGCGCGGCACGGACATTTTCGCGATGGTGGATGTCACCAACTACAGCCTGACCTACAAGCTGAGCGGAATAACCAACCATATGTCCCCTGATGACCATTTCCAGGATCTTAAGCGCATTGTGGCGGCGACGGTAGCCACCGCTCACCGGGTGACGGTGATCATGCCCTTCCTGTACGAGGGACGGCAGCACAAGCGCACGAGGCGGGAATCCTTAGACTGCGCCCTGGCCTTGCAGGAGCTGCGGGACATGGGAGTGAGCAACATCGTCACCTTTGACGCCCACGACCCCAGGGTACAGAACGCCATCCCCTTATCCGGCTTTGACAACTTTATGCCCACCTACCAGTTTATGAAGGCCCTTTACGACCACAACATCCCCATCAAGCTGGACAAGGACTCGCTCATGATCATCAGCCCGGACGAGGGCGCCATGCACCGGGCCGTCTACCTGGCCAACAATCTGAGCGTGGACATGGGAATGTTCTATAAAAGAAGGGACTACTCCCAGGTGATCGACGGGCGCAACCCCATCGTGGCCCACGAATTCTTAGGCTCCTCCGTGGCGGGAAAGACGGTGATCATCGTGGATGACATGATCTCCTCCGGGGAGAGCATCCTGGACACGGCGAAAGCCCTGAAGGATCGGAACGCGGCGCGGATCATCCTCTGCTGCACCTTCGGCCTCTTTACCAACGGCCTGGAGAAATTCGACGACTACTACGCCAGGGAGTATTTCGACTACGTGATCACCACCAACTTAAACTACCGCCCGTCCCAGCTTTTGGAGCGGCCCTGGTATCTGGAGGCGGACATGAGCAAATTCATGGCGGCCATCATCAATTCCTTTAACCACGACGCCTCTTTAAACGCGTCCCTGTCGCCCACGGCGAAGATCCAGAAACTGGTATCCAAGTACCAGGCAGATGGGTATGAGTATTTTGAGACCATTGGGTAGAGATGAAAGAGGAAATGGAGAAATCAGGACACTGAACATCGAAAGACGTCCGCGGTGAGTGCGCTTTGGGAAAGGCGGAAATTGCGGGAAACGCGGAAATCGCGGAATGAATACGGAATCAGAGACGGAATCTGCCCGGCCGGTCCGGCGCCTGTTTATGGCGTCTGGGACGGCCGGGGTTTTGATTTTTGGGGCTTTGAATTTGCTGGTTTTTGGTTCGCTGGCTTTGGGGTTGCGGGTTTTGGGTTCGCTGGCTTTTTGTTTGCTGGTTTTTGGTTCGCTAGCTTTTGGTTCGCCGGGTTCTGGGTTCGCTAGCTTTTGATTCGATGGTTTTGGGCTCGCTGCTTTTCATTTTCCACTTAGGGGCGGATTTTTCTGGCCCGGTTTTTACGCCTGGCGGCGCTGAAAACCGCGGGCGGCCAGGGCAAAAAATCCGGCGGCCAGCAGAAGGCTGACGGCCCCCACCCATTTGTACGGTTCGATCAGCGTTCCAAACAGGCGGAAGAAATGGAGGTCAAATCCGAAGGTGACGGAATTGGCCGGGAAGAACTGGAGCAGGTTGTACAGGGAACGGGAAGATTTCAGGGGCACCCAGATAAACAGAGGGAGCACCACCGCCATGGTTCCCGCCGCCACCGCCGAGGCCGTCCCCCTCCTGGCCCTGGCGGAGAGAAAGGCCGTAAACGCTCCAAAGAGCACCGCGGCGGCCACCACCGATCCCAAGTGAATCAGACAGGCCTGAAACAGGGTGATGGGATAGGTACAGCCGGGATTGACCACCTGGATGCTCACCGCTCCGCCCTCAAACCCGAAGATCATCAGGAAACACAGCCCTCCCGCGCCCATGGTCAGAAGGCTGACACCCAGGGAAACCATGAGGGCCGCGGCGATTTTCGCCCTGCACAGAGTCTCTCTCCCGTTTCTGGCGCATAACAGGAGCTGATCCGTCTTGTCCTCGTACTCCCCGGAAAACAGCGGGGCCAGCAAAATCAGGATCACAAACAGGGCTGTGAGGGCCAGGACCTTGGAGTCGTTTATATACGCCTGGTAGCCGCCGAAATAGTCGTTGTACAGGGGTGTCTCGATCCGGCTGATGAGGGCCGCGTTTTTTTCCACTTCTTCGGCGGACAGGCCCTCCTGCCCCATCACCACAGACATGGCAAACTCCTTAAAATCCCGGTCAAAGCTCTGTCCCTGCTCCGGCGTCAGATGGTCGATGGCCCGGTCGGGATTGACGGAGATCATGCCCATGGCCCCTGTGGAAAGCCAGTCAGAGTCTTCCTCATAAACCGTATTGATGAGACGGACCACTGCTTCATAAGGCAGGGCATACTGAATGTAAGCGTCAGATTTTAAGTGCCTGCCGTACTCGTTGATCAAATAGTGGCTGTCGTCGGAAATCATCTCCTCATTGGCGCGAATCGCTTGGGAAACCAGCTCCCCCGTGATCTCTCCCCTCCGGGAAAGGATCACCTCTTTGTCCCGTTTCATGGCCTCATACTGGGACAGGCCGCTGCCGGCCTTATGCCAGAAGGACGTGCCGCTGACGCTGGTCCAGGCCATCACCGCCACCACGCCCAGGCAGGCGAAAAGGGCTGGGATCACCACTCTCCGTTTTCTCATTTTCTGGAATTCAAATCCCACTAATGTCCAAAAATTATTCATGCTCTCTCATCTCCGAAAAATAGTACAGATACAAATCCTCCAGGGAGGCGGGCACCTTCACTGCCCCGGCGCAGGGCGTTTCCCCGCAGATCAGCCGCAGAAACACGCCGTTTCCCTCCCGGCGGAGGTTGATCACCGGGCAGGTTTCCATCAGGCGTTTCGCCGTCTCCGCCTCCGCCACGCACTCAAACACCTTTCCCTCAATGGTCCCGATGATCTCCTCCAGGCTGCCGTTTTGGAGAATCTGGCCGTCCTTCATCACCAGGATGCGGCCGGCGATATGCTCCACATCGGAGACAATGTGGGTGGACAGCAGGACGATCCGGTCGGCTCCCAGGGAGGCAATAAGATTGCGAAACCGCACCCGCTCCTTCGGGTCCAGGCCGGCGGTGGGTTCGTCCAGAACCAACAGTTTCGGGTCGTTTAGAAGGGCCTGGGCGATACCCAGCCTCTGCTTCATGCCGCCGGAATAGGCGCGGATCTTCTTGTTTGCCGCCTCACTTAGGGACACCAGCCGCAAAAGCTCCGCCGCTCTCCTCCTCGCCTGGGCTTTGGAAAGGCCTTTTAAGGCCGCCAGGTACAGCAAAAAATCCATGCCCGTAAATTCCGGATAATACCCGAAGTCCTGGGGCAGGTAGCCAAGCCTGGCGCGGTAGCCCTCCTCCCCCGCGTCCATGCCGTCCAGGGAAACGGTGCCGCCGGTGGGTTTTAAAATGCCGCAGATCATCCGCAGCAGGGTGGTTTTCCCGGCTCCGTTTGCCCCCAGCAGGCCGTAGACACCGGGGCGAAGGACGGCGCTTACCCGGTCCACCGCAATTTTATTTTTATACTGTTTCGTCAGTCTGTCCAAAATCAGTTCCATGATAATTCCTCCGTCTGTCTGATCATCTCACAGCTCTGCCGGACGGTTCCGGCTCCCAGCACTGCCAGGGCCGCCAGCCACAGCAGAAAGCCCCGCTCCCCATAGGCCGCGGGAACGGCCTGAGGCAGCAAAAGGTTTCCGGCGCTCACGGCCGCCGCCAGGCCGCAGCAAAAGAAGGCGGCCTCTCTCCCCCGGACCCTGCGGACCACCCACAAGCCGCAGAAGGCGGTGAGCAGATAGGGGCAGGCCAAATAGACTCCCGTCCGAAACAGGCCGGCCCCGCTGTTTTTTCCGGCAACGGGAAGGAGCAGGAGAAACAGGGCCAAATTCACCGCGCCTAAAATCCCCATTCTGGCCAGCACCACGCTCTTTAGGGCAAAGCGGGTGGACAGCTCCAGCTCCGCCATCCCCCAGGTCTCCGACCGGCCGCTCTCCGTCAGCACCGTCAGCGCCAGCAGGGGCATAAGGGCGGACGCCCGCCAGACCGTCTCCAGGTCCATTCCCCTCGCTCCTGCCAGGGCGGCCCCAAACACCAGGGCGGACAGGGCCCAGACACCTTTGCGGATGTACGCCGCCTGCGTACAGATAAACTGGGAAATGGAAACCGGAGCCGGAGGCATCCTTTGAAAAAATTCTTCCTTTCCGGCGGGCTCTGGGACCGCGAAACTCTGTTTCAGGGCGTTTTTCAGTTCTCCGTTCATGAAATGTCCTCCTTTCCAAGCTGCTCCCTCAGCCGTTTTGCCGCCTGGGAAATCCTGCGGTAGGCGGCGAAGCGGGAAATCCCGATGAGGCCTGCGATGACGGAGACGGGAACCTCGTTTACGTAGCGGAGCAGCAACAGTTCCCGGTCCGTTTCCTCCAGTTTGGCCAGAGCCGCGCGGACGGAAATCCCGGTGAGGAGGCGGTCCTCCGTGCAGGCTCCCTCGTCCGCTGCCTCCTCGTCCAGAACGTCTGTCCTGCGCCTGCGGGACTCGTCCACGCAGAGGTGGCGGGCGATGGTGTACAGATACTGCATCGCCTTCCCCGTATTTACGTAATGGCTGCTCTCCAGAAACCGGAGAAAGGCCTCCTGGGTAATGTCTTCCGCTGTCTCCCGCTGGCGGACTTTGAAATAGCAGTAGCGGTACAGCCGGTCATATTGTTCCTCCAAGTCCATGGACACGGACAAAACCTCCTCTCATGGGGTATAACGGTTTGAGGGTGGGGGATGTGCGGGGG
>NZ_NFLE01000010.1 GCF_002160755.1 Lachnoclostridium sp. An14
ATCCGTCACCGTACTTACAAAATCTAACACTTCTTTCATAACATCCCATCCTTTTTTCTTTTAGTATACCAGAAAAAAGACGGATGTTCATAATTTGTTCATTCGTGCGTTTGTCGTGTACCACAAAACGAATCTCCTCCCAGCCAAACCTACAGGGCCGAATCCCTCATTCCTTTCCCGTCCAGAGGAAAAATGCCGTCTCCTACCATCTGTACGAATCCTTTCACATAGTCCGCGGCGCCGTCCACATCCTGGTACAGAAAATAGGTGGCTCGGCGGACTGCCTGGCCCTGTCCATCCAGCATAGGACATCTCCAGAGCTCCAGCCCTTCCACCATCTCCTCTGACAAGAAACAGATGGTGTACCCCAATCCTTCCCGGACCATCTGCCAGGCACTGTCTATAAAGGACGTGGTCATAGTGATCCGCGCAGGCCGGTCATAGTGCAGGTTCCACCACTCCTCAATCCGCTGCTGGCTGGAGGTTCCGATGTCGTAGGCGATCTGCCCCAGCTCCGGCAGCCGTTTTAAATCCACCGGTTCCCGGCAGAGCACATACCCGATTTCATCGCTCAGTTTCATCCGCTCCGCCTCCCCCTCGTACTCTCCCCGCACAAAGGCCACGTCCACCTGCCCCACCTCCACCATATGGGCCAGCTTGTTGCTTTTTACGCACACCATTTCGATCTCCACCTCGGGAAACAGCTTTCGGTACTGTTTTAACAGCACCGGCAGCTGAAACCGGCTGAACGAGTAGGAAGTGCCCACGATGAGCGTTCCCTTTTGACTGTTTTGCAGGTAGTCCAGCTTATGGCGGATCTCATCCATAAACTGCACCTGTTTCTCGGCGCACTTTGCCAGGTACTCTCCCGCCGAGGTGAAAATAACGCCGTATTTTCCCCGCATGACGATCTGCACCCCAAATTCCTGTTCCATGATCTGAATGCGCTTGGTCAACGCCGGCTGGGTGATGTAAAGGGCTGATGCCGCCTTTGTGATGTTCCGGTAGTGGTACAGCTCATGCAGAATTCTCCAGTCCGTGTCTTTCATGGCAATCCTCCTTTTCCCCATGGGGGATCTCATAGTATGGCAGGCCGCCGGCGTCTCCGGTCTCGCCCATGCCGGAGCGCTGCGGCAGCCGGTTCTTCCGCGCACGGTATCATCCGCCGAAAAGTTTTGTGCCGCGGGAGACGCAATTTCCTACAGCGGAAAAAGAGCGCCAAAGCAAGCGCCCTTTTGTATCCGCTAAGCCCGGGGATCGTCCTCCCTCCAGGTTTCTCTTAAAAATCCGAAAATCAGCCGTTCTGCCTCCTCAAAACCGGGACGTCTGCGAACCACAAACCCGTGATCCGCCCCCTTTACCTGTCTGGCAGTGACCGTAACCCCCGCTTCGATGAGACGGAAGGCGAAAAACTCCGCCTCCTCTCCCAGCACATCCACCTCCGCTGTGATAATCAGAGTGGGGGGCAGCTTGGACAGCTCCTCGTCGCTGGCATATACCGGAGATGCCGTGCTCTCCTTTCTCCGCTCGGGATCAATATACCAGTCCATATACATCCGCTGATCCTTCAGAGGCGGACGCACATCCGGACGGTCCGCGTACCGCTTTTTCCCCGGATCCTTAAACAAATCCACCGGCGGATAGTCGCAGATAATCCCTGACAGCTCAAACCCGCCGTCCCTGCCGGCCAAAATCGCCGCCCCCAGGGCCAGGTTGCCTCCGGCGCTGTGCCCGCCAGCCACAAACCGGCGGTCCAGGCGCATCTCCTCCGCGTGATCCCACAGATACCGAATGGCGTCATAGACCTCGTGGAGAGCGTAGGGGTACTTTTTCTCCGGAGCGGTGTGATAATCCACATCAAAGATCACCGCTCCCGCATTCTGGCAGAGGTTCCGGCAGAATACCACGTCCTGTTCCCTGTGCCCTTTTACAAACCCGCCTCCGTGGAGATTGATAAACACCGGATACAGCTCCCGTTCTTCCTTTGGCCAGTAAGCAAATACGTGGATGTCTCCCTCCCGGCCGGGCAGGTAAAGCTCCTCCTCCCGGCCCGCTGAAAACAGCTCCAGCATCTCCTGTCCCACGGAAAGCCCTACTGCCTGGGTGCGGACCCGTTCCAATTCATTCATATCCATCCCTCTCTCCTATTGATTCAATTACCGGTTAATACAAGATTCCAAATACCACGCTGGCGATGACCAGCACGATCGCTCCTCCGATTCGGGAGGAAATGGCGGCGTAGCTCATCAGCTCCATGCGGTTGGCAGCTCCCAGAACCACCACATCCCCGCCGCCTCCGCGGTTTGCCATACAAAGGCCTGCGGTAATAGCCGCGTCAATGGGATAAAAGCCAAATACGTAGCCTGCCAGAGCCGTGGCCAGGATGGCTCCAATTACCGTTGCCAGACAGATTATCAGGGTATCTATGTTGATCACGCTGACAAACTCCGCGAAATCTGTGAGGGCAATTCCAATGCCGGCGAATACCACTCCGGCCCAGTGCCTGGTAAACATATCCGTCACCGTCTTGATTCCCGCGCGGACGCTGAGCGGTACCGCTCCCGTCACATTTAAGATGACCAGCAGAAGAACGAACCACGCGTACTCGTGGATCTGCGCCCCGCAGATTTTAGGAAATACCGGTCCGATCAGACAGGCAGCCGCATAGATGGCACCCACCCAGAGAAAGCCGTTTCCACAGTCCTTCAGCGTAGCTTTCGGCAGTTCTGCCTTCTTATCTCCGGATATGGTTTTGGATGTATCCCGCATCAGCGTGCTCCCGTCCCCGGTAAGTTTCGGCATCTGCTTGCCAAGGCCGTTTAAGAGAGCTCCGAACACGATGCAGAGGATGTTGGCAAAGGTCAGGATGGCAATGGCTTTGGCGTAATAGCTGTCCTTTCCCATTCCGGTCACCTGCTCAAAGATCTGGCTCATGGGTACAGCCCCCGCTCCGTTTCCGCCGCCCATAATGGGAAGGACGTAGTTGCAGATCAGATCCGCCGGAGTGTACCCCATGACTACGCCGCCAATCACTCCGAAAACAGCCGCTCCCGCCACGCCGGCCAGAATGGTAGGAATGTACCGGGTGACGCTGCGCACCAGGGCCTTGCTGTCAATGATCAACAGGCTGCCTGCCATCAAAAAGCAGATAAACATAGTCTGGAAACTGATGCCGTCGTAAAAGTTGGCCACCGCGTCTACATAGGGCTGGGGGATCCAGCCTCTGTACACCATGTAGGACGGGACCATCATGGCCAGCATACTTCCGCCGCCCACCCATTTGTTGAACACGGGAATCCGGTTTCCGATTTCAAACAGCAAACCTCCCATCGCCAGCAACAGAGCGATGGTGGACAGCACGTCCGTTCCCAGAACGCCTGTGTACATCCCCAGCATTACAAATACAAACATGACCAGAAACTGAGGCACTGCCGTGCCCTGAATGTCGAATAGTTTTTTCATACCCTCTCCCATAGTTTTCCTCCTGTAAAATATGAAATCAACTGTGCTGCAAGCTGTAAACCGGTTTTTGCTTTGTTGACTCTATTTTATCAGGGGCGCTTATGGGATGTAAAATAACGAAATGGAGGCCACGTATGTAAAAATGGAATGGTAGAAATCCCCTTTTATTTCCTTTCCCCCTGCTCCTCCCCATACTCCCTGGCAATGGCCATGAAGGCCTTCATATTGGACGTCAGGTACTTGCTTTTGTGGTAGACGATGTTTAGGCCGTGCCAGATGGGGGTGTGGAGAGGAATTCTGGCGATTTCTCCCCGTTCCAGGCTGTCCCGCACCAAAAGGTAAGGGAGGATCGCCACTCCCAGCCCCTTCTCCACCCCCCGGACGATGGCCTGGCTGCTGGTGCTCTCCCAGGCTGGGGAAAACCGCAGCTGGCTCATGGCAAAGTAGGCATCCATAATGTCCCGGCCGGCGCTCCCCTTTTCCCTCATTAAAATGGGGTACTGAACCAGCTGGGCCAGCTGGACCTGCCCTTCCCTGGTCAAAGGGTGCCCCACCGGCGCGATGGCGCAGAGCTCATCATCCATAAACTGCTCCGCCACGATGCCCTCCAGCTCCGGCACATTTTCAATGAGGCCGATGTCCACCAGGTTGTCCGCCAGCTCCTGCTCCACCATCCGGGAGCTGTTCACCACCGTTTTTACCACCAGCTCCGGATACAGGTTTTTTAGGCGGACCAGCAGGGTGGGGAGAATGTGGGTGCCGATGGCGATGCTGGAGCCGATGCGCAGGGTGCCGATGGCGTCCCAGTCGCGGATGCGTTTTTCCATCTCGTCAAACATCCCGTCGATGTGAACGGCATACCGGTAAAATTCCCGGCCGCAGTCTGTGGGGGAAATGGTCCGCCCGATCCGCTCAAACAGGCAGACCCCGTAGTAATCCTCCAGTTCCCGGATGGCCAGGCTCACAGAAGGCTGGGCCAGATGGAGCTCCTTGGATGCCTTTGTCACGCTTCCGTTCTGAAATACGGCCACAAAAATCCGCATATGGCGAAGGGTCATTGTTTACCTCCTTAATATATAATGAATTTATTATATTTCTTATATAATAATACTATTTTACATATATTTCAACCGTTACTATAATGAGGCACAGAGGAGGTAAGTAACTTATGGAAAACAAAAAACAAGTGCTGATCAAGCTGTTCTTCTCCACCCTGTATCTCAGCGCCTTTACCTTTGGAGGAGGATACGTGATCGTCACCCTGATGAAGAAGAAATTCGTGGATCAGTATCACTGGATCGACGAAGATGAAATGCTGGACCTGGTGGCCATCGCCCAATCCGCTCCGGGGGCCATCGCCGTCAACGGGGCCATTGTGGTGGGATACAAGCTGGCGGGCCTTGTGGGGGCCATCACCGCCATCACCGCCACCATTCTGCCGCCCTTTGTGATCATTTCTCTCATTTCCTTTGTCTACACTGCCGTGCGGGACAACGTGATTGTCAGCCAGGTGTTGGCGGGAATGCAGGCCGGAGTGGGAGCCGTGATCGCCTCTGTGGTCTTTGAGATGGGCCGCGGCATCTACCACGGGAAAAATCCCATGTCCATTCTCATTCTCATCGGTGCCTTCATCGCCTGCACCGCCGGAGTCAGCGTGATCTACGTGGTCATTGTCTGCGGCCTCATCGGGCTGATCCGCACCTGTTTCCATAATAAGAAGGAGGCCCACTCATGATTTACTTCCAGCTGTTTCTCAGCTTTTTACAGATCGGACTGTTTAGTTTCGGAGGCGGATACGCTGCCATGCCCCTGATCCAGGAGCAGGTGACGGAGCTCCACTCCTGGCTCAGTATGTCGGAGTTTACGGACCTGATCACCATTTCCCAGATGACCCCAGGTCCCATTGCCGTCAACTCCGCCACCTTTGTGGGCATCAAGATCGCAGGCGTTCCCGGCGCCCTTCTGGCCACCTTTGGCTGCATCCTGCCCTCCTGCGTCATCGTCACCCTGATCGCGAAACTCTATTTGAAGTACCGGAATATGTCCCTGCTCCAGGGCGTGTTAAACTCCCTGCGGCCAGCGGTGGTGGCCATGATTGCCTCCGCGGGCATTTCCATCCTCATCACCGCCTTCTGGGGCAGCGAAACCGCCATCTCCCTCTCCGGGACGGACTGGATCATGGTGGCCCTCTTTGGCCTGGCGGTGGTGCTCATTCAGAAAGTACAGATGAACCCCATCCTGGTCATGACGCTCATGGGCGTGGCCAAGGCAGTGCTCTATGTGGTGGGAATCTGACCGGACGGGAACCCCAAAAAATGTGCCTCCTTGCGGAGCATTCCTATGAAACAAGAACGAAGAACGTGGAAACGGTTTCAGGCAGCCGCGCCTGTAGCCGTTTTTTTATCCCCATTGACATCCCCTTCCTTTCGTGTTATCTTATAGTCAAATATTTGACTATCCAAAATCTGTCAATTTGAAATTCCCATAACAGGAGGAAATCCCATGGAACGAGAAGACGTGCGAGAGCAGGTAAACCGGTACTGCCTGCTACGGGATCAGCAGTTCGCGGCCTACGAGCTATACGCCAGAAAACACCGGCTGACGGCCAGGGAGCTGTTTGTGCTGGACATCCTTTGGTTTGCGCCGGAGGGGTGTTTGCAGTCGGACATCTGCGCCCGGCTCTCCGCTACCAGGCAGACCATCAGCGCCATCATGAAAAAATTTATGAAACTGGGCTACGTATCCCTCACCGAATCGGAGACGGACCGGCGCAACAAGATCGTCCGTTTCACCGAGGCCGGACTGGCCTACGCGGAAACCATCATCCCCCCTGCCGCCGCGGCGGAAATCGACGCCATGGGCGAGCTTTCCGGGGAGGACATCGCCCAGCTGGTGCGGCTCACCACCCTGTTTTCCAGCGCCATGGAGCGGCGGTTGGGAGAGCTGCCTTAAGGACACACGAAAAACAAAGGAAGCTGGCCCTGTTCCAGCGCACATACAAGGAGAATCTCTATGATCATCAATACAGGAGGACGGACGGACACCGTCCAGTATTACACCGCATGGCTGTTAAACCGTTTCCGCGAGGGCTATGTCCTGACCCGCAATCCCCTCTTTCCCCACAAGATCAACCGCTACGAGCTGACGCCGGAGAAGGTGGACTGCGTGGTGTTCTGTTCCAAAAACTACAGGCCCATTCTGCCGCGGCTGGAGGAGATCACCAGCCGTTTTCCCACCTATTTCCACTATACCATCACCGCCTACGGGACGGATGTGGAGCCGGGCGTCCCTTCCACCGGCGAGAGCATGGCCACTTTAAAGGAGTTTTCCCGGCTGGTGGGGAAACAGCGGATCGCCTGGCGCTACGATCCGGTCCTTCTCACGGACACCTACACCGTCCAGCGCCATCTGGAAACCTTTGAAACCATGGCGGCGGAGCTGGCCCCTTACATCGACCGCTGCATTTTCAGCTTTGTGGAAATGTACAAACGGCTGGAAACCCATATGCCGGAGCTGATTCCCCTCACCGAACAGGACCGGGACGAGCTGGCAAAGGGGTTTGGAGCCATCGCTCAGTCCCACGGGATATTCCTTCAGACCTGCGGCACCAACGGGGACTACAGCCCTTACGGCATCCACTCCTCCGGCTGCATGACCCTGGAGATATTAGGGCAGGCAAACGGCATCCAGTTCCGCTCCCTGAAACACAAGGGAATGCGGGAGGGCTGCCACTGCATGGAAAGCCGGGACATCGGCGCCTATGACACCTGCCTGAACGGCTGCAAATACTGCTACGCGAACAAACATCCTCAGAAGGCCGCGGAGAATTTCAAGCTCCACGACCCGGACTCCCCTCTGCTGCTGGGCCACGTGGGGCCGGAGGACACCATCATTCAGGGAGCGCAGAAGTCGTTCCGGAAAGGAAATTATGTCTGAACCATTGATCAAGCAAATTCCCGTGCGGAGCATTCTGTCGAAATCCAATCTGCCGGTGTGTGAATACTCCGTCAACCCTTACGTGGGCTGCACCCACGGCTGCCGGTACTGCTACGCCTCTTTCATGAAACGGTTTACCGGCCACACCGAGCCCTGGGGAACCTTTCTGGATGTGAAGCTCTGGCCGGTGATCCGCCGCCCGGAACGGTACGCGGGAAAAGAGCTGTTTATCGGCTCCGTCACCGATCCCTATCTGCCCCAGGAGGAGCAGTACGGGCGTACCAGGGAGCTGCTGACGCAGCTAAGGGGCAGCGGCGCGAAACTGAGCATCGCCACAAAAAGCGCTCTGATCCTGCGGGATTTAGACCTGATAAAGAGCTTTCCCGACGCCCGCGTCTCCTGGTCCATCAACACCCTGGACGAAGAATTCCGCCGGGACATGGATCACGCCGCCTCCATCCAGGAGCGGCTGGCGGCCATGGAGGAATTTCACCGGGCCGGCATCCGCACTACCTGCTTTATCTCCCCCATCTTTCCCGGCATCACCGACGCGGAGGCCATTATCCGCCGGGCAAAGGAGCACTGCAACTTGATCTGGCTGGAAAACCTGAACCTGCGGGGGAGCTACAAAACCGTTATCCTGGACTATATCCGGGAGCGCCATCCGCAGCTGGTTCCCCTGTACCAGGACATTTACGGGCGGGGAAACCGGGCCTACTGGGAGGCGCTGGATACCCGGCTGCGGGCCTTCACCGCAGAGCTGGGCCTGGACTACGTCACCAACGACGACAGCATGAACCGGCCCTTTGAGGCCCCGCCGGTGGTGGTCAACTATTTCTATCATGAGCAGATCAAAAAATCCGCGAAAAAATGTACACAATAGCGCACACCCGCGCCGGAGCGCGGCTGCGGCAGCAGCCAGTTTCCTCCGCGCGGAGCCCACATCAGAAAGGGGGAAGAATCCCATGCCGGAACTGCCGGAAGTAGAAACCATGAAACGGGTGCTGGAGCCTCAGCTGACGGGGCGTACCATCCGGGACGTCACCGTAAACCGCCCGGAGGTGATCGCCCATCCCGCCACGGAGACGTTCTCTGAAATCCTCGCGGGACAGACCTTTTCCGCCATGGAGCGCCGCGGGAAATTCCTTTTGTTTCTCCTGGAAAGCGGGGACCGTATCGTCCTCCATCTGCGGATGACCGGCTGCATTCTGCTGGCGCCAAACGAATTTCCCATGGAAGCGCACACCCATGCCGTTTTTCATCTGGACGGCGGCCTGGAGCTGCGGTTTTCCGACACCCGCCGGTTTGGGCGGCTGTGGCTGATCCGGGCCGGGGAGACGGACGCATTCAGCGGGATCGCGAAACTGGGGCCGGAGCCCTTTGACTCCGTCCTTTCCGGCCCGTACCTGAAAGCCCGCTTAGGAACCAGGAAAAAAGCGGTGAAGGAATGCCTGATGGACCAGGGCGTCCTCGCCGGCATCGGAAATATCTACTCCGACGAGATCCTCTTTGCCGCCCGCATCCACCCGGCCCGGCCCGCCAGGGACTTAAGCCCCGGGGAGTGGGAACGGCTGGCGGCGGCCATCCCGGAGCGCCTCTCCTATTTTATCGAGAAAGACCGGCTTACGGCGGAGGAATATCTGGAAACCAAAGGAAAGGAGTACCGAAACGGCCCTTACCTTCAGGTTTACGGCCACGAGGGCGATCCCTGTCCCCTTTGCGGAGAACGGCTCTGCCGCCGGGTGATCGGCGGGAGAAGCAGCGTGTTTTGTCCTGGCTGTCAGAAGGAATAGGAACGACAGTTTCACCAGAGCAAACGCGTATGCGGCGGGAACCCTCTGTCATTTCCCACAGGGATTCCCGCCGCATACGCTTATGTTTCACAGCATTTTTCTATCGAAGGCCTGCGCCCTCACGCCTATTTTACTTCTGTTCCCCGGACTCCCTGTTTTCACAGGCCGCCCTGGCTACGGCGCCGGCCACCACGTCGGCCACCTTTTTATTTAAGGGAGACGGAATGATGTACTCCCGGCTCAACTCCTCCTCCGGGATCATGCCCGCGATGGCGTAGGCCGCCTGGCGTTTCATCTCCTCCGTGATCTCCTTTGCCCTCACGGAAAGGGCTCCCTTGAAGATGCCCGGAAATACCAGCACATTGTTGATCTGGTTGGGATAGTCAGAGCGCCCTGTGCCCACCACGGCTGCCCCGGCCTCCAGGGCCTCCTCCGGCATGATCTCCGGCACGGGATTGGCCATGGCAAAGACGATGCCGTCCTTCATGGAGCTTACCATCTCTCCGGTCACCAGGCCGGGACGGGACACGCCGATAAAGACGTCCGCCCCCTTCATGGCATCCTTCAGACTTCCGTGCTCTCTGTGGAGATTGCTGATGTGGGAGATCTCCTCCTGTCCCGGATTCAGCCCCTCATCTCCCTCGCAGATGATTCCGTGAATGTCGCACATGATCACGTTTCCAAAGCCCATACCAAGCAGCAGCTTTCCGATGGCGATTCCCGCCGCCCCGGCCCCGTTGATCACGATCCGCAGCTCTCCCATCTTCTTTTTGGTCACCTTTATGGCGTTTAGCAGGGCCGCGGCCACCACAATGGCGGTGCCGTGCTGGTCGTCGTGAAAGACCGGGATGTCGCACAGCTCCTTTAACCGCCGTTCGATCTCAAAGCAGCGGGGGGCGGCGATGTCCTCCAGATTAATGCCTCCAAAGCTTTTGGAAATCAGGAAAATGGTCTGCACCAGGGTGTCCACATCCTTGGAATCAATGCAGATGGGGAAGGCGTCCACTCCCGCGAACTCCTTAAAGAGCACGCATTTTCCCTCCATCACCGGCATTCCCGCCGCCGGCCCGATGTCTCCAAGCCCCAGCACTGCCGTTCCGTCGGTGATGACCGCCACCAGGTTGTTCCGCCGGGTCAGCTCAAACGACTTGCTGTAGTCCGCGGCGATCTGGCGGCAGGGCTCTGCCACACCGGGGGTATAGAGCAGGGATAAATCCTCGCTGGTCTCCACCGGTTTCCGGGATACCACCTCGATTTTTCCTCCCAATTCATAATGAAGCTCCAATGATTTCTGATTTACGTCCATGTTTGTCCTCCCTTGTTCCTAAGCCATCTGTTCCGGATGAAAGACCTGGTCGAAGGTTTCCTCATCCAGAAATCCCAGGGCCACACAGGCCTCTTTCAGGGAAATGTCCTCCTGGTACGCCTTTTTGGCGGTGACTGCCGCGCGGTCGTATCCGATGTAGGGGGCCAGCGCCGTCACTAACATCAACGAACGCCGCAGGTTCTCATCCATCTTCTTCCGGTTCGCCCGGATCCCCCTCACGCAGTGGAGCTCAAAGGACCGCATGGAATCCGCCAGCAGGCTCACAGACTGGAGGAAATTGTAGATGATCACCGGCATGAACACATTCAGCTGAAAATTTCCCTGGGAGGCCGCAAACCCTATGGCGCTGTCGTTTCCCATCACCTGCACGGCCACCATGGTCACCGACTCACACTGAGTGGGGTTTACTTTTCCCGGCATGATGGAGCTGCCCGGCTCATTTTCCGGAATGGTGATCTCTCCTAAGCCGCACCGGGGGCCGCTGGCCAGCCAGCGGACGTCGTTGGCGATTTTCATCAGATCCGCTGCCAGGGCTTTCAGCGCCCCGTGGGCAAAGACGATGGCGTCCTTGCTGGTCAGGGCGTGGAATTTATTTTCCGCCGTCCGAAACTCTGCTCCCGTGATGGCGGAAACCTCCGCTGCCGCGGCCTGGTCAAACCCTTTCGGGGCGTTTAAGCCGGTGCCCACCGCCGTCCCGCCTAAGGCCAGCTCCTCCAGGCCGGAAAGGGAGGCCAGAATCATCCCACGGCTCTTTTCCAACATCCCTCTCCACCCGCTGATTTCCTGGGAAAAGCGGATGGGAGTGGCGTCCTGGAGATGGGTGCGCCCGCTCTTTACGATTCCTTCATTGTCCTTTTCCAGCTGCCGAAACCGGTCCGTCAGGCGGTCCAGCTCCGGCAGAAGGCGCTCCCTCACCTCCAGCACCGCCGCGATGTGCATGGCGGTGGGGAAGGTGTCATTGGAGCTCTGGGACATATTGACGTGGTCGTTGGGGTGGAGCAGTTTCTTTCCCGCCAGGAGATTTCCCCGGTTGGCGATCACCTCGTTCACATTCATGTTGGACTGGGTGCCGCTGCCCGTCTGCCAGACTGCCAGCGGGAAATGGCCCTCCAGCTTTCCCTCCAGGATCTCGTCACACACCTGGGAGATGTATCCCAGCCGCTCCTCATCCAGCTTTCCCAGCCGGTTGTTGGCGATGGCCGCCGCCTTCTTTAACACGGCGAAGGCACGGATCACCTCTCTGGGGATCTTTTCCGTCCCGATCTCAAAATTTTGCAGGCTCCTCTGGGTCTGGGCGCCCCAGTAGCGGTCAGCGGGCACCCGGACCTCTCCCATGGAATCCCGTTCCGTCCTGTATTCCACCTTACAGACCTCCCATCTTCTTCATCTGCTCGATTCCGGAGATGCCCGGTTCCGTCATGGAAAACGGGTCCAGGATGGCATCCAGCTGCTCCTTGGTCAGAAGCTGGCTCTTGATCACCAGCTCTCTCACCGGCGTTCCGGAGCGGATGGCTTCCTTGGCCATATCCGCCGCCTTCTCGTAGCCCACATAGGGGCAGATGGCGGTGATGATTCCCACGCTGTTTTCCACCATGTTCCGGCAGCGCTCCTCATTTGCCGTGATCCCGGCAATGCAGTTGTCCACCAGGGTGCGCACGGAGCAGGCGATGGTCTCAATGGACTGGAACAGCTTGTAGAAGATAATGGGCTCGAAGGCGTTTAACTCCAGCTGCCCCGCTTCCGCCGCCATGGCCACCGTCATGTCGTTTCCGATCACGTGGAAGGCCACCTGGTTCACCACTTCCGGGATGACCGGATTGATCTTTCCCGGCATGATGGAGGAGCCGTTCTGTTTCGCGGGAAGGTTGATCTCTCCCAGGCCCGTTCTGGGGCCGGAGGACATAAGACGCAGGTCGTTGCACATTTTGGACAGATTTACGGCACAGGATTTGGTGATTCCGGAGCAGGCCACATATCCGTCCAGGTTCTGGGTGGCGTCGATGAGGTCGTATGCCTGCACCAGCTCCAGACCGGAAATGAGGGCAATGTTTTTCACCACCCGTCTCAGATACTGCACGTCCGCGTTGAGGCCCGTGCCGATGGCCGTCCCGCCCAGATTCAGGCTCCGCATCTCCTCTTTGGCCCGGTCAAACCGGTTGATGTCCCTGCGGATGGCGGTGGCGTAGGCGTGGAATTCCTGGCCGAGGCGGATGGGCACCGCGTCCTGAAGCTGGGTTCTGCCCATTTTGATCACGTGGTCGAACTCGCTGGCCTTTTCCATCAGCGCCTTATAGAGCCGCTCCAGCTCCGCCTGGGCCTTGTACAGCAGTTTCAGGGTCGTCAGCCTTCCGCAGGAGGGAAACACGTCGTTGGTGGACTGGCCGTAGTTTACGTGGTCGTTGGGGTTGACAATGGTATAGTCCCCCTTTTCCCCTCCCAGGATCTCAATGGCCCGGTTGGCGATGACCTCGTTGGCGTTCATGTTCAGGGACGTGCCCGCGCCTCCCTGGATCGGGTCCACGATAAACTGGTCGTGGAGATTTCCCGCGATAATCTCGTCGCAGGCCTGCACGATGGCGTCCGCCCGCTTTTTGTCCAGCTGTCCCACCTCAAAGTTGGTGATGGCCGCCGCCTTTTTGATCTGGGCGAAACTGTTGATAAATTCCGGATGGATATTTAATCCGGTGATGGAAAAGTTTTCCGCTGCCCGCAGCGTCTGCACCCCGTAATAGGCGTCCTTGGGGATTTCCTTCTCCCCGATGGAATCGTGTTCCCTGCGGTATGTAATCTCTTTCGACATGGCTGATCCCCTCCTATAAGATCCCTCTGATCTCCGAAATATTGGCAATGTGATTTTCTTCCAGATAGCGCTCCATCCCGTCAATGATGTCCATGGCAATGGCAGGATTCATAAACGATGCGGCTCCCACCTGGATGACGGTGGCCCCTGCCATGATAAACTCGATGGCGTCCTGCCAGGTGGAAATCCCGCCGATGCCCATGACGGGAATCTGCACCGCGTGGGCCACCTGGTGAACCATGCGCAGGGCGATGGGCTTGATGGCCGGGCCGGAAAGGCCGGCGTAAACATTGTCAAACACCGGTTTTCTTCTGCGGATGTCAATGGCCATGGCCAAAAATGTGTTGGTGAGGGACACGCCGTCGGCTCCCTCCTCCTCGCAGGCCCTGGCCAGCCCCACGATGTCCTCCGCGTTGGGGGAGAGTTTCACCACCAGCTTGTGGCGGCACGCCTTGCGGATCTCCCGGACCACCTGTCTGGCCATCTCCGTCTTTACGCCGAAGTTCATGCCTCCCGCCTTCACGTTGGGACAGGAGATGTTCAACTCCAAAAGATCCAGGTCGCAGCCGTTTAACAGCTCCACCGCCTCCAGATAGTCCTCCATGGAATGGCCGCCCAGGTTCACGATGTTTACCAGGTCCAGGCGGTTCATCCGGTCACAGTCGCACTCCATAAAGTGCTTCACTCCCGGATTTTCCAGGCCCACGCTGTTCATCACCCCGCTGGGAGTCTCCCAGACACGGATCCCGTCGTTTCCTCCCCTCGGATGAAGGGTCAGCCCCTTGGAGCAAAGCCCGCCCAGGCGCTGTATGTCAAAGTATTCTCCCATCTCTTTTCCGAACCCGCAGGTACCGGACGCCAGCGCCACCGGATTTTTAAAATGAACGCCTGCGTAGTCGATTTCCAGCCTTTTACTCATCCCCAAACACCTCACTTCCCAGCATTACTGGCCCGTCCTTGCAGGCCCTTTTGTTTCCGGCCGTCGTTTTGCACGTGCACACCAGGCACGCTCCGATGCCGCAGGCCATCCTGTTTTCCATGGAGACGTACAGAGGCGCCTTCGCTCCCACGGATCTGCACTTTTTATAGAGCACCTTCATCATGATCTCCGGTCCGCAGGTCATGATGACGTCGTACTGCAGGGGGTCAATGTCGTCTGTCACAAAGCCGCCTACGTTTAAGGTCACCTGATCCGCCACCTTTTCGTAGGAATCCACCAGGATGGCCTGGTCACTGAATCCCAGATAAATGTCCACCTTCGAGGCGGGATTTAATTTCTTTAAGGTTTTCGCCGTCAGGTACAGAGGGGCGATGCCCACGCCTCCCCCTACCAGGGCGATCTTTCCCTCCGCCTCCGGGAATCCGTTTCCGTGGGGGCCGTCCAGCTTGATCTCCGCTCCGGCCTTCAGCCCGGCAAATATCTCTGTGCCCTTTCCCACTACCTTATACAGGAAGGAAACACTGTGCTCATCGGCGTCAAATACGCTGATGGGCCGGGAGAGCAGGGGGTATTCCCCCCACGCCCGCAGCATATAGAACTGGCCCATGACCGCGTGATTTTCCTCCTCTACCTTCATCAGGAAAAAATCCTTTGACAATCTCTCATTTGATATAATCTTTGCCATCTTCTCCTCCTCAAGCGCGCTCGCCGTTCCCCTTGGATGTCACCAGGGAGATCAGCACCGTCAGCAGAATGTTTGTAAAGAAACCCCACATAAATCCAGGCCATCCAAGGGGCTGGACGTTTAAAATTCTCGTGGCGAACAGGATCACGATTCCCGCCGTCATACCGCAGGCCGCTCCCATCCTGGTGCACTTCTTCCAGTACAGTCCTAACAAAAAGGCGGGAGCCAGCTGCGCCAGTCCGGTGTAGGCCACGTCCTGAACGATCTGAACCAGAGTCTCCGGCGGGTTCAGGGCGATGACTCCGCACACGGCGGCGATCACCAGCACAATGGTACGGGAAAGGAGCATATTTTTCTTCTCGGAAATCATGCCCTTCTTGTTTAACAGGATCAGGTCCTGGGATACGATCTGGGAAGATACCAGCAGCATGGCGTTGATGGTGGAAATTCCCGCCGCGATGGCCGCCGCCATGACTAAGGCCGCGATAAACCACTTGGAATGAATGGTCATCATCACCGGCAGCACGTTGTCCGCCGCCCCGATCTGTTCCGGAGTCAGCAGCAGATGGCCTGCGAAACCGATAAACAGGGTGGCAAAGCCGTAGATCAGGATCTGGGATACGGGAATGCTGATGGCGGATTTTGCCAGGGCATTCTCATCCTTTGCCATCAGGGACTTCATCCACACATGGGGACAGAGCCAGATGCCGAAGGGAAGGACGATAAACTGCATGAACCAGTATTTTCCCGTGTATGTACCTTTTGGGCCGGGCCGGGAGAGCAGCTCCGGAGCCGTCTCCGCCACCTGATGAAAGAGCTCCTGGATCCCTCCCACGGGAACCAGGGCAATCCAGGCGGCCACCACGATTCCCAAAAGGAGGATGATCGCCTGCACTGCGTCTAAGAGCACGACACCGCCGGCGCCGCCGATCAGCACGTAAAGCAGGGAGAAAATCACTGACACCAGAATTGCCCACTGGTAGGAAATGGCATCTCCGCTGACAATGCTCATGGCCCTCGCGTTTCCCACGTACTGCATGGCCAGGAACACCATGGTCATGAGCACGGAAACACAGGAGGCAAACACCTTGATGTATTTGCTGTCATAGCGGTCCTGGAAATAATCTCCCAGGGACATATAGCCGTTTTTGATGGCCAGCTTGCGGATCTTATTTCCAAAGTAAACCACCATCAGGGCCACCCATACCTGGCTCAGCACAATGGCAATGTAGGAAACTCCGTGGGTGTAGTACATCCCCGGCGCGCCGAGAAAGGCAAAGGTACTCTGCATCGCGGCGATCATGGTCAGGGGAAGAAGGACGGAGCTTACGCCCCGGTTGGCCAGGAAAAAGCCCTCCGCGCTTTTCTGTTTCTTTTTCCTGCCGTTTAACACCGTGATCACCAGCATGGCGATCAGGTAGAACATAATAATTCCCAAGCTTAAGATTCCCGTATTCATTCTTCTTCCTCCTCTTTGCTGGACTCCACAAACCGCTTGCATACCCACAGCACAAATATCAGATTTACGATCATCAGCACCCACCAGTAGGCCAGCGAAAGCGGCAGCCAGCCAAACAGATAGGCCTGGGCCCCTTCCGTAAACGCAAAGGGCACTGCGCCCAGCAAATACAGGATCACGAAAATAATGCCGATTAACTTATGATTCATTCCAATCCTCCTCATCTGTATATACCACTCTGCCCCGGCTGATGGTATATTTCACTTTTCCATACAATTCCATTCCGGTAAACGGGGAGTTCTCCGATTTTGAGTGGAATGTTTCCACCTTCCACTTTTCCCTCTCGTCAAAGACCACCAGGTCCGCCCTGCCGCCCACTTTGATGGACCCGCAGTCCAGATGGTAAAGGTTCGCCGGGTTTACCGTCATCTTTTCCAACAGGTGGGGCAGGGTCATATGGCCTTTCCGGACCAGGTTGGTAACGCCAAGGGCCAGGGCCGTCTCCAGACCGATCATGCCGCTGGGCGCCTCCCCGATGGGCCTCTGTTTCTCCTCCCTGCTGTGAGGGGCGTGATCTGTGGCGATCACGTCGATAACATCCTCCTTCAGCCCCAGAATGAGGGCATACCGGTCTCCCTCCGTGCGCAGAGGCGGGTTCACCTTCGCCAGGGCCCCTCGTTCCAGCACAGCCTCCTCCGTCAGGGAGAAATGCTGAGGCGTCACCTCCGCCCACACCTTGACTCCCAGTTTCTTCATCATCCGGATCAGCTCCACGGAAACCCGGCTGCTGATATGCTGGATGTTGATCGTAGCCCCGGTCTTCCTGGCCAGAAGGCAGTCTCTGGCTATGAGCGTCTCCTCTGCCAGGCTGGAGGCTCCGGCCACCCCCACCGCCTGGGAAACCGCTCCCTCATTGACACCGGCGCTTCCCAGCAGGTTGGCGTCCTCCTCGTGGAAACTGATGGGCACCCCCAGCTCCCTCGCCTGCTTCATGGCCTCCAGCACCAGTTTCACGTCGCCGATGGGCATTCCGTCATCGGTGAAACCAATGGCTCCCGCCGCCTTCAGCGTTTCCATGTCCGTCAGTTCTTTGCCTTTAAGCCCCACCGTGACCGCTGCCGTATTGAATACCTGGACGGGAAGGCTCTCCTCCCGCCGGATCAAGTCCTCCAGCACCTCTTTGCTGTCCACCACCGGGTTGGTGTTTGCCATGCAGACCACGGTGGTGTAGCCGCCGGCCGCCGCGGCCCGGGCGCCGCTTTCAATGTCTTCCTTATAGGTGTAGCCCGGATCCCGGAAATGTACGTGGATGTCCACCAGGCCGGGAGCTACAATTTTCCCTTTGGCGTCGATCACCTTCTCGTACTCGTCGCCCTTGGGGAATTTTCCCATATCCGCGATCAGGCCGTCCTTGATGATAATGTCCAGCTTTTCGTCTGTACCGGACTTGGGGTCAATGACGCGGCCGTCTTTAATCAGAATCATACCTCTCCTCCTTTCAGATACTCGTACATCACCCTGGCTCCGTCACAGATGTGGAGAATGGAGGCGAATTCCTTCCGGTTGTGAGAAATTCCCTTCATACAGGGGATGAACACCATCCCGGTATCGCAGATCGCGGCGAAGGACATGGCGTCGTGACCGGCCCCGCTGACCATCCGGCGGCTGCTGATCCCCAGCCGTCTGGCGGCCTGTTCCAGCCCGTTCTGCACCTGAGCGCTCATGTCGATGGGGGGAATGTCGCTGAGTTTCTCCTCCAGATATTCGATTCCCCGCTTTTCACAGATCTGTTTCGCCCGCTCCCGCAGGGTTTTCTCCATACGGTCCAGGCTGGCGTTTTCAATGCCCCGGATGTCCACGCCCAGCTCCACTTCCCCGGGGATTACGTTCAGGGCGTTGGGATAGTTGTTCACCACGCCTACGGTGGCCACAGACTGGTAAGCCGCCTCCTTGTTGCCGATCCGCTCCAGCTCCAGAATGATCTCCGAGGCCGCGCACATGGCATCGTTTCTCATTCCCATGGGCGTCGCTCCGGAGTGCTCCGCCATGCCCCGCAGGTACAGCTTAAACCGTCTCGGGCCGGCGATGGTCTGGACAATGCCCACGGAGGTTCCCGACTCCTCCAGCACCTTTCCCTGCTCGATGTGCAGCTCCACATACTGGCGCACGCCGGAAATTCTCGCCGGATGGAGATTCAGGTTCCGTTTCCGGAAAATCTGTTCCAGAAGCTCTCCCTCCTTGGACGCCAGACCCCCGATGTCCTGCTTGTAAATCTCCCTGGTGATCAGGCCGCTGCCTATGGTGCAGCACCCGAAGTTGCTGGATTCCTCGCAGCGGAACGCCCCCACCCGAATGGGCAGTTTCAGTCCGTCCTCCCTCGCCCATTTTAAGATCATCAGACCCGCGATGATTCCGGCCACGCCGTCGTAGCGGCCGCCTTCAATCACGGAGTCCAGATGGGAGCCGATCAGACAGTACTCCCGGTCCGGCTGATTCATCACGTAGGTATTTCCCACCTCGTCCACTTCTACCTGGCAGTGGAGTTCCTCGCCGATCTTCGCAAACATTTCGTGCATCTGATCTTCCTGTTTCGTGTACCCCAGCCTTGTTACCCCGCCGTTTTCCGTACTGCCGATGTCATAAAAGCAGTCAAACAGCCTTTCGCAATATTGGATGTCCGCAATGCCATGTTCCATTTGCCATCTCCTCCTTTCTGCCTTCATTGTAGTGGAGAGGCCGCCTGTTTTCCATGTCTGGCCAGCCAAGGTTGCGCTCGCATACTTTGTCCAAATACACAAAAATCCGTCATATTCCCCATATTTTTTATCACAAGCGACGAAAATGACCGTGGGACGCGAACCGTCAGCGCCGCAGCGCGCACTTGTGCCGGGGGCTTTGTGTCATAGAACACGCCGTTCTCATGGCGCAAAAATGCAGCATGGGGTTATCGCCATGCTGCACCGTATTCCGGACGATTCCTATTTGTCCCGGTTCATTTTTAAGGCCAAAACGGACAGATACAGCCGGAAATTGTCATCCGGGTTTTTTAGCTCCAGCCCCGTCAGCTCCTGGACCCGGTTTAACCGGTACTTTACCGTATTTTTGTGGGTATACATCTGCTCTGCCACCCGGTCCATGCTGGCTCCGCACTCATAATAGGCGATCAGCGTGTCCAGAAGTTCCTGGTTCCGGATCCCATCCAGAATATCGGTAAACACGTTTTTCGTCTCAGAAACCAGGATCTTTTCCAGCTCACAGAAGGGTTCCAGTTTCTTATAGAAGTGAAGGTACTGATCGGCAAACAGACGGTTTCCCACGTTCATCGCCTTAAAGGAAAGGCTGTAGGTGTCCCGGATCCCCTTCAGGCCCCGCTTGACCGGCCCCACGCCGCAGGAAACCTTTTGCCCTTCGATTTTCCGCATCCGCCTGACGCGGGTTTCCTCCAGCTCCGTTTCCAGGTACTGTTCCAGCAGCCGTTCTTCCTCCCCTTCCACCAACAGCAGCAGCCCTTTCTTCAGGCGGATGATGTAGCAGCCATGGATGGCCCTGCTGTCCATCATGTACCGCTGGAGCGCCTGGCACCAAAAGTGCATGGTCTTTTTCTCCTGTTCCGTGGGAGTGTATTTTTTCCGGAAGTTGAAGATCACTGCGGCAAAATAATTTTCATCTACCGCCAGCCCGAACAGTTTCCCTCTCTCCACCATGAGGATTTCGTCCGTGTAATTTTCGTATATGATGTCCCCGATGTATTTTTCCAGGATGGAGGCGGTGTTTTCCTCCTCAAAAAGCAGGTTCATAATGTTGATCAGAAGGTCGATGTAGGGAAGGTGAAACGGAATTTCCAAAATGGGAAGGCCGCAGTGATCCGCGGTTTTCTTCACCGTCTCGGAAATTTCGTCCACATACTGGCCCGTTTTTACCGCCACGCAGCAGCAGGTATCCGCCAGATCCTCGATCAGCCGGCACTGGGCCTCCTCGCTTTTGCGCACGGAATAAAAACTGGTGATCAGAAAATCATTTCCCTTCAGCCACCGCTTGATGTCCGGCACCTCCATCACCGTCACGTGCTCTACTTTCCTCTGAAGACCTGTCTCCCCTGCGACTACGCGGATGCCCTTAAACGCCGGCAGATGGAGCAGATCGCTTACCTTCGCCATCTCCTGTTCCCCCTATTTTTTCCTAATGTACTTGGAGACCTTTATTATATTCATTTTGAAACGATTTTCAACTCTTTTTTCTTGTTTTTTCAGACAAATTTTTTCTCTGAATTTTGTCCATTTGAACAGACTTTTTTCCTCTCATTGACTTTGCCGGGAAAAAGGGATAGTATAGTGCTTTCCCAATACGGTTCTGGGTACATTCAGCTGTTTTTAAGGAGGTTATGGTTTATGAACAAGAACAACGCCAACATTTCTCTTTCCTCTTACTTTAACGACATCGTCATCCATTATTATGAGGATACGGATCTTATGGAATCCATCGGAAAAAACCTGGGAGTGGACGTGAAACAGGACTTTTTCCTGGCCCTGTCCTTCCTCTACCCGTCGGACGTGGTAGTATCCTACGAGGAAAAATGCGCACTGAAAGCGATTCTGCAGCCGTTGATTTCCTACGGCCCCATAAACCGCTCCATTGACTCTCCTCAATTTATCCTGTGCGACAAAGGCGTGGCCCTCATTCTGGCCGCCCACACCAAGGAAGAACTCTCCGCGGTCACCTCGGCCGTCTGTGAGAAAGCCCTGGAGTTTCTCGGCGAGCAGCTGCCCGGCGCCTTCATCCGCATCGGCATCGGCACCATCGAAACCAGCCTGCTCGGCATTGAGCGCACGTACCAGAACAGCCTGAAAGCGGTGAACGCCGGAGAGAAGTTTAAGAAAGAGCGGCGGGTGCTGGATTTCCTGGGAATGGAGATTTACAGCGCCATCAACGCCATGGTACTGGCCTACGGCCACACCCTCATCAGCACAATCCTGTTGCAGATGACCGAGGACGAGCAGAAAATCCTGGGAAAATACTATAAATGCAAGGAAGAAATCCCCACGGTGGCCTCCGCCCTGTCCATCAGCGAACAGGATGTGGAGGACGCTTTAAGAAAAATCAAGAAAAAAACCGGCCTGGACGTCAATGACACCGAGGACAACTTCAAGCTCCATTTCGTCATGATCGCCAAGCGGGTACTGGAAAAGGAGAAACGGCGCCGGTAAGGCCCGCAGCGCACACCCGCCACGGAGCGCGGCTGCGCTGACTGCCGTTTCCCATGGGCACCCCTCCGCCGGAAATGTTTGCCTATGGGAAACGGCGTTTTTCGATATAAAAATCCCACGGACTCCAGGTTATGAAACCCTGAAGTCCGTGGGATTTTCTATGCTTTTCCTGCTTTCCTGAAACCATCTGCCCCACTGTTTCGCAGCTCGTTTTTACAGGGAGCCGCGGAAAAATTCCGCCAGACGGTCAAAGGGAATCTTATTTTCATCATCGTAGAGATCCACATGGTTGGCCTCCGGGATGATCCACAGCTCCTTCTGGCCGGTCACCGCCTCGTAGGCAGCCTCGCTAATGGGGCGGGTCTCCGCGTTTTCTCCGGCCATAAAGAGGACGGGCTGGCTGAGCTTGTCCAGGTGATTTAAGAGCTGGAAGTTATAAAAGGCCAGATTGCTGGTGGTGGTAAAGCCGCCCAGGGCCCTGGGGTGATGGCCCCGCTCCAGGCCGTAAAAGCTGTAAAACTCTGCCCAGATCCCCTCCAGCCCCTCCGGGATCTCCTCCGTGGGCTCCTCCGGGTAGGTGGGCAGGTACTGGGGCTTACCTTCGTCCACGTCGGCCCATCTCTGCGCCCCCAGAGCGGCCATCGTCTCCGCCCACTGCTCCCGGTCCAGTCCCTCACCGGAAACGCTGACATCAAACAAGCTGGCGGTGGCCACCGCCTGAATCCTGGCGTCCACCTGGGCCGCCGCCAGGGCAAAGCCGCCGCTGCCGCAGATTCCCACGGCGCCGATCCGCTCCCGGTCCACGTATTCCAGCGTTCCCAAATAGTCCACACCGGCGCTGAAATCCTCGGTGAAAATGTCCGGGGAGGACACGTGCCTGGGTTCTCCGCCGCTCTCCCCGTTAAAGGAGGGATCGAAGGCCAGGACCACAAATCCTCGCTTTGCCAGCTCGTTGGCGTAGACGCCGGGGCCCTGTTCCTTTACACCGCCGTAGGGAGGGCCGATGACGATGGCGGGATAGTCCCGGGTCTCGTCCAGCTCCTTCGCCCGGTACAGATCGCCGGAGAGGGAAATCCCGTAGCGGTTTTCATAGGTCACCGCCGTCCGCTCCACCGTTTCGTCCAGGTCAAATATGTAATGCTCCTCCCCGGCCGTCTGCCCGTCAGGCGTACCGGTCTCTGTTTCCTCCTCTTTCGCCGGTTGGGAAGACGTTTCTTCCCCTGTCTTAACGGCCGCCTCCGTCCCCGCAGTCTCCGGGGCCGTCTCCTGTCCGCCGCGGCCCCCGCAGCCCCACAGGCCGGCCGTCATGGCCAATGCCGCCGCCAGGATCATAATTTTCGTTTTTCTCATTTTGTTCCTCCTCTATTTCTCAATTTGTCTCTATTTTGAGCGCCAAAACCGGCTGCGGTCTCTCCAGCCATTCCCTTTCGCGCCAACTGTGTGCCAATCGCAGGCTCCAGACCTTCCTGCCATCCGGAACCGCCCCGTCACAGGCTTGTGAGCACCGGATGTTCCAGATAGCCGTACACCCGCCTCACCTCGCTCACCTTCCGGGTGTCCAGCATGGACGGACATCCCAGATCCAGGGCTTTGATCCGTTCCATATCCTCCCCGTCCAGGGCAAAATCCCAGATTCCCAGATTTTCCCGCATTCGCTCCGGGTGGACAGATTTTGGGATCACGATCACTCCCTGCTGGACGTTCCAGCGGAGAATGACCTGGGCGGGAGTTTTCCCGTATTTCCCAGCGATCTCCTGAAACACCGGCTCGGTAAACATCCCCTTCATTCCTTCCGCGAAGGGCGCCCACGCCTGGGGCTGCACTCCCAGCTCCCTCATCAGGTCCAGCTCCTCCTCCCGCTGATAGTGGGGATGGCGCTCAATCTGGTTGATCTGAGGGGTGACCGTCACGTTTTTGCACAGGTCCAGCAGACGGTCCGGAAGGAAGTTGCAGACTCCGATGGCCCGGATTTTGCCTTCCCTGTAAAGCTCCTCCATCGCCCGCCAGGAGCCGTAATAATCGCCGAAAGGCATATGGATGAGGTAGAGATCCAGATAATCCAGCCCCAGCTTTTCTAAGGACTGGAAAAAGGCGGCCTTGGTGGCCTCGTAGCCCATCTGATGGATGTAGGCCTTGGTGGTGATAAAAAACTCTTCCCGGCTCACGTTCCACTGCCGGATGGCCCGTCCTACGGCCTCCTCGTTTCCGTAGGAGCTGGCCGTGTCGATCAGGCGGTATCCCGCGCCGATGGCCTCCGCCACAGCCTGTTCACACTGAGTTTCATCCGTCACCTGAAATACTCCAAAGCCCTCCATGGGCATTTCCACACCGTTGTTTAACCGGATGGTTTCCATGATTTACCTCCCTTCACCTTCTGTTTCCACAGCGGATACCGTGAGAGTCCCCGCCAGTCTGGAAATATTTTCTCCCCCAGAAACGGCCGTCCCCAGTCCGTACAGGCTGCCGTTTGGGCTGCACGGGGCGTAAAACAGCACCACGTCCCCCCAGGGGGCGTAGTAGGCCAGAGAACCTGTCTCCCCGCCGCTTAAGGGCGTGTTTTCCGTGTCCAGCCTCTCCGGCGGGTAAAAGGTGATCTCGTTGCTGCTGAAGGGCTGGGCCTCCACCGTCAGCGGAAGCTGGCCGTACAGCTGGCGGGCCGCCCCGCTGCCGTTCAACTCAAAAATGACTTCATACTCTGAAGATGCTACCGATAATTTCATAACCGTCTCCTCTCCGCCTTCCGCCCTTTCCTCCGGGGCGCTTTCTGATTCCGCCTGGGACGGGATCTGTTCCGCAGGTTTTGCCGTTTCTGTCATTTCCGCTGCCTTCGCCGTCTCCGCCGCAGACACATTTTCCCATGCGCCCATTCCGCCGCAGCCGGCGGCGCAGATCCCAAGGACTGCCGCCGCCCACATTCCGATCTGATTCATAAGGTTCTCCTTTCTCATCCAAGGCTTTCCCGGAAAAATCCTTCGATTTCGTCAAAGGGGATCTTGGCCCTGTCGTCATAAAGATCCACGTGATTGCAGTCCGGCACCACCGCCATGCGTTTCGGCTCCCGGGCGCGCTCATAGGCCATATCGCTGAAAAACCGGCTCTCCGCCTGCTCTCCCACCACAAACAGCACCGGCCGCGGGGAGATCTCGTCTATGTGGTCATTGAGGGAATAATTCATAAAGCTCAGGGCGGAGGTGGTGGTGAAATTGCCTCTGGCGTTGGGATGGTGGCCCCGCCTGGTGCCGTAGAACTCAAAAAATTCTCTCCAGATGCCCTCCATCCCGTCCGGGATTTCCTCCGCCGGCTCCTCTGGAAAGGCGGGGAGGTACTCCGGAAATCCTTGTTCCACGTCCTCCCACCGCTTTCTGGAAAGCCGCTCCTTTTCCGCCTGGATCTGCTCCGGCGTAAGCCCCAGCCGGGCAGCCACGCTCATATCGTACATACTGGCCGTGACCACCGCCTTGATCCTCGTGTCCACCGCCGCCGCGGACAGAGCAAAGCCGCCGCTGCCGCAGATTCCCACGGCGCCGATCCGCTCCCGGTCCACGAAGGGCAGCAGCCCCAGATAGTCCACACCGGCGCTGATGTTCTCGCTGAACAGATCCGGGGAGGACACATGGCGGGGCTCCCCGCCGGACTCTCCCATATAGCAAGGATCAAAGGTTAGGACCACAAAGCCCCGGGCCGCCAGCTCATTGGCATAGACGGCCGGCCCCTGCTCCTTCACGCCGCCGTAGGGGGCCCCCACCACCAGGGCCATGCGGCGCTCCTCCGGGTTCAGCCCTTTTTCCATATACAGATCCCCGGCCAGGGCGATGCCGTACCTGTTTTTCCAGCGGATGTGCCGCCGTTCCACCTGTTCCTTTAAATTGCAGATATAACCGCTCATATTGACGCTCCTTTCCTGTCCGCCTTTCTTTTAAGAATGCCTGGGTGCTTTTCCTCCCCGGCGCTTTTCTTCCGCCGCCCCCTCCACGGAGCGGATCATAAAATCCACCGTATCCACCCGCCTCTGGGCCGCGTGGAGGCAGTCCATCAGTTTCTTTCTCTGACTGTTTAAAAGCCGCAGCTGCCCGGCTGTGAAATGCTGCCCGGCGTACTGGATGTACTGCTCAGCCGCCTGCTCCTCAAACCCGCAGGCCCGAAGGCTCACCTCCAGTTCTTCCCGTTCCTCCTCCATGGAACCACCCCTTTCGTCTTCTCTTTGATTATAGGTTTTGGGAGTAAAAATTACAAACAGTTGATAATCATAGCTTATCATCGTTTACAGGAATGATAAAAGCAGGTATAATATCCCTATCACTTACCAACCACCCTTTTACCAAACGGCCCACAGGGCCCATAAGGAGCGTTTCCATATGATCGAGACCAGACTGTTACACTACTTTCTCGCCATTGCCCGGGAACAGAGCATCACCGGGGCGGCCAAATCCCTGTTTGTCACCCAGTCCACCCTGTCCCGGCAGATGATGGACTTAGAAAAACAGCTGGGCAGGCAGCTGTTCATCCGGGGCAAGCGGACCATCACCCTGACGGAGGAAGGGGTTTATCTCCGAAACCGGGCCCAGGAGATTCTAGAGCTCCTTGACAACACGGAAACGGCCCTGCGCGCCAGCGAGGAGCCCCTGAGCGGGGACATCTTTATCGGCTGCGGGGAAACTGCCGCCATGGACGGGATCACCCGGCTCTTTGCCCGGTTCCGCAGCCAGTACCCCCAGGTCCGCCTTCACACCCACAGCGGGGACGCGGATATGGTCTTAGAGCGGCTGGACAAGGGGCTGGTGGATATGGGCCTTCTCCTCGGCCCCATCCGCCAGGAAAAATACGACTATCTGAACATCCACCAGAGCGACACCTTCGGCCTTCTCATGCCCAGGGACTGTCCTCTGGCCGCCCAGAAAGCCATCGCCATGGACCAGCTGAAAACCCTGCCTCTGATCCTGGCGGAGCAGACCTTTTTGGGCCACCAGGAGCTGGAGTGGTTTGGTGCCGACTACCCCTCCATGAAGATTGTCGCCACCTACAACCTGATCTACAACGCCACCTTTATGGTGGAACAGGGGATCGGCTACGCCCTGTGCATCGACCGGCTGGTGAACACCAGAGGCCGCAACCTCACCTTCCGCCCCATCGTGCCGAAGCTCTCCGTGGACCTGTACATCGTGACAAAGAAATACCAGGCCTTCTCCCCGGCGGCCAGGGAATTTCTGGAGCTTTTAAAAGAGGAATTGTAAGGGAAAACCGGCGGCCGCGCCGAATGTCTTCCTCCCTAGCACGTCAAAAGGCAGGGGACCCTATCCCGGCGTCCCCTGCCTTCCATGTTTCGTCTATCCCTGTTTCTCCCTTTCCGTTCCGTCTCTCGTCCCGTCCTACTCATCCTTCATCTTCGGCTTAAAGATCAGAGATGCCAGGTACGCGAATACCAGCGCCCCGCAGATGCCGCCGGCAGTGGCTGTGAGCCCGCCCTTAAAAAGGCCCAAAAGCCCCTCCTCTGCCAGGCCCTCCTTCACGCCCTTCCAAAGGGCGTTTCCAAAACCCAGAAGGGGGACGCCTGCCCCCGCTCCCGCCCACTTGGCGAAGGGCTCATAAAGCCCCAGAAAGCCTAAGATCCCTCCGGTCACCACCAGGCCCACCATGATCCGCCCGGGCATCAGCTTGGTGTTGTCCATCACGATCTGCACCACCAGGCAGATCAGCCCGCCCACCAGAAACGCTTTCACATAGTCCATTTTTAAGCTCCTCCTTCGTTCCAGTCCTGAACCTCCCGGTGCTCGATCACCACGCCGTGGGCGATGCCGGGGATGGTCTGCCCCTCGTTAAAGCTGACGGTGGAAAGCAGGGCCCCCGTGGGGACAAACAGCACCCGTTTCCACTCTCCTGACCGGACCCGCTCCAAAATGCTGGCCGCCAGGGTCACTGCCGCGCACCCGCAGCCGCTTCCTCCCGCGTGGGTGTCCTGGGTTTCCTTGTCATAGATTTCCATGCCGCAGTCCATGTGAAGATCTGTGAGATCCTGCCCGCCGGCCTTCATAAAGTCTAAGAGCACCGTCCGGCCCACGTCCCCCAGGTCTCCGGTGATGATCCTGTCATAGTAGGACGCCTCCACCTCAAAATCCATCAGGTTTCTGGAAATGGTGCTGTAGGCGGCGGGGGCCATGGCCGCTCCCATATTCATGGAATCCTTGGCTCCGATGTCGGCGATCTTTCCTGTGGTGATCCCGGCAATCACTGCCATGCCCTTTGTTTCCGCCGGTTTCTGCCCCAGTTTCCGGGCGGCTGCCGCCGCCAGGTCCGCCAGCACAAAGGCCCCGCTTCCCGTCACCGTCCAGGTGGCGGAGTAGGGCCGCTGGTTCCCGTACCCCAGAGGAAACCGAAACTGTTTCTCCGCCGTGGCAAAATGGCTGGAGGCCACAGAGAGCACCCGGTCGCCGTACCCGGCGGCCACCGTCATGGCCCCCAAGGACAGGGCCTCGCCGATGGTGGAACAGGCCCCGTAAAGGCCAAACATAGGGATTCCCAGCTCCGCCACCCCGAAGGAGGTGGCGATGATCTGCCCTAAAAGGTCCCCGGCAAAGAGATAGCGGATCTCCTCCTTTTTTAACCCGCCCTTTTCCAAGGCCAGGCGGCAGGCCTCCTCCTGCATGGAGCTCTCCGCCTCCTCCCACGTCTTTTTTCCCAGAGTGGCGTCCTCCTCCACCCGGTCAAAGAGGGAGCCTAAGGGTCCGTCCCCCTCCTTTTTCCCCACCACGGACGCGGCGGCCTCGATCACCGGCGGCCGTTCAAATTTCAGGCTTGCTTTTCCTCGTTTCACTGCCCGTTTCCTCCTCTCTACCATCCCAGATTCCAAAGTCCCAGCACGTAGTACAAAATCCCCAGCACCCAGGTGCTTAAGACTCCGTACAGGATCACCGGCCCGGCGATGGTGAACGCCTTGCAGCCGGTGCCAAATACCTGGCCTTCCACCTTAAATTCCAGCATGGGAGCCACCACCGAGTTGGCAAAGCCGGTGATGGGCACCAGGGCCCCGGCCCCGGCGAATTTGACGATTTTCGGGAAAATGTTAAGCCCTGTGAGCAGGATGCTTAAGCCGATCAGAAAAAGCTGATTCCAGGCCATAGCGGCCTCCTCCTCCACTCCCATCCCTTTCAGGGCGTTGATCACCGCCTGTCCCAGCACGCAGATCAGGCCTCCTACCAGAAAGGCCCACAGCAGGTTGACCCACTTGTTGTGCACCGGGGTGATTTCCTTGATATAGTTTTCATACAGTTTCTTGTTGACTTCCATACGGTTTCTTCTCCTTTCCTCCGACGTTCCTCATTCCCCAAACCGCTCCGCGAAATAGATCAGGGCGCCGGTGAGCTTTCCCAGGGCAATGGCTAAAATCACGTACTGCAGGCCCACCGCCAGGTGGATCCTCCGGCTGATGGTGGGCAGGGCCTTTAAGGTCTCCGCCAGGGACATCACCAGACAGCCCACGAAAATCCCCACCGACAGCCCGAAGGCCGCCAAAAGCGGCTCATGAACCGCCGAAAGCCCCAGGGGAATCTCCCAGATGTCGCTCACATTCCCCAGGGTGCCTCCCACGATTAATACCGTTTCGTACAGCAGAATGTGTTTCTTCGTGCCCGTCTTTCCCATGAGTCTGGGAAACACGCCGATAATGGCCAGAAAGGCGAAAATCCCTGCCGCGATCACGCCGCCGGCGGAAAACCCGATGACAGCCAGGACCGTTTCCTTAAGTAACATCAATCCCCGACTCCTTCCTGCCCGCGTTCTGGATCAGTGTCTTGCTGATGTTGTCCTCGTAGAGGCGCATTTCCACCTCCAGGGGCGTGGGATCGGTGTTGATCTTCCACTTGGAAAAATGGTTGAAAAAGCCCATAATCCCCACCGCCAGCCCTATAGAGTAGGACACCTCCAGAATGGTGAACCCGTCGGACTGCTGCCCGGTGACCACGTAATAGATCTCCCCGAACACCTTTGTCACATCCACGTCGTTGTTGAAGGTCATGATGGCAAAGGCGGCGCCGAAAAAGCAGACGGCGCAGACAAACAGGGTTTTCAGCCATTCCCAGGCATAGGACGGCCGTTTCGGTCTATGATAGTCAATGATATAGTCCACCTTTCCCACGCTGTTTACCTGGGTGCCGGGGGCCGTCTCTGAAATCAGGCGGATGATGTCCAAAACGCTCTCCACATACCTCCAGTCCTTGTCCTCCCGGATGGTTTTTATGGTCAGGGCGTTTAAGCGGTTGGCCAGATGGGAGTCCTCGCACCAGAGGTCCGCCACGTCCTTTAACTGCACCTTTTTTGTTCGGACCTCCGTGATCTCCTTTACATTCAGGTACACCTCCGTCTGGCTCACCCCGCCATCACCTCCGCGGATTCCACAAAGGTGCCCTCCATCTCCTTGGCCCCTCCGGAAAATCCGAACAGGCAGTAGCACAGCGCCGCTGCCGTCAGAATCAGGCAGGCAAACAAAGCGGCGATCCCAACCTTCTGTCTCCAGGTTTCCATACCTCTCACATCCTTTCTATGATGAAGGGGCCAAACTGCATTTTGCCCCCGCGATACCGGACTGCCGCGCTCATTCCGTTTCCGCCGTCCTCCAAACCATCCGCAATCCGTTTCCGCGAAAAATGGCGGTTTGATCCTGGTTTGACCTGGTATCCTTCTATGCAAGTAGTATGCTTTGGGATCGCCGCTTTATACTCATTTCCATTTACAGTTTTTCCCTCATGCGCCGCAGAATCTTTTTTTCCAGCCTGGACACCTGCACCTGGGAAATGGACAGATCCGCCGCGATGGCGCTCTGGGTCTGGTTGTAAAAATACCGCCGCACGATGATGTCCCTCTCCTTGGGCTCCAGCTCCAGCAAAAGCTCCTTAAGCACCATGCGGTTTAACAGGGTTTCCTCCTCGTCCTCCTTTTCCTCCAGCCGGTCCATGAGACAGAGCTCCTGGCCGTCGTTTTTGTTCACCGTTTTATAGAGGGATTCCACCTCCGCCCCCGCCTCCAGGGACGCGGCCACCTCCTCACGGCTGACCTTTAGCTCCCCGGCGATCTCCTCGATGGTGGGCTCCCGCCCCAGCACAAAGGACAGATTCTCCCTGGCCGCCCCGGCTTTTGCCCCCAGCTCCTTTACGGAGCGGCTCACCTTGATCATCCCGTCATCCCGGAGAAACCGCTTGATCTCCCCGGTGATCATGGGAACGGCGTAGGTGGAAAACCGCACGTCGTAGGAGAGGTCAAATTTATCAATGGCCTTTAACAGGCCGATGCTACCGATCTGAAACAAGTCCTCCATCTCGTGGCCCCGGTTCCCAAACCGGCGCACAATGCTCCAGATCAGCCCTACGTTTTCCTCGACCAGCCGGTCCCTGGCCGCTTTATCCCCCTCGTGAGCCATTTGAATCAATCTCATGGTCTCATCCATAGGGTCACTCTCCGATCCGTTTTTTCATCCGCACAGACGTCCCCTGACCCAGGGCGGAGCGCACCTCCACCTCGTCCATAAACGCCTCCATGAAGGAAAATCCCATGCCGGACCGCTCCCCCGACGGGTCGGAGGTGTACATGGGCTCCATGGCCTTCTCCACGTCCCCGATTCCGGCGCCCCGGTCCTCGATTTCCACGAAAAACTCCCGGCCCTCCACGGCGGCGCGGATGAAAATGGTTCCCTCTCCGCCGCCGTAGCCGTGGATCACCGCGTTGGTCACCGCCTCTGACACCGCCGTCTTGACGTCGTCCACCTCCTCCAGGGTGGGATTTAGCCTGCTTAAAAACACGGCCACCACCACCCTGGCAAATTCCTCATTCTCCGACCGGCTCTCCATTTCCAGCCGCATTTCCTCTCTCTTTGCCTGCTCCAACCTCTCTCCCCCTTCCTAGTCCGCCATGGCGGCCTCCTTTGTGTCAAAATGCTTGATCAGCCGGTAAACGCCGCCCATGGTGAGAATCCGTCTCACCTGGCTCCCGGCCCCGCAGATGGCCACCTTGCCGCCGCTGCCAGCCATCTGCTTGTAGCGGTTTAACAGCACTCCAATGCCGGAGGAGTCCATAAACTCCGTCCTGGAAAAATCAAAAATCACTTTGTTTATGTAATTCTCCGACAGCAGCAGGTCCGTCTCATACCGCAGGTTCCTGCAGTTGTGGTGATCCAGCTCCCTGGGGAGGTGGATAATGAGAATCTGGCCCCTGGCCTCGTAGGTGAATGTTTCCTTTGTCATACTGAATCTGACTCCTCTCTCAAAATTCAACGTGCCCGCAGTCCATGGTCCCGGGCGGGCCACCCCGCGCAGCCGCGCCGGAGGCTTTTGTTATCATAGGAAATAAAATTTCCCACGACAAACAAAAAGACATGGCCGTCTCCGGTCATGTCTCTTTCGTATCTTTGTTCCTGTTGTCCTGTATTTCCTGTATTAATAGCCCCTCTGCTCCCGGGACATGGTGGCGTAGTCCGTATCCGGATAGTCGTCAATGATCTGTCCGAACAGGGCGCCAGCCTCCTCGTCCTGGCCCTGGGCCTTTAAGGCCGCCGCCTTGTCGTAGAGCACCCCCGGATTGTCCCCATTGAGACGCAGGCTGGCGTCGTAGTAGACGATGGCCCCGGCGTAGTCCCCGGACCCCACCGCCTCGTCTCCCAGCTGGTCTAAAACCTGGTAGCCGTCCTCCGCCATGTCCGCCTGCACCTCCTCCAAAATGGGCTGCAGGTTGGGATCGGTGATTAGGGACGGATCCATCCCGGCGTAAATGCGGGCGGCCGACCGGAAATCGTCGTCCCGGTAAGCCTGCAAAATCCTCGCCAGAGAGGCGTACTGGCTGATGGTGCCGCCGCTGTCGCTCACCACCGACTCCAGGGAGGCCTCCGCGTTCTCCCTGGCGCCCTCCGCCTGGATCACTCTGGACTCCAGCTCGTCGATGCGGATGTTGCTCTGGCTCAGCTGCTCGCTGTATTTTAACATCTCCTGGTTGTGCTCGCTGTTTAGCTTTTCCTGAATGGAGGGCATCACCAGGGTGGTGAACACCGCCACCCCCAGCACCACTCCGATCAGAATGTGGAGCACCATCTGCCCGCCGGTGCTCTCCTTGTAGGTGGGCGGCAGAATGATGTTGTCATCCTCCAGCTTTGTGTGGGAAAAGGCGTTGTCCATCCGCTGCCGCTCGATTTCCGCCCGCCCGGTGTTCTCCTTCACAATGGACATATACCACAGGGCCTTCCGGTTGCTGCGGTCGATCTGGAGCACCTTGTGAAGGGCCTTTCCCGCCCTGGTGTAGTTCTCCTGGGAAAGGTAGAGCAGGGCTAAGAGCAGCTGGGCCTTCACGTAGTGGTCGTTTTCCTCCACCACCGACGCCAGCTGCAAAATCGCCAGGTCATAGGCCTCCGTCTGGGCGTAGACCAGGGCCTGGTTGAATTTTTTCACATTCTGGCTCACCGCCTCCAGACGGCCCGGCTTTCTCTGGATCTCGTCCAGATAGTAGTCGCAGCGGTTGTTCTCCGGCTGGAGGTTTAAGCTGATGACCCACTGGACGATGGCGTCCGCCACCTCCCCCATCTCATAGTAAATAAGCCCTAACAGATTCCTGGCGTCCGTCTGGTACTTGTAAAACCGGATGCTCTTTTTTAAGCACTCCGCCGCCCCGGACAGATCCCGGATCTGGGCCTTCTCCAGCCCCAGGTTGTAATAGCTGTTGGCAATCTGCTGGTTTCTCCTTACATAATCCATAGGTACCGCCTATCTTCGCTCCTCTTTGATCAGTTCCATCATCAGGTCCGTCATATCCGTCAGGTCACTTTTTACAATGGCGTCCTCCACCTGTTCCACATCCAGGCTGGGCTTAAACCGCTTGATTTCTTCTTCAAAATTGATCATGCTTTTCCTCCTTCAGGCATTCCTTCAGCTCCCCGATGAAGTAGAGGGAACCGGCGCAGAATAAAAGTCCGTTCCCCGCCTTCTTTTCCTTCATGGCCTCAGAAAAAGCCTCTGAAACAGAGGGAAACATCCGGATCCCCGGCCGTCTTCCTCCCGTTTCCTCCGCCTTTTCTTCTGCCCGGGCAAAGGCCGTTTCCAGCTCTCCGGCTGACAGCCCGCGGCCGTTTTCCATGTGGGCCACAAACACCTCCGCCGGCTTTAGCTCCCGCAGAAGCTCCTCCGCCATGGTCCCGTACTCCTTGTCCGACACGGCGGAAAACAGCAGATATGCCGGTTTCCCTAACAATCCCGCGATCCTGGCCGCCGCCTGGCAGAAGGCCCGGATCCCGTCCCGGTTGTGGGCCCCGTCGAAGTAAACTCCAGGCAGGACCTCCTCCATCCGTCCAACATGCCTGGCCTCTGCCAGTCCCTGAGAGACGGCGGAAACGGTGACACCTTTAAAAGGCGGAACCGTTTGCCCGTTTCCAGAATGGGAAACCTGTCCCGGCCGGAAATCTTTATCCCGTCTCCCGGCGGCCAAAACCTCCGCCGCCTTTCCCGCCAGAGCCCCGTTCCAGACCTGGTACTCCGCCGGAAAGGGCAGCCGGGCCTGGACCCGCTCTCCCAGAAAAGGAAAGGAAATCCTGGGGAAAGGGCCGTCCCAGGCCACGGACAGGGGTTCCTGCCTCACATCCCGCCAGGGCGCTCCCGCCGTTTCCGCCTGGTTTCGGATCACCGCGGCGGCTGCCGGGTCGTTTCCGTCAAACACCAGGGGGACCCCAGGCTTTATAATGCCTGCCTTCTCCCCGGCGATCTCCTCCACCGTATTTCCCAGGTACGCCATATGGTCCAGGCTGACGGAGGTGATCACCGTGAGGGCCGGGCGGCAGACGTTTGTCACGTCCCGTTTTCCGCCCATGCCGGCCTCCAGGATCACCACCTCCGGTTTTTCCTCCTGAAAACAGGCCGCCGCCATATAAAACAGGAATTCAAAAAACGTGGGATGGGTCATCCCCCGCTCTCTCTGCCTCTCCCAGGCGCGGCGCACCCGTTCAAAGCTCCTCTGAAATGCCTTTTCGTCTATCGGCTCCCCGTCCACGCAGATCCGTTCCCGGACATCTGTCAGATGGGGAGACGTAAATGTTCCTACTCGGTATCCCGACGCCTGCAGGATGGATGAAAGAAACGCGCACACGGAGCCTTTTCCGTTGGTTCCGGCCACATGGATCACCGTCCCCGGAAACGGGCTGTCCAGTTCTCTTAAGAACTCCTCCGCCTCTCTCAGGGTATGCTTCTCCCTGGCAAACTCCGGGATCCGGAGCAGGTATTCTCTCGCGCTCTCCATAATGTTCTCCTCTTTGGCATCTTTCTACCCCATCTATTATAATAGAAAACGCCAGATATGCAACCAGATAATTCCGGGAGGAATCGACGCCGCTGCCGAAAATATGCCCGAAAAGCGGCAGAAAAAGGAAAAAAGTGTGCGCCTCCCGCCGGAGGCTTCTGTGTCATAGGGGACGCAGTTCCCTATGGCACAAAAAGAGAGCGGCCTCCCATCCAGGCTGCCGCTCTCTCCACGTTATTCCGTTTCTTCTGTAAGCCGTTTTACCAGCTCCTCCACATCCGGCACGTCCCCCGCGGACGTCCCGTAATGGGCGTAGGTCACAGTCAGGTCCCGCTGGAGCACCACCGCCGCCGGCAGCTGGAGCTCCTCTCCCTCGTACTCGCCGTGGGAAAACCCTTCGGCCCTGGCCTGCGCCACCTTCTCCATGGTCCTCTCATCCAGCATTCCCTCCATGCTGGCGGCTGCCATGATCCCGTACTTCTCGTAGAGCTGCCCCTCCGGGTCGCAGATGATGTCGAAGGGAAGTTCTCCCGGTTTCACCTGGAGGGCGATGGTCTGGGGCCTGGACTGGAGCACCACCAGCGCCTGCCCGCCCGTTTCCCGGATCCTCTCATAACCGGCCGCCAGTCTGTGAATGTCTAACTGGCACAGGGTACAGCCGTAGTAGCGCAGAAACAGGATGGCCGTCCGGCCGCTGACCCGCTCTGCCGTCTCTTTTAACCTCAGTCCCGGCTCAAAGGGTGTGTCGTAGGAGAAATCGTCCAGTTTCTCCCCCACCTGAAACTTTGCCATGAAATATCCTCTTTTCCTTTTTCCTTACGCGTTGAAGACGTAGGTGTCCATTCTGCGGAATGCCTCTTTCACTCTCTCCAGGGGAAGGGCCAGGTTCAGGCGGATGGAGCAGGGCCCGTGGAACATCCGGCCGTCCTGCCAGGCAACGCCCACATCCCAGCCGGCCTTCTCCAGCTCCTCGATGGTCTTGCCGTGTTTCTCACACCACTCGGTGCAGTCTAAGAACAGCATATAGGTTCCCTCCGGTTTGGACACCTTCACGCCCTCAAAGTGGTCCTTGATGTAATCGCAGGCGTAGTTTACGTTCTCGCTGATCACCTGGCACAGCTCGTCGGCCCACTCGTATCCCTCCGGCTTGTAGGCTCCGATCAGGGCGTGCATACTGAGCACGTTCATATCGTTGTAGTGGGGAAGGGAAGACTCTTTGATGATACGGTCCCGCATCCACTTGTTGTAAATAATGTGGTAGCTGCCCACAAGACCGGCCAGGTTGAAGGTCTTGCTGGGGGCGTACATGGCGGCCGTGCGCATTTTCGCATCCTCGCTCACGGACTGGGTGGGGACGTGCTTGTGGCCGTTTAAGATGATGTCAGACCAGATCTCGTCGGACACCACGAACACATCGTACTTTTTGTACAGCTCCATGGCCTTCTCAATCTCCCATCTCTCCCATACACGGCCGCAGGGGTTGTGGGGGGAGCAGAACACGGCGGCGTGGATGTTCTGGGTCTTTAACTTCTCCTCCATGTCCTCAAAGTCCATGCGCCATACGCCGTTTTCATCCTGCTTCAGGGGGCTGAGCACCATGTCATAGCCGTTGTTCGTCATACACATGGTGAAACCGATGTAGGTGGGGGTGTGGAGCAGCACCTTGTCGCCCTTGGAGCAGAACACGTTCAGGGCGCTGATCACGCCGCCCAGCACGCCGTTCTCGTAGCCAATGCACTCCGGAGTCAGGCCCTCCACCCCGTTTCTTGTCTCGTGCCATTTGATGATGGAGTCGAAATACTCCTTTGACGGGTTGAAATAGCCGTAAGCCGGGTGTTTCGCCCTCTCGATGATGGCCTCCGGGATGGTGGGCACAGTGGGGAAGTTCATATCCGCAATCCACATGGGGATGATGTCAAACCCCTCCTTTGGCGGATCCGGCGCAAACCCCGGATTCATTCCCAGACCGTCTACCGCGATGGCGTCCCTGCCCTTCCGGTCCATAATGCTGGTAAAATCGTATTTCATACCTTGTTCCTCCTTTTCTAACATTTTTCCCTCTTTTTTATTAAGTTGCTTAACTATGTTATAACTTAATTATACAGTTTATTTTTGGATTGTCAATGTTTTTTATCCAATTTATACAAACTTTTTTTGCCCGTTGACAAACCATGTATTTTTGCATATAATGTGCACCATATTAACACACAAGGAGGAGTTTCTACATAATGGACGCTGGAGACAGTGACGCGGACCCTGAACGAACGAATATCCCTGTTTTTTTAGATACGAGCATAGGACTCAGTCTGTGCGGAGCGCGCTCCCCATGGGCTTATGTCTTGTGCTTTTTTTATGTCACAGGAAACGGTGCCTATGACGTAAAGCCTCCGGCGGGAGGCACATTCCGCGCAGAGGAAACTGGCTGCTAACTCAGCCTCGCTCCGGCACGAGTATGCACTGGAGCGCACACTTTTATCCCCCAGGAAACCGGGGACAAACACGAAAATAAAAAAGAAAAGAGGTTATCACACATTGAACGGAACCATTGGAATCTTACTGCTGATACAGGTCATCCTGATCCTGTTAAACGCCATTTTCGCCAGCGCGGAGATCGCCGTGCTCTCCATGAATGAGGCGAAACTCACCAAGCTGGCCTCCCAGGGAGATAAGCGGGCCAAACGCCTGGCCCGGCTGACGGACCGGCCGGCCAAATTCCTGGCGACCATCCAGGTGGCCATCACTCTGTCCGGCTTTCTGGGCAGCGCCTTCGCCGCCGACAATTTCTCCGACGGCCTTGTGGACTGGCTGTTAAGCCTGGGCGCCCCCATTTCCAGAAATACCCTGGACACCATCGCCGTAGTGTTTATCACCATCGTCCTCTCCTACTTCACCCTGATTTTCGGAGAGCTGGTGCCAAAGCGGATCGCCATGAAAAAATCGGAGCAGCTGGCCCTGGGGCTTTCCGGCCTGCTCTCCATGATCTCCTCCCTGTTCGCCCCCCTGGTGTGGTTTCTCTCCGCCTCCACCAACGCGGTGCTCCGCCTCTTTGGCATTGATCCCAATGAGGCCGACGAGCAGGTGAGCGAGGAGGAAATCCGCCTGCTGGTGGACGCCGGCAGCGCCAACGGAGCCATCGACCGGGAGGAAAAACAGTTTATCCAGAACGTCTTTGAATTCGACGACCTGACCGCCGGGGAGATCGCCACCCACCGCACAGACGTGCTCTTTCTCTGGATGGAGGACTCCATGGACGAGTGGGATGAGACCATCCACAGCAGCCGCCACACCCTGTACCCCGTCTGCCAGGATTTCCCGGACAACATCGTGGGCATCCTAAACGCCAAGGATTACTTCCGTCTGAAGGACAAAAGCCGGGAAAGCGTCATGGAAAATGCCGTGCGCCCCGCCCACTTCGTCCCGGAAGCCATCAAGGCGGACGTCCTCTTTCGCAATATGCGGGAAAACCGCATCCCCCTGGCGGTGGTGCTGGACGAGTACGGCGGCATCTCCGGCATCGTCACCATCCACGACCTGGTGGAGGAGCTGGTGGGCAGCTTAAAGGAGGCGGATGAGGAAAGCCTGGAGACAGAGCCTTTCGTAAAACCGCTGTCTGAGGACACCTTCGCCGTCCACGGAAATGTGACCCTGCGGGACCTGGAGGAGGCCACCGGCCTGGAGCTGGACGAGGAGGACTGCGGCACCTTCACCGGCCTGGTGTTCCACCTTCTGGGAAATGTACCCAAGGACGGGGAGCAGGAAATCCGTCTGGAGCTGCCAAAATGCAGCTTGCTTGTCACCCGCATTGAAAACCACCAGGTGGCGGAGGCCACGGTGCAGGTAAAACCGAACACGGAGACCGCGGAGGAATAGCGGCAAAAAACACCGGAACTTCTCTCCCTTCCCATGATCTGGAAGGGAGATGTGTCCGGTGTTTTTTCTGTCTTCTGTTTCCTCGTCCGCTCTGATTACTCCTGCTTTCCGCCCAGCAGCTTGACTAACACCGCCTTCTGGGCGTGGAGACGGTTTTCCGCCTCGTCGAACAGCTCTGTAGCGTGGGCCTCGAACACCTCCTCGGTGATCTCCTGGCCCCGGTAGGCCGGCAGGCAGTGCTGTACCATGGCGCCGGGATTGGCGGCCGCCAGCAGCTCATCATTTACCTGGTAGCCGGCAAAGGCCTTCAGTCTGGCCTCCTTCTCCTGCTCCTGGCCCATGGACGCCCAGGTGTCGGTGTAGACCACGTCCGCACCAGCCACCGCCTGCACCGGATCATCGGTGAGGAGGAAATTGGGATTGCCCTCGGCAAAGGCCAGGACCGACGGGTCAGGGCGGTAGCCCTCCGGGGTGGCCACCGCCACCTTCATGCCCATTTTCAGGCAGCCCACAATGAGGGAGTTGGCCATGTTGTTGCCGTCTCCGATGTAGGCCAGCTTTAAGCCATCCAGGGAGGCGTATTTTTCCCGGATAGTCATGAGATCCGCCAGCACCTGGCAGGGATGGGCGAAATCCGTCAGCCCGTTGATAATGGGGATGGAGCCGTAGGCCGCCAGATCCTCCACCTCCTTCTGGGCGAAGGTGCGGATCATAATGCCGTCCAGATAGCGGGACAGCACCCGGGCCGTATCCTGCACCGGCTCTCCGCGGCCGATCTGCAAATCGTTGGAGGACAGGAACAGGGCCTGGCCTCCCAGCTGGTACATTCCCACCTCAAAGGATACTCTCGTCCTGGTGGAGGACTTCTGGAAAATCATTCCCAGGGATTTGCCCGCCAGCAGGGGGTGGGCGATGTTGTTTTTCTTCTCATATTTTAACTGGTCTGCCAGATCCAGGATGGAGACGATCTCCTCCTTGGACAGATCCATCAGTTTCAGCAAATGTTTCATAGGATGTTTCCTCCTCGTCATAGGATGTTGCGGTCCCGCAGATGCGGGAGCTTTCAGGATGCGCCGGCGGTTTGAAACGGCGCCGGCGGCAGGTCAGATGCCCATTTCCGGCTTACTCCGCCCCGAATACCTCCTTCATGGCTGCCAGAGCCTCGTCGATCTCCTCGATGGTGATGGTGAGGGGCGGCAGAAGGCGCACCGCGTTCTTTCCAGCCGTGAGGGCCAAAACGCCGTGATCCATGAGCTGGTTCACGTACTCTCCCTGCTTTCCGTCCTCCACAATGATTCCCACCATCAGGCCCATGCCCCGGACCCCTAAAATCGCCGGGGAATTCATGGCCAGAAGTTTCTGGCGGAGATACTCGCCCTTACTGCGCACCTTCTCCAGGAATACGGGATTGGTCACCTTCTCCAGCACGGCATTGGCCGCGGCGCACACCGTGGGGGAACCGCCGAAGGTGGTGGCGTGGGTTCCGGGGGTGAGCACACCGCTGCAGGAACCGGCTGCCAGCACGGCGCCCACAGGCAGTCCGCCGCCCAGGGCCTTCGCCAGGGTCACCACATCCGGGCGGATGCCATACTGCTGGAAACAGAACAGGGAGCCCGTTCTTCCGATTCCCGTCTGCACCTCGTCAATGATGAGCAGCAGGTCCTTCTCCCGGCAGAATGCCTCCACCGCCTGCGCAAACTCCTTCTCCAGAGGCAGGACGCCGCCCTCTCCCTGGATCAGCTCCATCATCACGGCGCAGGCCGTACCGTCCGCCTTGGCCTTCACATCCTCCAGATTCCCCGCCTCCGCGTAGTCAAAGCCTTCCGTGAAGGGGAAGAAGAACTGGTGGAATTTATCCTGTCCCGTGGCCTTTAAGGTGGTCACCGTGCGGCCGTGGAAGGAGTTTTTCAGGGTGACAATCTTACTTCTGCCTTCGCCGTACTTGTCATAGCTGTATTTTCTCGCCAGCTTGATGGCCCCCTCGTTGGCCTCCGCGCCGGAGTTGGCGAAGAACACCTTTCCGCCCTCCAGGCCGGAGTGGAGCACCAGGGTCTTTGCCGTCTCCACCATGGGAGCGGTGGTGTAGAGATTGGATACGTGCATCAGCTTGGCGGCCTGATCGGAAATGGCCTTGATCAGGTCACTGTCCGAATAGCCCAGGCAGTTGACGCCGATTCCCGACGTCATGTCGATGTAGCACTTTCCCTCCACGTCCCACAGCTTTGCCCCTTCCCCGTGGTCCAAAGCCACCGGAAAACGGCCGTAGGTCGCCATAACGTAGCGTTCCTCATCCCGTTTCAGCTCTTGATATGTCATAATGGTCTCCTCCCTTTTCCTTTCCTGTTTTCGGTCTGCCACACCATTCCCGCGGCAGCAGTTCTATGGCAGCAATTCTATAGCAGTATTCCCGTTGACAAAACGGCGCCTCCGTTTCCCGCGGCGGCGCCTCCCCGTTTCCTAATGCAGCATCGTTCCCACGCCGGCGGTGGATAAAAGCTCCATCAAAATGGAGTGCTTGACACGGCCGTCCTGGATGTTGGCCCGTTCCACGCCGTTGCGGACCGCCTCCACGCAGCACTCCACCTTGGGGATCATGCCGCCGGAGATCACGCCCTCCTTCACCAGCACCGGCACCTCCGACACCTTCAGGCTGTGGATCAGGGTGGAATCATCCTTCGGGTCCCGCAAAAGCCCTCTCACGTCCGTGAGCAGGATGAGCTTTCTCGCCTTTAAGGCTATGGCCAGCTTGGCCGCCGCCGTATCCGCGTTGATATTGTAGTTGGTATCGTCGTCCACTCCCCGGGCCACGCTGGACACCACGGGAATGTAGCCGGCGTTTAACATATCCGCCACCGGTTTCGGGTTCACATCGGTGATCTCCCCCACATAGCCGTAATCCGTGCCGTCCGGGTCCGTCAGCCGTCTGGCGGAGAACAGGCCTCCGTCCATACCGCCAAGGCCCACTCCCTGGCCGCCCGCCTTCTCCAGCAGGGCCACCAGATCCTTGTTTACCTTTCCGCACAGGATCATCTGCACCACGTCCATAGTCTCCCGGTCGGTGTAGCGCAGTCCCTTTACAAAGCGGGATTCTTTTCCGATTTTCTTTAACATCCCGGAAATCTCCGGGCCCCCGCCGTGGACCACCACCACCCGCACGCCCACCAGGGACAGCAGCACGATGTCCCGGATCACCGCGTCCTTCAGTTCCTCATTGATCATGGCGTTTCCGCCGTATTTTACCACCACGGTCTGACCGTAGTACTCCTGGATATAAGGAAGGGCCTCCACCAGCACGGCGGCCCTGTCCTCCGGATTCAGAATGATCCCCTCACTCATCGCATTCTCCCCCTTACGTCCTGTAGTCTCCGTTGATCCTCACATACTCGTAGGTGAGATCACACCCCCAGGCCGTGACTGCCGATTCCCCTTCCTTCAGGGAAATGAGAATCGTCACCTCCGGCTGGGATAAAATCTCCTTGGCCTGATCCTCGTTAAACTCCACCGCCCGGCCGTCCCGGCACACGGCGATCTGCCCTGCCTGGGAGGCAAAATCCACGTCCACTCCCTCCGGGTCAAATTCAATGCCGGAGTAGCCCATGGCGCAGAGAATGCGGCCCCAGTTGGCGTCGGCCCCGAACATGGCCGCTTTTACCAGAGAGGAGGAGCAGACGGATTTGGCCAGAGTCTCCGCGGCATTCTCGTCCGCCGCCCCTGACACGGTGCAGGTCACCAGCCTTCCGGCGCCCTCTCCGTCGGCAGCGATCTTTTTCGCCAGCTCCACGCACACCATTTCCAGGGCTGCCGCGAAATTCTCATAGTCCTCGCCCTCCGCCGCGGTGATCTCCGGATTGCCCGCCTGGCCGTTTGCCAGGATGCAGCAGGTGTCGTTGGTGGAGGTATCGCCGTCCACGGAAACGCGGTTGAAGGAAACGGCCACTTTTTTTCTCAGGGTCTCCTGGAGCACCGCGTCACTGATAGCGCAGTCCGTGGTGAGAATGCAGAGCATGGTGCCCATGTTGGGGTGAATCATGCCGGAGCCCTTGCAGATGCCGCCCAGGCGGCAGGGGACTCCTCCCGCCGTAAACTCCACCGCCATGATTTTCGGCACTGTGTCCGTGGTCATAATGGCTTTGGCTGCCGCCTCGTTCCCGTCCCCGGAAAGGGTCAATGCCGGCAGGTTCTCCTCGATCACTTCCACCGGCAGCCGCACGCCGATAACGCCGGTGGAGCAGACCACCACGTCCTTCTCGTCAATTCCCAGCAGCCTGCCGCAGGCGGCCGCCTCTCTCCTGGCATTTTCCAGGCCGTCCGGGGCGCAGGCGTTGGCATTTCCGGAGTTGATGATCACTGCCTGGGCCTTTCCGTCCTCCAGGTGCTCTCTCGTCACCTGCAGGGGGGCCGCCTTCACCCGGTTTCTGGTGTAGACCGCCGCCGCCGCGCAGGGGTTTTCCGACACGATCACGGCCGTGTCATCTTTTTCAGACGTCTCCTTGATCCCGCAGCGGACCGCCCCCGCCTGGAATCCTTTGGCGGCGCAGACACCGCCCTCTATGATATGAAACATACGGTTCCTCCCTTTTTCTTTCCCTTTCGCTCTCATACGCCAGCCCGCGCCGGTTTATACCGTCAGTCCGGCAGTTTCCTCCAGTCCCAGCATCAGGTTCATATTCTGGACGGCGGCGCCGGAGGCGCCTTTTCCCAGGTTGTCAAACACGGCTGTGACGATGGCCTGATCCTCATGGCCGTTCACATACAGAACCAGGCTGTCCCGGCCGGCCATCTCATTTCCGGCCACCATGGGGCCTCCCGCCCCGAAGGGGGCCACCTGGACCATGGTCTGTCCCTCGTACCAGGCCGCCAGCTCCTCCCGGAGCCGCTCCGCCCCCAGGCCGCCGGTGAGACCGGCGGGAAGGGCCACGGTGGTCGCCATCCCCTTGTAGTAGTCATCCACCACCGGGCAGAACACGGGAGCCAGATGGAGGCCGCACACCGCCTTCATCTCCGGCAGGTGCTTGTGGTTTAAATTCAGGCCGTAGATCCTGGGGGAATTTAAGGCCGGGTCTCTCCCTTCCGCCTCGTACTCTGCGATCATCTTTTTCCCTCCCCCGGAGTATCCCGTCAGGGAAAAGCAGGTGAGAGCCGCGTCCTCTTTTAAAATTCCAAGGGCACGCAGGGGGTAGACCGACGCGATAAAGCCGGTGGCGTGGCAGCCGGGGTTTGCCACCCGCGCTGCTCCTTTCACCGCCTCCCGCCTCTCCCCGGAAAGCTCCGGAAAGCCGTACACCCAGCCTTCCGCCGTCCGGTGGGCCGTGGAGGCGTCAATCACCCTCGTGGCGGGGTTTTCGATCATGGCCACCGCTTCTTTCGCCGCCCCGTCCGGGAGGCACAGGAAGGCGATGTCCGCGGCGTTTAAAAATTTCTTTCTCTCCTCCGGGTCCTTCCGTTTCCCCTCGTCGATGAGGAGCAGCTCCAGATCCGTCCGCGCCCCCAGGCGCTCATAGATCTGCAGGCCGGTGGTGCCCTCTCTGCCGTCTATGTAAATTTTCGGTTTCCCGCTCATGAGACTTCTCCTTCCCGTTTCTCCGTTTTATGGTTATGTTGTTATATTTCCTGCTCTTTTTTTGTCAAAAACGCCTTGATCTTTCCCAGCTGCCTGGCCACTTCCTCCGGGGCCGGGCCGCCTAAGGATTTCCGCTCTTTTACGCAGGTCATTAAGTCAATGGCCTGGTACACGTCCTCCTCAAAGGCCGGGCAGATCTTCTGGTACTCCTCCAGAGGCAGGGTATCCAGGGTGTTTCCCGTCTCCATGCACACATGGACCAGGGTTCCCACCGCCTTGTAGGCATCCCGGAAGGGCAGTCCCCGTTTCGTCAGGTAGTCGGCGCAATCTGTGGCGTTTAAAAAGCCCTTTCTGGCCGCCAGCTCCATATTGGCCGGCAAAACTGTCATGGTGGCCAGCATGGGGGCAAACACCTTCAGGCAGTTTTTCACCGTGTCGATGGCGTCAAACACCGCCTCCTTATCCTCCTGCATATCCTTATTATAAGCCAGGGGCAGGCCCTTCATGAAGGTGAGCAGGGTCTGCAGGTCTCCGTAAACCCGCCCCGTCTTTCCGCGGATCAGCTCGCACACGTCCGGATTCTTCTTCTGGGGCATGATGGAGGAGCCGGTGGAATAGGCGTCGTCCAGCTCGATAAATTTAAACTCCCAGGAACACCAGAGGATGACCTCCTCCGACAGCCTGGAAAGGTGCATCATGAGAATGGAAAGGCTGGAACAGAGCTCGATGCAGTAGTCCCGGTCGGACACCCCGTCCAGGGAATTGTCCATGACGGCGGAAAATCCCAGTTCCCCGGCCACAAATTCCCGGTCGATGGGATAGGTGGTCCCGGCCAGAGCGCCGCTGCCGAGGGGCAGCTCATCCAGGCCGTCCAGGCAGTTTTCTAACCGCCTCACATCCCTCTTTAACATATTGGCATAGGCCATGAGATGGTGGGCGAAGGTGATGGGCTGCGCCCGCTGCAAATGGGTGTAGCCCGGCATCACCGTCTCCATATTGCCCTCCGCCAGGGTACAGAGCACCTCCATCAGCTCCAGCACCAGGCCGCGCAGCTCCCCGATCTGCTTTCTCACGTAAAGACGCATATCCAGGGCCACCTGGTCGTTGCGGGAGCGGGCGGTGTGGAGCCGTTTCCCCGCGTCCCCGATGCGCTCCGTGAGGAGCTGCTCATTGGCCATGTGAATATCCTCATAGGCCTCCGGGGAAAAATGGATGTTCCCCGCCTCAATATCAGCCAGAATTCCCTTCAGGCCCTCGCGGATGGCCTCCGCGTCCTCCTTTGGAATGATCCCCTGCCGGCCCAGCATGGCCGCGTGAGCCATGGAACCCTGAATGTCCTCCGCGTACATCCGGCAGTCGAACATTACTGAAGAATTAAAATCGTTTACCGTCCGGTCCGTCTCCTTCTGAAACCGTCCCGCCCAGAGCTTTGCCATCTGTCTGTCCTCCTAAATGCCTGTTTATTCTACTCCCGGGAATCCTTTTCCCGTCTTGTCTGCCAACGCCTGGTCATTTAACGCCCTCACCTTGATGGGCAGGCCGAACAGGTTGATAAATCCTTCCGAATCTGCCTGGTTGTAGGAGTGATCCTCGCCGAAGGTGGCGATGTCCTCGGAATACAGGGTGTAGGGTGAGGTCACAGACGCCGGGATGATATTTCCTTTGTAAAGTTTCAGTTTCACATCTCCGGTCACGCACTCCTGGGTGGAAGTGACGAAGGCGCTCATGGCCTTGCGCAGGGGGGTGAACCACTGCCCGTTGTACACCAGCTCCGCAAATTTTAACGCAAGCTGCTGCTTGTAGTGCTGGGTCTCCCGATCCAGGGTGATCTCCTCCAGTTTCTCGTGAGCCGCGTAGAGAATGGCTCCGCCGGGAGTCTCGTAGATGCCGCGGCTCTTCATGCCCACCAGACGGTTCTCCACGATGTCCAGAATCCCGATGCCGTTGGCTCCGCCTAAAGCGTTTAGTTTCTCAATGAGGGCTACGCTGTCTAACTCCTCCCCGTCCACGGCGGTGGGAACGCCCTTCTCAAAGTGAATGGTCACGTAGGTGGGAACGTCCGGCGCCTGCTCCGGGGAAACGCTTAACTCCAGAAAGCCCGGCTTGTTGATGGGCGCTTCGTTTGCCGGATCCTCCAGATCCAGTCCCTCGTGGGAGAGGTGCCATAAGTTCTTATCCTTGGAATAATTGGTCTCTTTGTTGATCTTTAAGGGGATGTTGTGTTTTTCCGCGTACTCGATCTCCTTCTCGCGGCTGTTTAACTCCCAGAAACGCCAGGGGGCAATCACATCCATATGAGGGGCGAAGGCCTTGATGGCCAGCTCGAAACGCACCTGGTCGTTGCCCTTTCCGGTACAGCCGTGGCAGATGGCGTCCGCTCCCTCTTTGAGGGCGATCTCCACAATCTTCTTTGCCAGGATCGGGCGGGCGAAGGAAGTGCCCAGCAGATATTTCTCATAGGTGGCTCCCGCCTGCATGGTGGGGATAATATAGTCATCCACAAACTCTTTTTTCGCGTCTACAATGTATAATTTTGAGGCGCCGGTCTTGATCGCCTTCTCCTCCAGGCCGTCCAGCTCCGTCCCCTGTCCCACGTCTCCGGACACGGCCACTACCTCGCAGCCGTAGTGCTCCTTTAACCACGGAATCAGTACAGACGTGTCAAGACCTCCGGAATATGCCAGCACAACTTTGTTATATTTCTTTTCCATAATTGTTTCCTCCTGATTGATTTCTGGTTTTCCCGGCCCGTTCGGGCCATTTCTTAAGTTGTGAATGATTATACATCTATGATTATAATTATGCAAGCATTTTTTTATAAATATTTTATTGTTTGTATTTTTATACACACATTGGGAGAATTCCTGGCCTTCGGGCTCCGGGATGGATCCTCCGGGGCCTGTCTTCCCCAGGAATCCGGCTGGTTTCCCGTCTGCCTGCCATGGCCCGTTCCGGCGGGCCTGGAATCATGACGGATGATTGGACCTGTGCGGCGGCCGGATCCCGGTTTCCCGCCGGAGGGGATTTCTTTTCTGTCCGTCGGACAAAAGATATGCTTTTTGATACGCTCTGATTCCATCTCACGGCAAATCACATAATGGTTCTTTGGCGGTGTCTCTCCCCGTTTTCTGGCTGACCGGGGATTTTTCCTGGTTGAAGGGCGTGCTGTCAGGCGACGGCGCAAAAACGCGGCCCCATTTTAGGGCCGCGTCTCCATCGGCGCGCCAGCTCAGTAGCCGCACGCAATATATTCTTCTATTAATTTGTCGAGATTGACACTGTTGAGGTAGATCTCCTCGTACTCCGCGTTCAGATCTATGCTCTCATTCAGCGCCCTCCTTGCCAGCTCAATCCTACGGATCAGCTCCTCTTTCGCGATCTCCATTTATTCATTCTCCTTTGCACCGGCCATGAACCCATGACCTCCTCCCCTGAGGGAGAGCGCCGGCCATTCCGCCGGATCAATACAGAGCGTCCCCTTTTTTGTCAGCCTCCTTACCCTTTCCGTATAATTCGGGACTTTCTTTATTTTATACTGAAAAAGGGAAAAAATCAAACAAATTCGGCCGACAGGCTATGCAAATTTTCGACACTGGCCCCGAAAATCCGCCCTATGGGACAGGAGACCGCCGGGAAACGGCTGCCGGAAGGAACCTTACGCGAGCCCGCATCGGGACAGGCCTGGTGATCCCAGACTTCTCCAAAACCTCCCGGGTATCCGGGGGGCCCGGGCCATCACGCCTCACCCGGTCCGGGGCCTTCTTGCAGCCCAGATTTCTGCCCTATCACAGAGGTTTCCTCTGAAAGCCCCGGATGGCGGCGATATAGATGGGCGCGCCCTCGCGGCAGATGGCGGGAACGCCGCAGGCGTGGAACCATCTGGCTCTCATGATTCGTGATAACCGCGTTAGCGGCCATATCCGTTTACTGCCTTGTCAAATTCCGGATTGAAGAAATAATAGTTTTTCTCGTCCAGCTTGTCCTTTGTCCGTTCCAGGGCCTCGCCGAACCGCTGGAAGTGGACGATCTCCCTGGCCCGCAGGAATTTTAACGGCTCCCGCACCTCCGGATCCCGGATGACCCGAAGAAGGTTCTCATACACGACCCGGGCTTTCTGCTCCGCCGCCAGATCTTCCGTCAGATCCGCGATGGCATCTCCCTTGGACTGAAACTCCGTGGCACAGAAGGGCAAGCTGGACGCCGCCTGCGGCCACAGGCCTGTGGTGTGATCAATATAGTAGGCGTCAAAGCCCTCCTCCTTCACCTGTTCCGGCGTCAGATTCTTCGTCAGCTGATACACCATGGCACAGATCATCTCCATGTGAGCCAGCTCCTCCGTGCCGATGTCCGTGAGCAGGCCGCCCACTGCTTTCACCGGCATACTGTAACGCTGGGACAGATACCGAAGGGAGGCGGAAAGCTCCCCGTCCGGCCCGCCGTACTGGCTGATAATGAGTTTGGCCGTCTTGGGACAGGTTTGGGTGATCTTCACCGGAAATTGCAGTCGTTTTTCATAAGTCCACATTAACAGCACCCTCCTTCCCACGGCGGCACGCCGTTCTCCCATCCATAGTCCCCGCAGAACGCCATACAGTCCCTGGTCAGGGGATAAAACCGTTTTGCGAACGTCTCCTTCAGTTCCTTTCGTTTCTGGTTGTTCTCCTGATAAATGTCCCACGCCTGTTTGTCCTCCGGGTGGGTGTCCAGATAGAGGGTTAAATCATCCAGCAGGAAACTGACTTCACAAAGCTCCTGCATCAGCTCTGCCTGGCCGTCCTCTGAGGAGGGCCGCCTGACCGGCTCCTCCAGTGAGTCTGACGCGAAAAACGGCAGATCCAGATCCTTAAACACCGTGCCCTGCCGGAATGCTGTCTCCCGGCCATAGAGCTCTCCCCAGGGCTGCACCGGCACCGCCGCAATGGCCAGAGCCCGTTTCTTTTCCTGTTTCTCCATTTGCCTCTGCTCCTTTCCGGCCTTTGAGATACCGGGTGCGGCTGCCATCGAAACAGCGGCCGGTCAACCGCGGCAACCGACCCTTCGGATCCCGCCGTCTCCACCGCTTGTCCCGGCTCCTTTCCCGCTCCCCGCAAAAGCCTGCTTTCTGTTCAGCAAACCATTTTCAAATTCCGTCTGCTGCCACCTTTAGTATGTGCCTGTTTTTCGCTGGAGCCACGGATCAAATCATGGAGAAAGCACCGTCCTGTGGCAAATATGGAAATGTATGAAATAAAAACGTGTGCGCGGCAGCGCATACGCGCGCGCCAGGGCGCGGTTTCGTCAGCTGCTGGTTTCCTTTGCGCGGAATGCGCCTTCTGCCGGAGGCTTTCTATAATAGAACTTGAGTGGCAAAAGGCCGATTGTGAAACGAAAACATGAAACATAAATATCTATTCCCAAATCAAGCAAGATTTAGTGGCATAAAGTGGGTGGAAAATTTCATAACATATGTCATATTGGCAATTAAATCCCATATTTGTGCATTTTCCTTTGGAAACGTATATTTATGAGAACATATATTTATGGGAATGTGCGTTTATGGGAGTGTACATTTATGGGAACGTACATTTATGAGCAAAAATGCCGTTTCACCTCCAAGCCGTAATAGAGGCCGCCGTTTCCGATTTCATCAAAAATTTATCCTCGCGCAGGGTTCAGCGGGACGTCTCCTCTCCCATCTGCCACCGTTTCAAATCCACCTTCTCTCCCGTCACCAGGATTCCCTCCGCCTCCAGCAAACGCTTTTGGCCTCCTGGACCGCCGAAAGTGAATTCCGGGGCCATATGGCCCTGGCCGTTCACAACCCTGTGGCAGGGAAGATCCGGATCCCGGCACTCCCGCAGAAGGTTTCCCACGGCTCTGGCGGCCCTGGGCTTTCCCGCCAGCCTGGCAATCTGCCCGTAAGTGGCCACCTTTCCCTCCGGAATCGCCGCCACGATCCGGTACACCTCCCTGGCAAACTGGGATTTCCTCCCGTTTCCGGCTACGCCGGTCCCGCCTCCCACCAGGTCGTAGCTCTCCCCGATCATCCGGCGGATCTCCTCATCCGGCACTGTGCCGTCCAGAATGATGCTGTTCCAGTGCTCCTTATTCATGTGGTAAGCCGGAACCACAGCAGAAAACGCGTTCCGCCAGAAATCCCTCCACTCCGGATCCACTTTCACATTCATCCAGATCTGCCCGTTCCTCTCATACACGCAGGCAAACATCTTTTTGGATTCCCGCCTTCGCACCACCACCCAGTTGGGGTCGTGAAACGGCATATCACTGGAGGTATTTTCAAAGGCCAGGCAGCAGGCCAAAGCCTCCTCTCTCGTTCTCATAATTCTTTCCTCCCGTTTCTCCAAGTCCTTCTCTCACGGAATGCTTTAATGGCGAACCGCAAAATACGCCGTCAGAATTCCTTTGATATGCTGATAGCGCCGGGCGTAGGAATTTTCCACCCGGATCAGCTGCAGGCCGTGACGGCTGCAGATCTCCTGTTTCTTCTGATCCCGCCGCCTCACCACCTCGTTTTCACAGTGCTCCATTCCGTCCAGCTCAATGGCCAGCACCGGAAATTTCCTCTCTCCGTGCCGCTCATAGACCACAAAGTCAAACCGGCCGGAGTAAAACAGGTCCCGGTGCACATCGCTTTCTTCAAATACCTGGGAGATGGCCACCTCTTTTTCCACGGAAAACCGGCTCTGAGTGAGCCAGATATTGTCCAGGGCATGGGTGAGAGTGGCCAAAAAAGCCTCCTCTGTGGCGGTGCTGAAGGGTTTTACCCCTAACGCCCTGGAGTCCGTCTCCCTGGGAGTCACCTCAGACTGCCCATTCGCCCGGACGTAACGGATCAGATCATACAGATCATCCGCCTCCCCCTCTTTGTGGAGACGCTCCAGGTTTTTCAAGCTGGAAAGCACTACCAGCCGGTCCTTGGCCCGGGAAACCGCCACATTGATCAGCTCCCGGTTATTTTTCAGCCACTGGTAAGTTCCCTCATAGGTCTCGTCGGTCAAAGCCGTGGAAAAAAGCACCACGTCCTTCTCATCCCCCTGGAAGGCGTGAACCGTGCCGCAGGACACATGATTCAGCCCTTCTTCCTTCAGCCGCGCCTCAATGGCCTCCTTCTGATTCACAAAGGGCGTGATGACGCCGATGGAGCGGTCCCGGTTCTGCCTGGCATAGCGGATGATGGCCTCCGCCTCCCCGGGCGCCGTATTCTTCCGGTATGCCCTGGAATCTAATACGTCAATATACTGGAGAGGCCGCCCCTCCTTTTCCTCCGTGCAGACCAGCAGGCGGGAATTGTAATATTTTCGGTTGTTGAAATCAATGATCCTCCTGGCGCACCGGTAGTGGCGGCGCAGCAGCACCTCGTCGCTCACGGAATCACAGGACAGATACGTCTTGTAAATGGAATTCTTCCGGTAATCATACTCGTCGGAAATCCCGTATTTCTGCCGCAGTTTCCGGTTTGTGCCCTCGTCCAGCAATATGACGGGATTGAGCTGCTGAGGATCTCCCACCAGCATCAGCCGCCGTCCCCGCAGGATGGGAACCAGGGAAACCGCCGTGTTGCACTGGCTGGCCTCGTCCATAATCACCATATCGAACTGGGGGGCGGGGCGTCCCAGCCGGTGGGCCGAAATGCAGGTGGTGGCTACCAGCGGAAAGATTCGCAGGAAGTTTTTCAGATTCTCCCCTTCTCCCAGGTAGGTCTGAAATTCCTCCGCCTGCTTGTCCGGATCTTCTCCGTACAGGATGGCTTTCAGCCTCTCATTTTTCGGTTCATCCAGCCTCTGTAAGTATTTGGCGGAGATATAAAACAGGTACTTTTTCAGCTCCTCCTTATCCTCGTCCAGGAGGGCAAGGGCGTCCTCCTCGGAAATTTCCCCTTCGTTCTTTAATTTCTCCTGTACCTGAGCCAGCTGGCGGCCGCCTAAATCCGCCTCAAAATTCAGCATCTGCATGGAACCGCCGTGCCCTCTCTGGTACTCCAGCAAGCGGCGGATCGTCTCCTCCCTCTCCCGCAGCTCCAGCACGTCCTCATACCTTTTCAGCAACGCGGACAGCCGTTTGGCCCGCTCCGCCTGCTCCTCCTTATTTCTCTCCAGGGTGGAGGCGTACACCTTGACAGCGGATGCCTGCTGATGCAGGGACTTCATCCGTTTCAGTGCCTCCTTCAGCTTTTCCTGATTGCCCAGCCGCACAACGGGGAGGAGAATGGGTTTTCCACGGTAAGTCAGCCCCTCCAGTTTCTTTACCACCTCGTCGATGGGATGGTTATTGTAGGAGGAGAACAGCACCGTCCTCTCATTGAAAAACGCGGTGATCACCGTATTGACAATGGTCTCCGTTTTCCCCGTGCCCGGCGGACCCTGGATATAGGCCACCGGATATTTCATCCCGTTGTGAATGGCCAAAAGCTGATCCAGATTTACCCTCCGGTCCCGCAGGGCCATGGGCGCAGGCCGGCCTCCCCTGGGCCGGTCCAGAAGATCCCCGAAAAAGGCCTTTATCGGCACCGTCACCTCCCCTCTCTGGTACATCTCCAAAATCCCGCTGTACTCCCGGTGCAGGTCCAACGGAATGTCGATGCCCAAACCGATGATATAGGGCAGATCGTCCACCGCCTGGCCCCTTGCGGCCATTTTGCTTAAGGCGTCCTTGATCCGCTCCTGATTCCCCTCAAAATCTCTTAACAGCTCATAATCTCCCCCGTCCAGAAATCTTCGGATGCTCTCCTTGGCCCCGTCAATGGTAAACTCCATACACACGGTCACACCATCCTCCGGCCGCAGGCACCTCTGTTTCACATCCAGATTCAGACGGCGGTAGGCCAGTACGTACAGCCCCTTCGCCGTGTGAAGGCTCAGCACATTCATGGCCAGGCGCTGAATCGTCACCCGGCCGGTGTCTGTCTCCTCTTTCTTCCTCTCCGCCTTCAGCTGAAAATCCCGGACAATGGCCCCAAACTGCTCCTCATCCAGGTCATAACGCCCGCCGTGAAAGCTTTCCCGGTCCAGATGTCTCACCAGAGCAAAGTCCAGCTTATAAGGGGTGGTGTCCATCCGGTTGCAGTCCTCCAGATAGTTGAGGATTTTCAGATTGGCCCCGTGGTCAAACAGCGTCCTGTATTTCTCTGGATTCAGGGCAATATCCTCCGTCAGCCTTTGGTTTACCGGACAGTATGTGCCGTCCAGCACCTGGGAAGATAAAATGGAATCAATATAGATCCGGTCAAACTGCTCTAGACAGCGTTTCCCCAGATGGAATCCCTCCACGGAAAGGGTGCGGCTCCCCGGCCACAGATCCCGGATCCCGATCCAGTATTTCGTCACCTGATCCTGAACATTCCGATATTCAATGCTCAGCCATTTCCCCTCGTGAATGGCCTGAAAGATGTCGCGGCACACGGAATTCATCGCATTTTGCTCCTTTGGCGTGTTCTCTTTGACGTGCTATGGCAGGATCTCATGCAGCCCTGCCGGATTTCCTCCCATTATACCACGCCTGTGGGGAAATTACCATGTTCTCCCGCTCCGCGCTCTTTTCCCTCTCCCTGTTCTTCTGTCCCCCGCTCCCATTTGACAGTCTCCTCCCCTCGGCAGTATAATGAGGAAATACCAGGAACAACAGGGGAAACGTCCGATGCAGGCCCGCCTGCGTGAGAATCTTTGATCTGAAACCCGTCGGAAACAGGAAAAACGTGTGCCCAATCCCACTTTCCATCCGGAGCGTGGCTGTGGGAGCAGCCATCCTCCTACAGGTGAAACGGAACTTCAACGGAGGTTTTGAGGGATCTGGAACGCCATTTCCTCTGATAAAAGCAAAGCGTCCCGGCCGTGGGATCCGGGAACCAGCGCCAGAAGGGAGTGATAGAGATGAAAAAACGCAACGAAGCAGATCTCCATGCAGAGCCGGCGGCCTGTGACACCTGCATGGAGCTCTAGCCGTCACAGGATCATGCCGGCTTTGCCGTCTGACCATCTATGGAAGGAGGAAGCCTGCATGAAATATGTGAACGCCGCAACGGTCCTTCCCGATGCGCTGGTACGGGAGCTGCAGACCTACATCCAGGGAGGCTATCTTTACATCCCCACAGAAAAGGAACGGCAAAAACGCTGGGGTGAAGTTTCCGGATACCGAAAAGAGCTGAAGGAGCGCAATCGGAATATCTCCGCTGCATACCGGAATGGCGTCTCCGTCTGGACATTGGCGGAGGAATACGGACTGTCTGTCTACGCCATCCGAAAAATCATTTATCAAAAAGAACAGATCTAATTTAGGTGCCGCTGCCGTTTCCATGGCTTGACCCATGGGAAGGACAGCGGTATTTGTGATCACATGGGATTCTGCCGTTTTACGAATATCTCCACTTTCTAAAAGAAAATTTTTAAGACACATAACCATATGGGTTCAAAGAGAAATATTGGGAATCACATTGCCATAATATGCAGTTTCAATGTACTTCTCCCACTTTATCCCATATAAATCTGTTTTTTAGGGATTTGAGTCTCACAGGATCCTGTTGCTCTTTCCTCCATTTTGCCCCGGTTCCTTTATACAAATCGCATCTGTATCAAACCGTGGCTTGAGCGGACCGCCCTGATCTTCTATGATAGAGCCAGAGGCCGGAACCCGATCCGGCCAGGAAAGAGAGGAATTAAAATGTGCACCCGATTTGTACACAACGGCCATGATATGATCACCGGCTTTAATTTTGAGATTGATCTCGCCCTGTATACCCACAAAGTCATCGCAGAGCCGGATCTGTTTGCCATCGGCATTCTCCGTCCAGACGGGAGGTGGCACACCTACCATGGCGTCAACCGCAGCGGAAACGCGGGAACCCTGCTGTACGTCCACGAAAATCCCGCCGGAGCCTACCGGGATGATCCCGCCTGCGTCACCATCGCCGATCTGACGGAACGTTTCCTCCAAGGACAGCTCTCCCTGGACGATGTCCTCCGTCTGGCCCAGTCCCGTCCCGTGGTCTATGCCCCCGACGCCACCATGCAGGCCCTGCTCTCCGACGCCTCCGGACGGGCTTTGATCCTGGAGCCGGGCATCGGCTTTCGCCTTGAACAGGCGCCCTTCTCCCTGATCACCAACTACTCTGTTCTGGCCCCGGAATCCACCCGCCCCTACCTGGTGCCGGGAGACGTGCGCTACGAACAGGCCCAGTCCCTTCTGTCCTCCTGCACCGCTGACTTTTCTGCCGTGGACGCCCTCTCCATCCTCCAGTCCGTCTGCCAGGAAGGCCTGTGGGGCACCCGGGTCTCCTTTGTCTATTCCAGGGATCAAAACACCGTCTTCTGGACGGAAAACAACCAGTTTGACCAGATTCGCTGTCACCGGTTTTCATAAAGCAAAGGGATTTTAAGCAGACTCTCTCACAAGACAGGACTTCCTGCAAACCAGAAGTTCCCTCAGACAGTGTTTTTTTAAGACGGGAAGTTTCGCAGCGCGTCGATCTTCACCAGACAGACCGTTTCGCGAAACAGAGTGTTTCGCAAACCAGAGTATTTCACAAATGGATACTCTCTATGGCAGGAACCATTTTCATAAAATAAGATGTCAAAAATCAGATACCGCAGTTATTCACCTGCAGCCATCCCAGGCTGTGCCCTTATGATACCAGGAGGAATCTTATGACCATGAACCCCAAAAAGCTCTATCCCCGCACCGGCGACCGGGAAACCATCTACCTGGCGGCCGCCATCACCGATCCCGCCATCTCTGTGGGCGATTTCACCATCTACAACGACTTCGTCCACGATCCCAGGGATTTTGAAACGAACAACGTCCTCTACCACTATGCGGTCAACAGGGACCGGCTTCAGATAGGGAAATTCTGTTCCATCGCCTGCGGGGCAAAATTCCTGTTCAACAGCGCCAATCACAGCCTGTCCTCCCTTTCCACTTACCCATTTCCCATCTTTTACGAGGAATGGGGATTGGAAAAAAGAGACGTCACCAAAGCCTGGGACAATAAAGGGGACATTACCATCGGAAATGATGTATGGATTGGATATGAGGCCATAATTTTGGCTGGCGTCACCATTGGCGACGGAGCGGTGATCGGAGCGCGCTCCGTGGTCACAAAGGATGTGGCGCCGTACACCATCGTGGCAGGCGCTCCCGCCCGGCCAGTCCGGAAACGGTTTTCAGAGGAAACCATCAGAAAACTACTAAAGATCCGGTGGTGGGACTGGCCCCAGGAGCGGATCTCCCGCTGCCTGGAGGCCATCCAGACCGGCCAAATTGACCGGCTTACGGCATCGCCCCAATAAGGGCTCTGCCCATGAAACCTTATCCCGCCGGGGCCTCTCCCATTCTGCCGCTGTCCACATACAGAGAAAAGTCGTCGCCGTAGCGCTCCTCTAAAGCTACCGCTGCCTCCTCCGCGTCCTCTCTGGTATCGTAGCCTCCCACAGCGATGAGATAGTCTCCGCTCTCCGCCTTCACCTGGACGGGGGATTCCTTCCAGTACTGCTCCAGCAGCTCCCTAAGCTCATCCCCGAAGGCAACCGCTTGAGAGCGAAGGAAATAGATCTCCTGATCCGGGTGGGGTTCCCCTTTCTCATAGTAAGCATCGGGATAAAAGCTCACAGTCAGCTCTCCCGGATCCGCAAACTCCATCACTTCGTAGTTATAGCCCTTGTTCAGCGCGATGACAAAACTGAAGTCCGCAGCCCGTCTGGCAATGGTTTCATAGACGTCCCGCACGGCCGTGGCCTTTAAAATCTCTTTCCGGATCATCTCAAAATCCATCTGGGCGGCGCCATGGAAAATGACCTCCAGCCTGGCCGGTGCCAGATGAGAAGACACAGAATAGGAGAGGGCGCGGTCCGTCTGTCCGTCCTCCCCCACAAAGGAAATCACCGCCTCCTTCGGGCCGCCTTCCACCAGAACAGCTACGTTCTCCAGCTCCTCTCCGCCCTCTCCCGCCTGAAAGGCCTGTACAAAAAAGCGCAGAATGGGAATCTCCTCCGCATAAGCGGAGACAGAAGGAACATTGGCACACACGGAAACGGCCAGGAATACAGAGGCCGCGGATACCGCGAACCGGCGCAGCCGTCTCATTCTCCTCATCCGATGGTTCTTCACAAACCCCCGGTCAATGGCCAGGAGTAGCTTATCATCCGGTATGGGGATCAGGTCATACCGTTCTTTTCCCGGATTTCCCATCTCGCTCCCCTCCTTCCATATAGGTCCGCATCCGCCTCAGGCATTTGTACACCCGGGACTTTACCGTGCTCTCCGGCTCTCCCAGCATGGCGGAAATGTCGCTGAACGAATATTCTTCAAAGTACTTCAGGATAATCCACATCCGTTCCTCCGGCTCCAGGATGTCCATGGCGGAGTAGAGGTCAAACAGGATCTCCTCGTCCGGAGGATCCGCAAACAACCCCTGTTTTTCCACCATGCCGTCCTCCAGCGCGACCCATCTGCCCCGCCGTTTCACATCGTCAATGGCCGTATTGATCACAATCCGCGTCATCCAGGTGAGGAACAGGGATGGCTCCTTTAAGGAACGGATATGTTTCAATCCCTTATAGGTGGCCTCACTCACAATATCCAGAGCATCGTGCTCGTTTTTCGCATAGCTGTAGGCGATCCGGTAGAATCTCTGCCGATACTCCGTCATCAGCGCCGCGAATTCCTGCTCGCTGATATGGCCCCTGCCCTCCAGAAATCTCATAAAAGCTGATCAATCCTCCAAGGTGAGAACATCCGCATTCTCGTCATAAGTCATGTTGTCACAGATCACGGCGGTCCCCTTCAGCTCATTGGGATCCACCATCTTTTCGGTATCCCACACATTCTCGTAAATTCCGTCCTCAGACGCGGTGAGCTCCACGATCTCTGAGCTGCCTCCATCTGTCCGCTCCAGCACCAGGTTGTGATAGCCATTGGTACTCTCCTCGGAGATCACCACCGGGGCGTTAAAGGCGGTAAACGCCTGGCGGACCGTCATATCGTCGTTTAACAGAAGGGCAGAGGTGCCGCCGGAGCCGCCCACATACTGGCCTACGGCCAGCACAAGGATCTCATCCTTTCCGTCATCATTCAGGTCCACATGATTATAGTAATATCTCGTATTGGCCAGCTCCTCATCCGGGACCTCATAGTAGTCCACAATGGCGTCCCGGATCTTCTGATCCGGCTCCGTCTCGGAATTCATCATCTCTACGCTGTCCGGAATCCAGGCTCCGGAAACCGGAATTTCCGCGAAATCATCCTCCATGAGAATTTCTTCCTCCGCGCTCTCGCTGTCTGCGGCCGCGCTCTCAGTCACCTTTCCCAGCCCACGTCCTTCCTTTAACTGATCTATCACTCCGCAGCCTGCCAGCAGGGACAGGGACGCGGCTCCAAGGCACGCTATCTTCGCAAAATTTTTTCTCATGTTCTTTATCCTCCGTCTTAAAAAAGATTTTGTATACTTATTAGACGGAGCAAAGACCAGTTTCGGCGAAACCATTTATAAAAATTTTTATTTTTTTCTCTTTCAGTCCCACCGGTAGCGGCATTTGGGGTTCTGACACTCGTACTGCCTTCCCATCGCCTGCCTCTCATAAGGCTCTCCCGCGATCAGAGCCGCCAGCAAATTCGACCGCACCATCCGCTCCTCCACCGACAGCCGCCTCACCTCCCTGCAGCCGCATTTCGGACAGAAGGGATACCGGCCGCTTTCGTCCCTCTCACACTGGGGCACAAAAGAATTCCAGGGAAACTCCCGTCCCGCGTCCTCCACATAGGCGCCGCAGGTCCTGCATTTTTTCACTTCCACCTGGTTCACCGTCTCCACCTCAAATTCCGTTCCCCCGCAGTGCGGACAACGCTCCATAACCATCTCTCCTTCCGGATTTCCAATTCCTGTATGTCCTTGATTCTATCACAGGGCCGGGCAGGGATTCCATTACCATTCTCTTATATTTCTCTTAAAAAACAAAAAAAACGGAAAACATCCCTTTGAACCAGCAAAAAGGCGGAAACTCCTCCGTCCCACCGGATTCGTCTCCGCCTTTTCCCGATTTCTAACCGCTCATTTCTTTCCAATCGCTTATGAACCGCTTATTTCTCCGCCATAGCCATCATAATCTCATTGCTTCTCTCAATAAATTTCGTCATTCGCTCCGGCGTCAGGGTGCCGTGGCTGAGCTCTGCCAGGTCGTAGAGCTGCTCACAGATCGCCGAAGTGTGGGCTCCGTCCTCGTGCTCCAGCACGTATTTCACCAGCGGATGGTTCACATTTAACACCAGCGTCTCGCTGTTTCCGCCAAACATGGAGGTGTCGCCCATGCCGTACATTTTCATCATATCCTGCATTCTTCTGCTCTCCTCGGATACGGTGATCATGGAGGCTAAGGACGCGTCCTTTAATTTCTCCGCCTTCACCTCCAGCTGATCCATGGAAAGAGCCTTTCTCACGATGCCGGTCAGCTTTTCGCCCAGCTTGCCAAACTCCTCGGCGTCCTCCTCCTTCGTCTCCTCCTTAAACACATCGTTTAAATCGGCGTCAATGCGGAGGAATTTTAAGCCCTCGTTCTTCTGCTCCAGATGGCTGATGAAGGGGTTGTCAATGTTGTGAGGAAGGATGACCGCGTCCAGTCCCTCTTTCTGAAACATATTGATGTACTGGCTCTGTTCCTTCTCGTCCGTCACATAGAAAATGGTGTTTTCGTGCTTTTCCTTGTTCTCCTCCAGGCAGTCCTTTAAGGTCAGGTATTTTCCATCCAGGTTTTTAAACAGGATGTAGTCGTTCATCTTCTCCGCGAATTTCTCGTCCTTGATGCAGCCGAACTTGATAAACGGAGCTAAGTCATCCCAGTATTTCTCGTAGGTCTCCCGCTCGGTCTTGCACATTCCTGACAGCTTGTCCGCCACCTTTTTGCTGATGTAGTCGGAGATCTTCTTCACGAAACCGTCGTTCTGCAGCGCGCTTCTGGACACGTTCAACGGCAGGTCCGGGCAGTCGATGACGCCCTTTAACAGCAGCAGGTACTCCGGAATCACTTCCTTAATATTATCCGCGATAAACACCTGGTTGTTGTACAGCTTGATGGTGCCCTCCAGGCTGTCGTACTCCGTGTTGATCTTCGGAAAATAGAGGATTCCTTTCAGATTAAAGGGGTAGTCCATGTTCAGATGGATCCAGAACAGGGGCTCTCTGTAGTCCAGAAATACCTTCCGGTAAAAGGCCTTGTACTCCTCCTCCGTGCACTCGTTGGGGTGCTTGTTCCACAGAGGATGGGTGTCGTTTAAGGAAACGGGACGTTTTAAAATCTTATACTTTTCCGTCCGGGGAGAAACGACCACCGTCTCCTTGGTGCCGTCCTCATTCTCCTTCTCCTCCGTCTTTTCCTCCTCCACGATGGTCTCCACCACCGTGTCCTTCTCCGTCAGCTCCTCTTTCTCCACGGTCTCGTACTGCGGCTCCGCGTCTGCGTTCACCAGGTAAATGGGGAAGGGCATGAACGCGCAGTATTTCTCAATGACCTCTCTGGCCCGGTACTCGTTGGAAAACTCGGCGCTGTCCTCGTTTAAATACAGGGTCACACAGGTTCCCGTGCCCTCCCGGTCGCCGTCTCTCATCTCAAACTCCGTGCCGCCCTCGGACTCCCAGTGCACCGGGGCCGCGGCCGCCTTGTAGGAGCGGGTGTCGATGGTCACCTTGTCCGCCACCATGAACGCGGAGTAAAAGCCCAGTCCGAAATGGCCGATGATCTGATCCTCGTTGGCCTTGTCCTTGTATTTATTTAAGAAATCCTGGGCGCCGGAGAAGGCGATCTGGTTGATGTACTCGTCCACCTCGTCCGCCGTCATTCCCATGCCGTTGTCCTCCACGGCGATGGTGCGCTCCTTCTGGTTTACCGTCACAGTGATCTTGTACTCCGGGTTTTCCGGCTCCTCGTACTCGCCCATGAGAGCCAGTTTCTTTAATTTCGTGATGGCGTCGCAGCCATTGGAAATCAGCTCCCGGTAAAAAATGTCGTGGTCGGAATACAGCCACTTCTTGATGATTGGGAATATATTCTCGCTGTTGATGGACAAACTGCCTTTCTTTTCTGACATTTCAAAATCACTCCTCATTTTCTTTATTTGCCGCGGCCGGCGACAGAACAGTCCAGATTCCTGAACCCCCTTGTTCCCTTGCCGGACTTCCGTTTCCGGCCTTTTGGACGCCGGACCGCCGCTTTATCCGGACAGCGGGCGGGCCGCTGTTCTAGTTTGATTATCACAAACCATATTATAATACTGCGGTTTTGAAATGTCAACGAAAAATCAGCACTCATTTTTATCGAGTGCTAACACAGAGGATACAGGACGCTACCGCACCGTCCAGTGAGATAAAAAATGGGCGCATCCGCATAGCGGGTGGTTTCTATTTCTCACGTCTCCGTTCCTATGCTAAGAAACTCCAACATCCTCAACCCGGTCTATCCGCCCCACAACGAAAAACAGCGCGGCAGGAGCTCTCCCGCCGCGCCGCAGTCCGCAAACGCTTTTTTCACATTAATTGTTCATATTGACTCCGGCAATCTTCACGTTCACATCCAGGACCATGAGGCCGGTCATGTTCTCAATGGCTGTCTTCACCCGGTCCTGCACCTTCTCGCTGACGGCGGGGATCTTGTAGCCATACTTGATATTCAGGGAGAGATCCACGGAAACGTGCTCCTCCGTCACATCCACCTTCACGCCCTTGGAGAGATTTTTCATGCCCAGCTTGCCAACCAGCTCGTTGGTAATATTGCCGGCCATGGAATCCACGCCCTCCACCTCTGTGGCCGCCAGTCCGGCGATGATCGCCACCACCTCGTCGGCGATCTGGACCTCGCCCAGTTTTTCCTTCTCGTACACTTTATGGGTGTTTCTGTTATCCATCTCTGCCATGTCAAATCCCTCCTGTATATCAAATTTCTGCAATTCCGTTTCTTATGGCTTATTTTATCACAACGGCAGGGATTTGACAACGGGCGGCGAAAACCTTTTCCGGTCTTCTACCCCTCTGTGTCCAGCAGGGTGATCACGATGTTTTCCGCCCCCACCTCCGCTTTCCGTTTTACAATATCCTCAATCTGAGCCCGCTGGGGATCGGTGATGCTGGCGGCGTTGATGACCACATCCACCTTCTCGCCGGTGATGCTCACCACCGGGTCCGCAAACCCTTTGGCCAGCAGCAGGGTCTCCGCCGCGTTCTCCTTCTCCGCCACCTCCGTCAGCTTTACCATGTTCTGGACGGCCTCCTGCCTGGAGCTTTCGTCCAGGGTCTGGTTGTTGATGATCTCCGTCAGGGTCTCTTTATTTTTGGCGCGGACCTGCTCCCGGTTCAGCTGCACCCCCGCTATGTACTCAGAAACATTCATCCCGCTGGTGAGAACCGCCTCTCCCGGATTGTCAATGCCCGCATCCGCCGCGTCCGAGGTCTGGATCTGCTCTCCCGCTGCCGCCTGTTCCGCCGCCATGGTGGCCTCCTCCACGCTGGCCGCGTTCTCCGCCTCGTCGGAGGGGTCATTGTCCAGGCTGGGGATCTCAAGCAGTCCGTCTGCCCCGGCTGCCGCCTGGTTTTCCGCCAGAATATCCTCGTCGGAAATCTCCATCACTCCCGCCTCGTAGACCTCGTCCCCGGCCGCCAGCTGCTCTTTTCCCGCATAATTCAAATATCCCGCCGCCGCGATCATCACAGCCAGCGTGGTGATGATGATCTGGTTCCTGCGGAATATCTTTTTCACCTTGAGATTTTTCATGCCCTTCATATGGCTCCTGATCGTCCTCATCGCTGCATACACTCCTTTATTCCACCCGCTTTAATACTCTTATCTTATGCTGAGGCACATGGAATAATGCCTCCATGGCCGCGGAAATTTCTGCCTGCAGCCGCACATCCCCGCCTCCCTGGGCGCTGATCACCACGCCCTCAATCTCCGGCATCAGCTCCTTTTCCACAATGGGCTGGGAACTGCTGCCGCTCCCGGTGAGCACGGTGCTCTCCTGGCTCTCCCCGTTTTTCACGCTCCGGCTGCCCCCGGCGCTGTCCGTCTCCTCCGTCACCGACTGGGATTCCGAACGGTCGATTCGAAGCACCTTTTCCTCCGTGGATTTTAAGGTGATCATCACCTCCACCTCCCCCACGCCGTCCACCGTCCGCAGAAACTCCTCCACCCGCCGCTCCAGCTCCCGCTCGTAATTTCTCCCGGAGGAAACGGCCGTTCCCCCGGCCGGGGCGTTTCCGGCGGCGGTCTGGGCCGACGGGGCATTTCCCTGCCTGCCGGACGGCACCGCTAAGAGCATCAGGCAGATTCCGGCGGCCAGCACCAGCAGCCATTTTTCTTTACTCATGTTCCAGTTGAATTTCCACATGGCCTTCCTCCAAATGATAATATTCCGCGATCCGGCGGCGCAGGTCCGCGGAAACCTTCGATTCCCCGGCGGAATCCAGATTCTGTTTCGGAGCTGTTTCCGCCTCCTCCGGCGCCGTTTCCGGCTCCTGTCTGGCGGTCACCGCGGCATTTCCGGAGGACGCGGGGGCATTTTCCGGCTTTGAGCCGTTTCTTTCTCCATCATCCGGCCCGGATTTGGGCGCTGGGCCGTCATCAGGGGCGGGAGCTGGCGCAGTTTCCCTCTCTGATTCAGTTCTCTCAGGCAAATCCAATAAAACTCCCTCTTGTCCCCCGTCCCCTCCGGCCGTCTCCTGCCCCGCCTTCCCTTTCTCCTTTCCGATTCCGATCTCCACCGGCTCCACCTCCCGGACCGCCTCTACGGAAATCCGGCTGCCTTCCAGACTGGTTTTCCGCGGCTCTGTTTCCGTTTTTCCCTTTCCAGCGGCCACCACCGCCACCTCCGTCACCATCCCAAACCTCTCGCTCTCCCGGTCCCCGTCGATCTCCACCTCCACCCGCTCCGGCTCCACCCCGGCCTCCCTGGCCATCTCTCCCACCTGCTCCGCCACCGTTTCCTCATATTTGCTCGTCAGCTCCTCCATACGCCGTTCTTCCATTCCCATCAGCTCCCGTTCAAAATCCGCCGCCTCATTCTGAAAGCTCACCTGCTCCATATACCCGGCCAGCTTTTCCTCCAGCCGCAGGCTCACCGTAAAGGGGCGGACAGCCGCCAGCACAAATACCATCCCCGCGAACAGCCTGACGTATTTCTCATACTTCCCCGCGGGCAGAAGGCTGAGCGCCAGAGTCAGAAACAGGAGATAAAACACGAGATTTTTTACCCAATCCACCACGCCTTCCATATTCTGCCCTCCTAACTCCCGTAATACGTCACATTGGTCGCCATGCAGATCATGGCAATGGCAATCACAAACAGCCCCAGGGCCGACGCCACCAGTTTGACCAACAGCTTGTACCCTTCCGCCGCCTCCGCCACACAGGAGGTGATCCTCTTGTCACACACCGGTTCCATAGCCGCCGACGCCAGCTGATAGAGCACCGCCAGCACGGCCAGCTTGACTAACGGAGCTAACACCGTAATCGCCAGTACAAACACTGCCCCGGCTCCCATGGTATTTTTAATCAGCACCCCGGAGCCCATAACCATCTTTGCCGCCACGCCAATCCCGCGGCCGATTCCCGGAATCGCCTCCAGCGCCTTCGTGATCCCGCTGTTTTTCACCGCGTCCGCGTAGGGCAGGATCATGCCCTGAAGCAGGTTGATCCCCACCACCAGGCCGGCCATGGTGCGGATTCCCCAGCTCACCGCCGTTTTCACCAGGTCCCGAAACCGGGACAGCATATCTTCCTTTATCATATGCCCCGCCAGCACCAGCAGGAAATAAATCTGCACCCCTGGCAGCAGTACCGTCAGAAACAGCCACTGCACGCCGGAAATCAGGAACAGCATTCCCTCATAAAGTCCCGCCGCCGTCACCGCCCCGCCGGAAAACGCCGCCGCCAGAAAATAGGCAGGCATCAGGGCCCGCATAAATTCCAGCACATCCTCCAGAGCCCCCTGGGCCAGGGCCGCCCCCTGGGAAAATCCGGCCGCCAACAGGGTAAACACCAGCAGATAGGTGACGAAAAACCCGGTTTCTGAGATCTGTCCCGTCTGAAACACTCCGGCAAAGCCCGCGAACACCGCCCCGGCCACTCCCAGGACCAGAATCTGGCCCAGAAATCCGGCGCTATCCGCCATTCCCCCAAGAAACGCCTCCTTCGCCGCCGTCACCAGCAGCTCTGCCGCCTCAGAAAACTGTCCCGCCATCAAACGCTCCAGAAGGCTGCTGAAGGAAATTTCCTCTCCCCCGTGCCCTTCCAGCTGATCCAAAAACTGCTCCACCTCCGTCAGATCGTAATCGGACAGCTCCGGCGCCGCCCACTCCCCGCCTCCGGAATCCTCCGTGGCCGGCGCCGCGGTTTCATACGTCACAATTTCTCCTCCGCTGTCCCGTTCCGCCCCTGCCGCTGTCCCCGCGGCCATTCCCACCGCGGCTGCCACCACCGCCGCTGCCAATGCCAGCCGCGCCAGAGGCGCCAGGTATCCCTTTCCCCTTTTTCTCCGCCCGCTCACATCCGCCTCCTACCCCAAAAACGACTGCATCGTCTCGATCAGCCCCACAAATACCGGCATACTCACCGCCAGAATGGACAGCTTGCCAAACATTTCAATTTGGCTGCCCACCGCCCCATATCCGGCATCCTTGCAGATCCCCGCCGCGAACTCCGCCACGTAGGCAATGCCGATCATTTTCACAATGGTATCCAGATACACCCGTTCCACCTGGATATTGGAGCGGATCAGCTCCAGGGTCTCTAAGATCACCCGAAACTTAGAGCAGCCGTAGAGAAAAATAAAAACGCCGGCCGCCATCACCAGATAGACGCCGTACTCGCTTTTTACGCTTTTTAACTGCACCGCCAGCAGCACTGCCGCCAGGCCTGCCGCCGCGATCCCCACGATTGTCAACTCTCATCCCTCCTACAGCGCGAACAGCTCCTTGATGGTCTCAAACAGCTCATAGATATATGGAATCATCCAGAACAGCACCAAAATAAGCCCTGCCAGGCTGGTGAGAAACGCCTGCTCCTCCCGTCCGCTGTGTTTCAACACCTGGCAGACCACGGAGACCAGGATCCCCACCGCCGCGATTTTAAAAATCAGATTGACCTCCACGCCATCCTCCTAACACATCAGAATAATGAAAAAAATCCCTCCCGCCAGGGACAGGCCTGTATACAGCCGGCACGCCTCCTGCCTTCTCTCCCTCATGGAGCGGATGGAGAGCTCCAGCTGTTCCAGGTAAAGGAGCATGGTCCGCTCCTGCATCTGCCGGTCCAAATACCCCAGCTGCCTGCCAAATTCCTCCAGCTGTCCCAAATCCTCCTTGGAAAGGGGAAGATCCTGGAGGTTTTTCACTTCCTCCCTCCAGATCTCTCCGAACCCCCGGCCCTGTTTCTCACCGATCCGCTCCGCCACCTGGACCGCCAGCCCTCCCATCCGGCCGCCCAGACGGTGCCCCGCCCGGCAAAACGCCTCGTCCAGGGAAGAATTGGCGTAGAGGATTTCTCCTTTTAACAGGTAAACCAGCCGCCTCGCCTCCTCCAGCAGCCGCAGCCTGGTGAGAAACCGGGAAGAAAACATTCTCCCCATTCCCCCCGCTCCCAAAAGCACCAGCACCGCCCCTGCCGTCCTAGCCATCAAAGATGCCATTCCACACCAGCCTCCCCTCTCCGTCCCGGATCTCCCGGACCCGTCCGGCCTGCTCTCCGTTTCCCAAAAGCACCAGCCTCCCAAACAATCCCCCTCTCACCAAAGCCCCCAGCCCCGGTTTTCCAAGAATCTCCTCCAGACTGCCGCCGTGAGCCGTAGCCAGCACCGCGCAGCCGCAGCCTGCGGCATATTCCACCGCCTCCAGATCCTCCCGGCTCCCGATCTCGTCCACCGCCACCACCTGGGGCGCCATGGAGCGGATCAGCATCATCATTCCCAGGGCCTTCGGACAGCAGTCCAGCACATCCGTCCGCGCCCCCAGGTCGTTTTGAGGGATCCCCTGATAACAGGCTCCGATTTCCCCCCGCTCGTCCACCACTCCCACATTTCTGCCGGGGACCGTCTCCGTCCCGTCTGAGAGCAGACGCACCAGATCCCGCAGCAGGGTGGTCTTTCCTCCCCTGGGCGGGGAAATGAGCAGACTATGGCAGAGCCTTTCTTCCTCAAACAAAAAGGGCAGCACCTTCTCCCCACAGCCCTTGATCTGGTGGGCAAACCTTACATTGAGGGCTGATATGTATTTCAATGTTTTCAGATTCCCATTCTCCATCACCGCCTTCCCGGCAAGCCCCACCCGGTGGCCTCCCCGTACTGTGAGAAACCCCTGACGGATCTCGTCCTCAAAGGCATAGAGGGAATAATTTCCCATACATTCCACCGTCTCCCGCAGCTCCCGCTCCGAAATCCGCCGGAGCCCTTCTCTCCCAGCCTGTCCCAGCTGCCCTCCTTTCGTCACCCCGTACTCCCTGTTTCCATACCAGAGAAATAAAGGGGCATCCACCCGCATTCGGATTTCCTGCAGCTGTTCAAACTCCAGGGAAAGGCCTTCCAGCACATCCCGGACGCTCCTGGCGAACATCCGGCTCCATTTCTCTCCTCCACCCATGTCCTCACCTCTTTATCTCAATATATGAGGGCCTGTTCCAATTATTCCGCTCCCTTTTTCCCATCCGTTCCTCACCGGGCCTGTGAGAGAACCGTTTCCAGCCTCAGGAGCGGACCTTTCGTAAATTATGTGCCCCCTCCAGGCCGTCTTCTCCCACGGGATACCGCCCTGGAGCGCAGGGTCACGGACAATCTGCTCTCTGCGGCATACAGGAGGGACGTCTGCGGCGCCGGGTACGCCGGTTTCTCTGCCATAAAAAGTGTGCGCCTCCCGCCGGAGGCTTTTGTGTCATAGGGGACGCAGTTCCCTACGGCGCAAAAAAAGAGGACCACCTCACTCCGTGATCCTCTCATTCTTTCCTATATTTATCTCTTTTCTGTCTTCCGTTTTCACACCCTACTGCTGGCAGATCCCATTGGCATCCACATAGAAACCGTCCGGCGTCGTAGTGTTGGTGAGCATGGCCCCGCTGGCGTCGCAGTAATACCAGACTCCATTCCAGGAAACCCAACCGGTTTTCATGTAACCGGACTCATCAAAGAAATACCACAGGTCGCTGATGTATCTCCACTGGCTCACCGGATAGGTTCCATCCGTATCCAGCCACCACCAGCCCACATTGTCCTTCTGCCAGCCGGTCTGTGCCGTCCCCGTAGTACCTGACGGATCCTGACCTACCGCGTCCCCAGGCCCGGAGGCTCCCGACGGGATATAGACCTTATCCTCCGAATTCTGGCTGAGGTTCTTATTCTTCTCTGCCATGGTCTCGTCCACCACGTAGCTCTCCGACTCCTCGGACCACTCGCTGTGGTAAAAGCTGGAGCTGCCGCTGCGGGCCCGGGCCCGCACCTGGAACGTATACTCACCGGAACGGTCCATTCTGGATCTGCACTCCAGTTTCGTGCTCTTGGTCTTCACCGTATCCACCCGGTAGCCGTCCCGGTAAATCTTCACCTCATACTGGTAGGCATCCTCAATCTCGTCCCACTCTGCCTTCGTGTCTTCCCACCAAACTCCCGGCGTTTCTAACTGCACCGGTTCATCGGAATCGCCTTTTGCCGCCCAAGCGCTCATGGCGCTACCGGCCAGCATGGACACTGCCATTCCTAAAACGGCAACCATCCGCATCCATCTTTTCATATGCCATTACCTCCAAAAGGCCCGCGCAATCTCAAATTCCCGCGCAGCCAACCTGTTTTGCCTGTATTATACTCCCTGGCCTCATCCGGCCGCAACTACATTTCGCCGGGAATTCATGAATTTTTCGTGAACCCTTCTCCCACGGTCCGCTCAATATACCTCTGGATTCCCTCCTCCGGATAGGACAGCAGCCGGCCGAATTCCTCTGCGATCCGCCTTCGGTTCCCTCCCTCGTAGGAGCCTTCCTCCTTCATCCTGGCCTGCTCCTTTTTTAAAGACAGGTAAGCCTCCAGCGTCTCCTCCGTCCGGTAAAACAGGTAATTATACTTTCCCTTATTTAACTCCTCCGGAAACAGATCCGTCAGAAACGCCTCATCTTCCCCGTAGAAACATACCCCGTACCGGCGGCACAGCGCCTCCACAGCCTCCTGGTAGGAATCCCGTTCCTCCCTCGTATCGCAGGGATGGCTCATGGCCAGCCGTTTCAAACCGGCCGCCACCATCTCGCAGAAACAGTCCATCACTCCCAGCTCGTAGGAGTACCGGTCCACCGGCCGTCCCCTTTCCACGTCCGCCAGCTCATATTCCTCCTCGTCCAAGGATAAAGGCACCCCGGAGGGGGTGGTCACATGAATGCCTCCGTACCACGTCCCCTCCACGGTAAACACGTCTCCCACCTGGTAATCCTGGGAGTAGTCGTCATTCTTTTTTACAATCCGGACCTTTGCGCCCTTTTTCGCGCCCATGGCCTCCGTCCTCCTAATTGATTCGTTTAATGATGTAGCCGCCGTCGTCGTCCTTGTCCACGTCATATTTATTTCCGTCGGCATCGGTGGCGGTTCCTCCGGTCTTCACCTTTCCACTCTCATTCACCAGATAATCCTTGCCGTCCACGGTCACAACCTCGTAGCGCAGGCCTTCCTCCGCCCGCACCAGAGCACCGTTGTCATAGAGGTAGCCGTCCTTTACGCCAGTGTATCCCGCGCCGATATTTCCCAGGGATCCGCTCTTGTCGTAGTAGAAGGTCTCTCCGTCGATCTCTACCCGCCCTGTCACCATGGCGCCGCTCTCATCAAAATAGTAGATCCTTCCGTCCGAAAGCTCCAGCTCACCGGTGACCATTCTGCCCCGGTTTGTAAAGCAGTACACCTTATTGTCAATTCGGGCTACCCCGTAGCGGTCATTTAAGGCTGTGGTCTTATAGGAAGACGTGTAGGCCCGGCCGTTCCGGAAATAGTACCAGTTCTCATCCGACTCGTCGGGAGTCACCAGATAGCGCCAGCCGCTGGCCGCCGCGCCGCTGGACTCACAGTAGATCAGATGGTTCACATCCTCTGTCACATTGTCATAGTAGGAGCTGGTGAAATGCTCCGCGTCCACCCATCCCGTGAGCATCCGCCCGTACTGGTCAAACACGTAGTCCGCCCCTCCGATGGTCTGCTCCCTGGATTTGGACATCCGCCCAGTAGAGCTGAAATAGTACCAGTTCTGGTCGCTCCAGTCGTCCGCCCGGTCGGAATAGAGATACTGCCAGCCGGTAACCATAACGCCGTCGCTCCCCAGATAATAGGTATTGTCACCGTCGTCAAACCATCCCGTATCCATCTGCTGGCCGGAAAAATGATATTTCACGCCGCCGATGGTCTTCCAGCCGTCCTCGTAGGCCTGACCGTTGCTGCCGAAATAGTACCAGTGGCTCTGAGCCGACCAGGGATCGTCCTGGATCAGTCTCCAGCTATTGGTGATCATGACTCCGCTCTCATTCACATAGTACGTATCGTCAATGAGCTGGCTCACCGCCATGGTGCCGTCATAGTCCAGAAAATACCAGTTTCCATTGTCCTGGACCCACTGCCCGTACAGCGGGGAACCACTGTCGTTGTAGTAATACCACTGTCCATTGTTCTGTGCCCAGCCCGCCGCCTGAGCCGTCACTGCCATCCCGGCACTCATGACCGCCGCGCAGGCAACCGCAATCAGCATTCTGTTCCGTTTTCTCATATCCACTCCTCCTTTATCTTAATATATCTGGAAATTTATCGAAATTCCCTATATGTTTCTTTTATTATAGCATAGATTTCAGAAAATTTCCCAACTTAATTCTTACGATTCCGTTTAGATTTCTTAAGGAAATAAGGAGTGTACCAGTCTGAACCGACGCTAGGGCAAATAAATCACCGTTTCCGGCGCTGACCATGAGGCACAAACCCGCGCCGGAGCGGGACTGCTATCGAAGGCTTAATGTAGTAGGAAACGGCGTTTCCTGTTACATACCTGCTACACAAAAGGCCCGGTGCCTGACGGCACCGGACCTCTTTTTAAGCTTTCCCAAATCTCCTGGGAAAAGCCATACCTTTCTGCAAATGAAATTATACGGGATAAGCCTTGCTCCCCGTGTCCGCGACAGCGGCATCCACTTTCTTCTGCTGTGCCTCGCGGTACTTGAAGAACTCCTCTGCCACCTTCGGGAACAGGGCGTAGGACAGCACATCCTCATCCTGCTGTTTCCACTGAGCGCACTCTTTCTCAAACTGCGGCAGCTGCGGCTCGATTAAGTCGGCCGGACGGCAGGTGATGGGCGTCTCGTCGCCGATGATCTTCTTCTGAACCTCTTTGTTGAACGGAGCTACCGTCTGTCCGAACTCGCCCAGCATGATCTTCTTGGACTCCTTCGGCACCAGCTTGTAGCGCTCGCCGGCGATCACGTTCATCACCGCCTGAGTGCCCACGATCTGAGAAGACGGGGTTACTAAGGGCGGATCTCCGAAGTCTTTTCTCACTCTCGGGATCTCCTCCAGTACCTCCTGGTACTTGTCCTCCTTGCCGGCCTCCTTCAGCTGGGAAACCAGGTTGGAGAGCATTCCGCCGGGAACCTGATACTGCAGGGCTTTAATGTCCACACCCAGCACCTTCGGGTTCATCAGGCCGCTCTTTAAGCACTCCTCCCGAAGGGGACGGAAGTAGTCCGCGATCTCCGCCAGCAGGTTCTGGTCATAGCCAGTGTCATAGGGAGTGGGACGGAAGGTCTCCACCATCACCTCCGTAGCCGGCTGGCTGGTGCCAAGGGCGAAGGGGCTCATGGCGCAGTCGATAATGTCGCAGCCTGCCTCCACAGCCTTTAAGTAGGTCATGGACGCCACGCCAGAGGTATAGTGGGTGTGCAGGTCGATGGGCAGGGAGGTAGACTCCTTCAGGGCACCCACCAGCTCTGCGGCCGCATAAGGGGTGAGCAGTCCGGCCATATCCTTGATGCACAGGGAATCGGCTCCCATCTCCTCGATCTCCTTCGCGATCTTCTTCCAGTACTCCATGGTGTAGGCATCGCCCAGGGTATAGCAGAGAGCGATCTGCACGTGAGCCTTCTCCTTGTTGGCCGCCTTCACCGCCGTCTGCAGGTTGCGGATGTCGTTCAGACAGTCAAAGATACGGATGATGTCGATTCCGTTTGCCACGGACTTCTGCACGAAATACTCCACCACGTCGTCGGCGTAGTGATTGTAGCCCAAGATGTTCTGGCCGCGGAACAGCATCTGCAGCTTTGTGTTCTTAAAGCCGTCTTTCAGTTTCCGCAGTCTCTCCCACGGATCTTCCTTTAAGAACCGCAGGCAGGCGTCGAAGGTGGCGCCGCCCCAGCACTCCACGGCGTGATAGCCAACCTTGTCCATCTTCTCTACAATAGGAAGCATCTGCTCGGTGGTCATTCTGGTTGCGATTAAGGACTGGTGGGCGTCACGCAGGACGGTTTCCACAATCTTAACCGGCTTTTTCTCTATTTCAGCCATGATTATTCCTCCTAAAACGAAATGTATGAAACCTCAGCAAGAGGCATTATTTGACTCCAAAGATCGCCATGAAGGCTCCCGCCGCCACAGCCGTACCGATTACGCCGGCCACGTTGGGACCCATAGCGTGCATCAGCAGGAAGTTGGTGGGATCCGCCTCGGCGCCCACCTTCTGGGACACACGGGCTGCCATGGGCACTGCCGACACGCCGGCGGAACCGATCAGCGGATTGACCTTGCCGCCGCTCAGCTTGCACATGATCTTTCCGAAAATCACGCCGGCCGCCGTACCCAGGGCAAAGGCCACAAGGCCCAGCACCACGATCTTGATGGTATCCAGCTTTAAGAATGCCTCAGCGCTGGTGGTAGCACCAACAGAGGTTCCCAGCATGATTACCACGATGTACATCAGGGCGTTGGAAGCGGTCTCCGTCAGCTGTTTTACCACGCCGGACTCCCGGAACAGGTTTCCTAACATCAGCATACCAACCAGGGGCGCCGTGGTGGGAAGGATCAGACAGACCACAACGGTTACGATGATGGGGAACAGGATCTTCTCCAGCTTGGAAACGGGACGAAGCTGCTCCATCTTGATCTTTCTCTCCTTCTCCGTGGTCAGGAGTTTCATGATCGGAGGCTGGATAATGGGCACCAGAGCCATGTAAGAGTACGCCGCCACCGCGATGGGGCCCATGTACTCCTTCTGTCCCAGCTTTCCGCACAGGAAGATGGAGGTGGGGCCGTCCGCTCCGCCAATGATGGAGATGGCAGCCGCCGCCTTGTCGTTAAAGCCCATGAAGATGGCCATAAAATACGCTCCGTAAATACCGAACTGAGCCGCTGCGCCTAACAGAAAGCTCTTGGGGTTGGCGATCAGGGGACCGAAGTCCGTCATGGCGCCTACGCCCATGAAGATCAGAGACGGGAAGATGCTCCACTCATCCAGAATGTAGAAGTAGTACAGCAGGCCGCCCACCCCGTTTGCGGAATCTTCAGGAGCCAGCATAATATCCGGATAGATATTTACCAAAAGCATACCGAAGGAGATGGGAACCAGAAGAAGCGGTTCAAATCCCTTTTTGATCGCCAGATACAGGAACACGAATGCCACTGCGATCATAACGAAGTTGCCCCAGGTCAGATTTACAAATGCCGTCTGCTGAAGAAGATTCCCAAATGTTGTTAAAATATATTCCATTGTTCATCCCTCCATAAAGATACGCTCAACTCACGCATCCGATTCCAGTATTAGTTTAAGGTTGCGATGGTCGCGCCAGCCTCTACGGAGTCACCAACAGCTACATTGATGGATGCCACAGTTCCATCCTCGGGAGCCACGATCTCATTCTCCATCTTCATGGCTTCCAGGATCAGCAGAACCTCACCCTTCTTCACAGCCTGGCCCACGCTTGCCTTCACGCCCAGGATCTTGCCCGGCATGGGAGCGGAAACGGTAACTGCGCCCTGTGCTCCGGCGGGTGCTGCCTTGGGAGCTGCCTTCGCTGCGGGAGCGGCCTTCGGGGCTGCCTTGGGAGCGGCTGCGGGAGCGCTTACGGCTCCGTTTTCCTCTACGGTTACATCATATACATTGCCGTTTACAGTGATCGTATAGCTTTTCATCTTTTTCTTCCTCCTAGAATTATACTCGTTTCCATTTTGAACCCGGCGCTCTCTTGATGGAACGGACCACCAGTCCGTCTGCCGGTGTGCCGGTAGATGCCGCGATTGCCGCGGTGATGACCGCTACCAGCTCCAGGTCATCCACAAGCTCCTCCTCTGCTGGAACGGCTGCCTCCGCGGCTGCCGGTGCGGGAGCGGGAGCCGGCTCTGCCGGGGCATTCTTCGCTGCCATCTTTTTCTCCCAGGCATTGATGAATTTAAAGCAGCTGATCAGCAGGCTGATGAAAATCAGCACAATAAACACGGTTCCCATACCGATCAGCGTGTTCAAACCGGCTTTCACAAGACGCTCGCCTGTGGTGTACCGGGGAGACATACTGATGGAGGTTATCTCTGATATATCCTTTGTGTAATAAATGGTGCAGTCCACCAGGCGTTCCTCAAACTGAACCACCATGTCGCAGGCGTACTCGTCATCCTGCAGTGTCACATTCGTGCTCTCTACCTTCACAAAGCTGCCGGTGTCCGCCATAATGTTTTTCCAGGTGGTATACGCCTCCACGGAAAAGGCGCTGTCCGCCTCCTCGCTCTCCGCGATGTACTGGTCCACCGCATCCTCCGACACGGAAGTGACACTCTGCAATATTCCTTCGGAATACATGGAAACGGCGCTGGTAACTCCAAGATCCAGCTCCTTCGGCGCATTCTCCTGAGGAGCCGAGCAAGCCGACAGCGCAGCGATACCGGCCGTCACGCAAAACGCCAGCAAAATTTTCTTTATCTTCCTCATATCACTGTCACCTCGTCCTTAGACCGTGCCATGTTTCTTTGCCGGCCTGTCCTCTCTCTTTGTAAACAGCATCTCAAACGCAGCGATCACCCGTTTTCTCGTCTCCTGCGCCTCAATAATATCGTCTACATATCCCCTTCTGGCTGCTGCCTCCGCGCTGGACTGAAGTGCGCGGTACTCCGCCGCCTTCTCGCTGATCAGGGCCGCCGCGTCCTCTGACTGGGCGATCTCGCCGGCATACATGATCTTTGCCGCGCAGGCCGCATCCATCATGCCGATCTCAGCGTTCGGCCAGGCGTATACCATATCCGCTCCCACTGCCTTGCTGGCCATGGTCAGATAGGCGGTGCCGTAAGCCTTTCCGGTGATCACCGTCACCTTCGGAACGGTGGCGTTCGCGTAAGCATAGGTCAGCTTTGCCGCTGCCTTCGCGATCTTCTTCTCCGTGCACTTTACAGCCTGATAGCCCTTTACATTTACCAGGGTCAGCACCGGGATATTGAAGGCGTCGCAGAACTTCACCATCTCCTCGGCCTTCTCGCAGCCTCTGGAGGTGAGTCCGCCGTCAAATTCCTTCTCCTTCTCTCCGTTCTCCCCGTACACTTCCGTGCGGTTGGCCACACAGCCTACGGTCATGCCGTTTAAGCGGATAAAGCCGGTCACCATGGCCGGTCCGTAAGCCGCTTTCGTCTCCACGAAGAAGTTGTCATCGGAGATGGCCTTTAACGCCTCTTTCGTATCGCCGGCCCAGCCCTCAATGCCTTCGCAAAGACGGTTCAAGTCATCGGTGCACTCGTCGTAGGACATATCGTCTTCATTGTTTGCGGGAAGAATGGAAATGAGAGTTCTGATCTGCTCCAAAACCTCTGCCTCAGAGCCGGTGAAATCGACGGTTCCCGTCTCCTCACTCTGGAACTTCGCGGAGGAGGTGTCGCATTTCTCCTTATAGTTTCCGTCCAGGGTGTTCGGGGAATTGACAAAGAGCCTGCCTGTCTTCTCCTCCATGAGGGTAAAGTCAGCGAGAGCCGCGGACACTGCCATGCCGCCGCCGCAGGAACCAAATATAGCACAGATCTGCGGAACGACGCCGGAGGCCAGGGACTGTGCCAGGTACAGCTCACCGAATCCGGCCAGGGCATCGGTCGCTTCCTGCAGTCTCAGTCCGGCGCAGTCGATGAGGCCAATGACAGGGGCGCCCATCTTCATCGCCATTCCGTAGATATTGGAAATCTTTTTCGCGTGCATCTCACCGATGGAGCCTCCCAGTACAGAGGCATCCTGGCTGTACACATAAACGAGCCCGCCGTCAATGGTGCCGTATCCGGTAACCACGCCATCGGCAGGAGTTTCTTTCGCAGTCATGTTAAAATCAGTGTTTCTGGCAGTCACGCGACCGCCGATTTCCACAAAACTGCCCTCATCAAGTAACATCTGAATCCGATTACTTGCTGATGTTTGTGCTGAATTACTCATTTTGCAGCCCTCCATTTTGTAATATTTTCACAATAGTGTTAAATCCTTAACAAACTATTGCTTGGTAAATCAAATTTCTGCCGATTATAATTGTATAATGAGTTCCCAAAAATTTCAAGTGATTTTTAGGAATTTTTGCCAATGGATCCACTCTGCTGTTCTTTTTCTAAAAATCGTTTCCCGAGGGTGAATCCGCGGCCCCGCACCTCCGTAACCCGGTTGATGATCATAAAGGCTTTGGGATCCAGCTCCGTCACCAGGGCGCTCAGCCGGTGGAGCTCCCTGCTGCTTAAAACAGTCATGATCTCGTAGGACTCCTCTCCCAGATAACCGCCCTTCATGGCCAGAAGGGTGGTGCCCCGGTCCAGGCGGGTCTGGATGGCCAGGTTGATCTTCTCGTAGTTTCCGCTGATGATCTTTACCTGTACCTGAGAGGTGCCCAGAGTGATGATTTTGTCGATCACCGTGGTGTAAATGACGATCAGAATAATGCTGTAGAGCATCCGCTCCAGGCCGGAAAAGCCCACCTGGAAAGCCAGGATGCAGAAGTCAAACACGTACATGGTGGCCCCCACGGGAAGTCCCAGTTTCCGGTTCAGAAGGATGGGCGGGATGTCCATGCCTCCGGTGGAGGCGCCTACCCGCAGCACCAGGCCCAGGCCCAGACCCACCAGAAGGCCGCCGATGACTGTGGCCAGCATCATGTCCTCTGTTAAAGGCACCGGCACCATGCGCTGCACCAGCTCCAGAATAAAGGGGGAATAGAAGGTGCTGATGATGGTCATAAGGGCAAAGCCTTTCCCGAGAATGGCCGCCCCCACTAAAAATAAGGCCACGTTAAGCACCGCCAAAGCCACGGAGACGGGGATTCCCGTGTAGTGATTCACCGCCAAACCGATACCGGTGGCCCCTCCCATCATCATCCCCGCCGGGATGAGAAAGCCGCCGATCCCCAGGGCGGATATGGTATTTCCCAAAAATACGCTGCCAATGGTCATGATCCGTTTCATAACATTTCTCCTTTTATCACTTTAGTCCTTTACAACAGGCCCGCCGCAAAGGAAAAGGCAGGCCCTGGGGCCTGCCTGTGGTTTCTGATGATGCTGTTGTTCCATTTTTCCATCTTGTGCGGTCTGTCATAATGGTACTGCCTTTCTTTACCTGTCTGAGTATAGCACGCTAGCCGCGGCTGCGCAAGAAGTATTTTCCCAGCACATCCTCCAGACACCAGCGCATGGTGATCTCCCCCACATTTCCTCTGGCGGTCACGGGAAAGGTGGCCACCACCTCCCCGTTCAGAGAGTAGATCACCCGGCCCACCTCCTCCCCTTCCCGCACTGGGGCGCGCAGGGTTTTCGATTCCCGATAGCTCACCTTTACCTCCTCTCCCTCCTTTAAAAGGAGCTCCAGACTCCCGCCTCCTTCCGGCAGGCCGATTTCCACCTCCGCTTTCTTTCCCAGATTCCCGTCCTCCGGGATCCCGTTTTCCACAGAGGCCGGGAGGAAGGAACGGTCCCTCCACACATCGCGGTACTCGTATTCCTCCAGGCCATATTCCATCAGCTCTCTCGTATCGGACCACTTATACGTCTTGTGAGGGGGCCAGCCGCAGCCTAAAAGGGCCACGATCAGGGATTTTCCGTCCCGCTCCAGGGCGCCCACGTAGGAGTAGCCGGCTCCGCCTGTAAATCCCGTCTTTCCCGACAGCGCTCCTTCCATCATGGTGAGAAAGGCGTTGTGGTTTACACAGGAATAGGTTCCTTTCCCGTCGAGATCGGAAAAGGAGTAGGACGGGGCCCTGGTGATTTCCAGAAATTCCTCCCGTTTCGGCGATTCGTAGACGCAGTAGCGCATGATCCGCGCCAGATCCGCCGCCGTGGTGGAATGGGGACGCTCCGTTCCCGTCTCGTCCGCGGAGGCGGCGTCCAGGCCGTTTGGCGTCACAAACCACGTGTCGGCACAGCCCAGCTCCCCGGCTTTTTCATTCATCCGGGCAGCAAAGTCCTCCACAGTGCCGGCAATGGCCTCTGCCACTGCCACCGCCGTATCGTTGTGAGACTCCAGCATCAGAGAATGGAGGAGATCCTTCAAATAGAATCTGCGGCCGGCGGGAGCGCCCAGTTTTACCTGGGGCTGGGAGGCGGCCAGGGAGGAAAATTCCACCTCCGCCGCCGGATCCCCCTGCTCCAGGGCCAAAATGCAGGTCATAATCTTGGTGGTGCTGGCCATGGGCCGCTTTTCTCTCTCATTTTTTCCATATAAAATGCGGCCGGAGTCCCCGTCCATGAGCACTGCCGACTGGGCGTACAGCTCCGGTGCTTTTTCCCTTTCCTCTCCGCGGACGGCCTCCGCCCCGCCGCCGCTTATGAGCGCCGCCGCAAGCAGTGCCGCCAGAAAATGCCTCAGCCGCCGGATCCTCATTTCCGCCAGCCTCCCGTCCCGGTTTCCTTTTATTTTATTCGCGGCGGGGCGGTTTTATGCGGCTGGGTTTTATGCCTGGATGTTTTATAATATTGAAGGAATTTCTCTGCTGACTTTCAGGGCTGACTTTTTGGTGCATTTTTTGCAAAAGCCCTCTTGTAATCGAACATACATTCTGTTATAATAAGGACAACCCTTTCTTCCCGGTGATTGTCTGATCCGTTTCCCCCTTTCTTTCAGATTGATTTCCTCCCGCAGGAGGATGGCCGCCGGAAGATTTCTCTGCTGTGAGGTGATATTATGGAACGGGAACGTCTGATTTTTCATATTGATGTGAATTCCGCTTTTTTAAGCTGGGAGTCCGTGGACCGGCTAAAGAAGGATCCTACGGCTCTGGATCTGCGCACCATCCCTTCCGCCGTGGGCGGCGATGCCAGCAAACGTCACGGCATCGTGCTGGCAAAGTCCACCCCGGCGAAACGATACGGCGTCACCACGGGAGAACCTCTGGCTCAGGCGCTGAAAAAGTGTCCGCATCTGATGGTGGTTCCCTCCCACTTTGAGATCTATGTGGCCAGCTCCCGCCGGCTTTTAAAACTTCTGGAGGAGTATACCCCGGACATTGAGAAATTCAGCATTGACGAGGCGTTTCTGGATATGACGGAGACCATTCATCTCTTTGGGGAGCCTCTCGCGGTGGCGGATGGAATCCGCAGACGGGTGCGGGAGGAACTGGGCTTTACGGTAAACGTGGGCATTTCCTCCAATAAGCTCCTGGCAAAAATGGCCTCTGATTTTGAGAAGCCGGACCGCACTCACACCCTGTTTCCCGCCGAGGTTCCGGAGAAAATGTGGCCCCTGCCGATCCGGGAGCTGTTCCTGGTGGGAGGAGCCGCCCAGAAAAAGCTGGAGTCCCTGGGACTGCACACCATCGGCGAGCTGGCTCACAGCGACCCGGAGCTTTTAGCCCTGCATTTAGGCGGAAAATACGCCCGCCTCATCCACGACTATGCCAATGGGCTGGACAGCGAGCCGGTTGCCGAGCGAACTGCCATGAACAAGGGCTACGGCAACCGGATTACCCTTTCCCGTGACGTCTCCGACATGGAGGAGGCCCGCCACGTCCTCCTGTCCCTGGCGGAGACCGTAGGCGCCCGCCTGCGGGCGGACCACGTACTGTGCAACCAGGTGTGCGTGGAGCTGAGGGACTGGAGATTCCATTCTTCCTCCCACCAGGGCGCTCTCCACTTCGCCACCGATTCCACTTCCGTGATCTACGAGGAGGCCTGCCGGCTGCTGGAAGAATTCTGGGACCGAACGCCCGTCCGCCTCATCGGGATCCGCACCGGGAAAATCTCCGATCACGGCTTTGTCCAGATGAGTCTGTTTGAGACAGAGCAGGACCGGAAACGTCTGGAAATGGAAAAAGCAGTGGACGCCATCCGCAGCCGTTTCGGCACTGACAGTGTGAAACGGGCCAGTTTCCTGGCAAAGGATTCCCTGGTCGATCACGCAGCCTCCAAACACAAGCATCTTGGAAATCAGAAGGGAGACCCTCATGAAACGGACACTGACCTATGAGATTGAGCCGGAAGCAGCCGGCCTGACCGTGGGACAATACTTAGAGGAGCTTGGATGCTCCAGAAATGTCATTTCCCGCCTGAAGACTTCTCCGGCAGGGCTTTGCGTGGACGGAACGGAAGTCTTTTCCTCTTACCGCCTCACTGCCGGGGAAGCCCTGACCATCTGCCTTCCGGAGGAGGAGACTCCCCAGGCCTTCGCGCCGGAGCCTATGGATCTGAATCTTGTCTACGAGGATGAAGACCTGCTGGTGGTAAATAAGGCCAGCGGCGTTCCCGTTCACCCTTCCCCCGGCCATTATACCGGCACTCTGGCCAACGGGATGGCCTGGTATTTTCTTCAGAAGGGAGAACCCTTCGTATACCGGGCAGTCAACCGGCTGGACCGGGACACCACCGGCCTGCTGATCCTGGCCCGGAACCAGCTCTCCGCCTCCATTCTCTCCTCCATGGGGGAAAAGCGGCTTATCCGGAGAGAGTATCTGGCCATCGCCAAGGGGAAGGTTCCTGAGGAAGGCATCATCGACGCCCCCATCGCCAGAAAGGAGGGCTCCATTCTGGAGCGGATCGTGTCCCCAGGCGGAGAAACGGCCCGCACCCGCTACCGGACGCTCCTGTACCATCCTTCTCTGGATCTCTCCCTGGTGAGTCTGCGGTTGGAGACGGGACGGACGCACCAGATCCGCGTCCATATGGCCCACATCGGCCATCCTCTGCCAGGTGATTTCCTGTACTGCCCCGACTTTTCCGTGATCCAGCGGCAGGCCCTTCACTCCCACGCGCTGACCTTTCCCCATCCCATCACGAAAAAGGAGCTCCATTTCGAAGCTCCTCTGCCAGATGATATGCAGTTTATTCTCTCCGGCGTCTCTCTGCCGGCTACAGCTGGCGGCGCAGGCCTTTGGGGTAGTGGTTTTTAATCATTCCGCCGGCCTGCTTTCCCCATCCCAGGGAATAGCCGTCCACCGTCACCAGGGTCCATCCCTTTTCCCCAGCCTGGCTTATGGTTTCTCCTCCTACGTACCGTTTTGCCTGTTCCTCGTCCAGGCGGCAGACGCGGGCAGCCTCCTGCTCCTTCAGCGCGGCCGCCAGGGCGTGAGCCGGCTCCAGGCGTCCTTTCCGGACTGTTGCCACGTGAAGGCCCGGCCGCAGCACCTTCAGGCCGGCAAAATCCGGCATCTCCTCCGGCAGCAGATACACCTGTTCGCCAAACAGAATCCATTCTTTTCTGTCCCGCAGCCATTCCGCTCCAGGGCAGATCTCCCGGATCATCGTCTCCAGCGATTTGCAGAGGGTTTTGTCCCTGCAGTATCCCGGCATCCGGATGCCCTCCGCCCGTTTCGTTCTGCGGCCTGCGCTGACCTGACCAACGTCTTCCCCGCTGTCCACTTCTCCCCGTTTTTCCAGCAGGGCCAGATAGTGGCCTTCCCCGTCCGCCTTATGGGGCCAGATACGGAAGGTCCGGGAGAGATCCTCTCTCCCGCCTTCCACCCACTGAGGCCGTCCCTGGGACGCACCGGGAACCTCCCGCCCCTCCCCAATGGAAAACTCCGGATGGGAGGCCAGAAAGCGCTCCACAGCTCCCTCATCTTCCTCCGGGGCAAAGGTGCAGGTGGAATAGACCAGCTTTCCGCCGGGGCGGAGCATGGCTGCCGCGCAGTTTAAGATCTCCTGCTGCCTGGCTGCGCAGAGGGCCACATTCTCCGGGCTCCACTGCGTTCTGGCCTCCTCGTCCTTGCGGAACATTCCCTCGCCGGAACAGGGCGCGTCCACAATGATCCGGTCAAAAAAGCCGGGGAAATAGGCCACCAGTCCCGCCGGATCGGAACAGACCGTCACGCCGTTTTTGCAGCCCATCCGCTCCATGTTCTGGGAGAGGATCCTGGCTCTGGCGGGATGGATCTCATTGCTCACCAAAAGCCCCTCTCCTCTCATGCGGGAGGCGGCGTGACTGCTTTTTCCTCCGGGAGCGGCGCACAGATCCAGCACCCGCTCTCCCGGCTCCGGAGCGAGGAGCTCAACCACGGCCATGGCACTGGGCTCCTGGATGTAGTATGCCCCGGCTTCGTGGTAGGGGGATTTTCCAGGCCTGGTGTCCCCGTCATAATAAAAGCCTTCCTCCGCCCAGGCTACCGGGCGAAGGCCAAAACGGTCTGCCAGTTTCGCAAACCGTTCCCTGTCCCCTTTCAGAAGATTCGCCCGAAGTCCCTGGGATCTCTCGTTCCCGTAACTGGCCTCAAACGCCTCGTATTCTTCTCCTAAGAGCTCTTTCATCCGTTCCGCAAATAATTCCGGAAGTCCTGTCATTCCAAACCTCTTTCCAACCTCTCCCGTCAGGAAAATATCCCCAGCCTTCCCGTTCCGTTTTCCGGGCATACTGAACCTGTAAAGGAGACAGTTTCATGATCTACGATTTTCTTGCTTATGTGTTTATTCCGCTGGCCTCCGTGTGGTTCGCCGGAGCCACTGACTGGATGACCACCAATTTTTCCATTCTCCGGAACAGCGGGGAAAAGGAAATTCTGTTCCTGACCTGGGGAGCCATCCTCCTGTTTTGTTTCTCTCTCTGGTTTCGGGACATCTCCCGCAGGCTGGACCACACCCGGACTGCCCTGTGTCTGACACGGGCCGCCTGTCTGATTCTCATTCTGGCAATGCTGACCCCTTACCTGCCGGAGCGGTTTCCCTTCTGGTCCAGGATTCATTTTTACTGCGCCTTCCTGTCACCGGTGCTCTTTTTAATCGGGCTGCTGTTTCTTCTGCTGCGCTACCGCCAGGAAAATCCCTGCATCGCCAAACGGTATCTGTGGGGATTCTGGATCATTTCCGCCCTCTCCCTGATTCTCTTATGGAAGGCGGGAATGGTCACCAGCGCCCTGGAAATTTTCTTTGCCTCCTCCTGCTCCATCCTGCTGCGCCGCCTGCACAGGAGGGTGGCCGGCTGTCCGTGACAGCGGGAGCACCATTCCCTATAACACGAAGAAAGCCGCATACCCTTCCGGTATGCGGCCCTCACCGTCTTAAAACTCTACCTTATCCTCGGGATCGCCGACTCCGCCGTTTACTACGTAGTAAGCTACGGACTCCTCCGGCTTAATATATAAGTGGATGCTCTTTAACTCGGTTCCTTCGTGTTTCTCAGCAAAGTCCTTCTTCGCTGCCTCCAGCACATCTTTTGCAACGATCTGTCTGCCGCCAAACTCGATCACAACCTCTGCCGCCGGCTCTGCTTTCTTTGCCGCCGCTCTCTTTGCAGGAGCCTTCGCCGGAGCTTTCTCCTCGGCCTTCGCCGCGGTCTTGGCCGTCTTTGCGGTTTTCGCTGCCTTTGCAGGAGCCTTTGCCTCTGCCTGTGCGGCAGCTACCTTGGACTCAGCCTTTACCGGCTCCGCTGCCTTCGCCGTATCCACCTTTGTAGTTGTTTTTCTGGGTGCCATAACTTTTTCCTCCTCGTAATCTTTTCCCTATATATTCAGGTATTACAAGCTGTCTCGTTCTAGGAATTACCGAGGAGATTATACCCCTGTTCTTCCCATTTGTCAACACGGGGGCAAATTCCAGCTGCAATGGCAGGCATTGGAAGGACATTGGCAAGCCCTTTTTCCATCGCGGAAACCGACTGTTTCCAGGGTCATCCCGTCACAGATATTCCAGGATCCGCCGGTACTCCTGCTCCAGGGTTTCCCGAGAAACACGGCAGTTTGCCGGGCTGGTGGACGGCAGTGGAATCGGCTCTAAACCAGCGTCCTCCATACAGTAGCGCCGAAACAGGGCCGTGGCCTTCGTGCCGGTGGTAAACACCGCCTGGATATTGGCATGGTCCATGATTTTCCTCATCTGATTGGGAACGGGATTGCGGATGCTGGTGTCGTCAGCCCCGTGAATCTCGCAGCTTTCCAACACATCCCAAATAGCCACGCCGTGTTTTAACGCCAGGTTCTTCTTCTCCTCTATGGTTTGGGGACAGGATTCTCCGAGAACGGCTGCCAGAACCGGCCAGAACCGGTTTCTGGGATGGCCGTAGTAAAACCCCTGCTCCCTGGACTTGGGCGAAGGCATGGTCCCCAGCACTAAAACCCTGGAATTTTTGTCAAACACTGGCGGAAACTGGTGGGTGACCCGCTCCAGGCCGGCCGGGGACGAAACGGCGTGCCCGGTCATGGCCGGATGATCTTTCCGGCCTGGAACATCAGGCTGGCCAGCTCATACATATTGGTGACCTCTCCTACCTTCAGCTTGTCAAACAGGCCGTAGTGATTTAAGCAGGTGCCGCAGGAGAGCAGGCGGACGCCTCTGCGCTCCAGCTCTTTTAAGTCGTTGAGCACCGCGGAGCCCTCTGTAGTAAGAAATACGCCGCTGTTGTAAAACAAGATGGTCTCCGGGAGCTGTACCTGCTCCACCGTCGCATAGAAAAATCCCTTCATAAGAAGGCGGCCCAACTCGTCATCCCCGTTTCCCATGGCATCGGAGGCCAGCACCAGCACAGTTCCCTTCGCGGTGGGGGAAGGAATGCCTGGTTTCGGCTGCTCCTGGGGCACAGAGGCCGGAGGTACGGGTACGGGTGCCGCTGCCGGAGCAGAAGATACCGCAGGCGCAGGTGCCGCTGCCGGGGCCGGCGATACCGCAGGCGCGGGCACCGCTGCCTTCGAAACTTTGGATCCCGCAGACTCGGGCGCTGCCGCCAGAACCGGCGATTTCTCAGAAACCGGCTCGTCTAACGGTTCTGCCGGGGCCTGCGGCTCCAGTCCAGCCTTTTTCAGCACCTCCTGAGGGCTCATCAGCTCACAGGTCTCACAGCTCTCCGGCCCTCCCTCTGCCGCCTCACGGACGGGCTCCTGAGACTCTGCCGGTTTCTGCCACTCCTGCTTTGTCTCTGCCTCCTGTTCCTTTTCGTGATGCGTATCAAAAATATTAAAATATTCATCCACTTCCCGCAGAGCCTTCTGACCAACCAGGATCTGGACCTTAAATTCCTTCTCTCCCGTTTTGGACCAGTTGGAGGTGTATCCTTTATATTCCGCGAATTTTTCCAGATTCTGGACTGCGGCCTGATTATCTACCACAACGATCAGCTCGCCGGCAATCATATTGTCCGTTTTCTTTTTGACGGCCACCACCGGCCCAGGGCAGGGAACACCCCGCATATCCATGGTTTCTCTCATGTTTCGTTCAGTCTCCTTTTCCATTCCTGCATTCCCCGGGAGCGCCGTCCCTTTGCCGGCCTCCCAATACAGGCGTTATTTTCTTTCCCATCATATCACAAACTTGCGGGAAATAAAAGGCGCCGCCCGGGAAATCCATGGGAACCATGGGAAAAGGACTTGACGGAGGCTCCCGTCCCTGTGGTAACATAGAGACAGATTCAAAGAAAGAGGGGATAATTCATGAAAAAATTAGGTTTTGGATGTATGCGGCTCCCGCTTTTAAACGGGGATGATCCCACCAGCGTGGATCTGGACCAGTTTTGCCGGATGGTGGATTTGTTTCTGGAGCGGGGATTTACCTATTTCGACACCGCGTATATGTATCACCAGAATACCAGTGAGGTATTTGTGCGGAAGGCTCTGACGGAGCGCCATCCGCGGGAGAGCTACGCCCTGGCCTCCAAGCTGCCGACCATGTCCTTAAAGGAGCCGGAGGATCAGCCGCGGATTTTTGAGGAACAGCTAGAAAAATGCGGGGTGGACTATTTCGACTACTACCTGCTCCACAACTTAAACTCCGTCAACTATCCCATTGCGGAAAAACTGGGCAGCTTTTCCTTCATCCAAGAAAAACAGAAGGAGGGAAAAATCCGCCATATCGGCTTTTCCTTCCACGACAGCGCCAAACTGTTGGATGAAATCCTCACCGCCCATCCGGAAGTGGAATTCGTCCAGCTCCAGATCAATTATCTGGACTGGGAGGACGAGGGAATCCAGTCCAGAAAATGCTATGAGACAGCCGTCAAACACGGCAAAAAGGTCATTGTCATGGAGCCGGTGAAGGGCGGCGCTCTGGCCCGTATCCCCAAGGAGGGAGAGGATCTTCTCCGCGCCTGCCATCCCCAGTGGTCCCCCGCGTCCTGGGCCGTGCGCTTTGCCGCCGGGCTGGATCAGGTGATGATGGTGTTAAGCGGAATGTCCAGCCTGGAGCAGCTGGAGGACAATACCTCCTATATGCAGGAATCCGTTTCCCTGAACCCGGAGGAGCTGACTCTCTTAGACCAGGTAACCGCCATCATCCACGGCGCCATCGCCGTTCCCTGCACCGCCTGCGGCTACTGTGTGGAAGGATGCCCGAAAAGCATCCCCATTCCCAACTACTTTGCCCTCTATAACGCCGAGTGCCAGGAGCTGACCAAAGGGGTCAACACCCATCGGTTCTACTATAACAACTATGCGAAATCCGGCGGACGGGCCTCCGACTGCATCGGCTGCAGAGCCTGTGAACGCGCCTGTCCCCAGCATCTGGAAATCTCCCGGCTGCTCAAAGACGTGGCGGCTGCCTTCGAGGACTGACCGGAGACCGGAATCTCACCGGTACGCCTGTTTCCACTTGCGAAAGCTCCACGTCTCCAGAAACCTTCTGGCCGCCCGCTCTCCATTTTGAAACAGGGCGGCCTGCTCCTCCTCCGTGATGGAGAAATCGGCGGCCCCGATCTTCTTCTCTCCCGCCCCGGTATCCACGGTGGCGGGAATGAGGATGGACCGTTCCCGGTCCCCCGCCTCCATCCGGCTGTTGTCGATGGCGTCCAGGCTGGTGGAGACAATGGACTGGAGATAACTGAGAAGACCTGGCCGGGAGGCGGCAAATGCCCCCTGTGTTTCGCGGAGGCAGGCCGTTCCCGGCTCCCGGTCTTTCGGACAGGGTTCTCCCCTCCGGTTCCCAGCATCGGAACCGGAAGGGTTCTTTAGCCTCCCACCTCCAGGATCACAGCCTTCTTTTGCGCTCCCGTCTCCATTTGATCCCTCCCCGGTCCCGTCCCCGTCTTCCCTGCCGCAGAACCGAAAGCCGAACACCGGCCGCTTTGTCTCCCTGCCGTCAAAGAGCCAGATGGGGTAATTGCTGAGGAGGCCGCCGTCCACGATCAGATGCGTCCTGCCGCGCCGATCTGACAAGCGGCACGGTTCAAAATAGATGGGAATCCCGGCGCTCATGCGCACCGCCTCCCAGACCGGAAAGGAATCGGGATCCCGTCCAAATTCCGTCAGGCTGTCCGGAAAAATAAGGAGTTTCCTGGCCGTCACATCGCTGGCAGTGATCTTAAGCTGCCTTCCAGACCCCTTCAGGTCCCCGAACGTCTCCACCCCCTTATTTTGCAGCAGCCCTCGCACCCACTGCCCCAGATAAACGGTGTCGTAGATTCCCAGGTGGAGGAGAAGGGATGCCCCTTTTCCCAGGGTTCCCAGGCGGTCCAGCCGGTCCCGTCCCCGCATTCGCCTGTAATCCGCCCGCCCCATCTCCCGTTTCAGCTCCCCGCAGTCGTACCCGGCAGCCAGAAGGGCAGCCACGATCGCCCCGGCAGAGGAACCGGCCAGGCGGCAGAACCGGTATCCCGCCTGTTCCATTACACAGGCAGCGCCCACGTGGCCGATGCCGCGGACGCCGCCGCCCTCAAACACTCCGTCGCACTCCTTCATCCCGTCCTCCCTTTTTCCGTCTCTCCCTGCCATCTTATGCAGAAAGGCCCGGAGACGGGACTGTCTCCGGGCCTTGTTCTTTAACAGGAAACTTCGTTTCCTGTTAAACAAGAATGCTCCGCAAGGAGGCACACTCCGCGCAAAGGAAAACGGCTGCTGGCGCAGCCGCGCTCCGGCGCGAGTGTGCGCTTGGCGCACACTTTTTTACCATAAAACCTGACATTCAGGTCATTTCTTCACAGGATGACGGCATCTCCGTTTTTACCGGGATGACATCGTTTTTAAAAAAATCAGTGTTTCCGCTCCTCTGTGTAACGGCGGATATTGGACGCGTTCACGTACTTCTGGATCTTTCCGTCCTTCACCAGCACCAGGGTGGGAGCCTGCATAATGCCTAACTGGCTGGACAGCTCCGGATTCTCCTCGGCGTCAATTACCTTGTACTCCACATCCTTTAAAAATTCCTTTGCAGCCTTGCAGTTGGGGCAGGTTTTTGTGGTGAACAGGTAAGCTCCCGCCGGCATGGCCTCCTGGGAGTTCTCCTCTTTCTCCTCCTTGGCGCTGATTTCCGCCTCCTTCACCTTCCAGCCCATGTGGAGCACGTCGTAGGTCTTCCGGTTCTTGTACTCCTGGAGCTTTCCTTCGTTCCAGTTTTTCACCGGACGGTAGTAGCCGGTGATCCGGCTGTACACCTCCGCCTCCTTGCCGCAGACGGGGCAGGTGAAGTGCTCTCCCGTCAGGTAGCCGTGATCCTTACAGATGGAGTAGGTGGGCGAAATGGTGTAGTAGGGCAGACGGTAGTTGTCCGCGATGGTCTTCACCAGCTTGGCCGCCGACTTCCAATCCGGCAGTTTCTCTCCCAGGAAGGCGTGGAATACGGTCCCGGAGGTGTAAAGGGTCTGAAGCTCGTCCTGGATGTCCAGGGCGTCAAACACGTCCGCCGTATAGCCCACCGGCAGATGGGAGCTGTTGGTATAGTAGGGGCTGCCGCAGTCTCCCGATGCCGTCTTGATGTCGGGATACCGTTTCACATCATGCTTTGCCAGGCGGTAGGAGGTGGACTCCGCCGGGGTGGCCTCCAGGTTGTAGAGGTCGCCGTACTGCACCTGGTAGTCGGACAGGCGCTCTCTCATGTGGTTTAACACCTGCTTGGTAAACTCCTGGGTCTCGGGGTGCGTCAGGTCCTTTCCGATCCATTTGGCGTTTAAGCCGGCCTCATTCATACCCACCAGTCCAATGGTGGAGAAGTGGTTTTCAAAGGTTCCCAGATACCGCTTGGTGTAGGGGTACAGCCCTCCGTCCAGCAGCTTGGTAATCACCTCTCTCTTGACCTTTAAGGAGCGGGCGGCAATGTCCATCATGTGGTCCAGACGGCGGTAGAAATCTGCCTCGTCCTTGGCCAGATAAGCGATTCTGGGCATATTGATGGTTACCACGCCCACGGAGCCGGTGCTCTCTCCGGAGCCGAAGAAACCGCCGGTCTTCTTTCTCAGCTCTCTTAAATCCAGGCGGAGACGGCAGCACATACTGCGGATGTCGCTGGGTTTCATGTCGCTGTTGATATAGTTGGAAAAGTACGGGGTGCCATATTTGGCAGTCATCTCAAACAGGAGACGGTTGTTCTCCGTGTCGGACCAGTCAAACTCCTTCGTGATGGAATAGGTGGGAATGGGGTACTGGAACCCGCGGCCGTTGGCATCGCCCTCGATCATGGTCTCGATAAAGGCCTTATTGACCATATCCATCTCTTTCTTGCAGTCCTTGTACTTAAAGTCCATCTCCTTGCCGCCTACGATGGCGTTCATCTCCGCCATATCGTCGGGAACCGTCCAGTCCAGCGTGATGTTGGAGAACGGAGCCTGGGTGCCCCAGCGGCTGGGGGTGTTCACGCCGTAGATAAAGGATTCAATGCACTTTTTTACCTCCGGATAGCTTAAATGGTCCACCTTTACGAAGGGGGCCAGGTAGGTATCAAAGGAGGAGAACGCCTGGGCTCCGGCCCACTCATTCTGCATGATTCCAAGGAAGTTTACCATCTGGTTGCACAGCACGGACAGGTGCTTTGCCGGAGAGGAGGTAATCTTTCCGGGAATCCCTCCAAGCCCTTCCAGAAGCAGCTGCTTTAAGGACCAGCCGGCGCAGTATCCTGTGAGCATGGACAGGTCGTGAAGATGAATGTCCGCGTTCCGGTGGGCCTCCGCCACCTCCTGGTCGTAAATCTCAGAAAGCCAGTAGTTGGCCGTCACCGCCCCGGAGTTGCTGAGGATCAGTCCGCCTACGGAGTAGGTGACAGTGGAGTTCTCCTTTACTCTCCAGTCCTCCACCTTCACATAGCCGTTTACCACGTCCTTGTAGTCCAGGATGGTGTTTTTCATGTTGCGGATGCGCTCCCGCTGTTTCCGGTAAAGAATGTATGCCTTCGCCACATCGGTGTAGCCCGTCTGCTCCAGCACCCGCTCCACACTGTCCTGGATCTGCTCCACACCGATGGTATCGCCGTTCATTTTATGCTGGAAATCCGCCGTCACCCGAAGGGAGAGCAGCTCCAGAATCTCGTTGTTATACTCCTTTTTCGTCGCCTTGAACGCCTTCTTGATGGCCTCTGTAATCTTGTTCAGGCTGAATTCCGCCGTTTCTCCGTCTCGTTTTATTACCTTTATCATGTACCCCTTACTCCTTTCAATGCGCCGAGGCGCCATGGAACCCATTATAGCAGACCCAAATAAAAAACACAATATCTATGATCATCATTTATGAAGAAACTAGATATTGTGTCTTATTATAATTTCTAATGACTGAAGAAACGCTTGTCCGCACACCGCAAACACGCCTGGGGCGATCAGGACGGCAGCACGGAGGCATAGACCTCTGCGGGGACATAGGCCTTCACAGCGATTCCCTCGTCTCCGTACTCCTCGGAGAGCAGTTCGCCGTACTTTCGGATGAGCTGCAGCTTTCCCGCCTGGGCGTAAGGATATGTCCGCTCCAGGTAGACTTTCCGGCTCCGGAGAATATTTCCCAGAACGTTCATCAGCTGGTCCAGACCCTGCCCGGTTTTGGCGGACACCTTAAGTTGGTAATCGGAATGGAAATCCCGGAGCACCGCCTCTCCCTCCAGCCGGTCTATTTTATTAAACAGGGTAATGAATTCCTTGTCCTGCACCCCCAGCTCCTTTAAGGTGTCGTAGACCACGTACATCTGCACGTCCATCCTCGGGTTGGAACAGTCCACCACGTGGAGAATGATGTCGCAGTACTTCGCCTCCTCCAGGGTGCTCTTAAAGGCCTCGATCAGGTGATGGGGCAATTTCCGGATAAAGCCCACCGTATCGGTTAACAGCAGCTCTTGACCGTCCGGCAGCCTTAAATTCCTCGTAGTGGGATCCAAGGTGGCGAACAGCTTGTCCTCCGCCAGGATACCGGCGTTTGTCAGACGGTTTAACAGGGTGGATTTCCCTGCGTTTGTGTAGCCTACAATGGCCGCCCGCAGCATATGGCTGCGCTCCCGCTGCTGCCTGGACACCTCTCTGTGGCGCTGGACCTCCTCCAGCTCCGATTTTAACTGGCTGATGCGGTCGTGGATCCGTCTCCGGTCGATCTCCAGCTTGGACTCGCCGGGGCCTCTGGTGCCGATTCCGCCTCCCAGCCTGGAGAGGGAGTTGCGAAGGCCCACCAGGCGCACCGCCCGGTATTTAAGCTGCGCCAGCTCCACCTGCAGCTTTCCCTCCCTGGTGGTGGCCCGGCTGGCAAAAATATCCAAAATCACCATGGTGCGGTCCATCACCTTGGTCTCCAGGGCGTCCTCCAGGTTGCGCAGCTGGGCGGGGGAGAGCTCGTCGTCGCAGACGATTCCCGTGGCATCCAGTTCCCACAAAAGCTCCTTCAGCTCCTGGATCTTTCCCTTTCCCAGGTACGTGCCGGGATGGATGCTCTCCCGGTTCTGGATCACCCGGCCCACAGCCATGCCCCCGGCGGTCTTTACCAGCTCCTCCAGCTCGTCCAGGGACGTTTCCGCGTCCTCCCCGTCGGCGACGCTCACCGCTACCAGAATCACCCGCTCCTCTACCTCTTTGATCTCTATCAGTTCTGCCATATTCCTCTACCTTGTCTCCAAAAATCGAATTTCCCGCTCCACCTCCGGGTCAGACCCGTAGGAGGCCGTGTACTGTTTTAAAAGCTCCAGGGCCTGGGAAAATTCTCCCCCGCTCTCCAGGGCTGCCGCCCGGTTTCGCAGCAGGGAGCCGTACTCCTCGCTTCCCGGCTGAGCCAGAGCCATGCCCTGGCTAAAATACTCCGCCGCCTCTGCCGGCTGTCCGCCCTCCAAAAGAGCCAGCCCCAGACTGCCGTAAAGCTCCGGCGTGGCCGTTCCCAGGGCCAGCGCCTTGTCAAAGGCGGCCTTGGCCCTTTCCGGATCCCCGGATTTCTGATATGCCGTCCCCAGGGCCACCAGGGCATCGTCCATCACCGGGGAGGCCTCCTTCTTTCCCTCCGCCATGGCGGAGGCGGCGTCAAAATCCTCCTGGGCCCGGGCGGTCTGCCCTTCCGCCGCCAGAGCCATACACCGCAGATAATAGAGGTCCGCGTCCTTTCCCTCCACCTCCAGCAGCACGTCGTAGGTGTGGGAGGCCGCCCCGTAGTCCTCTGCCTTATATTCTGCCTCCGCCCGATATTTTAATACGTCCACCTCAAAATCGCCCACACGGCCGTCAGAGTGGGCGATGGCCTCCTCAAAGGACTGGATGGCCGCCTCGTAATCCCCCGCCTCCAGCTGCTCAATGCCGGCTAAGCGGTACTCCTCCCTGGCAGGATCGGCGCCGGAACAGCCGGCCAGGGCCAAAGCCCCAAAAAGCGCCGTTCCAAACGCCGCCGCTTTCCGTCCTGCTCCTCTCCTTCCCGCCGTCAGCCGGAAGATATGCTGAAACTCCATTTTCCCGGATGTTCTCCGTGACACGGCATCCTTCATGCCCGCACCCCTTTCTCTCCTGCGCCCGCTCTCCTTCTCCTCATCCCTGCCTTTTCTCAGCTCTTTCCCGTGCTGCCGTGGCCGCCCCGGTCCTCATGTCCCAGGGTCTTCGTCTCCTCAAAGGTGAGGGCCGGCTGATGCTCCATGACGCGGAACTGACAGATGCGGTCGTTTACGTGAATCACCGTGTCCCGCAGGGCGTAGGCCGGGAAAAACCACTGGTCATTGTCGCCGCAGTAGGTCTCGTCGATGATTCCCATGCTGTTGGTCTGGATGATGCCGAAATTCTTAAAGGTGCTGCTTCTGGGAGCCACGTGAGCCTCGTAGCCTGTCGGCAGCTCCATGGCCACCCCCAGAGGGATGAGGGCAAACTCTCCCTTTTTCAACGCCACCTCCTTGGCGGCCCGCAGGTCAATCCAGTCGGATTTTCCGTCCACGTAGCGCAGTTTCTCGATTTCCTCTGTAAAATATTTAATCCTGATGTTCATTTCCGCTCCTCCTATTTGCAGTGCAGCACCACATCGCCCCGAAGAAGGCTGGGCTGCACGTCGATGACACGCTGGTTGGAGCTGCCGCGCCAGTGGAGCTGAGTGTTCTTTAAGGCGGCCACAAATTCTCCGTCTACCACCACGTCCACCTTCTTGATATAGGGGAGATCCCGGATGGCCTCCCACTGGTAGCCGGTGTAAAGCCAGATGGTCTTGTAGGGGAATTTCTGGGAAATCTCGTCGATCAGGGCCCCGATGTCCTCCCGGTTATCGGGATGCAGGGGATCTCCGCCGCTTAAGGTGACGCCAGATACGTGGGGCTTTTCCAGCTCCGCGAACAGCTCGTCCTTCGCCGCCTGGTCAAAGGGGATTCCCCCGCGGATGTCCCAGGTCACCGGGTTGTGGCAGTCCTTGCAGTTGTGGTTGCAGCCCGCCACCCAGAGCACAACCCGCAGGCCGTCCCCGTTTAACATATCGTCTTTGGTTATATTGTGATAACGCATAGTTCTGCTCCTTGTCTTGTCAGTCTAACGATGGGAGTATATCACATATGGAGCGTTTTTTCCACTACATCTTGTGGTAAATTCCAGTCGTTTTTCTATATGAGACACCAAAGGCGAAAGGACAGATACGGCCGGAGCCCTCTACGGGAGACGGTCCGGCCCCGGTTCCTCCTCCTCCGGCTCGTAGCCAAGGCCGGCCAGAAAGCGGAAAAGAAGGCGTCGCGCCGCCTGTTTTTGCTCCTCCTCCGGCAGGTCCTCAAACAGGACCGCCGCGCCGTCTCGCTCTATGTAAATCCTGGTTTTTGGCGGTTCCATGGCTCTCCCTCCTCTGTAAAGGATATGCGAGGGGCTGAAAAATATTTCTGCTGCCCTGCGGGAGATGGCGGTTTCCTGAAATACAATTTCCGCAAATGAGTTGACAAAATCAACTCTATGGTTTAAGCTTATAGTGTTGACAAAATCAACTCATCAAAATTCTATCACACACTGTGAAAACGGAAGGGGGGAACCATTTGGATCCGGAGCTTATTCAAACCATCCGTGCCTTCAACCGCTACTACACCGCCTGGCTGGACGTGCTGAACCGGGATTACCTGGAAACGGAGCTCTCCTGGGCAGAGGCGAGAGTCCTGTTTGAAATCCACCTTTTCCCGGAAATCACCGCCACGGAGCTGTGCAGCCATCTAAGCATGGATAAAAGCTACGTGAGCCGCCTTTTGAGTACCTTTGAAAAACGGGGATTTCTCACCAGGGAGCTCATTCCCGGCAGCAAGGGCGTAAAAAAAATACGTCTGACAAGGCAGGGGGAGCGGGAGGCGGCGCGCATCGACGAAAACGGCAGCCGGCAGATCCGGGACAAACTTTCCGGCATGGATGAGGGCACCTGCCGCCGTCTCTGCCAGGCCATGGTCTTTATCGAAACTGCCCTGCGGGAGCAGGACCAGAAACAAAAAGAGGAGGAGGAATTTTTATGAAATCAGACATCACCATCCGCACGTACCGGCCGGGAGATCCCAGCCTGGTGTGCTATTTTCAGTACCGGCTGTATGAAAAACAGTTCCATTTTAACGGGCTGTATGAACAGGAAATGTTAGGGGGAATGGCGGAGCTCTACGACGATCCGGAGGGCAGCCAGATGTGGATTGCCGAGGCAGACGGGGCCATCGTGGGAGACATCGCTATCATCAAGCGGGGCGAGCACCAGGCGCAGCTTCGCTGGTTCGGGGTGGATATGGCCATGCAGGGACAGGGGCTGGGAAACCGGCTGCTGCAGACGGCTATGGATTTCTGTGCCAAAAAGGGTTATACCCACGTTACCCTGGGCACCCTGAATATTTTGCAGCCGGCCCGTCACCTCTATGCCAAATTCGGATTCCAGAAAACGGAGAGCGAGCCTTTCAACGACTGGGATCCCAGCCGGGAGATGGAGCATGAGACCTGGGAGCGGAATCAGGGCTAGGACAATAGGCGCCCCGGAAGGAACCGGCGGCCCTGTTTCGCGGCGCCCTCCTTACTCCGGCAGGCTGCAGCGAATCTCAAACACCGGGGTGGAGTAATTGAATTTTCCGGAGAACAGCTCCACCTCCACCACCGTCTTTCCGTAATCCTGCTCAAACAGTTCTGGAAAGATCTGCGGGGCGCTGCGGATGCCGCTCTCTCTGGAGACGGCGCAGGCGTACATTCCCGCGGGAATCCGCAGGATCTGGGGAAAGGACTCCAAGGGCAGCTCCGTTTCCTGAATGTCGATGAACAGAAAGGATCGGATCTCCCCGCCCCTCCAGAGCAGCATCTGGCCGTTGTTATAGCCGGCCCGCAGGCCGTGTTTTTCCAAATCGGCAATCAGGCGGTAGACGGCCCCGTGAAAATCCGGCGCCGTCTGGGTCCCCTCGTAGGGGATCGTCCAGCACAGCCGTTCCGGAAAGTTGGCCGTCGCGCGGCCCTTTTGGAGGCATCGTTCCGCGTGAAGCATTTCCTGCTGGATCGTTTCCAAAAAGGTCAGACGTTTCTGGATGCGCTCCATTTTCTCCCGGGTCAGGCGGACTCCGTATTCCGCCAGCCTGGCGTAGTCGATCTGACCGTCTTCTTCCAGGAGAAATTCCCGGAACTGTTTCAGGGGGATGTCCAGCTCGGCGCAGTACTGGATCGCCTCCACAATTCTCGTCTGCTGAAAGGTGTAATACCGGTACTGGCTCTCCGGATCCACGTAGGCCGGTTTCAGGATTCCCAGGGTTTCATAGTAGCGCAGGGACTGGATGTGGACGCCGGTGAGCTTGGACAGTTTCCCGATGGAAAACAGCCTGTTTTTTTCTGTCATACGTTCTCCCTCTTGACTCTCATATTATATCAGACTTTATAATATGGCATTGCAGAAAAGAAGTCAAGCAAAGGAGAATGTGTATGGATCTTTTGAAGGAACCTATCGGAAAGCTGTATCTGAAATTCCTGCTGCCATCCCTGTTTTCCGCCCTGGTCACCACCGTCTACAGCTTTGTGGACACCATCGCCATCGGTCAGGGTGTGGGGACGGATGGAGCGGCGGCCTGCGCCATCATTTACCCCGTCTTCGGGGTGGCCTCCCTGTTCGGGTTTCTCTGCGGCATCGGCGGTTCCGTCCGCTTTGGAATGGCCCGCGGGGAGGGGCGGATAGAAAAGGCAAACGCCTACTACACCGCCTCTCTCCTGTTAGCGCTGGCCCTCACCGCCGTGGTGTGGCCGCTCACTGCCCTGTTTCAGAGGGAAATCTTTACCCTCTTTGGGGCCAGCGAGACCCTGATGCCCCTGGTGCTGGAGTATGGAAGCTGGATCGTGCTGGCCTTTCCCGCCTTTATCCTCTCCTCCTACCTCACCTGCATGGTGCGGTGCGACGGGGCGCCCGGCGTGGTGATGGGCGCAGTCATTACCGGCGGGGTGTTCAACGTGTTCGGGGACTGGTTTTTCGTCTTTCCCATGGATATGGGCATGGCGGGCGCCGCCATCGCCACGGTGGGCGGGACGGTGATCCAGTTTTTCATCCTCTTGGGATACCTCTTTACGAAAAACTGCCATCTGAAACTGGTAAAGCCCTGGGTGCTGTCAAAGGCATTTTTTAAAGCGGTCACAGCCGGATTCAGCGCCTCCGTGCTGGAGTTTGCGTTCATCGCCCTGACCTGCATTTTAAACAACCAGATTATGCGCTACGGCGGTGAGGTGGCCCTCTCAGTATTCGGCGTGGTGCTGAGCTGCTCCGGGATGTTTCAGCATCTTTTCACCGGCGTGGGGCAGGCCATTCAGCCCGTGGCCACCACAAACTACGGGGCGGGACAGCTGGGGCGCATCCTCTCTTTGCGCCGCGTTTCCCAGTGGACCGTGACGGCCTTCGGCCTGGTCTTTATGCTGTCCGGCCTTCTGTTTCCCACCCAGATCATCCGCTTTTTCGTAAACGCCACGCCGGAGGTGCTGGAGGCGGCTCCCACCATCATGGGGATCTATTTTATCTCCTTCCTGTTTATGGGGATCAATATCTGGGCTACTTTTTACTTTCAGTCCATCTTAAGGACCCGCCTCTCCACCCTGCTCACCGTCCTGCGGGGAATCGTCATCAGCGCCCTGCTGCTGTACCTTCTGCCCCTGTGGCTGGGAATCCGGGGCGTGTGGTGGGCCATGGTGCTCACAGAGGGGCTGGTGGCCGTCATCACCCTGGCCTGCATGGCCGTCACAGAGCGAAAGATGAGACAGAAGGCCCGGTGAGCGGAGCCGGCCGTTTCCCTCCCCTTTCATCAAAAACAGGGCAGCCGCGCCCCGAAAACCATCTGGTTTCAAAGGCGCGGCAGCCCTGCCGTTCGTTTTATCCTGTTCTTTTATGGCTTTTCTTCCGCCGTTTTTCCTTACATACTCTTTCTCTCAGCGATCTCCGCCATCTTGGCGTCGTTTAACCGGGTGTCTCCCTTGACTCTGGAATAGCTTAAATAGCCGTTCATGCGGTCAATCTTCGTTAAGTTGCGGCTGCCGCATTTGGGGCAGACATCCATCTCCAGCTCCTCGTGGCCGCAGTCGTCGCAGTAGGCCAGGGACAGGTTTACGCCCTCGTAAAAGCCTAAGTCCATGGCGCGGCGCACCAGGGTTTTCACCGCCTCCACGTTGTAGCTGATGGGGTATTTCACGTACTGGATCTTTCCTCCGTTGCACAGCTCCCAGAACCGGTACTCCAGATCCTGTTTCTCGATGGGGGTGATGTCCTCCGTCACGTGGCAGTGGAACCCGTTGCTCACATACTCCCGGTCGGACACGTTTTCCACGATGCCATATTTCTTGCGGAACTGCTTGATCTGCAGGCCGCAGAGGTTCTCCGCCGGGGTGGCGTAGATGGCGTACAGGTTGCCGTCCTCTTTTTTGAACTCGTCCACCTTTTTATTGATGTGCTCCAGGGTCTCCAGGGCGAAAGCGCCGTCCTCCACCAGGGATTTCCCGTTGTACAGGCGCTGGAGCTCGTTTAAGGCGGTGATGCCGAAGGAGGCGGTGGCCGTCTTTAACAGAGGCTTGATCTTGTCGTGAAGGCCCAGATGGCCGCCGTAAAAACCGCCCTCGCAGTAGGCCAGGGGGTTGGTGGACGCCCGCATCTCCCCTAAATAGGCGTAGGTGCGGATGTGCAGCTTGCGGATCAGGTTCAGGTAGTAGTCCAGCACCTCAAAAAAATCCCGGCTCTCCTGTCTGGCCTTTGCCAGGATCATGGGCAGGTGAAGGCTGACGACGCCTACGTTGAAACGGCCGACGAACACCGGCGCGTCCTTCTCGTCCGCCGGGTACATCCCGCCCCGCTCATACCAGGGGGATAAAAACGCCCGGCAGCCCATGGGGGAAATGATCTTGCCATACTGCTTGTACATACTGGCGATGTAGCCTTTTCCCGTGAGGGAGAGCCAGTCGGGGTACATGGTCTTTCTGGAGCACTCGATTCCCGCCTCGAAGACGTCCTCCAGCTCTCCTCCCGGCCCGTGCAGCTTTTCGTCGTAGAGGAACACGATTTTCGGGAACAGCACCGGTTTCCGGTGGCCTTTCTTTCCCTGTCCCTTTTTGCGGACGTTTAACATGGTGATGGTGGCCATTTTGGCGAAACGGCTGGTGCCGGTGCCGGCGGTCATGGTGATAAAGGGGTAGTCGCCGCGGCTGGAGGAAACGGAGTTGAATTTATACTCCCATCCCTGGAATCCCTGCTCCATATCCCTCTGCACGTCGGCCCAGGCTACCTCCTCGGCCTTGTCGTGGTCCAGCCCCAGGTTTTCGTATTTTTCCGTGTATTTCTCGTAGGATTTCTCCGCGTAGGGGGCTAAAATCTCCTCCACGCTGGGCACCGTAAAGCCGCCGTACTGCTGGCTGGCGGCGCTTAACACGATGTCTCCGATGACGTCGAAGGCCACGTCCAGGGTCTTGGGCTCGTTGTACCATAAGTTTCCCATCTCGAAACCGCCGGTGAGCACTTCCTTGACGTTAAACAGGCAGCAGTTCATGGTGTCCCGTCTGGCGGACATATCGTGGATATAAATGTAGCCGTCCCGGCAGGCCTGCAGCTCCTCCACCGTCATGAAAAACTTCTGGTAGAGGGATTTGTTCAGCTCGTTGAAAATCAGGCTGCGCTTGGTGGAAACCAGGGCGCTGTCGGTGTTGGAATTTTCCTTGTCGCCGATGTACATGATGGACTGGCTCTTTTTGTAGACCTCGTCCAGCATCTGCACGAAATCCTGCTTGTAGTTGCGGTAGTCCCGGTAGCTCTTGGCCACGGCCGGGTTTACCTTCTCCAGGGCGCCCTCCACCAGGTTGTGCATCTGGGCGATGGGGATCTCCGGCACGTCCAGGGCCTCCGCCTTCTCCTCCACAAACTGGCAGATGAAGGTGAGCTCTGCCTGGGAAAAGGTGATCATGGCCCGCTCCGCGGACTTATTCACCGCCACCACAACCTTCTGTACGTTAAATTCTTCCTTCGTTCCGTCTTTTTTTATGACTTTAATATCACTGCACTTCAATGGTCTCTCCTCCAATTTCTTCTGCCTGTCGCTGATCTGATTGCTGTCCCTCCGGCTGGTCGAAAATCCGTTCCTCCCGGGAAACCGTGGTATCCGCCTGGGCGGGCGGCTCCTGGGGCTTTTCCCCATCAGGGGAATCCAGCTCCTGGAATGTTTCCCCGTTCGCAGGCCCGAAATCCGCAGACGCATCCTGAGATGTTTCCTCATTCGCAAAATCCTCGTCCGGTTCTGGTTCCTGGGTGGTTTCCTCATCCGCGGAACCGGATTCCTCAGACACATCCTGGGATACTTCCTCATCCGCAAAATCCAAAGCCGCTGCCGGTTCCTGCGATCCTTCCTCTTTCACGGAATCGAATCCTTCCGCCCCGGCCTGGGATACTTCCTCATCCGCAAAATCAAATCCTTCCTCCCCAGCCTGGGTGGTTTCTTCATCCGCAAAATCCGCTCCCGCCCCGGTCTCCGACGCCGCGGCCGCCTCCGCAAAGGACAGCTGCTCCTGCTCTCCCCCGCTCTCCGGCTTTCCGTCTGCCTCCTCCGGGTGGTACTGCAGCTCCTCCTCGGCCTCCTGCTTAAACTCCTCGATCTGCTCCGGAGCCACGTCCGGCAGATCCTCTGTGGAGCCAATGCCGAACCTCCGCAGAAATTCTTCCGTGGTGGCAAACAGGGCCGGCCGTCCAGGGGCGTCCAGCCGCCCGGCCTCGTAGACTAAGTTGTACTCCACCAGACGGTTTACGGCGTGGTCGGACTTGACGCCGCGGATCTTTTCAATCTCCATTTTCGTCACCGGCTGCTTGTAGGCGATGATGGACAGGGTCTCCAGCATCACGTCTGTGAGCACCTGTTTTTTCGGCGCGGAGGCCACCCGGATCAGGTTCTCATAAAACCGGGCCTTTGTGCACAGCTGCACCCTATCCTCCAGCTCAATGACCTGCATCCCCCGGTTTTCCGCCTCGTACCGTTTTTTCAGTCTCTGTACCACCGTCCAGGCTGTCTTCATATCCTGGTCAATGGCCACCGCCAGCTGTTTTAACTCCACAGACGAACCCATGGTAAACAGCACCGCCTCCACAATGGCCTCCCAGTCGCTCTCCGGGTAGGCTCCCGGCCTGGCGGGCGGGGTCTCCTCCGGGAGTCCCTCCAGCCGCAGCTGCTCAAATTCCTCCCGCAAAAGCTCCTCCTCCATGGCCTCATGGCGGGCCATCACCTCATCCAAATGAAATTCCTCGTCCTCGTATCTGTCTCCCATATGTAAACTCCCGCTTTTCTTTTTGCCTGCCGCCTATTCCAGCTCCCCGATGCCCTCTAAGTCCAGTTCCTCCTCCTCGCCTTCCGCTTCCAGAGTCTCGATCTCCATGTCGTCAAAGAGCTCCTCCTGGGTAAGGCGGATCTTTCCGATTTTCATCAGCTCCAGCACCGCTAAGAAGGTGACCACGATCTCCAGCTTATCCCCCTGCTTTTCCAGCATGGAGCGGAAACTGAATTTCCGGTGCTCTCTGGCGTAGCCCATGACGGAGGCGATCTTCTGCTCCAGGCTCACCGGCTCCCGGCGGATGGTGCCGAACCGGCTACGGATGGGATCCACCTTGTCCTCCTGACGGCGCATCACCGCCTCGAAGATCCCCTGAAGCTTTGCCAGGGTCAGCCCGTCTAAGAGCTTGTCCAGATCCACCGGCGGCTCGTACTTTGCCACCTCCTTGGGGATGGTGGGGGCTTTGTAGAGGACCTTGTCCGCGTCCAGCTCCCGGTCCTTTAGCTCCAGAGCCATGTATTTGTACATCTTGTATTCCAGCAGTCTGGCCACCAGCTCCGCCCTGGGATCCTCCTCCTCGCCCTCCTCGTTCACCTCGGCTGGCAGGAGCATCCGGGACTTGATGTCCAGAAGGGTGGCCGCCATCACCAGAAATTCGCTGACCACATTTAAGTCCTCCCGCTCCATCCGGCTCACGTAGTCCAGGTACTGCTCCGTGATCTCGGCGATGGGGATGTCATAAATGCTCACCTTATTTTTTTCAATCAGGTGCAGCAGCAAATCCAGGGGCCCCTCAAACTGCTCTAATTTATAGGAAATACTCATGTTCTCTCTGTCCTTTCCCGCAGCGTTTCCCTGCGGAATCGCGATACTCAGTATAGCAGACTTTTCCCATTCTGTAAATAAGCCATTTTACCAAAATATAGATCAGGATTTCAAACGCACCACAACAACTTGTGGTTTGTTGTTGAACCGGATGCGGATGGAATGGGTGCCCAGCCCGCGGCTGACGATCATCCGTTTCCCGTCCTCCTCAAAGTCCCCGGCGCAGCAGGGCAGGAAAAACTGATACTGGGGCGTCATCACCCCGCCAAGCACCGGCAGGCGGATGGTTCCCCCGTGGAAATGGCCCGCCAGCGTCAAATCCGCCCCCCAGCCCCGGTAGGCGTCAAAAAACAGGGGAGAATGGGCCAGAAGGATCTGAAACCGCTCCCGGTCCGCCCTCCCCGCCAGACGGGCCACGTCTTCCCTCTTTAATTTGGCCGGGCGGAATTTCTCGTAATACGCCTTTTCCAGGTCAATCCCGGTGATGGCCAGATCTCCGTCCACCGCCGTCTCATTGGAAAGGCAGACGGCCCCCGCCTGTTTCAGCTCCCTGACATACTCCTCATACCGCTCTCTCTGCGGCCCGGCGGCCATCCGCGTCTCGTGGTTTCCGTTCCCGCAGTAGACGGGATAGCGGGACGCCAGCTCTTTGATCAGATGAAGGGCCGGCTCCAGCTCATAGGCACCCTTAGCCACCATCATGTCCCCGCCGATGAGAATCAGGTCGGGACGGACGGCGCCGATGGCCTGCAAAAGCTCCCGGTTTCCCGGCCCAAACTCCTGGTTATGTAGGTCGGACAGGAACACCGCGGTCCTGTCCTTTCTGATTTTTTTCGATGTGACGGTGTATTCCTCCGCCACAAAGTGGCGTTTCTCATACTCTGAGCGGAGCAGCCCGCCGGCTGCCGCCAGACAGGCTGCTGCTGTCAACTCTAAAATCATGGTTCCTCCCATCACTGGATATAAGGGGCCAGCTCCAGACGGATGAAATACCCCTGCTCATGGCTGCACACCGGGCATTTTGCCGGGGCGTTCTTTCCGTGGTAGACATAGCCGCAGTTTAAGCACATCCAGCCTGTGTCAATCTCTGACACAAAGAGCTGGTTCTTTTCCATCATCTCCGCAAACAGATGGAACCGGTCCCCGTGAACCTTCTCGATGGACGCGATCATCTCAAAACTGCTGCTGATCCGGTCAAAGCCCTCCTCCTTGGCGATCTGGGCAAACCGGCGGTACACGTCGTCGTGCTCCTCGTACTCGTTGTGGCGGGCCGCCTTTAAAAGATCCAGGGTGCCGGGGTAAATGTCCACCGGGTAGCCGCCGTCGATCTGGATGGTCTGTCCCGCCAGCTCCTCCAAGTGGTTGTAAAAGATTTCCGCGTGCTCCTTTTCCTGGTTGGCGGTGAACTGGAAAATGGCCTCGATCACCGGCAGCCCTTCCTTCTTCGCCATCCCCGCCGCGAAGGTGTAGCGGTTTCTGGCCTGGCTCTCTCCCGCGAAGGCCCGCATTAAGTTTCTGGCAGTCTCACTGTTTTTCAAATCTGGCATTGTCATGTCCTCCTGTTCCGAAATGTTCCTGTTTTGGATTCCATGTTATCATGCCCTGAATTGGAAAATTTTATGTAAGAAACCGCCTTTTCCTGCCGGTTACCGGTAGTCGCACCGCCTGCACTGCACCATGGACGGCTCCCACTCCTCTCTGTGGTAGGCCCCCGCCCACTGGCAGATGGTCTGCAAAATGGGAACCACCGAGTTTCCCTTTTCCGTCAGGGAATACTCCACCCGCGGCGGGATCTCGTCGTAGGATTTCCGGGCGACCATGCCGTCCGCCATCAGTTCCTTTAAGGTGGCGGCCAGCACCGCGTCCGTGATATTTCCCATTTCCCTGCGCAGCTCGCTGTAGCGTAGCACCTTCTTTTCCGCCAGTACGCAGATAATTCTCGACCTCCACTTTCCGCCAAACAGCTCCAGGCCGTATTCCAGCGGGCAGCGGATGTCCCGTTCCAGTTTATGCTGATACATAAAAGCCCCTCCTTCCGGGGAGAATCGTCTCCCTCTGTGCCGATTGTACCCAATCCGCTGGCCTGGCGCAAGTTACTATGAAATTTATGAGTGAGCGGATTGCAGGGCGCGCGGCAGGAAACCATTCCCCGTCCAAGGCGTCCCCGTTTCCTCCGTCACACCTCCCGGTAGCAGGCCCGCACGCAGAGGAAGGAGAAGGCCGCCGTAAACAGCACCGCCGCCGCCATGGACGGCCAGTACACGCTGCCCCCGAAGGACAGCTCCCGGATGAGCCGGGTGGTGTGGGTCAGGGGCATGGCGTTCACCACCCATTTGAGCACCGTAGGAATCCCCTCCAGGGAGAAAAAGGTGCCGCAGAGGAAGGACATGGGGGTGATGACGATGTTGGTAAAGTTATTCATGTCGTAGTGGCTCTCCATGAGCATGGCCGCCAGAAAGCCCAGGGCGGCGAACATCAGGGCGTTGACGGCCACGGCGGCAAAGAGCCAGCCGTTTAAAGCCAGGCCGGCCCCGGACACCAGTCCCAGGATCAGGATAAAGAGCCCGGAGTACATTCCCCGTAGCGCCCCCGCCAGGATATGGCCCATGGCCAGAAGGTACATCCTGGTGGGAGAATAGAGGTAGCACTCAAAGCTTTTCTCGTGGAGCCGCATAACGCTGATGCGGGTGGAAACGGAGGTGTAGCTGTTTCTCATGGTGGTCATGGCCAAAAGCCCCGGCAGCAGGTAGGACAGATAGGGCCTTCCATCCACCTCCATCACCCGCCCCAGGCCCATGCCGAAGGTGACGAAGTACAGCAGGGGCGATACCATCTGAGACAGGGTGATGCGCCAGAATCTCCGCTTGAAAAACAGCCATTCCCTCCACAAAATCGTGGTTATCTCCATCCTCCCACCTCCTTGCTGGTATAGTGAAAGAACACGTCCTCCAACGTGGATTTTCCCACGTTGCAGAGCACATCCATCCCGGCGGCCCTGGCTCTCGCCTCCGCCAGGGTGGGGAAAAATTCTGACCGCCGTTTCTCTCCCCCGTCGTACTCCACCTTAAAGCTGCCAATCTCCGCGATCAGCCCCTCCGGCGTGTTCTCCCGGAAAATTTTGCCTCCGTCAATGAGCATCACCTGGTCGCAGAGCTGCTCCGCCTCCTCGATGTAATGGGTGGTGAGGAGGATCGTTTTCCCCTCCTTGTGCTGCAGGCGCAGAAAATCCCAGATGTCCCGGCGGGCGTTGGGGTCAATGCCCACGGTAGGCTCATCCAAAAACAGGTACTGGGGGTCGTGGATCAGGGATTTGGCGATCATCAGTTTCCGTTTCATCCCTCCCGACAGGTTCTGGGCCACCCTGGTTCTCACCCCGTCCAGCCCTAAAAATGCCAGCAGCCGGTCCGTGGCCGCTGCGATGTCCCCTTTGTCCATGCGGTACAGCCGGCCGGCGAACTCCATATTTTCCTCCACCGTCAGCTCCTTGTCCAGGTTGATGTGCTGGCTGGTGATCCCGATGGCCTGTTTTACCTCCACCGCGTTCCGGTCCATGACCTTCCCGTCAAAGGACACCGTGCCGGCATCGGGCATCAAAAGCCCGGTCATCATCCGCATCAGGGTGGTTTTCCCCGCCCCGTTGGGCCCTAAAAGCCCCAAAAACGTCCCGTCCGGCACCTTCATGGACACCTCCCGGACGGCGTCTACCGTTCCAAAGCTCTTGCAGAGCGCCTCGCATACAATCATCGAATCTCCTCCCCGCCCCCAAAACAGGCGGCAAAGAGACCGTAAGCCGTGTTTCTTCCCATCTTCTGACCTTTCGTTTCCCTCTCATAAAAATGTGCAGGCGGAAACCTGCGATACATAGCATGGTAGCACACTTTAAAGGCCGGGGCAAGATTTATTTTTCCTTGACAACGGCCGCCGTCTGTGTCAGAATGAAGGGGCAATAATATTCGGTAGGTGAGGCTACCTCAGGGATATGGGTTGCTGCCGGTTAAAGGTGGAGACACTCTTAATCTGGTCAACAGTCTGCGTCGTTTCAAGGCGCCGAATAACGCAACTGCACGCCCTGGGAAGCTAAAGCTTGAACGATATGATACGTACCCGTACCGCCATATCATACGTTTAGGCCGTGTGATATGGCTTTTTTATGTCATAGGAAAGCGTTTCCCATGACACAAAAGCCTCCGGCGGGAGGCGATCTATTTTGATGAGAAAGGAGGCAGATGAATGGACGGCGACAGTTACCCTGACACAACTAACACGGGATATGCGGACCTATGCGGCCGTTCGGCATCTGCGGGGGTTCGCCTGTCCCTCTGACGAAAAGGAGGAACCCCTATGAAAAGACAGGACTTTATCAACGAGAACATGACCCTGGAAATCATCCGTTTCATCCGCAGGAGCCCGGACCAGACGGCGCTCCTCTCCGGCCTGGACGCCTACCATGACCGGGATATCGCCCTGGCCCTGGAGGCCCTTACCCCCGCTGAGCGGCAGGCCCTCTACGGCGTCCTGGGCGAAGGATGGACGGCGGAACTTTTCCCCTACTACGAGGAGGCGGACAGCCGCTTGACGGAGCTGACCCCGGACCAGGCGGCAGGCATCCTGGAGCACATGGATTCCGACGAGGCCGCCAGGCTTTTGGAGCAGGTGCCGGAATCCTTCGCCCGCAGCGTCGAGCCGCGGCTGAGCCGGGAAACCTCCGGGGAAATCCGGTTTCTCGCCTCCTACGGAGACGATGAGATCGGCAGCCTTATGACCACCAACTACATCTCCATCCGCCGGGATCTGACGGTCAAGGAGGCTATGACAGAGCTGATCCGCCAGAGCGAGGAAAACGACAACATTTCCACCCTCTACGCCGTGGACGAGTCCGGCCGCTTTGCCGGAGCCATCGACTTAAAGGAACTGATCCTGGCCAGGGAGCACACGCCCTTAGAGACCATTATCACTGCCTCTTACCCCTTCGTTTACGACCACGACGACCCGGAAGCCTGCATGGACTGGATCCGGGACTATGAGGAAGACTCCCTTCCCGTGCTAAACGGGGACCGCCGGCTGGTGGGAGTGATCACCGTCCAGGACGTGGTGGACTACGTGGAGGCCAGATCCAGAGAGGTCTACAGCAAGCTGGCGGGCATCGCCGAGGGCGGGGAAAATGAGGATTTAAAGGAAACCCTGGCAGTGAGCATGAAAAAGCGGCTCCCCTGGCTGGTGGCCCTGCTGTTTCTGGGAATGATGGTGTCCACGGTGGTGGGGATGTTTGAGGGCATTGTGGCAAAAATCGCCCTTCTCATCTGTTTCCAGTCCCTGATCCTGGATATGGCGGGAAATGTGGGCACCCAGTCCCTGGCGGTCACCATCCGGGTGCTCATGGACGACGGGGTCACCATGAGAGAAAAGCTGGCCCTGGTGTGGAAAGAAGTGCGGATCGGCCTGGCAAACGGCGGCCTTTTAGGCCTGGTGGCCTTCGTCTGCATCGGAATATACGTGTTTCTGCTCAAGGGCCAGGCCCTGGTGTACGCCTTTTCCGTCTCCGCCTGCGTGGGCATCTCCCTGGTGTTAGCCATGGCCATCTCCAGCCTGGCGGGAACGGTCATCCCCCTGTTTTTCCACAAGATCAAGGTGGATCCGGCGGTGGCCTCCGGCCCTCTCATCACCACGGTCAACGACCTGGTAGCCGTAGTCACCTACTATGGGATGGCCTGGCTGATGCTGGTTCGCCTGCTGCGGCTGGCGTGAAGGCTGAGGACGGCTGAAACCGGTGGGGAGCTGAACGGGTTTCCAGCGCCCAGGGCGCAAAACGGCCGGGCCGGAAATATCTGAATTTCCGGCCCGGCCCATGGTTTTTCATCCCCCTGTCTACCGCAGCTCCCGCTCCACGGAGACGATTTCCGCCTCCGTATTCCTCTCCACAAAGTCTAAAATATCTTCCATCACGCTGTCCGCCTGGGCGCTGTGAGCCGCGACGGCCGCGATCCCGATGACAATGGTCTGGTGGACGTCCTGCTCCCCGGTCTCCGCTGCCGACACATGATACCTGTTTCCGATTTTTCCCAGCAGGCTTTTTACCACCATCCGTTTCTCCTTCAGGGAGTGCACCCAGGGGGCGTACAGCCGCAATTCCATCACTGCCACGTGAACCTTCATCCCTTTCCTCCCTTCTTCCATCCAACCGCCTTCAAAAACGCCCCGTTCAGCCCGCTCCAGTCCCGTTTTCTGTCGTCTGGCAGCGTTTCCGCCAGGGTTTTCTGCCGTTCCAGCTCCCCCTCGATAAATTCCTGGAGGATGGGGTTTTGGGGATGACGCTCCTGTTCTGCGGAGACCAGCTTGACCGCCAGCACCTCCCCGATGGCCTCTTTTAAGGCCGGGGGCAGCTCCTGTTTCAGCAGTTCGTCAAAGGGAACAGGGGCTGGCCGCCGCCAGGTCTCCATATACCGCACCGCCAGCAGGGGGCGCAGGGCATAAAAATACTTCTTGTACCGCACCTGTTCCTCCTGCAACTCCTGGAGATACGTGTTTTTGGCTGTTCCATAGTAGTGGTACACCGCCGTTTTCATGGAAAAATATGGCTCTGCCGCCTGAAACACTTCTTTCCAGCCCTCTGTGGTGCGGTACACCACCGGGGAATTGGCCCACTCAAAGAGGGTGGCGTTTCCTCTCTGAAACTGGATCAGGGCTTTCTTCAGATCCCAACCGTTCACATCCAGCACCTCGTCCAACTGCCACTCGATCACGTCCCTGGGGCCGTCCAGGCGCAGATATTCCTCCGCTGGGCGCACGTAAACAAAACGCACGTCGTAGTCGCTGTCCGGGGATGCCAGCCCCCAGGCCCGGCTCCCGGACTCCACAGCGTGGAGAATGCGTACGTTTTCCCGTTTTTCAATCTCCAGCAACGTTTCCTCAATCTCTTTTCTGATGTCTCTCTCCACGGCTACACCTCCAATGCCCTGCGGTTTATGGACTCCACAAACGTTTCCACCCGCTCCATATCCGGGTTGTCCGGCAGAATGCTCTCCCTGGCCGCTCGCTCCAGACGGGTTTCATAGTCTGCCAGCAGGTCGTAAAATTCCGGGGAGAAGGTTTTATCCTCCCGCTGGAACCCGCCGGTCCGGATCCGGACCAGTAGGTCATGTTCTTCTGTCCGCCTGGTGCGGATTTCTCCCCGCTCCAGAATGTCTATGGCCATCATAAACAGGCGGATCAGGTGCATGGCGTGCTTGTTTAAATGGTTGTCGTCCTTTTTTCGGTTCCGTTTTCCCAGCTTATCGTAATCCTTTACCACGTTGTGCATGGCGGCCCACATCCGTTCGTAGTCCCGCAGAGGCAGGTGGCGGTAGTCCGCGTCCACGAAGATTTCCGTCTCCAGCCCCGGATGCTCCGCCTGGTCGATGTAGAGCCGGATACTGCCCTTCTCAAAGGAGGCGTAGCGGCGCTGAAAGTCCTCCAGGGCGTTCCTCACGGAACGGAGAATGTGCTGCTCCCGCTCCTTTTGAGGCATGGAATCCCTGGCGATGGCGTTCTGCAGCCGCCGCAGCTGGGCTCCGGCGTAGCCGCCGAAGGATTTCGCCGCCCGCTTGGACAGGAAGATGGCCCTGTTTTCCAAAAGCTCCCGGCCCAGGGGGGTTAACATCAGGTACTGATCCTCCTCCAGCCCCAGGATCTCGCAGGTGTTGGGGTTACACTCCAGAAGGAGTTTCACCATCTTATTGAAGGAATAGATCACCGTGTCCGTGCGGGTGTCCTCATACTGCTCAAACTCCGTCAGTCCTAACAGGTCGGAGGGCAGGTTTAAGGTGATGCCGCGAAAATCAATGTCGCTGTTTTCGTTATGGGTGCCGTAGGCGTAGCTGCCGCCCAGGCCCAAAAGAAGGATCCGCTTTCCCAGACGGGGCTCCGTCTGTAAAAAACGGTATAACTCTGTATTCAATAGCGCTTTAAAATCCGGCATAAAAGCCCCCTTTCTGGGGAATTCCCCATCGGTTTCCCGGCATTTCAAAGGGACAGCCCTCTCCCGGGGTTCTGCCGCGGCCGCGGCTGATTTTTCCGCTGGAATAGCGTGGCCTTTTCCCCTCATTTTCCCGCCAGCCCTCACAGCACCTCGTCTATATGCTCCCCAATATCCGTTTTCAGGATAAATCCATCCAGAAACCCGTTTTTCAGATACCAGGAGAATTTCTCCTCCTCTTTTCCGCTCATGAGAACGAGGCGGATGCCGGGATTTAGTTTCCGCACCATTTCCGCAAACTCCAGCCCGTTGATGGAGGGCATGGAGTAGTCGGTGAGGATCACGTCGCACAGCTCCCGTTTCTTTTGCAGCTTGGACAGCACCACCGCCGGATGGCTCCAGCACCTGACTTTGTACCCCTTTCGGGAGAGAAGGAGCTCCAGCGTCCGGAGCATCTCCGGATCGTCGTCCACCACACCCACACGGCTGACTTCCCTTCCGTTTTCCCCGCTGGTTTCCGGGACGTCTGCCTCCGTTTCCGGAAAATAGAGGAAAAATTCGGTCCCTTTTCCCGGCTCGCTCTCCAGGCGGATGGAACCTCCCGCCACGGATACCATGTTCTGAATCACCGCCAGCCCCAGGCCAGTCCCCTTTCCTCTCCCCTTCGTGGTGTAAAAGGGCTCGAAAATCTTCTCCTGGGCCTCTTTGCTGATGCCGCAGCCCGTATCTTTTACCCGCAGCACCGCCCATGAGGACTCCGTCAGGTTCTCCTGCCCTTCCGGCGGGGGTACGGAGGTCTTATAAATCACGGACAGGCTGCCGCCGGTGTTCTCCATGGCATGAAAGGCATTGTTGCAGAGGTTCATAAGGATCTGCTCCGCCATTCCCGCCCGTCCTTTGATGTAAAAGTCCCGCTCCTCCAGCTCCGCGCGGAAACTGACGGATTCCGGCACCAGCTGGCGGATCATATCCACCGCCTGCCTCATTCCTTCCGTCAGATTGACGGCAGTGAGCCGGACGCTGGAATCCTGCCGGCTGAAGTCCAAAAGCTTTCTGGATAAGTCCGCCGCCTGGGAGGCCGCGTCCAGAATGCCCCGCACCAGCTCCTGATTTTCCGCCGAGATGGTCTCATCTGTCTCCAGCAGGCCGCCGTACACCATGACCGGCGTCAGATAGTTGTTGAACTCGTGGGCAATCCGGCTGCTCATCTGTCCCACCGACTGCATCCGCTGGTACTGCTGGATCTGCTCCTCCTTCCGGTACAGCAGTTCCATGCCCTCGTTGATCTCCTTTAAATAGGCGATCTCCCGTTTCTGCCCTCCGTATCTGACCACGCTTTTTGTGGTCACGTACACAAACAGGGCCACCATCAGAAGAAAGCATCCGCTCACCCAGGCCAGGCGCTGAATCATCCTGTTTAAGGGGCCGTTCAGCTCCTCGTAGGGGATGGTGGAATTGACAATCCAGCTCTCCCCCGGCAGCTGGATGGTGGTGTATGCCACCACCCGCTTTTCCGGGTTCGGGTTCGGGCCTTCGTCGTCCCACTGGTAAGAATTGATCAATCCCACCCCCGCCGGCTGCTCCTGCTGCAGCTGAATCCAGGCGAAAAGGTCGGTGAGATCCAGCTCCGGATACCGCTGGCTCCTGTCATAGACCGCGTCCATACCGATCTGATCGGGAGCGTGGTGCATAATAATAGAAAGGCTGCTGTCCTTCACCACGGAATAGCCCCCGTCCCCGATCCGCACCGGCTCCACAATCCGGTCGTACACCGCGTCCAGATTCATGGCGTACACTGCCGTATATTCTTCATTTCCACAGGAAAACCTTCTGGAAATATACATTTCATACCGCTTTTGGGAAACATCCAGGCGCTTGCCGCAGATCACCGCCCGGTCCCCTTCGGGAATGCTCTCAACGTCCAGCTCCACCTTACCCTGTTCATAGATCCGCTGTCCTTCGGCGTCAAAACAGACCTCCGCCACATACAGCTCATCCCCGCTGTCCAGAAAGGCGGCGGAAGCCTGTTCCTTTGCCTCCGCATCCCAGATTTTCCTCTGTTCCTCCGCGGTATCATAGTACAGGTCGATCCGCGCCAGCTCCTGATTGATAAAATTCACCAGGCTGGCCCCCACCGTCTCCGCCATGGTGAGCAGCTCCTCCTGCTGCATTTCAATCAGATCCTTCTTATAATCGGAATAGGAGCGGACCGTGAGAAACACAATCACCCAGGTGGCCAAAAGGCCGGCAGCCACGGTAAATACCGCGGCCCCCGCTCCGTACCCCCACTCCTTCCGTCCCTGCTTCGTTTTATGACCGTCCATAGAAAATGTACCCAATTCCCCGCACGGTTTTTAAATACACCGGCTGGCTCCCGTTTTCCTCAATTTTTTCCCGAATCCGTTTGATATACACCATGATGGTGTTGTCATCCACCACCTGCTCGCTCCACACCTGGCAGTACAGCTGCTCTTTGGTAAAGACCTGTCCCGGGTGCTCCATGAAAAAACGGAACAGCGCCAGCTCCCTGGCGGTAAAATTTAACAGCCTGCCGTCCTTTCTGCACTCCAGTTTCATCAGATCAAAGCTGAAGGGCCCCACCTCCACCGTATTCCGGCGCTGATGGCTGTACACGCTGTTTCGCCGGATCAGGGCCTTCACCTTCTGAATCAGCACCGACAGGTGAAAGGGCTTTGTCAGGTAATCATCGGCCCCCAATCCCAGCCCCAGCACCTGATCCATCTCCTGATCCCTTCCGCTGAGCATGAGCACCGGCGTCATGATCCCCTCTGCCCGGAGTTTCTGGAGAATGGCGTATCCGTCCATATCCTGCATCATCACATCCAGCACGATCAGGTCATAGGTCTGCTCCCCGATCCGTTTCAGCCCGTCTTCTCCGCAGGCCGCCTCGTCCACTTCCATCCCTTCCCGGACAAATGCCGTCTTCAGCGCCAGCCGTACCGCCAGCTCGTCATCTATAATCAGTATTTTTTCTTTTGCCATTGCTGCACCCCTTTTTCTCCGCGTCTTATCTGAATATTATAGCGTTTTCCTATTCTAAACGCAACGGTTCCTGTTTTCCCATCTCTGCGGCCCGGTCTCTCTGCCCTTCGGAACCTTTCCTTTCTCTGAAATCGTTCATACGACAAAAAGATATGGGAAAACGCGGAACCGTTTCCCATATCTTTTTGTAATTTTCGCGAAATCAGACCGCGACCACTCCGATCACCACCGCGAACACCAGCATAATGATGCTGACGATCCAGTACGGCGGAATGCTGAACTTCATGTGATCCTTTAATTCCGTGTTGGTCAGGCCGATGGCCAGGAAAGTGGCCGGAACCAGAGGGCTGACCATCAGGGCCAGGTTCTTTCCGATGACCATGGTAATGGCCGTATTTAAGGAGGCCACGCCGTAGGTCTCTCCCACCTGCATTACCAGAGGCATGATCCCGTAGAAGTAGGCGTCGGTTCCGATGCAAAGTCCCAGCGGCAGAGCCAGGATTCCGAAAATGATGTGGATGAACTGTCCCAGGAAATCGGGAATGATTCCCATAATGGCAGTGGCCATCTCCGTGAGCATTCCGGTTCCGTCAAAAATACCTACCATAGCGCCCGCGCTGAACAGGGTGGCGGAAATCATCAGGGCCGCGGGAGCGTGTTTTTTCACCAGCTTGTCCTGGAGTTTCTGATCCGGATAATTCACTGCCAGAGCCAGGCACAGGGCCACTAAGAAGGCTACGTAGCTGGTCACGATCCCCACAGAGAGGACGGCGATGAGGAAGACCGTCAGCAGCAGGTTGAAAATCAGCAGCTTGGGACGTCTTAAGGCATCTTCCTCCTCTTTTTTCTTCTCATCCGTTTCCACCGCGATGCCTTTTCCGGCTCCGGCTCCCTGTTTCACTGCCAGCATTCCCAGAAGGACGGCTAAAACCATATTCATGGCCAGGCCGATGATCTGAATGGGAATCAGCATATGCCACAGCTCATTGGCATCCATGGACAGTACCGTGGCGGCTCTTGCCACAGGACCGCCCCAGGGCAGCAGGTTCATGACGCCCATGCAGGCGCCGGTGAGGCAGAGCAGGATCTTTGTGTCGATGTTCATTCTCTTGTACACCGGGTAGAGAGCCGGAATGGTGATCAGTACCGTGGTGGCCGTGGTGCCGTCCAGATGGGCGATGGTGGCGATAATGGCCGTGGCCACCGTCACGGCGATGACGCTGTTTCCTGCCCGTTTTACCAGGAAATTCACGATCACGTCAAACATTCCCGTATCCGACATGACGCCGAAATAGATGACGGAAAAGATGAACAGGATTCCGTTGCTGGTGGTGGTGCCGATTCCTTCCTTAATAAAATCAGCCACCTCCAAAGGCCCGAACCCTAAAATCAGAGCCGCCACCGTAGGTATTACCGTGAGCACCACAATCGGCGACATTTTTCCCTTCAAAAGCAGGAATACGATTACCGCAATCATGATAAAACCGACTAATGCTATCATTTTTGTTTCCCCCTATGTTTTCTTTTGTTCCTTTCCTCTGTTCTGTGCACGGAACGGAAAAGCGTATGCTTTTGTTCTGATTCCATCATAAAAAACCAGCCTGAATATATCGTGACTGGTTTTTTACAATCTGTTAAGATTTTGTATATTTTTTAGGGGAATGCTTGATTTTATAGAACTGGATGGCGGTTTTATTTCTGCTTTCACCGGCAGACGGTATACGTCTGGGTGGATTCATCACGCGGCGCGTAGTAATTTGGAAACGTCAGATAGACAAACGTCCTACCCTTCCGCCCCCATCCCAGCCGCCCAGCCGCTGGACCAGGCCACCTGCAAGTTGAAACCGCCGGTCACGGCGTCCACGTCCAATACCTCACCGGCGAAAAACAGGCCCGGTACCAGTTTGGACTCCATGGTCGCCGGGTTGATTTCCTTTACGGAGACGCCGCCCTGGGTGATGATGGCCTCGTTGTAGCCCCGCAGGCCGGTGAGGGTCAGGCGGAAGTCCTTCAGGGCGCTTAGGAGCTGCCGCCGCTCCTGCCTGGTGATCTCGTTCACCCGTTTCTCCGGATCGATGCCGGAGCGGTCCACCATCACCGGGATGAGCTTGGCGGGCAGAAGGCCGCCCAGGGAGTTTTTAAACTGCTTGTTCTGCTGCCCCTCAAACTCCCGCACCAGCCTGGCGTCCAGCTGTTCCTCGGAGAGGGCCGGTTTTAAGTCGATGGACAGGGTGAGAGGCTCCTTTTTCAGCGCCTTGGCGGCGTAGCTGCTGGCGGAGAGGAGCACCGGCCCGCTGACCCCGAAATGGGTAAACAGCATTTCCCCAAACTCCCGGTACAATACCTTCTTTCCTTTATATACGGTGACCTCCACATTCTTTAAGGCCAGGCCCTGCAATTCTTTCCCCACCGGTTCCGCCGTCTCAAAGGGCACCAGGGCGGGGGAAAGCTCCGTCACCTTGTGGCCCGCCTCCCTGGCAAACCGGTAGCCGTCCCCGGTGGAGCCGGTGGTGGGATAGGAAAGGCCGCCGGTGGCCACGATCACCCGGTCAAACCGCTCCTCTCTCCCGCTTTTTAACCGCAGTCCCACACACCTTCCCTCCTCGATCATCAGGGAGGCTACCTCCTGGCGGTAGTGCACGTTCACCCCTAGGCGGGACAGGTGGTTTGAGAGGGCCTTGATCACGTCAGAGGACTTGTCGGAAACGGGAAACACCCGCTGCCCCCGCTCCGTCTTTAAGGGACAGCCCTCCCGCTCCAGAAGATCCATAATGTCCTGGTTGGTAAAGCCGTAAAAGCTGCTGTACAAAAATTTCCCGTTGGTCACCACGTTCTGGAAAAAATCCTCCGGGGCGCAGGCGTTGGTCACGTTGCAGCGGCCCTTTCCCGTGATGTAGATTTTCTTTCCCAGCTTTTCATTTTTCTCAAAAAGATGCACTTCCTGCCCTTGGCCGGCGGCTGCCGCCGCGGCCAGCATTCCGGCGGCTCCGCCGCCGATGATCCCTACTCTGCTCATGTTTCCTCCATTTCCTTCTCCCGTACGCCGGCGCAAGCCCTGGGCCCACCAGCGCCAAAATATGCTTTCGCCGGCTTTATTCCGCGCCAGAACTTCCGTCACCGGTTTTTGCATCACAGAAACTGACGCCTTCCGCGATACAAAAAGGAACGCCCCAGCCCGGCAGTCTCCCGCCCGCCTGCGCGGCGTCCCTTCTATCTTCATGTTCCGATTTTCCTATATCTCCGTGGTCACAAACACGTCGTAGATGGCCCGGATCGCCTCCTCAAAGTCCTCGTTGCGCACGCCCACGATGATGTTGGACTCGCTGGAGCCCTGGTCGATCATCTTGATATTGATGCGGGCATGGGCCAGAGCGGCAAATACCCGCGCCGCCGTTCCCCGGCTGCCCTTCATGCCGCGGCCAACCACCGCCACCAGCGCCAGATCCGACTCCAGATCAATGAAATCCGGGGCCGCCGCCCGGTGAATCCCGGCGATCACCTGCTGTTCATGGGCCATAAATTCCGTCTGATGGATGAACACGGTCATGGTGTCGATGCCGGAGGGCATATGCTCAAAGGAAATGCCCTGCTCCTCTAAAACGCCCAGCACCTTCCTGCCAAAGCCCACCTCGGAGTTCATCATGGCTTTCTCGATGTACATGGAGCAAAAGCCCTTCTTTCCCGCGATTCCGGTGATGATGTGGCGCGGTTTCCTGCAGGTGTTCTCCACGATCAGCGTACCCTTGTCCTGGGGACGGTTGGTGTTGCGGATGTGGATGGGAATTCCCTCCTTGCGCACCGGGAAAATGGCGTCCTCGTGAAGCACGCTGGCTCCCATGTAGGACAGCTCCCGCAGCTCCTTGTAGGTGATGGTCTCGATCACCTCCGGATCCTCCACGATCCTGGGGTCCGCCACCAAAAAGCCGGACACATCCGTCCAGTTCTCGTATAAGTCGGCGTGAATGGCCCTGGCTACGATGGAGCCGGTGATGTCAGAGCCGCCCCTGGAAAAGGTGCGGATGCTGCCGTCTTTGGCGGAGCCGTAAAATCCGGGGATCACCGCCCGCTCCGTGTGGGCCAGGCGCTCCTCCAGCTCCCGGTTGGTCTCCTCCGACAGGAAGTTGCCGTTTTCATCGAAAAACACCACGTCAGCGGCGTCGATGAACTCGATTCCCAGATAGGCCGCCATCAGGATTCCGTTTAAATATTCCCCCCGGGAAGCGGCGTAATCCCTTCCCACTCCCGCCTGGAAATTCTCCTCGATGATCTGGAACTGGTGATCCAGGTTTAAATTCAGATGAAGGCCGTCGATGATCTCCTCATAACGGTCCCGGATCTTTTCCAGAATCTTTTTATAGCTCTTTCCCTGGGACGCGGCGTCATAGCACTGATAGAGCAGGTCCGTGACCTTCTCGTCCTTGTCATTCCTTTTTCCGGGAGCAGACGGCACTACGTATCTTCTGCCCTTGTCGGCGCGGATGATGTCCGCCACCTTTTTAAACTGTTTCGCACTGGCAAGGGAACTGCCGCCGAACTTTACGACTATCTTCATGTATATGTACTCTCCTCAAACTTTTTGCCATTTTCGGATGCCGGAGCCCCAAGGGGAAAATCGCAACCATTCCGCTGATCCTCTGACCCCACATCATTTCAGGGGAATCATACTCTATTTTGTCTCCCCTGTCAAGACCGCAGCCTCCTCATTTACCGCCGTCTCGCTGGCCTTCATGGCCTCCAGGGTCTTTTCCATCAGCTCCTCCAGGCTCCAGCCCAGGCGCTCCGCCCCCGTGCGGATCACGTCCCGGGAACAGCCGGCGGCAAACCGTTTGTCCTTAAATTTCTTTTTCAGGCTGGAAAGCTCCATGTCCGTACAGCTCTTGGAGGGGCGCATTTTCGCCGCGGCTCCGATAAGGCCTGTGAGCTCGTCCGCGGCAAACAGGAATTTCTCCATCTCGTCCTCCGGCTCCACGTCGGAACACAGCCCGTAGCCATGGCACACGATGGCGTGCACCAGCTCCGGCTCCGCGTTCACCTCTGCCAAAAGCTCCGGGGCCTTTTTGCAGTGCTCCTCCGGATATTTCTCAAAATCCACGTCGTGAAGCAGTCCGGCCATGCCCCAGAAATCTGCCTCCTCTCCCCGGCCGCAGGCTCCGGCGTACCAGCGCATCACCGCCTCCACCGTCAAGCCGTGGAGCACGTGGAACGGCTCCTGATTGTATTTTTTCAGCAGGCTGATGGCCTGCTCCCTCGTCACTTTCGTCTCTCTCATCCTTCTGACCTCTCTTTCTTTCGCTCTCGGATCCGCTCCGTCAGCTCCCGCAGACGGCTCTCCCCGAACACTTCCACTCCCTGGCACAGCAGAGTTTCCGCCGTCAGGCCGTTTCCTTCCGTCAGCGTCCTGGAAAATGTGCCGTCGTAAACGCGGCCGCAGCCGCAGGAAGGGCTTTTTTCCTTTAAAAGCGCCAGGCGGCAGCCGTAGAGCTCTGCCAGACGCAAGGCCCCTTTTGCCCCGCGCCCGTACGGTTCTGTCACATCCGTGCCCGTTTCCGTCACTACCCGGTCTCCCTGCCGTTCCGCCGGAGGACGGGGGGTGGGAAGTCCGCCCAGCTGTTCCGGGCACATGGGGATGAGCGCGCATTCTCTCATCAGCTCCCCCACTCCCTCATAGGTCTTTCCCTGCCCGTCGTAGCGGCAGGGCAGGCCCAGCAGGCAGGCGCTTACCAGTACCGGTTCCTTTTCCATTTTGATCACCGCCCTTTTATTTTGCCTGTCCAGACAGGCGGAAGGGACAAGCCCTCGCCGGCTTTCCCCCTTTTGCCCCTGGTGTCTCATCTATTATACCCGCCCCGTTTCCGTTCCGCAACGGCTTTTTCCTACATATATATAAGGTATATTGAATAAAAACAGGAGGAATTCTCATGCCTGATGCAATCGCCATCACTCCTCTGCATATATTGTATCTGGTTGGCGTCATCGTGATTCTGGCGGTGATGGTCCTGCGAAGGGACACTCCGGCCGTCTGCATCGCGTTTCTCTTTTTCTTAGGGGTCGTGGGGCTGGGAAGTGTTGCCGGCGGCGTCCAGGTGGTGTTTAAAGCCATCCTGTACGCCGCTACCCAGTTCATGGAGGTGATCGCCACCATCGCCCTGGTGACGGCCCTCTCCAAATGCCTCACGGACTTAGGCAGCGACTACCTGCTTATGACGCCCATGGCGCGGGTGATGAAAACCCCCGCCCTCACCTGGTGGATCCTGGGATTTGCCATGCTCCTCTTTTCCCTGTTTCTGTGGCCGTCGCCCTCCGTGGCCCTGGTGGGGGCCATCATGCTCCCCTTCGCGGTGAAAACGGGGCTCAACCCCCTGTTGGCCGCCATGTCTATGAACCTGTTCGGCCACGGCATCGCCTTAAGCTACGACTTGGTGATCCAGGGGGCGCCTGCCATCTCCGCCGGAGCCGCCGGGATCGAGACTACCGCCATTTTGTCGGAAGGAAAATACCTGTTCTGGGTCATGGGTATCGTCACCGTGGGATCGGCCTTTCTCTTAAACCGCAGCCAGATGCGGGCGGCCGCTGGAAACGGGGCGGAAACAGGGCAAACAGTATCTGGCCTGGAAACGGCTCACGCCCGGGAAACGGTGCCCGCCCTGGAAACGGTGCCCGGCCTGGAAACTGTGCCTGCCCCGGAAACGGCTCACACCCCGGAAACGGTGCCCGCCCTGGAAACAGCCGCCGCGAATGCCGTGAATGCCGCGGACGCCAAAAACCGCCCCACCCCGGCCAAACAAACCAGCTC
>NZ_NFLE01000011.1 GCF_002160755.1 Lachnoclostridium sp. An14
CAGAAAGAATAGTATGAGTATACCGCTAATGGGGAAGATGTGAAAGGATAAGAGCTATTTGTGAAAAGGTAAAAGCTAGACGGGGGTGTGAGAGTAGAATTTAACTTTACATTTCACATGGGCAGGAACGGCGCCCAAGACGCTTGACAAGGACGCGGCGTTTACGCTATAATACGTTGAATGTTGACAGAAATGACCAGATTGTATTAAATATAGGAAGATAAAGGAGTGAAGACAGTGGCAGAGCAGAATCAGGCAAAGAGCCAGGACGAGTTAAACCACGTGCTGCAGGCCCGCCGGGACAAGCTGGCAGAGCTGCAGGTTGCGGGCAAGGATCCGTTTGTGATTACCAAGTACGATGTGACGGCCCACAGCAGCGACGTGAAGGAGAACTATGAGGAGCTGGAAGGAAAGGAAGTAGCCGTTGCGGGCCGCATGATGTTTAAGCGGGTGATGGGCAAGGCGTCCTTCTGCAACCTTCAGGATCTGAAGGGAAGAATCCAGGTTTACGTGGCGAGAGACAGCGTAGGCGAGGAGCCTTATAAGGATTTCAAGAAAATGGACATCGGCGACATTGTAGGCGTGCGGGGCACGGTGTTTAAGACCAAGACCGGAGAGATCTCCATTCACGCGGAGGAGGTCACCCTGCTTTCTAAGAGCCTGCAGGTGCTGCCGGAGAAGTTCCACGGCCTGACGGATACGGATACCCGCTACCGCCAGAGATACGTGGATCTGATCATGAACGAGGACGTGAAGGACACCTTTATCAAGCGTTCCAAGATCCTGGCGGCCATCCGCCGTTATCTGGCGGGAGAGGGCTTTATTGAGGTGGAGACTCCCATGCTGGTGGCAAACGCCGGAGGCGCCGCGGCCAGACCCTTTGTGACCCATTCCAACGCTCTGGACGAGGATTTTAAGCTGCGGATTTCTCTGGAGCTCTACTTAAAGAGGCTGATCGTAGGTGGCCTGGAGCGTGTTTACGAGATCGGCCGCGTGTTCCGGAACGAGGGCGTAGACACCCGTCACAATCCGGAGTTTACTCTGATGGAGCTTTACCAGGCCTACACCGATTACCACGGCATGATGGATTTGACGGAGAATCTGTATCGTTACGTGGCCAAGGAGGTTCTGGGAACCACCACCATCGTTTACAACGGCATCGAGATGGATCTGGGACAGCCCTTTGCCCGGATGACCATGGTAGACGCGGTTAAGAAATACTCCGGCGTGGACTTTAACGAGATTCACAGCCTGGAGGAGGCCCGCGCGGCTGCAAAGGAGAAACACATCCAGTTTGAGGAGCGTCACAAGAAGGGCGACATCCTGAACCTGTTCTTCGAGGAGTTCGTGGAGGAGCACCTGGTGCAGCCCACCTTTATCATGGATCACCCGGTGGAGATTTCTCCCCTGACGAAGAAAAAACCGGAAAATCCGGAGTACGTGGAGCGTTTCGAGTTCTTTATGAATGGCTGGGAGATGGCAAACGCCTACTCCGAGTTAAACGATCCCATCGACCAGAGAGAGCGTTTCCGCGCCCAGGAGGAGCTGCTGGCTCAGGGCGACGAGGAGGCGAACCACACCGACGAGGACTTCTTAAATGCCCTGGAGATCGGTATGCCGCCCACCGGCGGAATCGGTTTCGGAATCGACCGGATGTGTATGCTGCTTACGGATTCCGCGGCCATCCGCGATGTTTTGCTGTTCCCGACGATGAAGCCCTTGGACTAAAATTCCACAATATATAGTGTCTGACGAAACCGGACGGCACAAGATGTAGCAAAAAGGGCTTACAACTACAACTTTTCTACAACTTTTGCTTGAAATCAGACGGCATCAGACGGGCCAAAATGAAGGGCAAATCCGTGTTTTTTATGCGGATTTGCCCTTTTTTGCAATTTTCACATTAGCACCAAATTACCCTTGATTGCCTCTGCTTTTTCCCTCATGTTTTCTTGCGTAATATGCGTGTAAATATCCATAGTTGTGGAAAAATCAGCGTGGCCCATCACTTGCTGGATAAACTTGATGTCGTTGGTGCTTTCACAGAGCCGCGTGCAGAATGTGTGTCTCATGTTATGTACGCTAAAATGCGGCAGCAGTTCCGGCTCACGATCTTCCAGTTCAGCCTGATCCATTTCTTCGGCGTTGTAGGCGATGGAGATACGCTGGATGGCCCGATTGATATTATGGGCACTGAGAAAGTAACCTTCCCGATTCCTAAAAAGGAAACCGTGATACCCATTCATCACAAGGTCTTCCGGATAGAGTGTGTCCATGACTTCAATCAATGTGCGGAGCTGTTCAGCAACCTGCGGATACAGGATAGGGATGGTGCGGGTGCCGCTGGCTGTTTTAGGGGTGGTGATATGAAAACCTGCTTTCCCATCAATCACGCGATAGATCAAGTTGTGATTGACAGAGATGGTGTTGTTCTCCAGGTCCACATCATTTTTAGTTAAGCCGGTACATTCCGCAACACGCATTCCCGTACCGAGCAGTACGACCATGACAGGCAGCCAGTGGCTATACATCGGTGACTTGGAAATGAACCGAAGGAAGTTCTTCTGCTGTGTCATGGTCAGCGCGATTCTTTTCTTCGGGGGCGCCCCGGCTCCCTCTGTTTTGAGAGAGCGGTAGACGCCTTTGCTTGGATTTTTTCGGATGTAGTCATCATCGACCGCCAATTCAAGCGTGGGGTGAATCAGGTTATTGATGCTTTCCAAGGAATTGACCGCAAAGCCTTTTTTCAAAAGCTTCGTGTAAAATGTCAGGATGTCGCTCTTTCGGATGTTGGGCAGGGGAATGTTGGCAAACGGCTCATCCTTCACATAGTTGCTCCAAAGATATTCGTAATTCGCCCGTGTAGAAGCCTTTAACTGGATCTTCGTATCCATGAGGACTTTGAACATATCATTTAGGGTGATTTTCATAGCCTCCTGGGTGCGAATACCGTCTTCGCTGTCACGGTTGAGCACTTTTTCTTTGGCCCGCAGGCTGGCAAGGTCAAAATCATAAATGTACTTTTTCTTCTTACCCAGCTTATAGACAAACATATAGCTGCCGTCTGAGCGTTGTGTTTCTCCTGGCCGCAGGTTGCGGCCTTTGTTGTCTTTTCTAACTTTTGGCATAGGCTGATACCTCCCGATGTTTTGTGTGTTGCTGTGCCCGGAATGGGCAAGGTTCTGTTAGCATGAGATCTCGTACAAATATTCCTTCACGCGCTGAACGCTCCAAAGGACACGAGAATTCATGGTAATGCGGGCGTGGGCCAGGTCGCCGATCTGGACGGCCGTGTGCCGCCCGCAGTCGAGCAGTTTGCAAAGCGATTCCGTATCGACCGCCAAGCACTGATCCGGTGAAAGGTCATTGGGTTTTCTTTTTTCCATAATTGCCCTCCTTTATTTGCAATTACATATATCCTTTACTGTTTGTAGAAGAAGGTTTTCAACAAAAACAATGAAGTCATTCAAATTCATCGGGAAGTGTAGTGTCTCTTCCAAAGGCCATTTCCTGCGCCGGGGCGTTCCGCCGCGTATTGCCAGGGCCCGCTGTGCGGTATTTCAATCGTGGGCGGGCTCCATGTGGTCATCGCACACTGTCCGCGATCCCTGTATAACTCCAATGGAAAAGGTTATGGGGCTTGTCAAGGTACAAAAAGAGCGTGCAGACCGGCTACGGAATCCCATGCCATGTCTGTACGCCCTATATATAGGAGATGGCGGCCAAATTTCTGCAAATCCTGTGCCTTTTGATGAGTTTTTTTGAGCGAGCCATTTTCAGTGGCAGAAAGATACTATATATAGATGATATTTCTTGACTAACGCAAGATATTGTGCTACACTGTTTCTGTAATTGATTTTTGTGCGTTTTCCCCTTGTGGGATACAGACTTAGTTTCTGTACCGCGGATTGAAAAATCTGCATTGCACACGCAGTCAAGATTGTACTTGTGCCAGTAGTATTACTGCGCCCCTCTGGGCCGGTATATTACTGGCTTTTTTATTTTTCCGGGACTTTTGCTCCCGTCAGCGAGGATGACTTTGGTTCATAGGCAGCTATGGACATCAGGCGTTACGCCCTTTGTCACCCTCGCTTTTTTTCTGCCCAAATGCCGGAAACGGCTTTGAGGATATACCACAATTACAGAAAGGCAGGTATGAACATGAATGTAAAAAAGCGGAGTCAGGAGTCTCTGACGAGTAAGAGGAAACCGGTGGCGAGCTGGCGGCAGTACCAGAAGCTGAACCAAACCGCACAGAAGCATTGCCCGGTGATTCGGGCACCCGTCATTCCCCGTAGAACGCGGAGGGGGTGTTGAGTATGCCGGTAGGCAGTGTGGCTGTCAAAGAGCGGCATCAGCCCCTGGTGCTGGTGGATACGGCAGGCTTGTCCGAAGAAGAATGGCTTGCCTACCGCCGGAAAGGTATTGGAGGCAGCGATGTTGCAGCTCTGCTGGGCATTTCACCGTGGCGGACGGCCCGGGATCTGTTTTATGACAAGCTGAACATTGCCGTGGTCGAGGACCATGAGGACAACTGGGTGGCCCTGGAGATGGGACACCTGTTGGAACCGCTGGTGGCGAAGATCTTCCAGCACCGGACCGGCTACAAGGTCTATCAGATCAAAAAGATGTTCCAGCACCCGAAGTATCCCTGGATGCTGGCGGATGTGGACTACTTTGTAGAACTGCCGGACGGCACCACCGCTATTCTGGAGATCAAGACCACAAACTACAACGCCAAAGACAACTGGTGGCTGGATGGTGAGGAAACCATTCCGGCCTACTATGAGTCCCAGGGGCGGCATTACATGGCTGTCATGGATGTGGACCGCTGTTTCTTCTGCTGCCTGTATGGCAACAACGAGCAGGAAAGTATTATCCGTGATATGCAGAGGGATCTGGCCTATGAGGATGAGATGATTTTTCTGGAACAGGATTTCTGGGAAAACCATGTGCTTACCAGAACACCGCCGCCTTACACCGAGGATGGAGACCTCGTGATCGAGAGCGTGCGCCGGTACACCGGCCCCGCTGACAAGGAGGCCCCCGCTGTGACACTCGATTTGTCTCTGACGGCCAAGCTGATGCGTTTTCTCCAGCTTCAGGAGCAGAAAAAAGGCGCAGAAGCCGGCAACAAGAAGATTGAGGAAGATATGAAGCGGCTGAAGGCTGCCATCATTGCCAAAATGGGGAAAAGCTGCAAAGCCATTTGCCAGCAGGATGGGGTGAACTATACCGTCACTTACAATCCGATACGAACCCCTGGTATCGACAAGGATAATCTGAAACGGTTGAAGCTGGACCACCCGGACATTTACGAACAATATGTGACTGTCTCAGTGTCACGCCGGTTCGTAGTCAAGTGTGACGGCGAGGCGGCATAAAAGGAGGGAAAAAGAAGTGATCCATAGAGGAACTTATGACGGGACGATCTACCACAACCCCGTAAACAGGTTCTGCATCATCAGCGTAAAAACCGCTGATAAGGAGGTGCCCCAGGAGGCTCGTTCCACCCGCCGGTACAGAGATCATCTGATCCGCTTTGTTGCGACGGGCTATGAACTGCCCCGCACGGACGCGGTAGAGCTGGAACTGGACGGCGAATGGACAAAGGGCAAATATGGTGTGCAGCTTCAGGTGGAACAGTGGCGTGAGATCGTTCCCAAGACCAAGGACGGCGTGGAAGGCTATCTGGCCTCCGGCCTCATCAAAGGCATCGGGCCGGCGACTGCCGCGCAGATCGTCTCCCGGTTTGGCGTGGAAACGCTGGATATTCTGCAAAACCATCCCGAGCGGCTGCTGGAGGTCAAGGGCATTACGGAAAGCAAGCTGGAGGACATCAAAACCTCGTATGCGGAGAGCCGGATGCTCCAAGACCTGATGACGCTGCTCTCCCCATTCAAGATCACGCCGAAAACGGCTCTGAAGATCTACCAGCACTTTGGACCCGCCAGCGTGGACATCTTGAAAAAGAGTCCCTTTGAACTTTGCCAGGTGTCCGGTTTTGGATTTCTCCGGGTAGATGCCATCGTTCAGAAAAACGGCGGCGACCTGCATGACCCCATGCGGGTCAAAGGCGCACTGTTCTGGGCGCTGGAGGACAGCAAGGGCGGCAAAGGACATTTGTTCCTGCCTGGTGAAGCTTTGCGGAAGGAGGCTCTTCGGCTTCTCAACGCAAAAATCCCCGTCCCGTCTCTCCGGCTTCATGAACAGGAGGTCGCGGATGTGCTTCAGGACATGATTCTTCATGGCGAGGTGGTATCCGTCAAAGATAACATCTACCTGCCCCGCACATTCGCACAGGAAGATGAAACGGCCCGGCGTATTGCCATGCGGCTAATAGAGCCGTCTGCGCCGGAGCGCATTGAGCAGGCGCTGGAGCAGGTCAAGCGTGAAATGGGGCTTGTGCTGTCTTCCAAACAGGAGGCAGCGGTCTACGCGGCTTACCGCCACAGCCTGTCCATTATCACAGGTTCTCCCGGCACCGGCAAGACAACGGTGCTCAAGACCATTTTGGAAGTCTACCGCCGCCTGCACCCGAAAGGTGAAATCGTTCTGATGGCACCGACCGGCCGTGCCAGCCGTCGCATGGCGGAAAGCACTGGCTTTGACAAGGCGCGGACGCTCCACAGCGGCCTGGGCCTTGGCAGTGAAGAAGATGACGCCAACCGCAGCAGACAGCAGGAGCCGTTGTCGGCGGACCTGATCATCGTGGACGAGTTTTCTATGGTGGATATGTGGCTGGCAGACAAATTTTTTTCCCGCATCAAGGATGGGGCCCGTGTCGTTCTTGTGGGCGACCCCGATCAGCTCCCCAGCGTGGGCGCCGGGAATGTGTTCCGCGAACTGATCGACTGCGGCCTGATTCCCGTCACGGTACTGGACCAGATCTTCCGCCAGTCCAAGGACAGCCTGATTGCTTATAACGCCAAGTTTATCAACGAGGGCAACACCAAGCTGTACTTTGGGCCGGACTTTGTATTTATGGCAAGCGATAACCAGGCAGAGGCCGCGGAGCGGATCATCGCCCGTTACTGCCGGGAAATCGCGGAAAGCGGCATTGACCGGGTGCAGATTTTGTCCCCCTTCCGTTCGGAAGGCGCCGCGTCGGCGGAACAACTCAACGAGGCCATCCGCGAGGTGGTCAACCCGTTCCGCTCTGCCGAGGAAGAAATCAAAATCGGCGTCAAAGTGTTCCGGGTAAACGACCGGATCATGCAGACCAAAAACACCGCCAAGGTGTCCAACGGCGACCTGGGATTTATCCGCTATATCAAAGACGATGAAGATGGCAAGCGTATCGGTCTGGACTTCGGTGTGGGCCGAGAACTGGAATACAGCGTAGAGGATATGGTCAATCTGGACCTTGCCTACGCCACCACCATCCACAAGGCAATGGGCTCTGAGTATGAAACGGTCATCATGCCGCTTTTGAAAGCGCACACCGTCATGCTCTACCGCAACCTGCTCTATACCGGCATCACCCGAGCCAAAAAGCGCGTGGTGCTGATCGGCCAAAAGCAGGTGCTGTTTATGGCGATCCACCGGAATGAAATCGTCAAGCGGAATACGCTTCTGGGCACGCGCATCGGTATGTACTATAAGGCCTATGCCAAGCGGGCCGGAATCCCGGTCCCGGCAGCTCTGGAAGAAGAACTGAAATACGCTGGTTAAAAAAGAGGCGCAAGGTGCAGAAAATTGCCCGGCGTCTCCTATTTATTACACAGGAAGGAGTATATAACATGAACGAAAACAATGCGAAAACGATGTACGAAGCTGTGCCTGCGGCCTCTGAACTGAACAAGGTGCCGGGCTTTGACCCGCTCAAGTTCCTCCGCCGCACCAAGGACACCTTGAAGCTGGATCTGCCTTATCAGAAACTCTGGTTCCGCATGGCCCATCCCAATGGCCGTATGAGTCTGACGGCGCTGCGGATCACAGAGCAAATGGCGATTTTTGAGGCCAAGGTGTTTCTGGACCGCAGTGACGCGGAGCCGTTCAGTATGAGCACGGCCCAGCAGACTACTCAGGACAGCCGCGATTTCGTAAAAGCCGCCCAGAATGAGGCGCTGAGTCAGGCCCTTACGGACGCCGGTTTTGGCATCCAGCTGATCAGCGCCGGCGCCCAGGCTGAACTGATGGAGAAAAGCTCCGGAGCGGCTGTCAAAAAGGCCGCAGAACCGCCTGCCGGGCCGACGGCACGCACGACACCGCCGCAGAAGCCCCACAGCGCCCCGCAGAAGGGCGATACGCCTGCTGAGGTGAAATCCCCTGCCAGCCCCATCAAAACGCCGCAGAGGGCGTTTGAGGCCGAAAAGGCGGCAACCGTGACAACGGCCCCGTCGAAGGAAAGCACTGCTTCGGAAGCGGTGGAGCAGCACCTGCCGGTAGAGCCTGAGAGGACATTCGATACGCTCCCGGTTGGGCCTTCGCCAAAGACAGAGCAGCCGGTGGCTGAGAGCGAACAGTCGCATGAATTGCCTGTCCGCGGCAATGTAACGGAGCTGCCGGTCCAGCACACGGAGGAATCCGAACCTGCCGCCGAGCCTATGCAGCCCGAAGATGACGCTGCCGGGGCGGCGGATACTGCGGTGGATACCCCCTCTTACACGAAGGACACGCCTATGGAGGATATTCTGCAGGTCATGACGCTGGAACAGGCCCAGCAGGTCATCGTAGACGATGGCATCTGCAAGGGCATGACGATTGCCCAGGTGGCTGAGAAGCGGCCTGTCAATCTGCGGTACTACCTGATCCCGGGCAAGAGCAAGAACAACATGGTCCGCGCGGCCGCACAGCTGGTTTTGGATTCGCTTCAAAAGGCCGGCTGATATGGCCGCCGGCGAGGGCATGAAGGGAGGAATGACAGATGGGCTCGTACCCGGATGAATTTCCCTTCGGTATCATGGAAGTTGTGGAACTGCTGCACCTGCGGGTCAGGCGCCAGCAGGCAAACAGCGTCTATGTGGACTGCCCGTTCTGCGGCGACCGCCGCGGGCGGATGAATGTCAATTTCGTCAAAAATGTCTGGCGGTGCAATCACTGCGACGAACATGGCGGAATGCTGGCGCTATATGCAAAATTGAATCACACGACGACCTCTGACGCTTATTGGGAAATTGCAGAAGCTCTGTGTGACAATACCCACGAGGAACACGCACGCTCCGGGAATGAAGCCCAACAGCAGCCGGTCAGCACCGGGTCCCCATCTTCGGGGGCCCGGGCGGCCGCTGCAGGTCATTCTTCTTCCGAGCGAAAAACTGTGCCGCAGTCGGACAAAGCCAGCCCGGCCGAGATCCACCAGACGCTATCCCTACTGCTGGCCCAGCTTACGCTGCGGCCGGCACATCGGGAACATCTGCGCTCACCAAAGCGTGGGCTGTCTGATGAACAAATCGAGGCGCTGGGCTTTAAGAGTACCCCGCCGCCCTTCTTATGCCGCTCTATCACGGACCGGCTGATCAGGCAGGGCTGCAGGGTGCAGGGCGTACCCGGATTTTACCGGGACGACAGCGGCCATTGGACAATGGCATTTTATAAGAAGACCTCCGGCATTCTGATCCCCGCCGTAGGCTTTGACGGGCGGCTGCAGGGATTCCAGATCATGCTGGATGTGCCGCTGAAACACAAGGATGACCCGCCGGAGAAACCGGGGGCCAAGTACATCTGGTTTTCCTCTTCCTCAAAGACAGACGGGACAGGCTCCGGCAGCCCGGTACATCTGATCGGTGACCCATCCGCCCGGGTGGTCTATGTGATCGAGGGGCTGCTGAAAGCAGATATTTCCCATTGTCTGACCGGGCGCACCTTTGCCGCGATTGCCGGGGCCAACAACACCAGCCCGCTGGACCCGTTGTTTGCCCTTTTGGCGCAGAACGGCACGGAGGAAATCATTGAAGCCCACGATATGGACAAGTACAACAATCAAATGACGATGGCCGGGGCGTCGAAAATTTATCTGACGGCCCGGAAGTATGGCATGAACTGCCGGAGGCTGACCTGGAATCCCAACTATAAGGGATTTGACGATTGGCAGCTGGCACTTCGCCGGGAAAATCAACGGAGAAAGGAGATCGATAGACTTAGTTTTAAGGCGCAGTACCTCCGCGGTTTGTGTGAACTGGCGCATATTGAGGACTGCATCGAACTATGGCAGCACTTGGCTGAAAACAAAACCTGCCTGACGGAGTATCTTGGTTTGACCAGAGAGGAACATGAAACCTTCCTGCGGCAAGGCAGGGATGCCCTCGGCACCCTGCTGGAACCCCAGCGGCGGAAACAGAGATTTGTGCTCTATCAGTTGGAACTGGACGAGCAAAAAGCGATCCCATTTGCTTTCAAGGAACTTGCGGCGCTGCAAAAGGCCGGCTATGAACAGCCGCCCGCCGCCATGTACCGCATGGCCGGGTCTGGCGAAGTCTACTGCCCGGTGGAACAGAGCGACGCAGAGATTTTGAAGCGCCTGTTTGCTGACTGCCGGGAGGAACTGCCGGAGGGCTGCCACGGGCGGCCAATGGCGCTCTCTGATGTGGTAGAACTGGACCATTCTCCACGAAGGATCTACTACTATGTCAATGGGGAGCATGAATTTCCGCAGGTCAAGTTTTCCCCCATGCTTGCCAAAAAGGACATCAAAGAAGGGACATAAAGAGGCTTCAATGGTTGTTGTGAATGAGACGAAGAGAGGGCAACTTCTGGCGCTTCTGGAGCAATGCGCCCATCTGAACGCTGATGTGCGGCCCCGCACGGATAAGGGATATTTTACGGTGACGGTCCCGCCGCCGTGGAATGGCCCGGCCCAGCGGAAAGCCCAGGAGGTGCAGGACAGGATCAAAAAGTGGTCGGAGCAGTATCCCAATGTGATATGTTACTGTTTCGACAGCTTCAGCACACTACTCTATGTGCTGTGACACAGGTAAACGATGGCATGGAACAGGTTTTATCCTGATCCATGCCATTTTTGTCAACGGAAAGGAGTTTATTATGGGATATTTTTCGGAAATGTCGCTGGATATGCAGGAAGGCCGCAAACCGTCTGCCGCCTCGCTCACCCGCGAGTGCGCTTTTGAGGACGGGGAGAACTTTGACGAGCTGCCGGTGCCGCCGGCTGACCGTCAGCCCGTACCGCCTGCCGCAGAGCCGGCGCCGCAGCCTGCTTTTGAGGACGATGAAGATTTGAGCGAGGTCCCGGAAAAGCAGGGACAGCCTGACGAGGCAGGGCCCCCCGCTGAAGAAACCGATGACGGGGACAATGCCGATGAGGGGCAGGCGGAGCCTGCCAAGGCCGATACCTCCAATGCGGACGCTGACGAGGAACAGCGACGTGCCGAGCATGAGGCCGCCGAAGCCAAACGGAAGGCTGAGTGGGAGGCGAAACAGGCGGAAAAGAAGAAGGCCCTGCAGGAACAGATGGACCGCTTGGCCGCCATGAGTGACGATGAGGTGGTGGCTGCCTCCATGCAGCGGGTCAGCGGCGATGTGGAAAAGCTGACCCGGCGCAATATGAAGGAGTGCGTGTCGGAGTATATCCAGACCAAGTGCCTGGAAGACCCGGCATTTGCCCGTCTCACCATGCACCCGAAGAAAACGATGGTCCATTGTTTCCAATACATCAGCCGCAAGGCATGGGAGTACATCCAGGACGAATTGAAAGCAAACGGCATCCAGCCGGGCCAGGGCAGCCAGGGGTATGGCTGCGATATTCCGGATGACCTGTGCTATCAGTGGTCGGAGGACTATTTCCGCGATCCGGACGCCAAAGAGGACCAGGAGCAGGAAGAAAAATTTGTCCCCCGCCCCTACTATGGCAAGTCTTCCGTGAAGTCCTCCAAGAAAAAGAAAACCGAGAAAAAACCTGCTGAGAAGAAAAAGCCGGAGCCTAAGCCGGCGCCGGAGAAAAAGCCTTCTGCTGACGGGCAGATGTCTCTGATGGATTTTGGCATGGCAAAAGCAGGCTGAGGAGGCAGAGCATGATTGCATATAAAGGGTTTCGTCCCGGCATGATCTGCATTGATTACCAGTTTCAGATGGGCCTCAATGTGACTGATAAGGCCAACTGCCGGCAAAATGGCTTCCACTGTGCGGAGAACCCGCTGGATTGCCTGAACTATTACGGAGATATCGACCATTCGGAATATTATATCGTCAATGCCGGCGGGGACATTGACGAGGACGAGGTAGATTCCAAAATCTCCTGCACTGAGCTGACGGTCCTCAAACGGCTGACGAAAGAGGAACTGCTTCTCCATGGCCTCGCTTTTATGGCAGACCATCCCAAGCGGGAATGGAACAGCCATGTGCGGAAAGACCAGGCAGAGGCGTGTGACGGTTATGCGGCCGTCCGCGGCGCTGATCCCATAGCCAAGGGCCGCCGGAAAGGCGATGTGTTGGCGTTTGCCAAGGAAGACCCGGCCACCGGCTGCATCCAGCAGATCGTGGTGGCTACCATTGATGGAAAGACACTTCTGCCCAATGTCTGGTATGGGGTGGATCTTGAGAAAAGGATGGTGAGTTAATTTGAAGAAATCCATGCTTCAAGCGATGCCGGCGCTGACGGCATCGCAGGAGATGAAAGAAGTGGCGATAGCGGATGAGCCAAAAAAGGAGACGACTTATTATGGCCACACCTATACTACCCGCACCTATTTCGCGTTTATGAACTGTCTGGTGCAGGATGGCGTTCTGAAAGCCGCCTTTTTTCTGCCGGATCATCTGCGGCTGGATGGTAATAATCCTGCTTATGAGGTATTTATCGACAAGGAAAACCGCCAGTTTTTGACCTACGATCACTTGGAGAAAAAGTGGCGGGATGCAAAACTGGACCGTTTGGAATGGCCTGGCAGGAACTACTACGCTACCTGCTGGGTCAGCGAGGAAGATGCGGCCTTGGTTCAAGACTATTTTTCCGGCGAGCGCGGTGGCGATCTCGGCATTCTCGACTTTCAGAGGAATGTGAGGGACGAACAGCTGGAACGGCGCCACAAACGGATCACTGACCCATGGGACAAGGATCTGGCGCAGGTGCCGAAATTGCCAAAAGATTGGAAGCGGTGGGCCGACAAGGTGGCCGTGCGGGAAAATTTTATATTTTACCATTACAAGCGCGGCGGAGCCAAAACCGGTTACTGCACTTTCTGCGGGAAGGAGGTGCCCATTTCCGGGCATCCCTACCACAACAAAGAGGGACGCTGTATCCGCTGCCGCCATCCTGTGGTGTTCAAGGCTTTGGGGCGCGCAGGCTATTTTCAAACAGATAAGTATTATGCTTATCTGGTCCAGCGGTGCAGGGATGGATTTGTCGTTCGGGAATTCCGGGCGGACAGGACCTACCGAAAGGATACCCTGCCGCACAGCGAGCCCTATTGGCATGAGTTCCGGCGTTCGATTTATGACCGCACCGGCGAAATCCGTTCCTATTACTGGGGGATGTACTGCCAGCGGGAAACACGCTGGATCGCGGGAAGCCCCTGCTATTATGCTTATTATGGTGATCAATCCGGCCGGGTATATGGAAAGACTTTGCCCAGCCTGGAGAAAAAAGAACTTCGTCAAACCGGCTTGGCCGAGTGGATACGAAGCCATCCGATCACTGATCCCGAAAAATACCTGGCAGTCTGGAAAAGGCTTCCCCAGATGGAGCAGATCTGGAAGGCTGGACTGCAGCGGCTGACAAAGGAGTGTTTCCATAACTGCGACAACGTGCGGAAGCTGGTGCTGAACCCCAGTGAGCCCGGGCTGATCCGCGCTCTGGGCCTGGATGCCTCAAAATTCCGCCGCCTGCGTCAGATGGATGGAGACACAGAAACTTTGGCCTGGCTGCAGCTTGAGAAGCGGACCGGACAGCGTATTACGGACGACATGCTGCGCTGGAGCAAAAAGGAACAGATCAGCGCCAAGGATCTGGTGTTTATCGCAGACCGAATGAGCCTGGTGCAGATCAAAAATTATCTGGAGCGGCAAAAAGAGTATTTTGATGGCAGCTGCCAGCAGGCGCTGACCACCTGGCAGGACTATCTTGCTATGGCGGAACGGCTGCACTATGACACCAGCGATGAGATCGTCTACCGTGTGCGCAAACTGCGCCAGCGGCACGATGAACTGGTCCTTCAGAGTGAAGCCGGGAGCCTGGAAGAGCAGGCGTCGAAAATGGCGGCGAAATATCCCCATGTCAATGCCATCTGTGTGGAACTGCAGGAAAAATATGCCTACAGCGATGACGACTACACGGTGCTTGCGCCCCAAGACATCTTTGAAATCATCAAGGAGGGGCGGATGCTTCATCACTGTGTCGGCAATGATGGCGCCGGCGAGCGGTACTATGACCGCATGGAACGCCGGGAAAGCTTCATCATGTTCCTGCGCCGGACGGAGGAACCTAACGATCCCTACTATACTCTGGAGATTGAACCAGATGGAACAGTTCGTCAGAAGCGCACTTTGTTTGATCGGCAGTATGAAGATATTGAACAGGCAACAGAATTCCTGATCAAATGGCAGAAGGTCATTGCGGCCCGCCTTACCGGCCGCGACCTGAAGCTGGCCGAACGGAGCCGTGAGCTGCGGAAAGAGGAATTTATCCAGATGCGAAAAGACCGTGTGATTATCCACACCGGGCATCTGGCTGGCCGTCTGCTGGCAGATGTGCTGCTGGCCGACTTAATGGAAAATACGGAAGTCATGCAGCCGCAGGCGTTACCTGCCGCCGCGTGAGACAGGTTCAATGGCCGGGCGTCCTTTGGGGCGTCCGGCCCACTTTTATAGAATGGAGGTCCCTGATGGGGAAAAAAGGATTTGAGTATGAGATACGCGGTTACAGATATGCGCCTGAGAGTTTCCGTGCTTTTAAAGGGCTGCCGGGACAGAAAATGGAGCAGATCCCATTGTCAGACGAACAGCGTCAGAAGATGGGCTATCTCTGCCTGACCCAAGGCGGCAAAGCCGGCATGGCCTATGTAAAACGCATCGAGCGGGAACGGGCGCGAAAATGCCATTACTACAAAACCTATGGCTTTTTTCTCAAAGACGAACCGCACAGGTATGTGTATTGCCCCAGCCTTTGGTGCAGGGAGAGCGATACTCCAGAGGCACGACTGGATATCCTGCGCCTCTATCGGGAGCATCTGGCCCAGACCGGCGGGCGTATCGAACAGAGTACGCAATGTGAGTTTGACGAACATTTCCGCCCAGTTCATGTGCGGAAAAATTATGTGGTTGCCGATTTGAGCCGGCCGCTTGTGGTCTGGCTCTATGCGGCGTGAAAGGAGAGAAAATGAAACAGCTTGGCAATTTGGCTGTGGTCTGCGCCCAGCGCCCTGATGTGCTGATGCAGATTTATGGCAGCGAGGTAAGCGTTCATGTGAGAGAAGGGCCGGAACGGGCCGTCTTCTCCACAAAATGGGATGATGATGAGGCGATCCAGCACATCATCCGGGAACTGAATTTTGGCCGGTATGCCCCGGACAGGGAAAGGATGGTGCGGCATGATTAAAAACCTGAACCAGCTCAAACGCGCTCTTCGGCCTGGTATTCGTCTGGAAGTCACCGGCCATTGCCGCCCTTCCTGTATCGGGCAGCTGCGGGAAGTCACATGGGTCAACACCCAGGGCTTCTACACCAAGATACTGACCCCGCCTGATCCCCGGATCAATGCGGCAAATGACGGGCGCGGTTCCCTCATTTGGTGGGGGCCGGCCGGCACATGGGAATTTGAGGACGGCGTATGCAGTTCTTATACTTACGGCAAACATACGGCGGAGGCACTGATTATGGCCTTTCGCGTTTTAGAAAAGGAGGCGGCCTGATGGACCAGAATTTGTTAATGAAGCAGCGGGAGCTGAACGACCGGCTCAACCGCTACCGGAATGAGTATTACAATCTCAACAGCCCCAGCGTCAGCGATGCGGTCTATGACCGATTGTTTGAGGAGCTGCAGGACCTGGAAAGTGCAACGGGCGTCCAGATGTCAAATTCGCCCACCAATACCGTGGGATACCCGGCGGTCAGCAAACTGGAAAAAACAAATCACTCGATTCCGCTGCTGTCTCTGGATAAAGTGAAGAATGCGGAGGATTTGTGCCGCTTTATGGGAGAGCATCAGGTGATGTTCATGCTCAAGTTGGACGGCCTTACCATCAAGCTGACCTATGAAGGGGGCAAATTGGTGGAGGCAGCTACCCGGGGCGACGGTGATGTGGGCGAAATCGTGACCCACAACACCCGCGCTATTGGCGGCATCCCCGAGAATATCCAATATGAAGACCGCCTGGTGGTCACCGGCGAGGCGTTCATCCGCCCCAGCGATTTTGAACAGCTGAAGACCACTCTGGTGGACAGCGATGGGAAACCCTACAAGAACGGCCGCAATCTGGCGGCCGGCTCAGTGCGCCTGTTTGACGCCGGGACCTGTCTGGGACGGCGACTGATGTTCATGCCGTTCAATGTGCTGGAGGGCATGGAGGAATTGCCTCGCAAGTCGGAGCGCCTCAAGGCGCTGCGGCCGCTGGGCTTTCTGCCCTGCAAGTACATGGTCACCAAGCGCCCTTTGACGCAGAAGGAAACCGAGGACGGTATCCGTCAGCTCAAGGAGTATGCGGCGGACGCTGATATTCCCATCGACGGTATCGTTATTACTTACAACGACATCGCGCTGTCCAAAAGCTGCGGGCGCACGGGCCATCACTACAAGGACGGCCTTGCCTTCAAATTTGAGGATGATTTGTTCCAGACAAAGCTCCAGACGATTGAATGGACGCCCGGCCGCACCGGCGAGATTGCCCCGGTTGCCATTTTTGAGCCGGTGGAGATCGACGGATGCGAAGTGTCCAGAGCCAGCCTGCACAACCTGTCCTTCATTGAGGATCTGGAATTGGCGCCGGGCTGCCGTATCCTGGTGAGCAAACGAAACATGATCATTCCCCATGTGGAGGAAAACCTGGACCGGGGCAATTTTTCTATGGATGCCGTGATCCCGCACCAGTGCCCCTGCTGCGGAGAGCCGACCAGAATCCACGAAACCAGTGGCCGCGGTGAAAACGGTGAGGAACGGGTCATCAAGACCCTGTTCTGCGACAACGCCGCCTGCGAGACCCGGCGCCTTAAACAATTCGTCCATTTTGTGAGCAAAAAGGCCATGAACATTGAGGGACTGTCGGAAGGAACGCTGGAAAAGCTGATTGGCCGCGGCTGGATTCACAGCTATCTGGACATTTACCGCCTGGACCAGCATAGGGACGAGATCATCCGAATGGAAGGCTTTGGCGAAAAATCCTGGCAGCGTCTTTGGGACGCCATCCAGCAGAGCCGCAGCACGACATTCGAGCGGTATGTTATCGCTATGGACATCCCGATGATTGGCAATACCGCCAGCAGAGCACTTTGCCGGGAATTTCACGGCAGTCTGGATGAATTCCGGGATGCCGTCTATGGAGGCTATGACTTCCGGCAGCTCCCGGACTTTGGGGAGACGCTGCACAACAACATTCAGGAATGGTTCAACGAGGAAGAAAATTTCTGTATTTGGGAGGAATTGCAGCTGATGATGAACATTCAGAAACCGGTGGAGGCCAACAACCAGACTATCAACAGGGACAATTCTTTTTCCGGAAAGACCATTGTGGTCACGGGAAAGGTCGAGCCTTACACCCGCAACGAGATGAACAGCCTGATCGCCTCATTGGGGGCAGTGGCCGGCAGTTCGGTGACCCGCAAGACCGATTATCTGGTCTGCGGCGAGAAAGCCGGCAGCAAGCTGTCCAAGGCGCGGGAACTGGGTATCCCGGTGCTGACGCCGGAAGAATTTTTCTGCATGGCCGGTGTGGCTTAACACGCCGGGTCATCAGAGTTTGACAATGGGGAGAGGGCGATCTGCGCCCTCTCCCTATATTTTTATGGAGGAACACCATATGGAAAGAAAGTATTTCATCCCTGTTGTCAATCGCGTTTACACCAACCGCAATGACAGGCAATACCGCTGCACCGGCGTTGTAGAGAGCAGCCGCCCGTGGGAAACGGTAGCCTATTTCACAAGGCTGTCCGACGGCTGGAGCCTGACTGCGCACGGACCGCAAATTTACGAAGATGGGACGATTGAATGGAACTATTCTACCGGCGGGCATTGGCCGCAGTGAAAAGGAGGGAAATATTGTGACCCAAGAAATTATACCTGCATACAGCACCTTCCAGAAGGACATAGATCTTACGCTGTATCACGCCTTTTCTGAATTGGTCGTACAGACAGCCCAGGACGGTGAGGCGAGAATCCTTTACCGTCAGCTGGAAGCGAGACAAATCTGGCAGGAAGATCAGAATGTTTCCAGCTATTTTGAAGCTTACAGCCTGCGCTATCCCGGCGAAGTGCTGGAACGCTTCGAGGAAAAACTGGGGACAGACATACGCATCCTGCGCGCGCTGGCGCTGGCCCTGGGCTACACCCGCCGATGCCAGGCCGACACAATGTTTGTGGGCAATCAGCGGAACGATTTTATTCAAAAACTTCGCAGGACCGCCGGGACGGATGTTTACCTGCAAGGTGCGCTCTATCTGCTGGAAACCGACGCTTTCCGGCGCCGCACGCGGCTGGATGAACTGGCCGCCAGGGAATACGCCAGGACGGAGGAGGCTCTGTTTGTGCTCTCCCTGTTTAATGATCCGGAGACCGGCTATCAGGCCATGCGGCCGCAGCTGACGCGGCTGTTTGGACCAGAAAGGACGATTTCTATGGCACGGGATTTCGGCGTGCTGGAATGGTTCATCCGTTTCTACGCTGAAGAGGCAAAACGCTATCGGGGAAAAAACGATCTGGTATTGCGGACGCTGATGAAGCTGCCCTACATGAACATGAAGCCGGACAGCCGGGAATTTTCGGTTTTGCATACTGCCGGGTACAGCATGGAAGAGATCACAATGGCAAATTCCCTGGCGGTGTGGGCCGACCGGATACCGGACCGGCTCTCATCCAAAGGCATTGTGGCGGAAAAGATCGCGGTGGCCTGCGTCCGAATGCTGCTGAACGGCCCGGATGGACAGCCGGAAGAGATCTATGCGTACATCAGCTGGCTGTTCCAGGTTTACAAGAAATTTGAGGTCAGGTACGAGGGATATCAGGATCTCTGGGCAGCCATCCAGACGGGGCTTGCACCCACAGCCCCCCAGACTATCCTCTGGATGAATCAAACAATTAAAAGACAGTTCCCTTATCGCTTCGATGTCTTCGACCCGCGATACGACATTCTGGCAAACGAGCTGAGTAATGAGGAATATGCGGAACTGTTTACCATGCAGATGCTCCGTTCCCGTGCGGCGATCCCGCTGCGGCGCTGGCTTACGCGGTATCAGGCCCTGACTGGTGTGGAGTATATTGAGTATTTTAACAAGCGCCATTGGCTTACGCTTCGCAGCTTTGTTTTGCTGGTGGAGCGAAAGGAGATCAATTTGTGGCAGTTTTTTGAGCAGCACAAGGGGGACGGGGCTCGTGCCCATCCTCTGGAGCTTTTAGAGGAATATGCGCTGAAAATCTCCAGCTGGCGGTGCTTTCGGTTCGCGCAAAAGCTGTTCAGCCAGTACACTTTCTCCCAGCTACAGGAAATTTTCGGAGATAACTTTTATTTCCACCAGAAGTTTGTCAAGAAGGAAAGCTATTATAACAAAAAAGTCCAATCATTCTCTATGGTCCGGCCATTCTTGACAGCGGAGCAGCACCGCCAGCTTTATGACTGGATCGATGCCTCGCTCTTTCAGACAGAGCCGGAATACTATGATTCGTTTGTCCTCTGTGCCCTGAAGGCCCCGGTGATCCAGCGCATCTATGACAAACCGCTGCTGGCGTCTGTGCTGCGGCAGCTTCTGACACACGATGCCTGCGGTGGCTACGAAGTAAATCAGTTAAAGGAGCGGTTCTATTCCAAGGAAGAAATGGAGGCCGACCGAAAAGCCACCGCCGAACAGGAAGAACAGGAAAAGGAACGCCAGTGGCAGCAGCAGGTCATGAAATGTCAGGAGAAACTGGCAAGTTGCTATAATGGCAGCGCGGAATCCCTGATCCAGTTCATGCACGGATATCATTTTGGTGAGATCAGGAAAGCTGCGCTGGGTATGGTCTATGAAAAATTGCTGGAATGGCCGGCAGGCTGCGCTCAGACCCTTGAGGCGGCGGAAATGTGGAAATTTTTTGAGCTGTGCGGAAGTCTTGTGATGTATGAGCCTCGGCCGCGCAGAGAGATATTGACAATGGTGCAAACCATCGTAGGAGGTGAAGCAGCATGACAAACACATTGAAACATTTAGCCCTGCTCGCCCGCATGGAGAGCAGCGGCCTGAAATTGGGATTGACGGGAAAATTCCCGGAGGATGCCCTGGACCAGACCTGCGAGCGGGTGGAGTCTTTTCAATTACAGAACAGGCTCCGCACCGGCAATGACAATGCGCAAATTCAGAAGGAACTTGTACGGACGCCGGAATTTGCGGCGCTCTACCATGCGCTGTGCAATGATGGGGTGGATGACCGGTCGATCACAAGTATGCTCCAGTCGGCTATAACCTGCGATGAGCAGTTGACGCAGTATCCCAAAGAACAAGTGCTGGCGGCAGCGGGAACGGATATCCCTTTGTCCCTGCGATTTTATTACATGAAATTCTACCTGCCGTTTATCAAGTATGAGGAAGAAGGAGAGGCCATCATTGACAACATCAATGCCTTCCCGGCCACAGAACGGGAGGAATTATCCGCATTGACGGACGCACAGAAGAACATGATGCGGCAGCCGTTTCTCGGCCCGTACCTGTTCAACTGGAACAACAATACGCGCGAGGCGCTGGAGCTGCTGGAACAGAACCAGCCTCTTCAGCGGGTCCTGACACTGCTCTACCGGCAGGGGGTGGCGCTTGATCTGAACGCGGCACGGCTCAAAGACCTTTGCTGGGTAGAGACGGCCGATGTGATGAAATTCCGCCGCCTGCTGGCCGCCTTTGAATATGATACCGAAGACCTCGATGCCTTTTTTGAGCGGTGGCTGGAAAATCATGCGGGGCAGTATGACCTTAACTGGTTTATCTCGCACACAGCGCCGCTGGACAAAGGACAGCGGCAGGAGATCCTGCGAAATGACCTGAGCTATCTCAACGCCCTGTACTCCGGGAGGCTCCATCTGGATTTCAGCTCTATCCGGCGCCATCAATTCCCTATCCTCACTTATGCAGTGCGGCATGGGAAGAAGCATTTTCTGGATCTGGTGAGTGAGCACAGCGAGCTGTTCCTTTCGCTGGGACGGTATGCGCTGCTGTTTGAGGATAAGTTCTGTGAACACTGCAACCTCAACAGCCTCACAGCCAGGAACCTGCAGGCGTGCGATACAGTAGAACGCGGCAGCAGCCATTTTGACCTGCTGGAAGACGGCAGGCAGTACACCTTTGAAGAGATGTGGCTGCTGTGGCAGCAGGATGAAATCTATGTCCGGCTCTACGCCATGCTGACGCCCCTTTCCGTGGACAGACGGCTGCTCACTTTGCGCCAGCTATTGAAGCATGGGCTGGTCAGCCACCACATGGAAGACCAGGAACTGGAACAGCTTGCCCGGTGTCTGCTGGAAAAGCCGTTCAGTGAGTGGTATCGAGGCGCTTTTGGACACATCCGCGGCCTGACCAGGAGGACGGCCATGTGGCTTCTGCGGAAATATGAGCAGCTGCGGGTATTTATCCCGGAGATGCAGTCCGAGGCGGACGCGATCTTTGCGCTCAACAACGGGGCGGTGATTGCCGGACAGAAAAACTGGACGCAGGTTCGTGCCGCTGTTTTGACGATGGATCGGGACTGGCTTGACCTGAAAGAAAGGTTTTCCATTACCGATGAATTTGTGGAGCAGCACAGGGAGCCGGTCACCAATTTCCTGCTGCGCGGCGGCAGTGCGATGGTGCGTGCTCTGTACGGCTACCTGCAGGGTGACGATAAGGCTATCGAGGCCCTGAGAAGGATCGTACAGGCCGAACTGATGGGCCAATTCTATGCGTTGAAATATTTTGCCGATGACCTGCAGAGGGAGATTCGCTATCCCATCAGCGAGGTGCAGGAGGCAGCATGGAAACGCAATCTCACGCTGGATAGGGGGCCGTTCTCTGCGGAAGAAGCGGATGATTTCTACTTTACGATGCAGTTAGGCGAACTGCCCCACAGCACCTGCCTCTCCTGCTGGACGGGAAACCAGAGGGACTGCCTGCTGGCAGACTTCGATTCCAACAAGAAGATGATCTTGATTCGGAAAGGTGAAGACATTGTGGGCCGCGCCTGCATCCGGCTGACAAAAGGGGCGTTTCAACGACCTGCGGACTTTAATTTTTCTTTTGCTGATCTGGCTCAAGTGCAGTCGGCGGATAAAAAGCGCGCTGCTGACGAAATGCTGGTTCTGTTTTTGGAGCGCATCTATACTTCCAGATTGAACGATGAAGAAGTGAAAACCGCAATGAAGCTGGCCGTTTCCCTGGTGACGCAGAAAGCGGCGGCCATCGGCGCCATCGCTGTGCTGGCGCGGCGCTATCTGGGCTGCTATGACCGCGATCAGTATGTTGGCAGCCAGTTCTATGTGTATATCTCAAAATCCAAAAACGGACAGCAGTATCTGGATTCAATGGGAGGCGCCGCGGTGACTTCCCACAAAGAGCAATATACGGGGGCTGTTTTCCTCGTAGAACACGCGGCGATGCGCACAGCAGCGCCGCAGAAGGAGGATGAATTTTATGAATGACCGTACTCTGGTAAAATTACGATGCAATAAGGAAATGTTGGATATTCGGACTGTATCCTGGACCCGAAAATCCCCCTACAGTTTTTCCATTTTGAGAAGCGAACTCCAGCAGCTGGAGCAACGGCCACAAAACCGGCTGATTTCCGGTGACTGCGGTTCCTTTGCCGTCCTGCGGCTGACGCAGAGGCCAGGTGACATGAAGATGCTGGAGATCCGGTTCACCTGGCTTCAGGAGATCGGCGCCGGTAAAGTACACGGCTGGCAGGAGAATATTCGGCTACCCTATGAGCCGTTCCATGTCTTTGTGGAAAATGGCGAGGATATGGATGGCGCAGAGTGGCACCACCTTTCCGTCCCGGAAATGCTCATGCCTCGTTATGAGTTCCACAGCCGGAAAAATCTCCATGAGGTTGCCCGGAGGCCCGTTCTCCGGCGCAAGCTGGGACGAGTCCTGGGGCGGCATTTTCAGTGGCGCGGCACAGAAAAGATCGTCATTTATGATGACGGGCTGCCGTACAGCTTCTTCTTTGAAGAATACACGCCTTATGGCAGAGGGATCTGCGGCGGCATCATCCTGCATGGCGCCGAGGACTTGGCAAAGGCCCAGTACAGCGTACATACCTAAACAGTACGCTGATTTCGTGTAACAAGCGCAGCGCCGCCGGGCAGAGGGATTTTCCTTCTGCCCGGCGGTTTTCTTATGGATGGGATTCGACTTCCTGCTCTTATGCTATATCGGCCAGATATTTTGCTTGTTGGGGCATATCCCACCTATTTCTCTTCGTGTTCACAATTTCCATGTTTCAAAAAGTTGCTTTCGCTGATACAATTAAAGAAAAGTATAGTAGTGATAGGGACACCCTAAGGGTGGAATGTAAGTCGGCGGTATTTCACGCCGACTTTTTACTTCTTCGGCTCTCACGTTTCGGCAATTCAACGGGCTTAGATGCTTCTTCGTGAGTCGCTTCTTCCGGCAGTTCCACGCTGCCTATGAAATTGTAGACGATTTCAATTTCCTGATGTTTTTTACCCTCGGCATCAATTTCTACTTCGTGAACAAGAATTTTTTCGATGAAGGTATTGAGCAGAGTTGGTGTCAGTTCCTCAAAAGAGGTGTGTTTCTTAACCAGCTTCATAAAGCGGTCAATGTTGATGGTCTTATCTGTCTTTTGGGTGATCTGTTCAGAAAGCTCCTTGATAGTCCCTTCCAGACCTTTTTGCTCTGCTTCGTAACCGGCTGACAACTTTGCAAAGCGTTCATCCGTCAACTGTCCTTTTATCTTATCTTCATAAAGGTGTTGGATAATGTTGTCCAGTTCGTCATATCGGTTCTGGCTGCTTTCCAGTTCCCGCTGCATTTCTGCCAATGCCCGCTTCTGCTCTCGCATAGAGCAGGATACCAACATCGTAACAAATTCTCGCTCATTCTCGGCAGCAAAATGTGTTACCCTGCGAAGATCATCGGTTACCAGCTTCTTCAGGTTTTTCACGCTGATGTGATGAGTAGTGCAGGGATTTACCCGTTTGCTATAGCCAGCACAAGTGTAATATTCATAGCTCTCCTTAATGCCAGACCCGCGATGATGGTACATTTTCGAGCCGCAGTCTGCACAGAACAGCAGACCAGAGAACAGTCCAACAGAGCCAATTTTGGTGTGTCGGCATTTACCCTTACGAATAGCCTGAACACGGTCGAATGTGTCCTGATCAATCAGGGCAGGATGTGTGTTCTTGAAAACCATCCGTTTGTCATCGCCATTGATAATGACCTTCTTGCTCTTGTACGACTTCTTAGTAGTCTTAAAATTGACCGTATGCCCCAGATACTCGACTCTTTCCAGAATGTTGCTGACGGTCTGATAAACCCATTTACAAGGAGCCTGCGGGCAGTAGCCTTGCTTATTCCCATATCGCCGGTAGTTAATTGTACCGGGGGTAGGAATATTTCTGGCAGTGAGAATATTCGCAATCTTTGTCGGGCCTAAACCTGACAGACATAACGCAAAAATCTCTTTTACAACAGGGCCGGTTTCTTCGTCAATCACCCAATTTCCTTCATCCCCCATAATATAACCATAAGGCGGGAGATGGGAAAGGCGTTTCCCGGACATTCCTTTGGCTTTTACCACCGCACGGATCTTCTTGCTGGTGTCACGGGCATACCATTCATTGAAAAGGTTTCGCAGAGGGGTGAAATCATTATCGCCCTTCTCGCTGTCTACCCCGTCGTTGATAGCAACGAAGTGTATATCCTTCTCAGGGAACAGCACTTCCGTGTACATTCCAACCTGAAGGTAATCGCGGCCGAAGCGGGACATATCTTTTACGACAACCATGTTGACATATCCGGCTTCAATATCGGCTAACATTTCCTGGAACCCAGGTCGGTTAAATAATGAGGTGTGATAGCGATAGCGGCAAAAAGCTAATAAAATCAATGGTTTTGCGGACAGCGGATAGACAGGGAATGTGTTAAAAACTGAATACGCACACAAGCGGCGTTACCTTAACCCCTTTTGGGGAGAAAGTAACGCCGTTTTTTTATGCCCGCAGGAAAGGAGGTACAGCCGGAATGTATTTCATAAAAGGCAAGCAGCGGGCATTTGAACTGCTCATGCAGCAGAAGCCGGGATTTGACCGCTATCAATCCGGTTGTGCCGGAGATGATGAAGATTGCGGCACTTGCCGTTTCTACCGCCCCGGGTGGAAATATGAGTTTTGCGTTTTCAAAGAGTGTCCCTATTGCCCCGGCAAAAGGACGCGGAAAACGCCCGCCAGCATGGACAAATAGACGGGCAAAAGCCCTTGTGTCATGCGGCTTTGCAGACGCGAAAACGGCAAAGGGCATATTGCAATACCAAAACAGCCGAAAACGGCTTTCTAATTGTCCACGCAGACCAAGAGAGGAAGTGAGGAAAAATGGCAGTTTTCAGAGTGGAGCGAAATACGGGATATACCGTTATGAGCAACCACCACTTGCGAAACAAGGAATTGTCCTTAAAAGCAAAAGGCTTGCTTTCGCAAATGCTGTCCTTGCCGGAGGATTGGGATTATACCCTTGCGGGCTTATCCCATATCAACCGGGAGAAGATCGACGCAATCCGCGAAGCGGTAAAGGAACTCGAAAAAGCCGGATATATCGTGCGCAGCCGGGAACGCGACGAAAAGGGACGCTTGCGGGGCGCGGATTACGTCATATACGAGCAGCCGCAGCCGCGAGAGCCGGAAGCAGCTACCAGCGTCGGACAGCCGCCTATATTGGATTTACCTGCGTTGGAAAATCCAACATTGGAAAATCCAACGTTGGAAAAACCTACGCAGGAAAAACCTACGTTGGAAAATCCAACGCAATTAAATAAAGATATATCAAGTAAAGAAAAATCAATTACTGATTTATCAAGTACCCATTCCTTTCCATTCCATTCCCTAAATCCCTTGCCCTTTGAGCAGGGCGAAGCGGCTTCGCCGCCGGAAAGGAAAAGAACGGAAGCGAAAAGCAATAGCGCAGTAGAGATTTACAGGGAGATTATCAAGGACAATATCGAGTATGACATTCTCATTCAAGACCCCAAAATGGACAAAGACCGCCTAAATGAGATTGTTGACCTCATGCTGGAAACCGTCTGCACAGCGCGAAAGACAATCCGTATTGCCGGGGACGACTACCCCGCCGAACTGGTGAAATCCAAATTTTTGAAGCTGAACAGCAGCCATATTGAGTTTGTTTTGGATTGCATGAGGGAGAACACAACCAAAGTGCGCAACATCAAGCAGTATCTAAAAGCGGTGCTGTTCAACGCGCCGAGTACCATTGACAGCTACTATACCGCCCTTGTCAATCACGACTTATACGGCGGCGAATGAGCATAGCCGCATTTTACCGGGAAAGGAGTTGATACCTTGCAGGAGGAAGTAACCCAAAAAACGATTGCCCTATACGTCAAAGTGGGAAAAGGCGCGGCGCGGCTTACCGAACAGGCGTTGCAGAAAGCAATCCAAAAGTTTTTGGAGCAGAAAAGCAAGCCCGCGCATGGGAAACAGACCATGCGGCAGCTTATGAAGCAGAACGCGGGTGTTTCCAACATCGAGATCACCGACAGCAATATTAAAGCCTTTGAGAGTACGGCGAAGAAATACAACATAGATTTTTCGCTGAAAAAGGTTAAGGGCGAGCAGACCCGCTACCTTGTGTTTTTCAAAGGCCGGGACGCAGACGTTATGACCGCAGCGTTTCAAGAGTTTTCCGCAAAGAAGCTGAACAGGGAGAAAAAGCCCTCTATCCGCAAAGCCCTTGCCGCTGCAAAGGACAAGGCAAAGCAGCTTAACGCCGCCCGCGACAAGGTAAAGAAAATGGACAGGGGGCGCGAGATATGAAGCAGATTAACTACAAAAAGCTAATACTTCCGAATATCCCCTATGTGTTCTTTGTCTATCTCTTTGATAAAGTCGGACAGGCGGTGCGGCTTGCCCCCGGCGCGGATATTTCCGCAAAGATACTGAATATCACGCAGGGATTTTCCGCAGCCTTTGAAAGTGCCTTGCCGAGCATTTACCCGCTGGATTTGCTTGTCGGCATTGTCGGCGCGGTGATTATCCGCTTGATTGTCTATGTCAAAGGGAAAAACGCGAAGAAATACCGCAAGGGCGCGGAGTACGGCTCTGCCCGATGGGGAAACGCCGAAGATATTAAGCCCTACATAGACCCGGAGTTTCAAAACAACATCATTTTGACACAGACGGAACGCCTTACCATGAACAGCCGCCCGAAGCAGCCGAAGTACGCAAGAAATAAGAACGTCGTCGTGATCGGCGGCAGCGGCAGCGGAAAAACAAGGTTTTTCGTCAAGCCGAATTTAATGCAGCTTCATTCCTCTTACGTCTTGACAGACCCGAAAGGTACGGTTTTGGTTGAGTGCGGGAAGCTGCTGCAACGGGCGGGCTACCGCATTAAGGTACTGAATACGATTAACTTCAAAAAATCTATGCACTACAACCCCTTTGTGTATATCCGCAGCGAGAAAGATATTTTGAAGCTGGTAAACACGTTGATAGCGAATACCAAAGGCGAGGGAGAAAAAAGTGCGGAGGATTTTTGGGTAAAAGCGGAAAGGTTATTGTATTGCGCATTGGTTGGCTACATCTGGTATGAAGCCCCCGCCGAGGAAATGAACTTTATTACCCTGTTGGAACTTATCAACGCCAGCGAAGCCCGCGAGGACGACGAGGAATATCAAAGCCCCGTCGATCTGCTGTTTGCCGACTTGGAAGAACGCGACCCCGACCATTTCGCGGTGAAGCAGTACCGAAAATATAAATTGGCGGCGGGCAAAACAGCAAAATCAATCCTCATTTCTTGCGGTGCGAGGCTTGCGCCTTTTGATATTAAGGAATTGCGCGATCTCATGTCCTACGACGAATTAGAACTTGACACGTTAGGCGACAGAAAGAGCGCACTTTTCCTCATAATGAGCGATACGGACAGCACGTTTAATTTTGTTATCGCTATGCTGCAATCGCAGCTTTTCAATTTGCTTTGCGACAAAGCGGACGACGAATATAACGGCAAATTGCCTGTTCACGTCCGCTTTTTGCTTGACGAGTTTGCGAACATCGGACAGATACCCCGATTTGATAAACTGATTGCCACAATCCGCAGCCGGGAAATGTCCGCTTCTATCATTCTGCAATCGCAGAGCCAGCTAAAAGCCATTTACAAGGACGCGGCAGAAATCATACTTGATAATGCCGACAGCACCTTGTTTTTGGGAGGACGTGGGAAAAATGCAAAGGATATTTCGGATAACTTGGGACGGGAAACAATTGACAGTTTCAACACTTCCGAAAATCGCGGCACGCAGGTTTCTCATGGACTTACTTATCAAAAATTAGGAAAGGAGTTGATGACACAGGACGAAATAGCAGTTATGGACGGTGGGAAATGTATTTTGCAGCTACGCGGTGTACGTCCCTTTTTAAGCGACAAATACGATATAACGAAACACCCGAACTACAAATACCTTTCCGACTTCGACAAGAAAAACGCTTTTGATGTGGAACGGTATATGTCTACCCGCCCGGCAATAGTAAAGCCCGATGAAGCCTTTGACATATACGAAATAGATTTGTCCGACGAGGACGCAGCCGCCGAGGAATAACGGCGGCATTTTCATTTTCAACAACATTTTTTGAGCCGCAAAGCGGCAGAAAGCGAGGTTTATATGGATTTCTTTAACAGCGCAGTTGGTGTATTGCAGACTTTGGTTATCGCGCTTGGCGCAGGTCTTGGCATTTGGGGGGCTATCAACCTCATGGAGGGTTACGGCAACGACAATCCGGGCGCAAAGAGCCAGGGCATGAAGCAGCTTATGGCGGGCGGTGGCGTCGCGTTGATCGGCGGCACCCTTGTTCCGCTTCTTTCCAAACTTTTTGGATAATGCCTAAAACAAATACCACCCGCCGCGCCCTCTCGGAAACGGGAGGGCGCGGGAAAGGAGGGATTAACTTTTGATATGGCAGATGATTGAAGATTGGTTTCGCGGCATTTTGACAGACGGGATTTTATCGAACCTCTCCGGCTTGTTTGACAGCGTAAATACAGAGGTTGGAGAAATTGCAACGCAAGTCGGCACGACCCCCGCCGGGTGGAACGCGGGCATATTCAACATGATACGCAGCCTTTCGGAAAACGTCATTGTACCGATTGCGGGCGTTATCATTACCTTTGTCATGTGTTATGAACTAATCCAGCTTGTAATTGAAAAAAACAATCTGCACGATCTCGACACTTGGATTTTTTTCAAATGGATTTTCAAAACCTTTGTTGCGGTGCTGCTGGTAACAAATACTTGGAATATCGTCATGGGAGTTTTTGACGTTACGCAGAGCGTCGTCAATCAGAGCGCGGGGGTTATCATATCCGATACAAGCATAGACGTTACCACTGTCATTACCGACATTGAAGCAAAACTCGACGCTATGAGCGTGGGCGGTCTTTTGGGGTTATGGTTTCAATCCCTCTTTGTAGGGCTTACCATGAAAGCCCTGTCAATCTGCATTATGCTTGTGGTGTATGGGCGCATGATTGAAATATATCTTGTAACGAGCGTTGCCCCTATCCCGATGGCAACAATGGTAAATCACGAATGGGGCAGCATGGGACAGAATTACTTAAAATCTTTGCTTGCGCTTGGTTTTCAAGCGTTTTTGATTTTGGTGTGTGTCGGCATTTATGCGGTGTTGATACAGACAATCGCAGCGACCGACGACATATCCGGCGCGATCTGGGCTTGCATGGGCTATACCGTCCTCTTGTGCTTTACCCTTTTCAAAACAGGGAGCCTTGCAAAGAGCGTCTTTTCGGCACATTAAGGGGGTGAGTTATGATTTGAAAATCGGCTTAATCGACGTTGACAGCCATAATTTCCCCAACCTCTGCTTGATGAAGCTATCCGCGTATCATAAAGCAAAGGGGCATACGGTGGAATGGTGGAACACAAAGGAGCGGTACGACCTTGTATATAAAAGCCGCGTCTTTACGGACACCTATTCCAAAGACACGATAACCGTTACCAACGCGGAACAGGTCATTTTCGGCGGTACGGGCTACGACACGAAAAACCGCTTGCCGCCGGAAGTGGAACACAGTTACCCGGATTATTCAATCTACCCGCAGTTTTTCGGGATTGCTTACGGCTTTTTAAGCCGGGGTTGTCCGAGAAATTGCGGGTTTTGCATTGTCAGCGGTAAAGAGGGACGCAAAAGCGTTAAGGTTGCGGATTTGTCCGAGTTTTGGAAATGGCAGCCGGAAATAAAAATCATGGACGCTAATCTGCTTGCCTGTCCCGACCATGAAAATCTCATTGAGCAGCTTATACGAAGCCGCGCATGGGTGGATTTTTCGCAAGGGCTGGATATTCGCCTTGTGAACAGGGATAATGTCAGCCTGTTAAATCGGGTACGGATAAAAGCGGTACATTTTGCATGGGATAATCCCGACGAGGACTTGACCGGGTATTTCCAACGTTTTTTGGATTTGACAGCTATTAAGAGCAGCCGCCAGCGGCGCGTGTATGTTCTTACCAACTACGGCAGCACTCACGAACAGGATTTATACCGCGTGAACACCTTGCGGGCTATGGGCTTTGACCCGTATGTGATGATTTACGAGCGTCCAACCGCCCCGCCTGTTACCCGCCATTTGCAACGGTGGGTAAACAACAAGCGGCTTTTCTATGCTGTTCCCCGCTTTGAAGATTACATTCCGGGCAGAAAGGAGGTTTGAAATGGCGTATGTAACCGTCCCAAAGGACTTAACAAAAATCAAAAGCAAGGTAATGTTCAACCTTACCAAACGACAGCTAATTTGTTTCAGCGCGGCGGTAGCAATCGGACTGCCGCTGTTCTTTTTGGTAAAAGGCAGCGTTGGAACGAGCGCAGCGGCATTGTGCATGGTGCTTGCCATGCTGCCTATGTTTTTGCTTGCCATGTACGAGAAAAACGGGCAACCGCTGGAAGTGATTATTCGGCAATTTGTGGAAGTGAAGTTTCTTCGCCCCAAAGAGCGACCTTATCAGACCAACAATTTTTATGCCGCCCTTGCGCGGCAAGAGCAATTAGATAAGGAGGTACGGGCGATTGTCAAAGGAAAAGAAAAACACCCAAAACGAAAAGCGTAAACTTTCCCGACAGGAAAGAAAACAGATAGATACCCTTATCCGACAGGCAAAGGGCGACGGGAAGCCCCATACGGCGCAGGACAGCATACCGTTTGAGCGAATGTATAAGGACGGGATTTGCCGCCTTGCAAACGGGCGGTATTCCAAGTGCATTGAGTTTGAGGATATAAATTATCAGCTTGCGCAGCCGGACGACAAAACCGCCATTTTTGAAGCCCTTTGCGATATGTATAACTCGTTCGACGCTTCTATCAGCGTGCAGCTTTCCCTAATCAGCCGCCATGCGAACAAGGACGATTTTAAGAACAGTATCACGATTGCACCGCAGAATGACGACTTCGACAGTATCAGAGCAGAATACACCGAAATGCTTAGGACGCAGCTTGAACGCGGAAACAACGGGCTTATCAAAACCAAGTTTCTCACCTTTACCGTTGAAGCAAAGGACATTAGATCGGCGCGGGCGCGTCTTGCCCGCATTGAAACGGACACCCTCAACCATTTTAAGGTGATCGGCGCGGCGGCGCGGGTATTGGACGGGAAACAGCGTCTTGAAGTGCTGCATGGGATTTTTCACCCGGACGGGGAACGCTTTAACTTTGCGTGGGAATGGCTACCCGCAAGTGGGCTTTCCGTCAAGGACTTTATCGCCCCGTCCTCTTTCCGATTTGGCGACGGGCGAATGTTTCAAATGGGCGGCAAGTTTGGTGCGGTTTCCTTTTTGCAGATCGTCGCGCCGGAACTCTCCGACCGTATGCTTGCCGACTTCATGGACGCGGAAAACGGGATTATCGTTAATCTGCACATTCAGAGTATCGACCACAACGAAGCAATCAAGACGATTAAGCGCAAGATCACCGACCTTGACCGCATGAAGATTGAGGAACAAAAGAAAGCAATCCGCAGCGGCTACGACATGGATATTATTCCGTCTGACCTTGCCACCTACGGCGGGGAAGCAAAAAACCTACTCCGCGATTTGCAGAGCCGCAACGAAAGAATGTTTCTGCTCACGCTGCTTGTCTTAAACCTTGCAGATACCAAGCAGAAATTGGATAACGAAGTATTTGGGGCGGCGGCAATCGCACAGAAATACAACTGCATTTTGACCCGCCTTGACTACCGGCAGGAACAGGGGCTTATGTCCTCTATCCCGTTGGGGGAAAACCTTATCCATATCCAGCGCGGCTTGACGACCAGCAGCACCGCCGTTTTCGTTCCCTTTACGGTGCAAGAGCTGTTCCAAAGCGGCGAAGCATTGTATTACGGCTTAAACGCCCTTTCCAACAACATGATTTTGTGCGACCGAAAGAAGCTGAAAAACCCCAACGGCTTGATACTCGGCACACCGGGCAGCGGCAAAAGTTTTTCTGCAAAACGCGAAATCACAAACGCTTTTCTTATCACGTCCGACGACATTATCATTTGCGACCCCGAAGCCGAATATTATCCCCTTGTCGGACGTTTGAAAGGACAGGTTATCAAGGTTTCGCAGAACAGCACGCAGTACATTAACCCTATGGATATTAACCTCAATTACAGCGAGGGCGACACGCCCATAGCCTTAAAGAGCGATTTTATCCTTTCCTTTTGTGAGTTGATTATGGGAGGTAAAAACGGGCTGGAAGCTGTTGAAAAGACCTTGATTGACCGCGCTGTTATCAGCGTGTACCGCAACTACCTTGCCGACCCGAAGCCTAAAAATATGCCGATTTTGGGCGACCTCTACGACGAAATCAAGAAGCAGCCGGAAAAGGAAGCGCAGCGTATCGCGGCGGCATTGGAACTCTATGTAAACGGCAGCTTGAACATTTTTAACCACAGGACAAACGTTGACATTCATAACCGCCTTGTCTGCTTTGATATTAAGGAACTCGGTACGCAGCTTAAAAAAGTCGGTATGCTTATCGTCCAAGACCAAGTATGGAACAGAGTAACGGTAAACCGCAGCGAGGGCAAGGCGACGCGGTATTACATCGACGAGTTTCATTTGCTGCTCAAAGAGGAACAGACCGCAGCGTACAGCGTTGAGATTTGGAAGCGTTTTAGAAAGTGGGGCGGTATTCCGACAGGTATCACCCAAAACGTGAAAGATTTGTTGTCGTCCCGCGAGGTGGAGAACATCTTTGAAAACTCGGACTTTGTGTATATGCTCAACCAAGCCCAGGGCGACAGGGAAATCCTTGCAAAGCAGCTTAACATTTCGCAGCAGCAAATGACCTATGTAACCCATTCCGAAGCGGGCGAGGGGCTTATTTTCTACGGCAACGTGATTTTGCCCTTTATTGACCGTTTCCCGCAAAATACAGAACTCTATCGCGTCATGACGACCAAACCCGGCGAGGTGTCGGCATGAGGATAGAAACGGACAAAATCTATTGCGGCGACAGCTTGCAGGTACTTCAAACCTTGCCGGATAACTGTATGGATTGTTGCGTAACGTCCCCGCCCTACTATGCTTTGCGCGATTACGGCACAGACGGGCAGATCGGGCGGGAAGCAACGCCGGAGGAATATGTTTCCCGCATTACGGCGGTTTTCCATGAGGTAAAGCGGGTGCTTACGCCGGAGGGTACTTGTTGGCTGAATATCGCGGACACTTATTGCGGCACAGGCAGCAAAGCCGACCACCAAGACCCGAAATACCCCAAAGGCAGGAACGGGCAGCAAGTGGCGGTAAACCACCGCGCCCCCGGCTGCAAGCCGAAAGACCTAATCGGTATTCCGTGGCTTGTAGCCCTTGCCTTGCGGGGCGACGGTTGGTATTTGCGCAGTTCTATCATTTGGCATAAGGGGAACCCCATGCCGGAAAGCACGCGGGACAGGCCGACCCGCTGCTATGAATATGTGTTTCTGCTTACCAAGTCAAAGAAGTATTTTTACGATTGGCAAGCGGTAGCCGAGCCGATAGCCCTCACAACGGCGGGTCGGCTGAAAAGCGGAGTTAGCAAAGGAAACAAGTATAACGTTACTGTTCCGGGGCAAAACCAACCGCAGAAAATCAACCGCCCCCGCGAAAAGGGCGCATACGCCGATGAGTTGATATGCCCCGTCCGCAGCCGCCGCAACGTTTGGCAGATCAACACAGCTTCCTATCGCGGCGGGCATTTCGCAGCTTTCCCGCCGAAACTTGCGGAAACGTGCATTTTGGCGGGCTGTCCCGTCGGCGGGATTGTCCTTGACCCGTTTTTAGGCAGCGGAACCACCGCAGCGGCGGCAAAAAGCCTTGACCGCCGCTATATTGGTATTGAGATCAACCCCGAATACTGTAACCTTGCGAAACAGCGGATTGGAGGTGAAAGCCCATGAGCAAGGAATGGAAAGCCCCGGACAAGGTAACGCAGAAAATGACCCGCGACGGTGCGGTTGCGGAAAACCTCACGACGGGCGAAACGTCCAGTATCAGCGAAAGGCCGCAGGAGGAAAACTATTCAGCCCCCGCAGGCGCGGCAGCGGAAAAGGTTGTGCAGCATATCGGCGCAGAGATTGAGCGACACGCAGCAAAAGGCGCGGAGAAAAAAGCCCTTGACGCGGCGCAGCCTAAAACCCATTCTTCCCGCTTGCAGTTTTCCGAAGCGGAACGGGCAACGCCGGACCTGCAAAAGGCAATCAAAAAATCCGATACGGCGGCTGACCGTTTAGACAAAGCGCGGGCAGCTATCCCCAAACAGACCAAAATCAAGAAAGAGCGCGTTTTTGACGAAGCCAAAGGCAAAGCAAAGACGCGCCTTGCTTTTGAAAAAACGGATAAGCCCCCAAACGGCAAGTTGCGTCATAACCCGTTATCCCGTCCGGCGCAGGAATTGGACGCCGCCGTACATGGAAAAATCTATGAGGTGGAGAAAGAAAACGTCGGTGTGGAAAGCGGACACAGGATAGAACTTGTGGGCGAGAAAGCGGGCGGCATGACGACGCGGGCAGTAAAACGCGGCATACGCAGCCATAAGCTGAAACCTTACCGGGCGGCGGCAGCAGCCGAGAAAAAGGCAGCAAAGGCAAACGCCGATTTTCTCTATCAAAAGGCGCTGCATGATAACCCCGCCCTTGCGCACTCTAACCCGATTTCCCGTTTTTGGCAAAAGCAGCGCATTAAAAAGCAGTATGCAAAGGCGTTGAAAACGGGCGGCAAGGTGAAAAAGACCGCCGAAGCCACCGCAAAGGCAGCAAAGAAAACGGCGCAGGAAACCAAACGGGCGACGTTCTTTGTCGTCCGGCATTGGAAAGGCTGTTTGATCGTGGGCGGGATTGCCTTTATCGTGCTTCTGTTTTTCGGCGGTTTGTCCTCTTGTTCCCTGTTCGGCGGCAACAGCGGAAGCGGCTTGATTGCGTCGTCCTATCTCTCCGAGGACGCGGATATTACAGGCGCAGAAAGCGCGTATGTCGCTATGGAAGCCGAGTTACAGGATATGCTGGATAACATCGAAAGCGAATACCCCGGCTATGACGAATACCGGGTAACGGCTGACGAGATCGAGCATGACCCGTATGTGCTAATCTCTATCCTCTCCGCTTGGCATGAGGGCGTGTTTACTCTCGATGAAGCGCAAAGCACCCTTGAAATGCTCTTTGATAAACAGTATATCTTGACGGTTACGGAGGAAGTCGAGGTACGCTACCGCACCGAAACGCGGACGGACAGCGAGGGCAACGAATACGACGTTGAAGTAGCCTATAACTATTACATTCTCAATGTGGATTTGGAAAACTTCAACCTCTCCCATGTTCCCGTTTACATTATGGGCGAGGAACAGCTATCCATGTACGCTATGTATATGTCGTCGCTTGGGAACAGACCCGACCTTTTCCCGCAATCCGGCTATATTTCAAAATACTATGAAAACCCGCCAGCGGATTATGAAATCCCGCCCGCCTATCTGGAAGATGAACAGTTTGCGCGGCTCATTGAGGAAGCGGAAAAGTATGTCGGTTTTCCTTATGTGTGGGGCGGCAGCAGCCCGGAAACCTCTTTTGATTGCAGCGGTTTTGTTAGCTATGTGCTGACGAACAGCGGCCTATACAATACGGGCAGACTTGGGGCACAGGGGCTTTACAACATTTCAACCCGCGTTTCCAACCCGCAGCCGGGGGATTTGGTTTTCTTTACGGGTACATACGACACACCGGGCGTATCTCATGTGGGTATCTACGTTGGCGAGGACGGGGACGGAAGCCCCGTCATGCTGCATTGTGGCGACCCGATACAATACGCAAAACTTGATACAAGCTATTGGCAATCCCATTTTTACGCCTATGGGCGGCTACATTACAACTGACTTTGAAAGGAGTTTATTTCTATGGCAAACACGAAACTTGACCGTATCGAACGGGATATTGAGAAAACGAGGGCGAAAATCCTTGAATACCAAAAAAGACTGAAAGACCTTGAAGCGCAGAAAATCGAGGAAGAAAATGCGCAGATCGTTCAAATGGTGAAAGCGGTACACCTTGACGGGGCGCAGCTTGCCGCGTTCCTCTCCGCTTACGCCAGCGGCGAAATTGCTTTGCCGCAGCCGGACGCAGACTATACCGACGAACAGGAGGAAACCGAAGATGAAGCATAAAAAACTGTTCCGCAGCGTTACCGCTTTGCTTGCCGCCCTTGTACTCATGGGCGGCTTTTCTGTTACCGCTTTTGCGGGCGGCGGTGACGTGAGCGACGAGCCGCCTACCCCCGTAACCGAAACCGAGCCGGAAGAAACGACGGGCGGCTATGAGCCGCAGCCTTTAACGCCGGAGGGCAACATGAGCCTTGTGGACGACATAACGGGCGAAGCGTCCGGCGATAAGCAGTTTATTACCGTCGTTACGAAAAACGGAAACTATTTTTACATCATCATTGACCGCGCCGAGGACGGAGAAAACACCGTCCATTTCCTCAATCAAGTTGATGAAAAAGACCTTTTGCAGCTTATGGAGGACGAACAGACCGAAGCCCCCGCTTGTAGCTGTACTGAAAAATGCGTTGCCGGAAGCGTCAACACCGATTGCCCCGTTTGCAGCGTCAATATGAGCGAGTGCGCGGGCAAGGAAGCCGAGCCGGAGCCGGAAGAAACCGAGCAGCCGGAGCCGGAGGAAGATAAAGGCGGCGGCATGGGCGGTGCTATTCTGCTTGTCGTGCTGCTTCTTGCCGCAGTAAGCGGCGGCGCGTTCTATTACTTTAAGATTATGAAGCCCAAAAAGGACGCGGCAAAAGGCAGCAGCAACCTTGACGATCTCGATTTTGACGAGGACGACGAGGAAGAATTAGAAACCGAGCAGGAGGACGAGGAAGTATGAAACTTGTAATTGCAGAGAAACCGAGCGTCGGGGCGGCGATTGCCGCCGTTATTGGCGCGAATGAAAAGCGCAGCGGATATTTTGAGGGCAGCGGCTACCTTGTGTCGTGGTGTATCGGGCATTTGATTAGCCTTGCAGACGCGGCAACCTACAACGAGCAGTACCGAAAATGGAAGTATGACGATCTCCCCATTGTCCCGCAGGATTGGCAGTTTACCGTTGCCAGCGGCAAGGAGCAGCAGTTTTCCGTACTCAAAGACCTTATGCAGCGCAGCGACGTTTCCGAGATTGTCAATGCGTGCGACAGCGGGCGCGAGGGAGAACTCATTTTTCGATTTGTCTACGAACAGGTAAATTGCCAAAAGCCCTTTTCCCGCCTTTGGATTAGCAGCATGGAAGAAAGCGCAATCCGCGAGGGCTTTTCAAACCTCAAAGACGGGCGCAGCTATGACAACCTCTATCAATCCGCGCTTTGCAGAGCAAAGGCAGATTGGCTTGTCGGGATTAACGCGACCCGCCTTTTCTCTATCCTCTATCACAAAACGCTGAATGTCGGCAGAGTGCAGACGCCCACCCTTACCATGCTGGTAAACCGCGACTATGCGATCAGCAGCTTTAAGAAAGAAAAATATCATGTTGTCCGTCTGGACGCGGGCGGTGTTTCGGCTTTGTCCGAAAGGCTGAACGAAGAAGCGGCGGCGCAGCAGATGAAAGCGGCTTGCGAGAAATCGCAAGCCGTTTGTACTTCCCTCAAAAAAGAGAAAAAGACCGTTGCACCGCCGAAGCTGTTTGACCTTACCGCGTTGCAGCGCGAAGCCAACCGCCTGTACGGGTTTACGGCGAAACAGACCCTTGATTATGCGCAAGCCCTCTACGAAAAGCGGCTTTTGACCTATCCCCGCACCGACAGCAAATATATCACTTCCGATATGCAGCGCAGCACAAAGGAACTCATTACCGGGCTTTGTTCGCTGCTTCCCTTTATGCGGGACGTGAAGCTGCAAGCAGACCTTACAAGGGTTTGCGACAACAGCAAAGTAACCGACCACCACGCTATTTTGCCGACAGCCGAGTTTTTGAAAACGGGCTTTTCTTCCCTTACCGACAGCGAAACAAAACTTATGACCCTTGTATGCGCGAAGCTGCTTTGCGCCGCAGCCGCGCCCTATGAATATGAAGCGGTTACGGCGGTTATCTCTTGCGGCGGTTATACCTTTACCGCAAAGGGAAAGACGACGCTTTGCGAGGGGTGGCGTGAGATTGAAAAGCTGTCCCGCGCCGCGTCCGAGGAACAGGACGAGGACGCAGAGCCGGAAACCGTTTTGCCGCCGCTTGCCGAGGGGCAGACCTTTGACAATCCGGCAGCGGAGATCTCCGAGCGTTACACGCAGCCCCCAAAGGCATTTACCGAAGATACGCTTCTGTCCGCTATGGAGAACGCGGGCAAGGAAGAAACGCCGGAGGACGCAGAGCGCAAAGGGTTAGGCACTACCGCAACGCGGGCGGGTATCATTGAAAAACTCATTAGCGCGGGCTTTGCCGAGCGCAAGGGCAAAAAGCTAATCCCCACAAAGGACGGGTATAACCTTGCCGCTATCCTGCCCGAAGTCCTTACGTCCCCGCAGCTTACGGCAGAATGGGAAACCCGCCTTACCGGGATTGCCAAAGGCAGCGACAGCCCGGACGATTTCATGCGCAGCATTGAGGAAATGACAGCGGGGCTTGTCAAGACCTATTCCGCGATTTCCGAGGATAAAGCGAAGCTGTTTACCCCGCAGCGGGAAGCAATCGGCACTTGCCCCCGTTGCGGCGCGGCGGTTTACGAGGGCAAGAAAAACTTTTACTGCTCCGACAGGGCTTGCAGCTTTGTGATGTGGAAGAATGACCGCTTTTTTGAGCAGCGCAAAAAGGCTTTCACAAAGGCGATTGCCGCCGCCCTTTTGAAAGACGGAAAGGTAAAAATCAAAGGTATGTACTCGACCAAGACGGGAAAGACCTTTGACGGAGTTGTGCTGCTTGCCGACACAGGCGGCAAGTATGTAAACTTCCGCGTCGAGCAGAACCGAAAATGATAAGGCTTGATGAAAAGCAATACCGCGCCGTAAAGAAAATGACCCGCGCCGCTTGTGCAAACAACGATTGCGGGAATTGTCTGCTGCTGGACGACGGGGAAACTTGCGTTTGTGTGCAGAGTATCAGCTATTCGCTGCTATGCCGCTATTTCCGCGAAGCGGTATTACCCGCCGACAGGCAGCTTTGCGAACAGATCACCCGCAGCGGGGAAACCGATTTGAAGCGTTGCGCGGTATGCGGCAGCACGTTTGCGGCGGGCAGCAACCGGGCGAAATACTGCCCCGATTGCGCGGCAAAGATACGCCGCAGACAGAAAGCCCAAAGCGAGAGAAACAGGCGTTTACGGATAAAAACAACTACATAGCAAGCACAGCAAACGAGTACCCGTTTGCGAGAAATGCCCGCGCTTCCCATAGAGAGCGCGGGCATTTTGCTTGTTGGGATAGTCCCAAACCCTTATATGACCGAGAAAGGACGTGATGAAAGAATATGCCGTATTCCTCATACGACCATGACAAATTGGAAACCGCCGAAACCATGCGGATAGAACGCCGGATATATTTTGAAGCAAAGGACAGGGAGATTGCCCCTTATGCTTCCTTGCCGATTGCGCAGCTACTTTCCATGCGCAGCGAAAGCGCGGCGGCAGAACAGGCGATTTTTGACGACCTTAAAGAACGCGCCGCCGCATGGGAAGAACAGGCGGGAAGAACGCTTTTGCTGGATAAAACACTTGAATATGTGAGAACGCCGCACGTCCAGCACACCGCTAACGAGTGGCAGACCACCGAGCATAACCGCCATATTCGCAGCAACCGGGTATATCAGATGAATTACTACATTTACGAGAATACCCGCTACGACAAAGAAGCGCAGAAATCTATCCCGTATTCATGGACGCTTACATGGAGCGTGCGCACCAACAGCCCAAGCAGAACCCAAGCGAAGATTGCCGGACAAGATAGAAAGGTTTTCACCGACAAGGCAGCTATGGAAAAGTATCTGAATGGGCGTATCAAAGCGTATGACCGTCTGTTTACGGAAATCTCCCCGCCTATCCCGCAGGAGTACGCCGACTATTTCAAAGTAAACGGTATGCTCATGCCGGACTACACCATAGAGGGCGAAGAACCCCCGCAGCAGCAACAGGCGGCAGCTATCCCCGAAAATACCGGGCAGGAAAAGGAGCGTGAACACATGAGCGAACAGTTTTCTATTATGATAGGCAACCGCAGCCGCTTTGACGCGGGCGACCCCGGCGGCTATTGGCTGGATATGCCCGCCACAAAGGAGCAGTTGCACGAAGCTATGCGGAACGTCGGCATTACCGCCGACAACCCGCAGGATTTTTCCATTCGCGGCTATTCCGACGACCCGGAGAAACATATTGCCTTGCCTTATGAAATGGTATGCGCCGCCGACGTGGACGAACTCAATTTTCTTGCGGCGCGGCTCGAACAGCTTGACCCCGCCGAGGTTGGCAAGCTGAACGCAGCCTTGCAGCAGAAAAACGGGCTTGCAAATATTGGACAGGTAATTGACTTCACCTACAACGTGGATTTCTACGTCCATATCCCCGAAGTACATAACTACCACGATTTGGGCGACTATTACTTAAATCAATCCGGCATGGTACAAATGCCCGAAGAATGGAAAGGCGGCATTGACCTTTCTACTTTTGGCAGGAACGCTGCCGCGCAGGAAAAAGGCGCGTTTACCGAGTACGGCTATATCGTGGAAAGCGGCGACGAGTGGGAACGGCAGTTTGAGGGGCGCGAAGTGCCGGAAGAATACCGCATTATGAGTTACCCACAGCCGGAGCGCGGCGAACAGGACAAAGCCTATATGGACGCAGCCGAAACGCAGCAAGCAGACGCACAGGCCGCAGAGCCGCAGCAGCCCCGCCCCGTCGTCCCCATTATCCTTACTTCCGAAAAGCCCGCCGAAAAGGTAAAGGAGATCACCGCGCGTTTGGAACAGGGCGTACAGGCGATTTTTGACAGCGACCGCTACAAAGAGTTTCTTACTGCCATGTCGAAGTTTCACGATTACAGCTTGAATAACACTATCCTAATTGCCATGCAGGGCGGCAATTTGGTAAAGGGCTATTCACAATGGCAGAAAGAGTTTGACCGCCATGTAAAGAAAGGCGAGAAAGGCATTAAAATCTTTGCCCCCGCGCCCTACAAGGTGAAAAAGCTGGTTGATAAAATCGACCCCGAAACGAGAAAGCCCATGCTTGACCGCGAGGGAAAAGTGGTAAAGGAAGAAAAGGAAATCACCGTCCCCGCCTTTAAGGTTATAACCGTCTTTGATATTTCGCAGACCGAGGGCAAGGAGTTTCCCGACCTTTCCGTTAAACCGCTGCTTGCCGATGTGGAGCAGTACGAGGATTTTTTCGCCGCCCTTGAAAAAGCGTCCCCCGTCCCGATTGCATTTGAGCAGATCACAAACGGCGCAAATGGGTATTTCAGTTTGACCGACAAGCGTATTGCAATCAAAGAGGGCGTGAGTGAATTACAGGCGGTAAAGACCGCCATTCACGAAATCGCCCATGCGAAGCTGCACGACGTAGACTTAAACGCCCCGCCGGAGCAGCAAAACCGCGTTGACCGCCATACCTGCGAGGTAGAAGCGGAAAGCGTCGCTTATACGGTTTGCCAGCATTTCGGCCTTGATACTTCCGATTACTCTTTCGGCTATGTGGCTGGTTGGAGCAGCGGCAAGGAAATGACCGAGTTAAAAGCGTCCCTTGAAACAATACAGACCACCGCAAAGGAACTCATTACCGAGATTGAGGGGCATTTTACCGAGTTGCAGCAGCAGCGGCAAGCCGAGCAGGAGCAGGGCGATACCTTTTCCATTTATCAGTTAAAGCGCGGGGACGAAACAAGGGACTTGCGCTTTGAGCCTTATGACCGTCTGCAAGCGGCTGGACTTACCATTGACCGGGTAAATTATGAACTCGTCTATACTGCACCGCTTACAAAGGATATGACGCTGGGCGACATTTGGGAAAGGTTTAATATCGACCACCCCGCCGATTTCAAGGGGCATAGCCTTTCCGTTTCCGACATTGTTGTGCTTCATCAGAACGACGAGGACACCGCCCACTATGTAGACAGTATCGGTTTTCAGCAAGTGCCGGAGTTTTTGCAGGAGCAGCAGACCCCCGTATTTGACAAGCTGCCGCCCGAACAGCAGCAAGCCTTGTCCGACACCGTACAAGACACTTTGCAAATGCTGGTTGACGCAGACAAGCGGATTTATGGCGACGTTACGGGCAAGACCCTTGAAGCAATCGCGGCGCAAGGATATTCCTACAAGGACGGGCAGCTTGAAAAGCAGCAGCCGGAAGCGACCCCCGACAGCCTTTTGACGGGTGAAACCGTCAGAACGCCGAGGGGCAATTTTCATATTACCGATATGAGCCGTGAACAGATCGAAGCGGCGGGATTTGGTTTTCACCATGCGTCGGAGGACGGGAAGTATCTCATTATGGGGAATGGCACACAGGCTTATGCCATAGCCGCCGAGCAGCCGCAGCGGGATAATCCCTTAAAGCACGTCGAGGACACCATAGAGCAGAACGACAACAATTTTGACGGGCTTATCAACAATACGCCGCAAACGCCCACCGTTGCAGATTTTGAGCAGCGGGCAAAGGCGGGGGAAGCGATTTCCGTTACCGACCTTGCAAAAGCGGTAAAAGCCGAGAAACGGGAACAGCCGCAGAAAAAACCGTCCATTTTGAAGAAGCTGGACGAATACAAGAAACAGGCGGCGCAGCAGCCGAAAGATAAACAGAAAGAGCATAAAAAGGATTTGGAGGTTTGATAGCATGAATACCCGCTTTACCATTGAGGAAGAAAACATTGTTGCGATCTACGCCGAGGACAGCCGGGAAACAACGCTTGAAAATATCCTTGCCGCCATGCCCTACATGGACGAGGATATGCGCCAGCTTGCCGCCGCAGCGGTGAACAAGCTGCAAGCCATGACGGACAGCGAGTTTTCCGAAAGGGAGTTTATCTTGACCGACGAGGAATAGCCCATAGAGAACAGGGGCGCGGTTGCCGATTTCCGGCACCGCGCCCCTGTTCTTTTTTTGTCCTTGCGTGGACAATTAGAAAGCCGTTTTTGCGGGTTTGAATATACTTTATCGTCTATGTCGTTTTCATGCGCTGGAAGCCGCAGAAACACAGGCGTTTTCAGCCCTTAACATTCCACTTGCCACCCCATGTTTTGCGCCTTATCGCTCCTGCTCCCGCGCCCTGCTTTGGGACGGGTAAAGAATACTATCGACGTTCTTTTTGACAACGCCGTATTCCTGCATTTGCTTCTTGGCTTGCCGATAATCTTCATACAATTTGGTTTTCCTGTCGTTTAAGCTTCTATACTCCTTGCGCAGCGCGGCGAGATCGGGCAGCTTCTTTATCTGCATTTCCTTTAATGCCCTTGCCGCAGCTTCAAACAGGATAATTTCGCTTTCATGCCCCCGCAGATACTTTTCCTTGTCCGGCGATTTTCGGTATTCATCGTAAATCGGTTTTAACTGTCGGTATGTGGTGGTGTGCTTGATAAGCAGCGACAAATCAGACATACGCTGTTCCACTTCCTTAACCGCCTTTGCCGCCGCGTCATGAGCGGTCATAATATCGGCTATCTTGCTTTCAAGTTCGCTATAATACTCAATCTTGTTTTCGGTTAGGAAGTTCATGCTTTTAGCAGCCTGTTTCAGATTATGGATTTTTGCCCACCGTTCATAGCCCGCCGACTGTTGGGCTTTGATACTGTTTTCAAGATCGACGACAAGCCGGATTTTCTTATCTTCCCGCAGCGTTTTTGTTTTGGCAACATACACGCCCTTGATACGCTCCTTTATCGCTTCTTCCGTATAGGCCGCGCCGAGCGTCTTTGTGCGGGTAAACCGTTCCTGTCCGGCAGCGCGAAAGGAAATGTATTTGCCCTGTTTGATTTCATACCCCATTTCCTGCAAGCGGCGCAGCAGTTCGTCAAAATCTTTCACTTGGGGAATGAGAGTATCTATCGCCGTTTTCAGCTTTGCTTTGTAGCTTGTCCCTTGCTTTTCGGCGGTGTATTCTGCATAGCTTTTTCCCTTGTCCTGTCCCGGTACGACGACGGATAGCCCATGCTCTTTACATATCCTGTCGCTGGTGCGCCGGATAAAGTGATAGCTTTGCTTGTTGGAATGGTACTTTTTGTAGTCAACGAAGCTAACCGCGTTGAAAATCAAGTGATTATGCAGATGGTCTTTATCGACGTGAGTTGTCAAAACAAACTCATACTTGCCGCCTAATACCGCCCCGGCAAGTTCCATGCCGATTTTGTGCGCTTCTTCCGGTGTGGTTTCTCCCACCGCAAAGGATTGTATCAAGTGCCGCCCTAAATGTGTGCCGCGATCTCCGGCAGCTTCCCGCGTCCATGCAAACTCAATATCGGCGGTTTCCAGCCCGCAGCCGAAAGAGGACGCAAGCAGCTTCCCGTCTGTCTTTTCGGGATTTAAGATATAGTCTATCGCAGCCTTTAAGGTTGATTTAATAGGGTGCGTCTTTGTAACCGCCATATCTCGTCCACCGCCTTTTTAATGTCCTCTATATCCTGCCTGTAAACCGTCCCCGTCGCATTGGCGCGTTTTGCAATCTGGTTGATGTTCCGGCTCACCGCTTGCAGTTCCCGGATATATGCTTTTGTGTCGCTTCGGTCAACGACAAGAATATACCCGTCTATCGCCATTTTACGGAAGTATGCCCCATACTGCTTTATGGGAAGCTGCTTCATCTTCTCGTCGATCAGCCGCTTTTCTTCTTCCGTAACGTAAAACTTCATCTGTATATTTCTCTTTCGGTTTTCCATTTCCGCACCGCCTTTCGGTATAAGGGTTTGGGATTATCCCAACAAGCACTTTTCGCAAACGGGTACTCGTTTGCTGTGCTTGCTATCTACTCCTTATCCCGTTTCAAAGGCAGCGTTTGTTGCACTCTCTTTCTAATTTGGCGCAAAAAAAGATTGCAGCCCCTATGCGCTGCAATCTCCTGCTTCCCATATTGTGAGGTTAGTCCTCTGCTTGTTCGACTTCTGTTATCTCCCTTGCCGTTGCGGTTACAATCCGTATGCCTTTATCGCTCATACCGTCCAGCAGCGCGTCAAGCTGCCGCCGCCCGGTGGATTTCTCCGCATTGCTGTTCGGGAAGAAAAATTGATCTACCGAAATATGATACCGGGTTACAAGGTCATAGAATACCTGTAAACTCGGCTGTTGTCCCTTGTTCTCGATATTCGCAAGGTAGCGCGGGGAAATATATAACTCGTCGCTTACCTTTTTGCGGCTCTCGCCGTATTCATTTCTCGCGGCTTTTATAGCTGCCCCGAAAGCCTTAAAGTCGTACAATGGTACGGGTCTTTTTGCCATTTTCATTCACCCTGTTACATTTTACAGTTCACCTTTCTTTTTGGATATGTCCACACAATTCATATCATTAGGTTAAATACTTCCTGTTGTGTATTGACAGTAGACTGATTTTCTGATAAAATAAAATTTATGTAAAAGGAGGCGGCGTTTATGTTGCATAGCATGCGTATTAGATAAGCATTGAAAAAAAGGATTTTCCCATTTTCAACATGGGCTTTTTTGTCATGCTTATTTTGCGGATGCTATACAAAAAACTAACGACGTATAGATATAGTATAGACATAGTGCAAGCTATGCCTTAGTTTTGTTGTACTGCTCTGTGCATTATAAATGCAGGTCAATGCTCATGTTGAGGATTGACCTGCATTTTTTTGTGTAAAAAGGACGAGTGAAATATAATGCTTAAAAAATATTGGATAAAATGTCCGATTTGTAACGGAAAGACGAGAGTTCAAGTATTTCATAATACTGTATTAAAAGATTTTCCTCTTTTCTGCCCTAAATGCAAATTGACGCATATCATTGATGTAGAAAAATTAGAGATTGTAATCAAAAATACAGAAAAACAAACTTTTATTATTTAGAAGAAAGGATATAAAAATGAAACGTTTACCTAAATATACGCCTGCGGAAGTACGGAATGATCCATACGGATTTACTTACAAAGAAATGTCGGAAGTTATTGGCGAGAATGAAGCAAAAGCCTTATATGAAGAATTATATAAGCAATTACCACGCAAAAAAAATCTATCAATGTTGGTAAAAAATATTTGCAAAAGCAGTGATACTGAAAAGTATGTTTACGAACTGAAAGACAACAAATACATTGAAACGGTTTTTATCAAGCGGCGAGATGGTGGAACTGTTTGCGTGAGCACACAAGTCGGTTGTCCTGTTGGTTGTATTTTTTGTGAGTCCGGGCGAAATGGCTTTGTTCGTAATCTAACATCGTCAGAAATCGTACAACAGATTATATTGTTGCGTCGAAAAGTAAACCGTATCGTTTTTATGGGTATGGGAGAGCCTTTATTCAATTATGACAACTTGATAAAAGCAATCCATATTCTCCGAGATAGATATGGGCTCAACTTTCCAACTGACGGCATTACCATATCAACAGTTGGTCCGGTCGATCAATTAAAAAAATTGCGCGAGGAACATCTTAAAATTCAGTTGACAATATCTTTACACGCAGCAACACAATCTGCAAGAAATCGTATTATTCCTCACATGCGCATATATGCTATTGAAGATGTTGTTAAGCAAGCCTTATCCTATTCTGAAAGGCATAATCGCAAAATTGTCTTTGCGTATTTGCTTTTACCGGGTATAAATGACCGGCCCTCAGATGTAAGACAACTTGCAAAATGGTTTCGGGGCAAAAAAGTTATGATTAACGTGTTACAATACAACCCAACAAGCAATTCAAGAATTAAAGCACCACAGAAACGGGAAATAGTTGCATTCAAACATCAATTAGAGCAAGCAGGACTTGAAGTTACTATGAGAGTTTCTCATGGCAGAGAGATTAACGCGGCTTGTGGACAGTTAGCTAACACATATAATAAATTCAAAAAAAAATGATTAAAAGTGCCAGACGCATAGACGCAGAGCCGATAACGCATTAGGTCAAAAAACCTATGTGTTATCGGCTTTTTTATTTAATATTGCGCAAAAGCCGCTGTTCCCTATTATAGAATGGATTGCGGGTAGTGTATTAAAGTCGCCCTTTTTTAAGGATACGGCGGTATCGGGGAGGTATCGCCGTGTCCATTTTTATTTACTGTAACCCGCCTAATGCTTTGCGGTCAAAAAAAGCTATGCTCCGCAAGCGGGATATTCCGGCTATGATTATGAACTGTCAATACATCTAAATACTTCTTACATTTCCTTTGCGCTCGTCCGCGTCTTGCGGACGGGCGCATTTTGCTTTTTTCAACTTTTTTCTGAAAAACGCACTCAAGAGCCATCTCCCGAACGGGTACGGAGCGAAAGGGGCAGAGAGGACAAGCCCTTAACTCCCGTCCTCTACTCCACGCGGGAAGGAGGTGAACTCTATGGAGCTATCTTCTTCCGACAAGGAAAGAATACAACATCAGTACGACGCATTAGCAAAGAAAACTTTGGTTGGCGAAGCGAAAAGCCACCGCCGCACTCTTGCGAAACGCGCAGCACGCGAAGTACCTTTTTCGGATTTGAGCGAAAGCGAACTCGCGCAGCTTTTCACAACGGACGAATACAAAAGCGATTATTTCCGTTTTCAAGTGTCCGGCTTTGATGTACTCGTCAAAAATGAACTGCTTGCCGAAGCCCTTAACGCTTTGCCCGAAAGGAAACGCGACATTATCCTTTTGTCCTACTTCTTGGACATGAGCGACGCGGAAATTGCTGAACTGCTGAATGTTGTACGCACGACGGTTTTCCGGCACAGGAAATCCGCGCTTGCGAAAATCAAACAGTATTTGGAGGGAAAAGCAGATGATGAATACCGTTAGGAAATCTGAAAATCTGTTGCCGTTCCCTGTCATTTCCGCAGCGGCAAACGGCGACACAACCGCCATGTGCGCGATCTTGAAGCATTACGAGGGTTACATAGCGAAACTTTGTACCCGCACGCTGAAAGACGACGCGGGCAATACCTATTCCTATGTGGACGAGGAAATGCGTAACAGGCTGCAAGTGCGCCTTATTACCCGCACCCTTGCTTTTCATGTAGGATAATCTTTTAGCCCATGCGGGGAGCGTGTCCCCTTTCCACGCTTCCCGTTATGGGCTATTTGTCGTTCCGTAACAGCACATCGGAAACGGTGTACTGTTACAGGCCGACAAAGCCTATTGTTCCTTGACAAAGAAAGCGGCCTTTGGTGCGCAGCATAACAGGCAACGGGTACATTCCGTCTGTACCGAGCCGGGCGGCGGGTACGCCATGACCGCTTTTCCCCGTTGGGGAAAAGTCGAGCGAGAACTACCGCGCCGTAAAACAAGTTTAGCAGCTTGTGGGCGACGACATACAAGGCGGCACAATGATACTCCCGCGTTGAACACCCTCAAAGTATTGCGCGGCGCACCCATAAGCATGGGCCGGGGTGAAACTCCCGTGAGGTTGCAGCTAACAACCGCCCGTTTTGCCTTTTGACGAATATAGTTTATCCATACAGGAAAAGGAGGTTTTTCTAATGGATAAAAAACAGACAATTACAACCGAACGCAAAATAGGGAAAATCACCTATCTTGTTCAAGCGTTGCCGAGTGAAAAGGCAACCGATACAATCCATAAAAAGATTGAAAAACTCATTGTAAAGGATTTGCAGAAAAAGCCCGGAAATCCGGGCTTTTTAGCGTCCGAGTAGTGCATTAGGCGGCGGGATATGGTATAATGATAGCAACACATTATACCTGTTTATTCGGCTGTCGGAAAGGAGGACTAATGTTACAGTCGAATAAAATCACCGCCCTTTACTGCCGTTTAAGTCAAGAGGATATGCAGGCCGGAGAAAGCGGAAGCATACAGCACCAAAAAATGATACTTCAACGCTATGCGGACGAACACCATTTTTTGAACACAAAGTTTTTTGTGGACGACGGATTTTCCGGCGTGAGTTTTGAGCGCGAGGGGCTGCAAGCGATGTTGCAGGAAGTGGAAGCCGGACGAGTGGCGACGGTTATTACCAAAGACCTCTCCCGTCTTGGCAGAAACTATCTGAAAACGGGCGAACTCATAGAGATTGTATTTCCCGAAAACGGAGTGCGCTATATCGCGATTAACGACGGAGTTGACACAGCGCGGGAGGATAACGAGTTTACCCCCTTGCGGAACTGGTTTAACGAGTTTTACGCCCGCGATACAAGCAAGAAAATCCGTGCAGTTAAACAGGCACAGGCGCAAAAAGGCGAGCGTGTCAACGGGGAATATCCATACGGCTATATCCCAGACCCGAACAACCGCCACCACCTTATACCCGACCCGGAAACCGCGCCGATTGTCAAACAGGTTTTCGCTATGTTTGTTAGCGGCGTGCGTATGTGCGAAATCCAAAAATGGCTTGCGGAAAACAAAGTCTTGACGATTGGAGCGTTGCGCTATCAGCGCACAGGACAGGCGCGGTATCAGCGGGCAATGATCGCCCCCTATACTTGGCCGGACAAAACGCTCTATGACATATTAGCAAGGCAGGAATATTTAGGGCATACCATAACCGCGAAAACTCACAAGGTATCCTACAAGTCGAAAAAGACCCGGAAGAACGAAGAAGAACAACGCTATTTCTTCCCAAACACCCATGAGCCGCTTGTTGACGAGGAAACCTTTGAACTTGCGCAAAAGCGGATTGCTACCCGCCACCGCCCGACAAAAGCAGCGGAGATTGATATTTTTTCCGGCTTGCTGTTTTGCGCTGGTTGCGGACATAAGATGTATTACCAACAGGGCGTAAATATCGAGCCGCGCAAGTTTTCCTATTCTTGCGGCGCATGGCGCAACAGGGCAAGGACAGGCAGCGAGTGTACCTCTCATTATATCCGCAAAAACGTACTTCTTGATTTAGTGCTGGAAGATATGCGGCGGATTTTGCGGTATGTTAAGGAACACGAACAGGACTTTATCTGTAAAGCTACCGAGTACGGCGACATGGAAGCGAGAAAGGCATTAGCGCAGCAGCAAAAGGAACTTTCCAAAGCACAGGCGCGTATGACCGAACTTGACACGCTTTTCCGCAAGCTGTATGAGGACAACGCATTAGGCAGACTGACAGATGAACGGTTTGTGTTTCTAACTTCCGGCTATGAGGACGAAAAGAAATCCCTTGCCGCAAGGATAGACGAGTTACAACAGCAGATCGCAACCGTTACCGAGCGAAAAAGGGATATATCAAGGTTTATTCAGATTGTCGGGAAATACAGCGACATACAGGAATTGACCTATGAAAACGTCCATGAGTTTATCGACCGTATCTTGATACACGAATTGGATCGGGAAACCAACACCCGGAAAATCGAAATCCATTACAGCTTTGTCGGACAGGTTGATACCGAGCAGGAGCCGACGCAAGTTGTCAACCATGACCGCCGTAACATGGTTGATGTAAAAAGTATCGCTATCTAACCTCAGCAAAAGTCGTACCGCTGATTCCGTCGTCTACATAAAATTTATACCTGGTAATGCCGTGTTCTTTTGCGTACCGCTCTAAGATTTGCTTTTGATGTTGGATACTGTTTGATTCACCATCCAGACCATCGTCCTGACTTAACCGGCAGTAGAAGGCCGCCCAGGGTTCCGTATCGAATGAACGGCGAGGAGAGATATTCAGTACGTTAAGCATACCCGGCATTTGAAATTGCGTGGCTGTCTGTTTCATAAAAGCCTCCATTCCGACAGCCCCGCAAAATTGTGTGGGTTTTGCGAGTCCTATTATACACCAGACAGGCCGCCGCGAAAAGTAGTTTAACACATTAAAGTGATAAATTTTTTATGAACGCTTTTTATCGCCACGCAATTCGTTTTTTAATACCTTTGCCATCTTTGACACCGCTGTTTCGGTGCAGCCTTCTTTAAAGCTGGAACGGACAGTATAGGTCACGCCATTGATTTTCGTTTCTGTAATCATGGCGGGGTTACTCTGTTCCGCCATAGTTGCATCACACCTTTCTATAATCAAAGAAGTGCTGCGCCAGTTAGTTCGACGCAGCACCGCTTTTCTTTTATTTTTTGTATCGTATTATCTGGACAGCAGGACTGTCCATCGGCACACCCCCGATACAGGGAATATTCAAGCCGGTTCAGGGTTGGTCAGCCGGATGGCTGCTGAAGCCGCCGCATACCGCCGATAGGTGGTTGGCACCATATTCGCAGTAAGTTTCGGTGAGTGGCACGGTTCCTTGCGCTGCGCGTCCTGGCACTTTCCAGCCCACCATAGGCTAGTCATCAGCCACCAAATTACCGCTCGGCCCCTTTGATGTTATCGTATTGACGGACGCTCTGACCATCCGCAGGGGGTTATGGCGTTTGTGCTATGCGATGCTCGACGCAGCACTCAAAAACTTGAATACTGAATATGAGCGGATTGCCCGCTGTTTTTCAAGGTACATAGTCAAAGGGGTTCTTTAAAATCCCTTTCACTATATAGGAGGGAAAATGGGCAATCGTTGATAGTTACGCGGCAATATTTTTCCGGACTTTTTTCAAGGCCGACTGCACGGAACGCATGACCGCTGATTTATTGCAATCTTGCATTTTCGCTATCTCCGAATAAGAATAGCCGTAGAAAAAATGGAGAATGAAACGCCACCGCTGCAACGGAGGAAGTTTCTCCAGCACCTGGCCGATTTCCAGCAAAGTTTCCAGACGCTCCGCAGTTTCTTCCAATGGCTCCGTAGCCAAATCGAACATCAGGCAGTCATCAAAAGACTTTCCTTCGATATGTTTCCGGCGCTCATACCGCTGCCGTTCTTCCTGCTTTCGGCTTTCCTCATAAACGCGGTAGATTTCAAGGGATACTTCCACATCGACGGGACGGTGATCAGCATTCAGGATTTTGACAAGATACATAGTGTGCCCTCCCTTATGCAACACGAAACAGAGCGACGATTTTATTATCGTCGTGGGGGTCAACAAGAAGCGGGCATGGCTGGGCGGCCGCGGCGTCAGGCGGCGACACAGGGTTCGGCCCGTTATCGGTCAGGATAAGAAGTGACTCACCAGGGGCCAGACGAACTACTTTGACGGTTTTCAGCATATTAAAACACCTCCGATTTTTTTCTGAGGGCTTGTCCCTCTATCCATCGGAGATCCCAGAGCCTTGTAATTAAGGGGTACTGCCAATTTTATTGAACTGAATAGGCAAAGGCAAGGACAGCATCATGAGAATGCTGCCCTTGCTTTCACTTATTCAGCTAAGAAGCTGCGAAGCCGGTGAAAGGCCCTTTGAAGCAGAAGCGTGACCGCTGCCGGTGAGCAGTCAAGGATAACTGCAATTTCCTTGTACTGATACCCTTCCCAAAAGGCCAGCTCGATGGCGTACCGCTGCCGGTCTGTCAGGCGGCGTAAGCCGTATGCCAGCTTTTCGTTCCGGACAGTATCAATGAAGTTTTCTACCATCAGTTGTTCGGTGAAATCATCCTGGATATAGATAGACCGCTCCTTGTATGTAAGTTCCTCGCTCATACTCTCCAGAGAGTAGCAGTGATACCGGAACCGGCGGTCAGAGTTTGCAATGATACGATCCTCGCCTTTGAGGATCGCAGCCCAATTTTTTTCGGCCATAAGCCTGTTCTCCTTTCTGATGTTTGTCTGCATGGGCGGGCAGACAAACGGAGGAGAACGGCACCCGACAGAAACACATAGTAGGCAATAAAAAGCGTCTGGCTGTTCGTCAATCAGCCAGACGCCATCTAATGTATTTTGGTGTTTTCTTTCAAATAGGGTTTTGTACTTGTTCCCCTGTTTAGGGGATAGGCTTTTTTTGACGGTGCATACTCCGTCATATTTTGTCGAAACACTGTTTGCTTCATGGCGGCTCCCTCCTCAAGCCGCCGTGATCTTTAGCGTGTGGTCGTCATCCCTTCGAGGGTATAAAAGAGCGGCGGCCTTGATTTGTTCAAAGCCGCCGCGAAATGTAATGATGGCACGGTGATTGTCTGCTGAACGGCGGCTTTTTTTCTTTTGCCGTCGCTCGGCAGATGAAACTAGTTATTTCACTTTTTAGATGAATTGGGTCGATCCGTACAAGGCAGACTGGCCCATTTTGGTAGGTAGTTGGCTCGCCTTGCTGTAAATGAAAGTCCTTTGGATTTTTACTACCTTATTCCCACTTGAAGAATCTCACTGCAATTCCTCCGCAAATAATAATCAGAGCCACCATGACAACCAGAGGGAGCCAAGCAACTTCTATCGGTAAGCCCAGCGAAGTTGCTTTCAGCAATTTGATCCCCTGCGTCAGCGGAAGAATATCTGCAATTCTCTGTAATGCTGTCGGCATTACCTCGTATGGGAGAGTAGCCCCGGAGAAGATCAACATAGGAAAATACAAAATACTGGCAACAATACTGGCGACCTTCATGTTCGGAGCGACTCCGCCGACCATCATTCCAATGCTGAATGTGGAAAGCATCACCAGAAGATAAGAAGCCAGAAAGATTCCCACAGAACCGGGCAACCGCACGCAGAAGAACAGACTTCCTACCAGATAGACCAGTATCAAAGAAAGCAGCGAGTAAATGGCGTAAATAGAAACCTGTACTGTCAAAAGCAAAATGGGGCTGGTTGGCGTTACCTTATAACGTTTCAGTATTTTCTTCTGCCGATAGTCAGAAATCACCAATGGGAGCCCCATAACGCCACCCGCACAGATCGAAATCGTGGAAATTGCTCCAAAGGACTGCTCCAAAAAGGAATAGCTTGCTCCCTCGAAAGCGGGCTGATTTCCATAAATGATGCCGAGCAGTACCACTACCACAACCGGCAGGCAAAGTGCGAAGATCACCATGTCCATACCTCGAAAAGACAGCTTGATTTCTGTTTTCAGCATTGTAACATATTTATTCATCGTCCGTTTCCTCCTCTCCGGTAAACCACAAATAGGCTTCTTCCAAATTATTATATGGGCTTTGGTGAATTGCCTCTTGAACGGTTCCTGTGAAAATGAAATTTCCGTCCTTCAAAATGGCGATTGTATCGCACAGGACTTCCACCTCGTCCATAAAATGTGAGGAAAGAAAGATGGTCAGCCCCTTTTGTTTCAATGTGTTCAGACTTTTCCAAACACTCCTGCGCGCTTTTGTATCAAGACCCGTTGTAAGCTCATCCAGAAAGACGACCTTCGGATCAGGCAAGAGCGCTAAAACAATAAATAGCCGCTGTTTTTGTCCACCCGATAGCTCATTTACGAAAGCGCCTCGTTTCTCCCACAGGTCAAACTGCCTCAAAAGATCCTCGTAATTTGCAGCTTTCCGGTAAAGGCAGGCGGTTTCTTCGCACAGCTCCCAAACCTTAATTTTGTCCGAGTAGCCGGTTTCCTGAAATTGTACGCCAACCTGTTCAAAGAGCTGTTTTCGGTCTTTTCGAGAGTCTAATCCTAAAATAGAAACAGATCCCGCGTCTGCCTTCCGAGTGCCTAAGATACACTCTATCGTGGTAGTTTTGCCCGCGCCATTCGCTCCGAGCAGGCCGAACACCTGACCTGTTCCAATCGAAAGCTCAATGTTACTGATTACTTTGTTTCCGGCGTAAGATTTACTCAAACCGGTTACTTTGATGGTTTCATCCATGCCTTTATACCTCCTATCTTGATGTATAAAGGTTAGCATGGTCCGGTGGTATGGTGGGTCAATGTAGGCTTTTATTTTGTCATTTTCTGCATTTTTTCAATTTGTCTGGCCACATAAACCGCATTTTTCCGGGCCTCGGCCAGAGAGGTAAGCAGCTTGTCGCACGCCTTAATAATATCGTCATCCTCATTCGGCGTATCAATGACTGTACGGATATTTGCGGCGGGATCGGCGTTGATCGCCCGCAGCATCCGTAAAATAGCTGCCAGCGAGTAATTCGCGCAGCGAAGGGAACGGATGATCTTCAAGCGTTGTATATCCTTCTCAGAATAGACACGATAACCGTTCTCTCTGCGCTTGATTGTGAACAGGCCATTCAATTCCCAGTTCCGCAGCGTGTCTATGGTAACATCGAGAAAATCTGCTGCTTCTTTTCGTGTGAAGTAAATACTCGTATGTTCTTCTCCATCCAACCCAGCAAGTATTTTTCGGGTAATCTGAATTGCTTCCTCAGCATTTTTTCGTTCCTGCTCCACCTGCTGGATATAGCGGCGGGTCAATGCGGCAGCTTCTTCATAATTTCCAGCAGCGGAAACCTTTATGATATTCACCGCTTGCTTTCTTAGCCCATTTTGAAGTACCTCCACCCGAAGGGCTGCACGCGCCAGCTTGAATTGCTCTATATGAAGGTCAGTAAACACTCTGTATCCATTTGGTAAACGTTCCGGCTTAGGAATAAGAGCGCATTTTTCATAGAGCCGGACGGTATTCACATGGATGCCAATCCGTCTGGCGATGTCGATGGTTTTGTACTGCTTCATCCTATCACCTCCCATTCTGTTATACCACACTTTATAAGTCTGGTGTTTAAGTGTAGGGTTTACAGTATAACGGATTTTTTATAAAAAAGGCAAGCCTGCCATAATGGGTTGGCCAATCCACACAAGGCAGACTGGTTTATTACGTCGTGGCAGATAGCAGGCCTGCCTTGCCATAAGTTGAATGTTTAAAATTTCTTTCCCAACATAAATATTACTTGCTAGTCTCTAATCTACCAAATATTTTCTTTGAATAAAGAGAAACCAAAAATGCAGCTATCGCAGCCCCAATTAAAACCATCCATGTATGTGCTGCAAGAATGTCAAACAGAACACCGTAAATCGCCTGTCCGATCGGTTGTCCACACATAGCAATAGAAATTAGTGCCGCCATGATTTTGCCGACTAATTGAGGTGGGGTCTGTGTCTGTATCAGTGTGTAAATCTGAACCATAAAGAGTGTAGAGGCTCCCATAGCGGTGAAGCTCATTAAAGTAATTGCCCAATACGATACAATGACGGGCATATTCAGTAAAAGGGAAACACCCATAACCGCCACAGCAATCGAACAAATCAACAGTAGCACATACGAATTTTGGATTTTCAGCTTTTCCGATACGATGGCGGTTAAAATTCCGCCGCACAGACCGCCCAACGCCAGTGCCCCCTGTGTGAAGCCGTACATGGTATCAGACATCCCTAACACCTGTGTGATGAGAATAGGGGTTCCAACAATCATTACCGCACTCAAAACCAAATTGAAGATGGATACCAGAAAGACCACTGAAAAGAAAATGGGCTTTTCTGTTTTTACAAACTGATAGCTTTCTTTCAAGTCCATTCCAACTACCCGAAACACGCTGACTTCACGCGGGCGTTTATTATGCGGGATGCGAATAAAGATTTCCATGATGGCGGAGAAAGTAAAACACGCTGCACTCAAAAGCAAAATCGGATAGATGCCCCAAAGGGTAAACATCACGCCACCGATCACAGGCCCCAGCAACCCGGAAAGGGTATTGACCTGATTGATTACCGCGTTTCCGGCCATCAGTTTATCTTTCACAACCAGAAGTGGAACGCTTGCCTGTACTGCTGGCTGGTATGTGCCGGAAATACCATAGAGCAACATCAAGACAACGATAAAAAGCGGAACAGTAGGAATTTTCCCCAGCGAAAAGTAAAACAGCATGATAATGGCAGCCGTGGAGAAGTCCAGCCCTACCATAATGTCACGCTTGTTCACACGGTCAGCCAGTACACCGCCAACCATCGAAAGAATAACCATTGGAGCAAAGGAGCAGGCGGTCACAACGCCAAATAGCGTTGAAGAACCTGTTTCCCGCAATAAATACAGCGGTAAGGCAAATCGCAAGATGGCGTTGCCAAAAAGGGAAATGATCTGGCCGACCACGACAAGAGTAAAATCCCGCCCGAAAAGTTTTGTCTGCATAAACTACCTCCATTATTTCAATATTAAACCGACCGTCGGTTTGATATGTGTTTAAAATGAACTGCTCATTGAGAGCAGCTCATTTTAGGGAATTAGGCCGTGTGCTGGGACTTGCAGTAGCTAATATAGCCGTCTATCATTTCGTCGTCCAAAAGTTGGTTGATACCAACGCCTTGTAACAGGTCATTGAATGTTTCGCAACGATTACGCATACCAGCTTCATCCGTCATACTAACCAGCGGATTGAGCCATACATTGGACAAGACCATGATGGCCTCTGCCAGTTCACCGGGATTTGTCGCTTGAATGGAACCATCGTCAATCCCCTGTTGCAAGATTGGCTGGATAAACTTCGGAGCAACAATCTGATAGAGTTGGGCAATCTGCATTGCCAAAAAGCGCGGATTATCCAATAGACAGGGCGTAACAGTCAGCATTAGGCTCTGGTTAGAGTTAAACAAAGCAGCCTTAAAGATTGCTCGCAGCTTTTCCAATCCATTCAAAGATTGGTCGTCCCGTACTTTTGCCAAAGCACTTGTGTTTTCTTCCCCTATACGGTGAAAGATCGCTTCAAAAATTTCTTCTTTGGACGAAAAGTGATGGTAAATTGCGCCTTTTGAAAGATTTGTTTCGTTGATGATGTCCTGCAAAGATGTTGCGTCATATCCTTTTTCAACAAACAGATGGGTGGCAACATCCAAAATCAGTTTCACGGTTTCCTCCGGGTATTTGTTTCTTGCCATCCCGCACCTCCATACAAACCAACGGTCTGTAAAAAATATAGCAGAAATTTATTATCTTGTCAAGTCTATGCCAAAGATTCGTGATCGTGAAAGACTGACTATTGGGAAAAACAATACGCTTTGTTGCCGCGGGTATTTCGACAAGAAAATGTAACAGAACGTAGGCAAGGGCAGCATCGCAAGAATGCTGCCCTTGTCTTCACTTATTCAGCTAAGAAGCTACGAAGCCGGTGAAAGGCTCTCTGAAGCAGAAGCGTGACTGCCGCCGGGGAGCAATCAAGGATGACTGCAATCTCCTTGTACTGATATCCTTCCCAAAAGGCCAGTTCTATGGCGTGCCGCTGCCGGTCTGTCAAGCGGCGCAGACCATAGGCCAGCTTTTCATTTCGGACAGTATCAATAAAGTCCTCCTCCAGCAGTTGCTCGATGAAATCATTCTGGATATGGATAGACCGTTCCCTGTATGTAAGTTCCTCGCTCATGTTCTCCAGAGAGTAGCAGTGATACCGGAACCGGCGGTCAGAATTTTCTATGATACGATCCTCCTCTTTGAGGATCGCAGTCCAATCTTTTTCGGCCATAAGCCTGTTCTCCTTTCTGATGTTTGTCTGCATGGGCTGGAAGACAAACGGAGGAGAACGGCACCCGACCGGAACACATAGTGAGCAATAAAAAGCGTCTGGCTGTTCAACTATCAGCCAGACGCTATCAAATGTATTTTGATGTAGTGCTTTGTACTTGCTTCCCTGTTTAGGGGTTGGGCTTTTTTTGGCAGGTCAATTTCTGCCGGATTGTATCGAAGCAGTGTTCGCTTCACGGCGACTCCCTCCTAAAGCCGCCGTGATCTTTAGCGTGTGGTCATCATTTCTTTGAGAAGTAAAGGACGGCGGCTCTGATTTGTTCAAAGCCGCCGTAAAATGTAATGATGGCATGGTGATTGTCTGCTGAACGACGGCTTTTTTTCTTTTGCCGTCGCCCGGCAGATGAAAAGTTATATTTTGATGTGTTATGGCATTTTTATATGGTTATGAAATCATCTCCATTCAAATTTAGCTTTTCTTCTGAATAAGCGTTTTCCGTTCCCAACCCTTACTTTGAAAATAGAAAAATCCTACAATAGCAGGGAGGATTGGAGAAAGGGCCTGCCCATAATAAATACCAGAAAATCCAATATCGAATGTAAAGGCAAGAAGCCAGCTTACCGGTAGACGTACAATCACCGCATCTAGCAGCGCATTGAGCATAGCGATATTTGCAGCGCCTACCCCAATCGCAAAAGAGTCCAACGTATACATGCCAGCATAAATTAGGCTGTTGACACCACAGCAAACCCGCAGATAGTACACACCGTCATTGATTACTTCAGCACTGGTACTGCCGAAAAGCAGGATCAGTTGTTCGGCAAAAATCTGAACGCCGATTACAACAACAAGGGTTACAGAAATATTCAGCAACAAACCGATCTTAACTACCTTTCGCGCCCGTTTTATCTCCCCAGCACCTATGCACTGGCCTACCATCGCTGTAACCGCTTGTCCGATAGCCCAACAGGGCATACCGGCAAAGGTATTGATCTGCAATCCGACACCAGAAGCAGCAGATACGGAAGTACCAAATTGATTTAACATACCTGTTACAAGCAAATAGGCCGTATTTACTACTACCATTTGAATTGCCGTAGGTAGACCAACTTTAAGGATAGAAACTAGTTTATCCATTTGGAAAGTAAACTTCTTGTGAGCATTAGCAGAGAAAAATACTTTGTGCTTTCTTAAATAGAAAATGGAAATCACAAAAGAAATCCCCTGGGCTGTGATAGTGGCATAAGCGGCCCCGGACGTTCCCATTCCAAAGGGGCCTACCAGTAAAATGTCCAAAACAATATTGATGATTGTGGCGATCCCTACGAAATAAAGAGGGGATTTAGAGTCACCTAAACCTTTGAGCACGGAACACACAGCGTTATATCCAAAGACAAATATTGTTCCCCAGCAAATGATCTTCATGTAATCGCAGGCATCTTGATATGTGTCTGCCGGAACATTTAATACCCGAAAAAGCGGCTGGTAAAATGCCAAACCGATAACAGTTATAAGCAGAGCAGAAACAAAAGAAAGTACAGCCAGCGTTTGAAAAGTTTCAGTTTGTCCTTTTTTATCATTTGCCCCTTTGTATTGAGCAATCAAGACGGCTCCGCCCATTGTCATACCAATACAAATGGAGTTAATAATATAGCATAGCTTCGATGCGTTATTGATGGCTGCCAGTCCCGTATCACCTACAATTTGTCCGACTACCAGCATATCCACTACGTTGTAGAATGATTGCAGGATATTTGCCAGAAGCAGCGGGAACGCAAAAGCAGCCAATTTCTTTGGTACGCTCCCGCTTAATAGATTTTGTTCTTCGGTCATATCAATTCCCCTTTCAAAAAAGAGGACACACAAAACCGTGTGCCCTCTGCATAGTTGCCCTAAAATGGGTATAACAAAAGGCCACAAACAAAACATTGTCTGTGGCCTAAACAGTCAATCTTTTATTGTTGATCCATTAAAAGGGTATAAGAACCAAAGGCAGCCTATATCTGCCTCGGCCTCTCCGTTTATAGACCAACTTTCCGAAAAGGCTCCGCACAATGTTTCGTGGTATAAACTTGTTTGGAGCCGAAATCAATGCCAACTTTTCCGAACAACATCATGCTCACCTCTTTCTTAGTAATACGCTTTTAAGTATAAGCATTTTTGCCCTCTTTGTCAAGTTGGAGTGGGTATCGTTTCCCATTGTAAGGCTTCAAAGAATGGCGTCATTGGCTACTCAAAGTAGCTAACAAAAAGCTACTCATAAATCATTTTGAATACCTCATATTCAAAGTACAATACTATATGTGAGGTGACGGAGCGTGGCTAAGAAAAAGCAACAGACCGTTTATTCCTTTGGTTCCTCGCTCCGGCGTGCAAGAGAAAAACGGGAATATACCCGTGAACAAATTGCCGAACGAGCGGGGATTAGTCCTCGTTTTGTTTCTGCGATAGAGAATGATCGTCGCAAGCCAAGTTTGGATGTGTTAATTCGGCTTGTTCATGCTATTGGAGCATCTTTTGATGAAGTGCTTGCACCGCAGTCGATTCCAGAGGATTATACAACCGATAGGATCAAACGTCTTATTACACAGTGCAGCCAACGAGATCAAGAACTTGTTTTGGCTCTTATTGGAGTTGTTGACAAACCCCATCGAATTTTTCGTCTGACCGACAGAAGATTGACAATTTGAAAAAAGAATAAAAAAGAACGCCATTTCCGGCGTTACTCCAAGCATTTTATCATCCGTTTGAGATTAAAAGCGGTCGCAGACAAGAGACAGTGATCCTCCGCTGCCTCTAATCCTCGCCGATACAATTTTCGCAGATTATGTCTCGCTTTTTGAGCGGCAAAACTGCCCTCGCACCATATCTGGCGCAAATTCAATATATGAGTATGCGCGGGTGTTCCTTCTGTTTGCCGATGTCGCTGCACCGCTTTTTCAAAGATGTTCACGCGAATGGTGCGACTCCGGTGACTACTGCTAACACATCGACTTGCTATCGGACAAGAAATGCAGTCCTTGGGAGCGGCACGGTAGACGCGACAGACATTAAAATTTCCGCGTTCCAGGCTGCGAAGTGGCAGGCCTTTTCCTGTAGGACAGATAAATCGCTCTGTCTCTGCATCATAGTCAAATGCTTCTCGTGTCAGTTCCACCTTACTGGTCGTGCCGCCACTGACACCTGGTGTGTAAAACGTGACTCCCATATCCTCCATCGTCTGACAGATAAGGCTCGTACCATACGCGCTGTCTGCCCCGGCTGTGCGAATATCCAGCCCCAAATGATTGCGCATATAATCAATACGTTCCAGATATGGTACTGAATCGCTGACATCTCCGGGCGTTACCGCTACGTCTACAATCATTCCGTTTGCGGCATCAATGCTTTGATGGTTCAGATAGTGCATTCCTTCCGGCTTTCCGGGTCTGTGCATCATTCCGGCATCCGGATCGGTGGTACTAACAGTCTTTTCTACCATCACTTTTCCTTCTGGGCGTCGGCGTTTCCGTTGCGGCTTGATCATGCCCATTTCTTCCAAACGGCTGCGCTCTTGTTCTTCGTATGCATCCAAACGTTCCAGATAACTCCCGGCCTCCTTTTCCACCATAACTTTGATGTTTTTTCGGGAAGAAGCGTTTGCTTTAATATGTGTAGAGTCAGTCAGGATAGTATGTCCTGTTATAAGCCCCTTGTTCATGCATTGCAGCAACACCTGCTCGAAAAGTCGGCGAAACAGGCCAGTCTCGCGAAACCGTCTGCGTCTGTTCTGCGAGATCGTGGAATGGTCGGGTACCGTATCGTCCAGATCCAGTCCCAGAAACCACCGATAAGCCACATTTACACGGATCTCCTGTTCGAGCCGTCTTTCAGATTCGATTCCATACAGAAAGCCAATGAGCAGGTATTTTATCAAAATAATTGGATCAACGCTTGGTCGGCCGGTCTTTTCGCTGTAACAGCCAGCGGTGTCGTGATAGATAAAAGAAAAGTCTATATGCCGCTCCAGCTTACGCAAAAAATGATCTTCCGGTACCAAATCTTCGATCGTGATCGTGTGAAGCCTGAGTTGCTTACCTTCTGTCCGTGTCAGCATATCCGTCCCACCCTGTCTTTTCTTCTATTTTATCACGCAGTTTAAAAATTGGGTAGGGTTTGTCAACAGCTCCTTATTGACCAAATGTTAGATAGCAGAGAAGAAAAGCAGTAGCACAGGTATGAGTTTGCTCACCTGTGTTGCTGCTTTTCATAATGCAACGGAAATATTGAATTTTGGGGCAGTTAAAGGAAAGCGGAGTATCTATGACCTTTTTTGCAAGCAATGGAAAGGAATATCCTTTCCCGCTTGTTGGGGGGTTCCCCAAACCCCCGGCCCGACAAAAATGTGCGGGCCGAACACCATACGGGGCATGGTGGCTTGCGCGTCCAAAAGGACGCTTCTCTGCCGGAGGCATAGCAAAAGCCGGAGGCCGCGTCAAGGGTAAATAAATGCGCTTCGCGCACCCCTGACACAGCCCCCGGCTTTTCCTTTTGGGCAGACAAGGCGGCAAACCCGCAAAGCGGTTTTACCGGCCCTGCTCCTGATTGTTTTCTTTCTCCTGCTGGTACTCCTGCACCTGCTCAATCCTTAACAGTGCGTCCACATTGGCTTTCACCGTCTGCAATTCCTGGTTCTCTTTCCTAAGCCGCTTATAATCTTCATAGGCGGCCTTTTTCTTCGCCAGCAGGTCGTTGTATTCCGCCTGTAAGGTCTTGACCGTCGGCAGCTTCTTTTCTCCAAATTCATCAAAGGCTCGTTTGGCAGCTTCGTGTAAAAGCAGTTCCGCTTCATGGGCTGCCCGGAACCGTGCCTTTTCCCTGGGGCTAGCTTTCCGGTAGGCCACATAGGTGTCGCGTGTTTTCGCATAATTGATGATGTGCTTTTTCAGATCAGCGATCTGCTCCATCCGGTGTTCGTATTGCTTGATAGCCGTTGCCGTTTTTTCAAAATTCTCTGATACGGAAGCGGTCCGTGCTGCCAGTAAATCATAGTCCGTGATGTTATGCTCGGTCAGATAATTCAGCGTTTTCGCCGCTTCCTTCAGGTTGTGGATTTTCAGCCAGCGTTCATAACCTGGCCCGCGTCCCTGCAAGCGGCTCTGAATGTCCAAAAGCAGATTGACCCGCCCATTCTTTTGAAGCGGTGCGGCTCGCCGGCGTGGGCGTTTTACAGGCTGTCCAATGCGCTCTTTTATGGCCTCCGGCGTGTAGTCGGCTCCCAGCGTTTTTGCACGGGTAAACCGTTCCTGCCCCTCGCTGGCCAGACGAAAACTCAATGCTTTCCGTGTGGTCTGAATCTCATATCCTTCCCGGCGCATGGCCGCCAGAAATTCATCATAGCTGGACACCGTAGGCAGCACCCGGTCAATCGTCCGGCGCAGCTTATCCTTCCAGCTTGTACCGCGCCGTGCGTTCGCCCACTCTGCATAGTGTTTGCCCTTTTCTTTTGGCTGTTCAATCACAGACAGGCCGTGTTCCCGGCATAATCGGTCATTGATTTTCCGGATCGTCTGGTAGGTATTCCGGTAATTATTGAATTTGTGTGTGCAATCCAGAGTAGTGCTGTTAAATTCGATGTGACAGTGGATGTGCTTTTTATCCACATGGGTAGCAACAAGGAACTGGTGCTGCCCGCCGGTAAACTCTAAAGCCAACTGATACCCCAGCTTGTTTGCATCCTCCGGCGTGATTTCCCCAGGCTTAAAGGACTGGATAATCAGATAGGAAATCACATCGTTTTCCGGGGCGCGTTTCCGGCCGGTTTCCGCTTCATAGATCTGCTTGCTGAGAGCAAATTCCTGCCATGCGGTATCTGCGCCGCACTGATAGGAGGACACCAGTAGCCCGCCTTTTGTCTTATCCGGATTCTTGTCATAGTCAATCCGGTCTTTCAAGACTGCCGCAATACTCCGTCCTTCACTGGCGTGGCGCGGTTTGATTTTTGAAATTGCCATCTGCTGGCCCTCCTTTCATACTGTAGTTATGTTTTGAAATTAGAATAGACAGTGTTATTAAATTGCATTAAAATAAGGGCTAAGGACAGGTGATATAATTATGGGAAAAGGAAAAAAGAATCGTAAGGCGAAACGAGCAGAAAAAGCTAAACAGCGCAGGGAAATCAGGATAAAAATGGGAAAACCAACTTATCTTACACTAATTCGTTGTCCTCGGCCAATAACAGAAGTCGCAAATCACTATACATACAAAGCAACCATTTACCGAACCTCCTATAAAAAAGCGAATATTCATAATGTACGTTGGCAGGCATCTTCTTTAACTTATTGTAATTTTAGTAGTTCACATTGTTTAGGTGTTGATTTTTTGAATTCAAACTTGAAAAAGAGTTCTTTTAGAAATGCAGTTTTAGAGGATGTAGTATTTTGCAACTGTAATCTAAAAGACGCTGACTTTACTGGAGCCAAATTTAAACGAGTTGCGTTCATCACCACAAACACAAGTGTTGCCAAAAATCTCATTTTAAACGAAGAATGTCATGTTTATAGAACATATCCAAAGTTAGAACTGATGCCAGAAACTGAAAAGGCATTACTTCAACTTAGCGAATATTCTTCTCTATATAAGTATGGTGTCTTATTTGTCAACAAGAATAAGTTAAACAAGTGGATTCTTCAATTTTTGATTGACATATATGGTTATGCTTCCTTACGAGCGTTGATTGCGCTGAAAGGGAAAAAGAACAAGCGCTGCTTATATTCAGTTCACTCATATATGAAACATATTGAAAACTACTTAAAACTGTGATACACTGACTTTGTCCTGCTCCGGAGCCAGAAATGGTGTATGCTATTTGTATAATCGAGGACATAAAACAGTAGCAAGTATTCGAGGGGGGATGTCTATGATAAATGATGTTTTAGCGTTTGTTTCTTTTGGAGCATTTTTGTTGGAATTATTGTTTAGTAGTAGCGTCCTGCCCCGATTACTCGGGGTTTATTTGAATTTTAAGTCTATGCAATCTGTGTGAACGAGTTGCATAGGCTTTTTATATTAAAAAGGGGCGCAGCCCTCATAAAAAGAACTGCGCCCAATGGAACATGGATTAGATTGATTTTAACATCCGGTTAAAGTCGGCCACCCGCTCTGTCAGCCAGGAAGCTGCCATCGGCAAGCCGTAGGGACTGACCAGCCATGCCAGTATCATAAACCCGACAAAGCCATCCACCCGACCGGCAAACAACACCAGCAGCCCGATCAGGAACAGCAGCACCGCCACGATACCGAGTATCATACCGGAGAACAGGCAGACGAAGCGGCAGAAGGCCACCAGAACCGTCAAAACAAGAACAACAGGGAATAGCAAAATTTTCAGAAGTATTCTCATAGGGCGCGACCTCCTTTGAAGCTGTTTACAGGCTCACTATATCACATTAAAGCGCGAAAGTAAAGGCGTGATTCACAAATCAGACAGTTTTCCCAGGAGGGTACTGACCGCGCCCCAAAGTTCCCGGTATCGTTCCTGCAGGTCGGCTACATCCTCCTGATAAAGATTGCCCGTGCTGTTCACCCGTTTGGCGATCTGGTTTAAGTTATTGGCGCAGTTTCGCAGCAGGGACACCAGGGCTTTGAAGTCGGACATATCCACCTGCACCGCATACCCGTCTACCGCCATTTTCCGTAAGTAGGCCCGCTGGTTGTGAATACCAAGCTGCGCCATCTTTTTCTCAATGATTTTCTTTTCCTCCGGCGACACCTTGAAATAAAGCGGAATGGTGCGCCCACTGCGTGGTTTCATCAGATTGCCACCTCCATATCCTTGCCTTTTTGTGGGGTGGAAGCGGTAGCCGCAGCTTCAACCCCAAGGCGTTTTAACATTCCTTTGATAGAGGGTTTTCCTCCGTCCAGTTCCTCTTTGTCCCGTTCCCGCTTGCCAGTGGATTTCCCATCCATATTCAGAGCAATCCGCAGCACATTCAGGCGGGATGTCTTTTCAGCCAATTCCTGCTCCTGGGGGAAGGGACGCTTCACTTCCAGTTTTGCTTCTTCCATTTGCGCGTTCAGGTTTTCCAGCTTACCACGGTTCTGCTCCAAATGATCCGCGATGGCGGCCAGAGCATTTTCCAGACGGGCGATGTTGCCCACCGGGTCGCTTCCCAACTCAATCGTATGGGAAAGGCTGTGCTTCATTGTCACCTGGAATTTCTGTGTGGAAGTATCGGCCCATAGGGTCATGGGAAAGCCGCGATACTCGCCCAGGGGCACCCGCTCCGCAACATCGGTCATTTTCGTACAGGCATCAATGATGGCCTGACCTGCGGCCTTGCGCTCTGTGTAGGTCTGGCCTGCCACCGTGATGGAGAAATGCTCCTTATCCGGCAGAGGGTGGGCCTGAACGACGGCCAAATCCTGTTCCAATCCCGTGATCTGTTCCTGTGTGCGGCTGATTGCTTTCGGGAAAAACTGAATCAACTGATCTTCCAGTTGATACCGCTGTCCCTCATGGTTGGCTTTCAGAAGTTTCAGCTTCGTCACCTGGCTGTCCAGATCGGTCATCTCAATAATGCGCGGGTCACCGGAAGCCAGGGCCTTGACTTCGGCATAGCTTAAAGCGGCTTCGTCCACGTCCTCACAGGAACGGGAGGGATTTTTGCCGCTCATCAACTGGCCGATGAATTTCTGCTTGTTCTCCAAAATGCTCCAGTTATACGCGTCAAAGGTATTCTCCGTAACGTACTTATATATCTTGACCGTTTTATTGATATTCCCTTGCCGCAGGATACGACCTTCGCGCTGCTCAATGTCGGCAGGCCGCCAGGGGCAATCCAGATGGTGCAGCGCAGCAAGACGGGTCTGGACGTTGGTGCCCGCGCCCATTTTTGCCGTGGAGCCAAGCAGCACACGCACCTGGCCTTTCCGTACCTTTGAGAAAAGTTCCGCTTTCTGAACCTCTGTCTTTGCGTCATGGATAAAGGCGATTTCCTCCGGCGGTACGCCCTGGGCCATCAGCTTTTGTTTCATATCGTCATAGACATTAAAGGAACCGTCCCCCTTTGGGGTGGACAGGTCGCAGAATACAAGCTGCGTCCCCTTGATTTTCTCCGTATCCCGCCATACCTGCAACACATTCCGGACGCAGGTGTTGACCTTGCTTTCCGGATCGTCCGGCAGCGTCGGGTCAGACAATCGCTGATCCAGAGCAAGTTTACGGCCATCCGAGGTGATTTTTAACATATTGTCCTCGCGTGGCTCCACCTCACGATTGCGTACTGCTTCGGCCCGTTCTCCCAGGTCGGCCACCAAATCCCGCTGGAAGTCGCTGGGGGTGGTGACTTCGGTGATTTTCTCCGCCTCCGGAACCGGCAGTCGCAGCATATCCGCCGTTTGAATGTCAGCGGCCTCCCGCCACATGGCCATGAGTTCCGGAAGATTGAAAAACTTTGCGAACCGGGTTTTACTGCGAAAGCCGGTTCCCTCCGGGGCCAACTCAAGGGCAGTGGTGGTTTCGCCAAAGTTTGCCGCCCAGCTATCGAAATGCTCCAGGCCGCTGGACTTTAACAGGTCATATTGCAGGTAGCGCATCATGGTATAGAGTTCCACCATTGAATTACTGACAGGGGTGCCGGTGGCAAAGACTACGCCGCGCCCGCCGGTGATTTCATCCAGATACCGGCACTTTGCAAACATATCAGAGGACTTCTGTGCTTCAGACTGGCCGATACCCGCCACATTCCGCATTTTCGTTGCCAGGAACAAATTCTTGAACCCGTGTGCCTCGTCCACAAACAGCTTATCGACGCCCAATTCCTCAAAGGTAATCACATCATCCTTGCGGCTCTGGTCGTTCAGTTTTGCCATCCGCACTTCCAGGCTCTTTCTGGATTTCTCCAACTGCTTAATGGTGTAGCGTTCCCCATCCTGGGCTTTTGCTTCCTGAATGCCGTCGATCACCTGGTCGATCTGCTCCTGAAGGATGGCTTTCTGACGCTCCGGTGAAAGCGGAATTTTTTCAAACTGGCTATGTCCAATCACGACCGCGTCATAGTCGCCGGTGGCAATTCGGCTGCAAAACTTTTTTCGGTTCGCCGGTTCAAAATCCTTTTTGGTGGCCACCAGCACATTGGCTCCGGGATAGAGCCGCAGAAAATCCGCGCCCCATTGTTCGGTCAGGTGGTTTGGAACCACCACTAGGCTTTTCTTTGCCAGCCCCAGGCGTTTGGACTCCATTGCTGCCGCCACAATCTCAAAGGTTTTGCCCGCGCCCACACAATGGGCCAGTAGGCTGTTCCCTCCGTATAGCATCCGGGCCACCGCATTGCGCTGGTGGGGCCGCAGGGAAATTTCCGGGTTCATACCGGAAAAACGGATATGCTCCCCGTTGTAGCTGCGGGGCCGGATGGCGTTATAAAGTTCATTGTATTTCTGGCACAGGTCGGCTCGGCGGGCCGGGTCTTTCCAAATCCAATCCTTGAATGCCTCCCGGATCTGCTCCTGCTTTTGCTGGGCCAGCATGGTTTCTTTGGCGTTAAATACGCGGGTGGTGCTGCCATCCGGCTCATGGATGGTATCATAAATCCGGGTGTCCCGCAGGTTCAAACTGTCCTCGATGATCGCGTAGGCATTTCGCCGTTTGGTTCCATAGGTCACATAGGCCAGGGAATTATTCAGGCTGTCCCGTGATTTCCCGCTCACATTCCACTCGCCGGTGGCCGGGGAATAGCGTACCTGTATGTCCTTCTTGTAGCTGAACGGGGTTTTTAAGAGTTCATGGACAAATTGGGTGTAATACTTCGGGTCAATCCAGGTAACGCCGATCCGCACGTCGATCTCCGCTGCGGAGAGGTCTTTGGGCTGGGCTTGCTCCAGTGCGGCCACATTCTCTGCAAATGCAGGGTCAATCTCTGCCGCCGCCCGTGCAGCGGCCAGCTTCTTCCGGACGTTGCCGGATAAATACTCGTCTGCCGTTTCCCATCCATCTAACGGGCCGCCACCGGCTTCCGGATTTTTGTAGATGACCCCTTTCAGGTCACGGATGATGCTGTCGGTTTCGCCTGGGGTGCCAAAAAGGGAGGACATATACCCCAAATCCACACGGGCACGTTCTCCAATAGAAACGGCCAGGGCTTCACTGGCGGTGTCCACATGGTCAATCGTCACCTGTTGGTTGATGGTGCGTTTTGTGAACATATCCGCCTTGCGCTCTAGGTTTCCGTCCTCGTCCAATACCTCCAGGGAACACAGCAGGCAGTAGGACGAATCCTGTTCAAAGGCCCGCTTGTTTCCAGTGCTGTTTAAGAGGCCGTACTCTGCGGTATAAGCGTCGTAGGCTTGATTCAGTTTTTCCTGAGCGGCCTTGATGTTCTCATCAGTGCCACCGTGAAGCTGCAACTCAATGAGATTTCGGGTCAGTTCCCGGAGGCTAATCATCCCCCGGATACGCTTTTCGGTGGTGGCGGGAACCTCTACCGGAATCCGTTCGCCGTTCTCCACAAAGTACAGCTTGCCGCTGACCTCCGTGTAGCTGAAATTCCGGGCTTCCGGATCGGCGGTTTCCATCCGTTCTAACAGCTCCGGGACTTCCACCGCACCTTTTTGGGAAAGAAGCTGCTGATCCGGCGGGGAGAGTTTTAACAGGGCTTCCCCAAGCTGGTCGGACAGCACAGCTCCCGGCAGCGGGGCGCAGGTAGTTTCCCGTTCGTTGCCGTACATACTCTTATCCCAGGCCATCATGCCCAGCACCATATCCGGGTGGGTTTCAAAATAGCGGTTGATAGGGATGCCGTCTGCGGTCTGTCCCAACTGCACCCAATCCGGCACCTGCTCCGGCGGCTGCGCCCGTTTTTGCAGGAACAACATATCCGTCGTCACATCCGTACCGGCGTTCCGGGAGAAGGCGTTGTTCGGCAGACGTACCGCGCCCAAAAGGTCGGCCCGCTGTGCCAGATATTCCCGCACGGTGGAATCCTGCTTATCCAGCGTTCCCTTTGAGGTGATAAAAGCCACAATCCCACCGGGCCGCACTTTATCCAGCGTTTTCACAAAAAAGTAGTCGTGAATAAGAAGGTTTTGCTTATCGTACCGGGGATCGGCCAGCTTATAGCTGCCAAAGGGTACGTTCCCCACGGCCAGGTCAATGGAATTGTCCGGCAGGTTGACACGCTCAAAGCCATCCACGGTGATATTCGCCTGGGGATAAAGCTGCTTTGCCAGCCGTCCGGTAAGGCTGTCCAGTTCCACGCCCATCAGGGTTGCGCTCTGCATAGATTCCGGTAGAAGCCCAAAGAAGTTGCCTACGCCCATAGCAGGTTCCAGAACGGTATCCGGATGAACGCCCATTTTCTCCAATGCCTGATACATTCCCTCAATCACGGTGGGGCTGGTAAAATGCGCGTTCAGGGTAGAACTACGGGCTGAAGCGTATTCTTCCGGGGTCAATAACGCTTTTAACTCTGCATACTCTGAAGCCCACTTTTCATTGGCTTCATCAAACGCCTGGGGAATGCCGCCCCAACCTACATAGCGGGATAGGATCTCCTGTTCCTCCGGGGTTGCGCTGCGGCCCTGGGCTTCCAGGTCTTTTAAGAGCCGGATCGCAGCCACGTTGTTCTGGTACTTTGTCTTTTGCCCGCCTGCACCCAGGTCAGGGTCGGTGATGTGGAAGTTTTGGGCGGCAGGGGTGGAAGGGCGCTCTGGTTCCTCAATATGCAGCCGTTCCACAACCACGTCGTAAGGTAAGTGTTTTTTTTCTCCTGGATAAACTTTCTCGGTTTCTGGTGTAGCTTTTATACCCCGGTCAACAATCGCTTCATTTGCTCGCTGCCATTCATCGGCAGATACAATGGGCTTTATTTCAGGTGGAGGGAGCGTTCTGCCACTGGCCTGAGAGGTGTCAGGGGCTTTCCCGGTCTGGTCTGGGATAGCTTCTTTGATACGTTCCCATTCTTCATCAGATACGGTAATATCAACTTCATGGGTAGCGGGGCCATTCCCAACCGTCAGGGTGTCGCCCTCGCGGGTAATCGGCTGCCCGGTCAGGCCAGGCTGCTGCTTTTCGGCATCCGCTTTCTCCAGTTCCTTTATAAATTGAGCGGCGGATTCTGCGTCGGGAAAAACCTTTGCCCAACTGTTCTCGTCATAATAGTAGTCCCATGTTTCTTCATCAAAAATAGCAAAACGGCCTCCATCCGGGACATAGGAATCCGTACTGCTGGCTTCTATCACAGAATAACGATGATACGGTTTTACATCCTCCTGAATAATGGCCGGTTCTCTCTGAGCCGCGTCAAGGCCCGTGCGGATGAGGTGATCAAAGTCAAGCGTGACAAGTTCCTTGAGAATCAGTTTCGAGAGATTTTGGTACTTATCTCGATGTACCAATTCACCGTCCAGCAGGTAACTGATGGACGGCTCTACGAGATCTGCTTCCACCTGAAGGATGTGCTGTTCGTTGTCCGTGGTGGTACAGGCCAACCCGATATGCCGCAGGTCGGTAAAATCCACCTCGGAACCATATTCATACTCACAAAATTCTGTAATCAGCCTTTTGGCTGTATCAAGCTGGGATTGTTCGTAGGCTTCCGAGAGCATTTCCTCTGTGCGTGCAGCCGCAGCCAGGTCTTTTTCCTGCTGGTGTTCCACCCATTCCCGCACGATGGACACCGGCTCATTCCGGAAGATGGGAAATCCAGTTCTGACCCCAAAGGTATCATCCTGCAGGCTGACACGCCCCGCAGCGTAATCGACCTGATCAATGGTATAGATACGGTTTTCCTGCTCCAGCTTCATCCGCAGGGGAATAAAATCAGCCACATCCAGGTTTTTGACAATTCGATACTGACCGTTCTCCCATTCGCCAATGGTGACATTGTGGCCGTGAAGCTGTAACTGCTTTGCCAGATGGGGCCAGCCCAGGTTTGTGCCGGTGACAGTGGTTTCCCCAAGTCCGGGAATCTCCTGAACCACGGTCTTTAGGCCCAGGTCGGCGGCAGCCTGCTTTGCGTCCTCCCCATAGAGCAAAAAATAATCGCCCACCTTGACGCTTACAAAAGAGCCGGGGTGATCGGCCTTTAATTTCATGTACTCTGGCACATCCGGCACAAAGGAAGGAGAAACAGGGGCTTCTGTGGACGGTTTGACCGCTTCGGACGCGCCCGCGCCGGTGGGTTCCGGGGAGGGGACTGGCGGGGGTGGGGTTGTACCCTGGCTGCCCCCGTTTTGGGGTTCTATCTGTCCACGCTCGGCTTCGGTCAGGTCAAAGGATAGCTGCTCATTGGCCGCTGTGCCGGACTGCTCGAACAGTTTCCGGCTGGCTGTTTCCAACTTGTTATCCTTTGGCTGCTCCGGCTTTCTGCGCCGGGAACGGGAAGAAGCAGCCTCCGCTTTCTGGCGAGAAATCTTCTGTACCTGCATTTCTGGCAGGTCAAAAAGAGTAAGTTGCCGGTAGTCCGGCTTTGCAGAAAACGGCGCGTCTATCTCCACAGACGCAGAAACGGCAGGCTGTTCACCTGCCGTTCCCTTCGTGTTTAACTGTAAATCAGGTTGCTTCGGACGATTTCCTCCGCTGACTGCCGGATGTTGTTTATCCGCTGCACCCATTCCATCTGATTGCTGGCTTTCAGGGCTTCGGTCACGCCCTGTTCCTTCGCCATCTCTGCCACCAGACTGTCCATCTGTTCCTGGGCTGTCCGGTCGATCTCGGTCAGATGTGCCCACAGCCTGCCGGTCAGCAGCATCGAGTTGTAAAGTCCCTTGCGGTGTTCCATCAGATATTGTTCCCTGGCCCTTCCGAACCGGCCCAGGGTCTGCGGTTCGTTCTCCCTCTCGTCCATCCGGAGATTGGGAACCTGATACCCGTTCTGTTTCGTGTATGTCAATGTCGCCATGCTCGTCGCTCCTTTCGCGCTTTAATGTGCTAAAGTTTCTGCTATCATTATACGGCTCCCGGTCAGACTTTGCAAGAGGATTTTTGGCCTTTTCCCGTTCGATTTTCCGGATGGTGTCGCCAATCTCCAAAAGCAGTTCCCGGCTTCCCTGAGATACTGCCGTCCCCAGGCAGGCCAGGGCAGCGGTGGTGTTAAAGTTGGTGATCTCCCGAAAATCCTCTGTGTCCAGGTAACGGTTCACATCCAGGCCGCAGCGGGAAAGGACAGCGTACTGGACGCTTGCCCGCAGGGTATTGCGGAACAGCACCTCCACATTGAAATCGTCAAGACCCTCTAAAAAGCTGTCCTCCCGCTCATAGAGCAGGTCGGGAAGATATTCGCCGTAGCTTTCCTGTACCAGCTTATCCGTGACCTCCATCAAGAGGTCGCCCAAATCACCGGCACCGTCAATTCCAAAGGCACTCCGCAGCCGCTCCATGACCGGCTCGCGGTTTTCCTCCGTCAGCTTCCACAGCCACGGGTCTTTGCCGCCCCGTACCGGATGGGTATCTGCCACATCATGCACATAGTCCAGATAGGGCTTGCCGCCGTACCCCTTGCGGATCAGCGCGATAGCAGTGCTGCCCGCATTGACCCACCGGCGCATTTTATTGTTCCAGGTGGACATATCCGCACAGGCTGTCGCGTCCGGCTTCTGTGCGTAAATTAAAAGCTGATCGTCAAAATCGTAGGCTTTATAAAATCGTGCCGCCGTAGTGAGAAAGCGGCACCATTCCTCCGGTGAGTGTGTGACCTTCCGGCTGGTATCGGCGGCCAGTTCCGAAATGGTCTGCCATTTCTGCGCCATAAGAACCTCCTTTCAAAAAGCAGGGCGGCACAGACACCCCATGCCGCCCCGAATGATTAAGTGGATTGCCTGCGTTCCCGATTGCGCTGGTTCATCTCATCCAAAACTCGTTTCTGTGCTTCGGAGAGTGCCCGCGGCGGTGTGATTTTCACCCACTTTTTGGGCAATTCATAGGTCAACCCGCCGTGGCGGTTATCTTCGGTCTGCCGTACCTGGGCCGGATGGGTCTGGCACAGTTCCAGAAGCACCCGCTGTAAGGCGGCGTTATGGGTATAGATGCTGGCCGTGGCCTCCGCTTCGTTGAAAAGGATGATGGTTTCCTGCTCCACCTTCAGTAAGGGCATCCGATCACCGTTCCCTTTCCGGAGCATTGGCCCCAGGTAAGGGCCGTGTCTCCTGCGCCCGACGTAGCTGCTCCCGCAGGGAAGGCGGCCTTTGGGACGGACTTTCTTCCCTGGGGTTCTGCACTCTGGCAGTATCATAGGCCTTTACGGACTCCAGATCTTTCGCACGGATGCGCTCCGGCTGGCGTTCCAGAAACGCGAGGATTTCCCCATCCGGATACCGGATCGGCTCAAAAATGCGCCCGGTCTGTAAAAACATCCCGTCCATTCCGGCCCCGGCCTTATAGTTGCCCTGGCTGTCCCGTTCACTTTCCAGAAGCACCAGGCCGTTGTCCAGCACATACCCCGGCTCCTTGCGCTGGTTCACCCCCGGCAGTCCGATGGTCACAGAAAAATCGGTGATGGCGGCAAACTGTTCACGGGGGCCGACTTCGGAAAAAGCGTGGGGCTGCATTTCATCCCCTTCATAAACGGGGACAAACAGCTTTGGGGCTGCCGGTTCGCCGGTAACCGTGTGGTCGGCAGACTCGTACACGCCTGGAGCCTCCTCCATGAAGTAGAGCAGCGTTCCATTTTCCAAAATGTACTCCACACCGGGGATATTCTCATAACGCGGCCCCAGGTATCGTTCAAAGGTGTCAAAGGGCACCACAGCATATTGGTTTCGTTCCTCACTCATGCTTTGCACCTGCTTTCTTCTGGTCAAATTCCAGCTTGTAATTCACATACTTGCCGGTATCGTCGAGTACTACGGTGGCATCGTAGGCCACGCCCTTTTTCTCGCTGAATAGGCCGGTCATTTTGACACGGCCCTTTTTCAACAGTGCGCTTGCCACCGCTTTGGTCAGTTCTTTATGCTTGTCGGCAAAGAAGCGGCTGTTCTTCCACATGGTAAACCCACAGGAACGGTCAATACACTGAAAACTCAGTTTGCTTTCCACCACATCCTTGCCGCAGCGGGGACACCTGCCAATCGGTTCCCGCTGGTCAAAGAGGGAGGTGTCTGCCTGGATTGCCTGGTAGCCCTCCACCAGATCAGCAGTCATCCGTTCAATGCCGGAGAGAAAATCATCTGCGGAACGCTCCCCGCGCTCCACCTCCTTTAAGGCTGCTTCCCATTCTGCGGTCAGTTTGGCCGACTTGATACTATCCGGCAGCACCACAATCAGGTTATGGCCTTTTTTCGTGGGGAGAAGCTGACGGCCCTTACGTTCCAGAAAACCACCGCGCACCAGCTTCTCAATCACACCGGCACGGGTGGCCGGTGTCCCAAGGCCCGTGCGTTCCACGCCCTCAATCTCTGCAAATTCCTCCGCGCTGGCGTGTTCCATTGCGGAGAGCAGCAGATCTTCCGTGAAGTGTTTGGGCGGGCTGGTGGTTCCCTCGCGCACCGTCGCCTTGCAGCCGGGAAGGGACTGCCCTTCGGTGATGGATGGCAGAGCAGCCGGTTCTGGATCATCCTTTTCCGGTTTCTGTTTCAGGGTGGAGAGGAAGGCTTGTTCCACGGCCTTCCAGCCGGGGGTTGTCACCACGCGGCCCTTTGCAAAAAAGGAAGTGCCGCTGCAATCCAGTATTACCGCTGTGTCCTCATAGCCCTGCTTTTCGCTGACCGCGCACAGAAGCCGAACCATCACCAGGGTAAGGATGTTGCGCTCCCCGGCGGGCAGCGCAACAAGTGCATCCTGCTTTACCTGCATGGTAGGCAGCAGCGCGTGGTGGTCGCTGACCTTTGAAGCATCCACCACACGGGACACATCCGTTTGCCCTATCTCCACAGAAAACGGCAGGCTGGAAACAGATCGCTCCAAAAGCTCCGGCACTGTGGCGGCGGTGTCCTCTGTTAGATAATTGGAATCAGTACGGGGATAGGTCAGCAGCTTCTTTTCATAGAGTGCCTGGGCATAGTCCAACACCTGCTGGGCGGTGTAGCCAAACAGCCGGTTTCCGTCCCTTTGGAGGGAAGTTAAATCATACAGCTTCGGCGGGCTGGCGGTACGCTGCTTTTTCTCCATACTTTGGACAGTGGCGGGCTGGCCTGCACAGGCAGCTTTCAGTTTTTCCGCTGCCTTTTTTTCTGCCATCCGGTCGCTTACGGCAGAAAAACCGCAGTCCAGTTCCACCGTGTAAAACTTCTCCTTTTTGAAGCTGTCAATCGCAGTTTCCCGTTCCACTACCAGGGCCAGTGTGGGTGTCATGACGCGCCCCACATTGAGCGTTCTCCGGTAGAGGGTGGAGAATAGTCGGGTTCCGGTAATCCCTACCAGCCAATCCGCCTTTGCACGGCAGAGAGCCGCTGCATAGAGAAGGTCATATTCGCTGCTGGGGCGCAGGGCGGAAAACCCCGCTTTGATTGCATCCTCCTCCATCGACGAAATCCACAGCCGTTCTATCGGCTTGCGGCACCCTGCCTGCTGATACACCAGCCGGAAAATCAATTCCCCTTCACGGCCCGCATCGGTGGCGCACACCAGGCTATCCACATCGGCACGGTTCATCAGGTCGGAAAGCACCTTGAATTGTTCCTTTTTCCCTGGGTCAACAGTAAACTGCCATTCCTTCGGGATAATCGGTAAATCCTCATACGTCCACTCGGAATACTTCGGATCGTAGGCGTCGGCAGGGGCCAACCCCACCAAATGCCCGACGCACCAGCTTACCAGAAAGCCGCCGCCCTCCAAATATCCCGGTTTTTTCTGTTTGGCCCCCAGCACAGCGGCCAGACTCTGGGCCACGCTGGGTTTCTCAGCCACCACTAATTTCAATCGTGTTTCCTCCTTCCTTTCAAAAGCTGCTTATAGCAGACCCCTATACAGCGCCTTCCCATGCCATAGTTGCAGCCATAGCAGGGATGATCGGGCGGGAGCGCCGGAGGTTCCGGCACCCGCCGCCCGGTGGGTTTCTGCTGCATCATCCGTTCCAGCCCTGGATTGTTACTGAACAGGGGCATCCTCGTCATCGTCCGGAAGTTCCTGTTCCTCCTCATAAAGCCGGCGCTGTTCGGCTTCTTCTTCGGCAGTCAGTTCCGGCGCAGGTTCTTCCATATCTTCTTCCCGAATTGTCGGTTCTTCCGGCCCTGCAAATTCAAATTCATCCAAATCGGCAGCATCGTCCAATTCATGTTTGGGTTTATAAATCTTGAAGTAGTAGCCCAGGCCGCCTACGGCAAGTACCGCCACGCCAATCAAAACCAGCATAATGGGACTGGTTCCGGTTTCCGGAACAGGCTCCGGTTCAGGTTCCACTATTCCCTCGGCAGGTTCCTCCGGCTCTGGCGAGGGTGTGGGTTCCGGCTCCGATTCCACCGGTTCGGCGGTTTCCTCTGCGTCCGGCTCGGCAAGGGCCATCAGGTCGGACTCCGTGACCGCATTGAGGAAGTAGACATTTTCCGTATCGCGCTGCTTGTCAATGACCAGATAAAAGACGTTTTCATTTTCGGTGACGATGGTATAAAACTCCTTTTCGTCCTCACTGGTGGCGTTGTCCAGGACAGTTCCGGTTCCGTTTGGCGTGAAGGGGTTCGGGGTAGCAGTTTCTTCCGGCTCCGTGGTTTCTTCCACCGGCGCGGTTTCCTCCTGCGGTTCATTACTCTGTGCATAGGCGGTAACAGAAAAAGTACCAAAGCACATCGCAAGTGCAGTCAGCACCATGAAATAGCGCAGCTTATTCTTCATCATCCATTTCCTCCTGTTCCTCCGGATTTTGTGCGGCCACAGACAGGCCGCCGGTATTGCCGCTGCGAATAGCCTGAATGATGGTGGCCAGTTCCTCCGGCGTGACCTCCAGGCCGCGCACCATGCCAACGATCTCGGTATTCTCCAGTTCGGTTTTCTGCTGCTCCAGTTCCCTAAGCCTTGCCTGCTGGGTTGCAATCTTGCTCTTGACCTTCTCAATCTCGGTCACGATTTTCTGAATTTTCTGGTTCATCAAAACTCCTTTCCGGGCGGTCAGAGCCGCCCAAATGCGTAAAAGTGCTGCTGCCAATAGGACGTGTTGATATTGGCGTACTGGATGGGTGAGCCACAGTGGATCATCATCCCGTCGCCTACATAAATCCCCACATGGGACACTGGCCCCGCGCTGTCATAGGTTCCCGTGAAAAAGATAATGTCCCCCGGTTTGGCTTCGGAGGACGGGATAATCGCGCATTGATTGTAAATGCCCTGCGCCGTGGTACGGGGCAGGTTGTGAACGCCGCTGTTGGTAAAGACCCAGCAGACAAATCCGCTGCAATCAAAGCTGGTGGACGGATTTGAACCGCCCCAGACGTAGGGGTAGCCTAAGTATTTTTCCGCTTCGGTAATCAGTGCGGCAAAAGACGGGTCGGACAGGGCTTCGCCGGGGATTTCGTAATGCTCCCCTTCAGAGGGGTTCGCATAGATGTTGTCCCCGAACAGATAGGGCTTGTTGCCCTTCAGTTCCAGGATGGCGGCATACCGGCCTTTTTCATCTTCGGTCAGGTTTTCCACCGCCACCGTCCCCAGGGAATGGTTCCGCAGGGTTACATGGAGAATGTAATACTCATACGCTTCCTCGCTTTCATATTCGTTTCCTTCCTCATCCGTCCAGGTCACAGTCCGGTAGCGGATCTGTACTTCCTCACGGGTGGTAAGGGTATATTGCTGGTCGAACAGGGCTTGCAATTCCGCTTGTACCTGGGCCGGGGTAAAGGCATTGAATTTTGCGGTCAGGTAGGAAATCAGTTCGTTGGGGTCATGGCCGATAGTGTCCACATCGTACCGGTATTCGTCATAGCCTGGAAATTCGCTTTCAATATTGGCCATCCGGCGTTCCAACTGCTGCTCCAGCGCGATGTAATCGTCCTCCACCTGCAAAATGTCCGGATCTTCGGAAGTATAAGAGGTGCCAAGTACAGCCCCCATCGCCCCTTCCATCGTCACAGAACAGGAGGACAGGGAGGAAAACACCAGGATAAACAACAGGGCCACGCCGCCGACAATCACCAAAATCCCCTTATTGTTTTTGACCAGGGCAACAGCGGCCTGTCCTGCATTGCTGATTGCTTCCTTTGCTTTTTTGGCGACCGCAGCCCCACGGCTCCCCGTTCTCTGGGCTTCCCGATAGGCTTTGGCATACTCGCGCTTTAGTTTCCGCTTTTGAAACATGGCGGAAAGAGAATGCTTTTGCAGTTGGGGATTGTCCCGGATGGCGGCACGGTAGTTAGCATTGACTGTGGCGCGGGCACTTTTGACTTCCAGGCGTTCCACCCTGCGATAGGGCGCGTCCTTTATCGAGTGGTAGCCCTTCCGGATCGCGCCCGTCGCCAGATTTTCTGCTGCAAACTCGGTTTTGTGGGCCGCTTCGGTGCCCACATTTTCCTTTTCCACCTGCCGGATTTTACTGTGGGCCGCCAAATCCACCGACCGTCCAGCCTTCAGCCCCGCCTGCGTCACCGGGTTTTTCCGGCTGCGCGGTTTTACCTCGTCCTCAAAACTCAGCGAATGCCGTACCTTGCCAGTCATGGCGTCAAACTCCCGGTTGATCCGGGGGCGGCGCTTCTTTGGCAGGTCTGCTTTGGCCTTTTCCAGCTTTTCGCCCAGGATTTCCGCCTTTCTCTCTGCATGGGCTGCCCGTTCCTCCGACGAAAAATGCAGACGCTTACTTTTGGCTGCATCATCCGCGTCATAGATATTGCGCTTTCGCTTCATAGGCCACCCCCTTATGCCGCCAGGTCGGAGGGTTTCGTGGTCATTACCCGGTAAAGCTGCGTATTGCGCGGGAATTTGTCCTCAAAGGGAATAATCTTATCCCCAAAGAACAGAAGCCCTTCGCCCTCGCCGCTGTTGGTCACATGGTTTAGCTCCTGGGGGGAAATGCCAAGCCGCTGGGCCAGGATATTCCGGTCGCTGGCACCCTGGTTCAGCATCAGCACAAAATCGCTGTTTTCCAGGATGTTTTCGATCTCGGAACTGTCCAAAAGGTCTTTGACATTCTGTGTTAGGGATGTGGGGATGCCATTCCACTTGCGGAACCGCTTATAAATCTCGGCGGTGTAGGCTGCTGTCTGCGGCTCCTTTAAGAGCAGATGAAATTCATCCAGGAAAATCCGGGTGGTGATACCGGCGTAGCGGTTGACCGCTGTGCGCTGCCAGATATGTTTCTGCACGTTGGACATGACCAGCTTTTTTAAGCCCTGGCCCAACTTGCTGATGTTGTAGCAGACCATGCGGTTATTCAAATCCACGTTTGTCCTGTGGTTTAGATAGGACAGGCTGCCGGTAACGTAAATCTCCATTGCAGTTGCCAGATCATCCGCCCGCGAATTATGCTGCTCCCGCAGGCATTGGTATAAATCTCCCAGGATTGGCATATTCTCCGGCCTGGGGTTCTTCAGGTAATCCCGGTAAACCAGGCTGATACAGCGGTCAATCAGGGACTTTTCAATGGGCATGAGCGGATTGCCGTAGGAGGCCATCATCAGTTCGCACTGTGAAAGCAGGAAATCCGCCTGCATGAGCATGGGGGATTCGCCCACATCAGTGGATAAGTCCAGATCCATAGGATTCAAATAACTTTGGCTATCCGGAGCCAGGTAAATGGTCTGACCGTGAAGCTGTTCCGTCAGGGCGGTATATTCATTTTCCGGATCTAATATCAGGATGTGGTCGGGTGTGGCAAAAAAGGCATTGGCCATCTCGCGTTTCGCAAAAAAGGACTTGCCGCTGCCCGGTGTGCCCAGCACGATCCCGTTGGGGCATTTGAGAGTTTTCCGGTCTGCCAGGATGATGTGTTTGGTCTGTGCATTTACGCCATAATATAGGCCACCCGGCTGGAATACCTCACAGGAACGGAACGGCAGAAAGATTGCCGTTCCGCTGGTGGTAAGGCCACGTTGGACTTCCACCTGGTTCACGCCCAGGGGCAGGGCCGACACAAAGCCCTGTTCCTGCTGATAGTCCAGCCGGATCAGGTTGCAGTTGTTGGCGTTGGCAATGCCGTTCACCGAATAGATGATATTTTCCAGCTTCTGTTTGGTGGGCGCGGTATGCACCAGAAGGATGGTGACCATGAACATCTTTTCATCATGGTTCTGCAAATCCTCCAATAGCTTTTCCGCTTCCTTCCCGAAGGTTACAAGGTCAGGGGGAAGAATGTCCATGTCAAAGCCGGAGCGCACTGCCCGTTTCTGCTCGTCGATTTTGGCCTTATCCAAGTCACTCAACTTCCGTTTGACGGTCTTGAGCGCGGCCCCCTGATCGAGCGCCTTTGCGTGGATACTGACGATCTGGCTGCTCTCTATATTAAGAAGTGCGTTCAGCAGCGTGTCATACAGTTTGGTGGCCTGGATCTGCAAAAAGGAAACCGCGCCGACCGACGGGCCAACGCGGAAGTACCGGCCCTCCTTAAATAAGAAGGAGCTGGGAGCAATGTAGTCCTTACTGGAAAGGCCGGTTCCCACCAGCGAATCCCAGTTGAATTTGAATTTTTGCGGTTCATCCAGGTGTAGGCAGTGATGCAGCAACAAGAGCCGCTCATAGCCGTCCATCCCGTGTGCCTGGGTGCCAATGCCTTTGAACCTCTCCAGCACATCGGCTTCGATCTGCTCTAAGCGGGAAGTGGCCTGATTCACATCCTCGGCCTCCACCGTGAAGGTCAGACAAAGGCTGCGTTCCGTCTTGCACAGGCTGGCTTTGGAGAGCAGCATATCGGAAAACTCCTTGCGGATGGGGTCAAAGCTGTCGCCGGTGGGCAGAATCCGCAGGATTTTCCGGTATTCCACCATATCCGGATAATAGCAGACCACCGATAGCTGAAAGCCCACTGTGGGGCCGAAGTAGTTGACCAGGCGGCAGTACAATTCAAAAATTACCGCCTTATCATCGTCGGACGCTTCCGCATAGCTGCGATCCTCAAACGCAATGCTTTTGCTGTAAAGGCGGTTCCCCAGGCGGCACACCCCATTCTCATACATTTCCTCATAGGGAATGGTCTGTTGGGCGGTGGCGGCAATCTTACCGTCGCGTTTTGCCCGCTTGATGGCCTTTGCCAGTTGCTTTTTCTGCGCGGCATTCAGCGGTGTGTCCGGCCGGATGATCAACTCGTCGCCCCAGCCCACGGCCCGTTTCGGCTCCCGTCTTTTCAGTATTGGAAACAAGCTGTTTCACCTCCTCGTCAAAATAGGCTTGCCGCTCCAGAGCGGCAAATCGGTTCTCTGTCCGGTAGGGACGCGCTTGCTGCGTCAGGAACCGGACACGAAAATAATTTCTAAGCATCTTTTCCGGTGTCTGCCCGTTCTTTTCGTAAAGGGCGAAGAAGAAAAAGGGCAGAGCCGTAACAATCAGAAGAATCAAGGCAATATCGTTGCCCAGGCTTTTCCGGGTCAGAAAGTAAGTAGGAACAGCCACCAGTGCAGCCAGTGCAAAAAAGATAAGCTGTCGCTGGGTCAGACCAAACACGACCTTGCTCTTGACCTCGGTCAAGTCCTTTGTAATGTTCACATGGGCCAATCAACTCACCTCCCGTAAGTTCTCTCGTGGCGGCCACCCCTGAATGGAGGCAGCCGCTTCGTTGCCCCACACATCCCATCCCGGCGCACGGCTGCGGGCAAAAAGCTCAATCCGGGGCACATCACCCATCAGCCGGACAATGCGGCTGCGGGCTTCCTCCGGTTTCTTGCTGTGTTCCTCGATATGGGACAAAATCACCTGATGTACCCCGGCATTAGCACGCTTTGGGTGCCCTCTGGTAGCCAGCAGGCAGATTTCCGCATTGGCCCGTGTCCAGTAGCCCATGCCCGTAAACAGGGTGGACGCTTTCCGGTTTAGCTTCACCCAAACAAAGGCGACGGATTTATAGGTAAATCCCCAGGCATCCAATACCGGCCACGCTTCTTTTAACAGCGGGAACGTCACCCAAAGAAACAGGGTGCAATCCTTTGCTGCCAGCAGATGAACCGGCAGCGCCTTTATATCCTCCAGTGACATAGTGGAATAATGGCTTTCCGCAGAGCGGCCCGTGCCCTTTTTGCTCCACACCCGATAATGCCAGGGTGGATCGGCATAGATTACAGAATATTTTCCAGGTTCACTCACTCGTCCACCTCCTTTAATGGGCGTTTAGAATACTTTTTGCTACGCTGCCTGACTTAAACAGGCTGAAACAGAGCAGGACGGTGTAGGCAACACAAGTCCAGATGGCTCCGTGAAGGTCGCCGCCGGATATGGACAGGCTTTTGACCAAAATCGCATATATTCCGGTAATGACCATGATTAAGAAGCCTTGCAGCCCCAGGGCAACCAGGCCCCGGATGTAGTTGGTGCCGATATTTCCCCACTCATGGTTGGCAAGGGTGGCAAAGGGCAGCGGCCCCACGCTTGCATAGATGTATATTTCAATCATTCTGCCGTAGAGGATGATCGTGATGAGTGCGCCCATCACCGTCATGGCGAAGCTGACCACCCAGGTTTCCAACATCAGGGCAAAGAGTTCGCCAAGCCCCTTTGCTTCCAGTTCAGTGGTAATGGAAGCCAGTGCCGACGAAATATCAATGCTGGCGTTTGCGTCAATGACCCCGGCACTTTGCTGCACCATTGTCTGTGCCACCTCGAAGATGGCGATGATAAAGTCGAATGTATGGCTGACGACGTAGGCCGCAATCCCGGCTTTGATAATCCACTTAAAGAAGATGAAGGTATCAAAATCGTGCATATTGTTCCGATCTATGACCATGCGGATCAGTTCATAAGACAGGACTGCGGCAATCACAAGGCCCGCGATGGGGACGATTACAGACTCGGACAGGCTGTGAATCATGGAGAAGACGCCGGAGTTCCATTGCTCCGGCGTCTTTCCAACTTCCCCTGCGATAGTAGCGACCTTTGTATTTACATCACCAAACATATTCGACAGGTTTCCCGTGATGGCTTCAATCAGGAAATCCTTAATCCATTCTGTTATTGCGTCGATGATAAAATCCATAGGCCGTTACCCATACATTAACCGAGCAGACCAGACAGCAGGGGAACCACCTTCAGGCCCAGCAGAATGACACCACCTCCGGCCATAAGTTGCTTGACCCCTTGTGATTTGGAGGCTGGATTATCTCCCCCATATCCTTCCATGAGGTTGATAACGCCCCACACGCCGACACCGGCACCGATGGCAGTCACGACAGTAGACAGAGAAGAAACAGCAGTAGTAAAGAATTCCATAGGAACCTCCTTGTAATGTAAAAAATAGATTGGTAGAAACAAAAAAGCCCACACCGTTTGAAAGAGTTCGCTGCAAACGGTGTGGGCGGTTAAGCCGCAGAAATCGAGTCGGCTTCTCCCAGGTCATAGACCTCAAATTCATCTTCCGGCTTTACCTTCAGCCGGTGGGCTAAGTACCCCTTCACATCCAGGGTGTACTTCGGGTTGGCATCGGCGGTGTACCGATACATCGGGTGGCGGGTCAGGTCATACTTGCGGGAATAGAACGGCCGGACGCCCTGTACCTGCAAAATGCAGCGGCTGGAGGGCATAACTGCCAGTTCATCCACGCTTTTTAATTCCTTTCCCAATTTTTGATAGTTTAGGCCATAGCTGCGGGAAGTGCCCCGCGTGTCGCTGGTGTTATAGGTGTCGATAGTTTCCTTTCCAAGCATAGTGGCCACCATCTTTAGGCTGCTTTCCTCTTTTCCGCCAAGAAACAGCAGTGATGAGCAGCAGCCCGCAATGGTTTCTGCGTTGTCCCGGTACATCCCTTTAAGCTGGCTGTATGTCTGGAGGACGATATGTGCCGAGATATTCCGGGAGCGGATAACGCTGACCAAATGCTCCCAATTCGGGATCTTCTGGTTGGCAAACTCGTCAAACAGGCAGGTCACATGAACAGGCAGCCGCCCGTGATAGACGGTCAGCGCACGGTTGCATAGGACGTTGAACATCTGAGAGTACATCATCGCTGAGATGAAATTGAACGTGGGGTCGCTGTCGGACACCACCGCAAACAGGGCGATTTTTTCCTCCCCTAGCTTTTCCAGTTCCAATTCATCGTACTCCATCATTTCCCGCACTGCCTGAATGTCAAATGGAGCCAGCCTTGCGCCGCAGGAAATTAAGATCGACTTTAGAGTTTTGCCCGAAACGAGTTGTCAAGGACTTTTTAATCAAATTCACAAAAAAGCCACAAAAAAAGTGCCAGGAAGCACTTTCATGCTCCTGACACTCAGGCAGGCGGGTCACTTGCGGCCACTTAATAGCTCATCGCAAAGGTACGCATATTCCGGCAACTGGTCGATATAGGGTTTCCATCGCCGCTTAATCTCGGCCAGTTCCAGCGGGTCGGCGTCCTCAAAGTCATGGTCGTTTCCGGTCATTCCGAAAACATCCAGTGCTATATCATTCAAGCACTCATAACAAAGACCGGCAGCGGACTCTATCCAGTTGCCGGTGTCGATATAGACCGGGTCGATAGATATTGCCAGCCACACATAGCCGACCTTGTCCGACCAAACCAAATCATAAGCGGTCATCTGCTGGATATGTTTCTCAAACACTTTGCGGACGCGCTCAATCTCATTTTTCTCTTTTTCTGTGTACAGCATTTTCATGTCCTCCTTGGCTAAAAGTTTTGGTGTGTACCATCATCAGTTTAACACAAGGCGGCTGGCTTTATCAGCCGGTCACATCTGCTGTATCTCGTTTTTAAGCATACGCTTGATTTTGTCGCTCATGGTTTCGGTGCTGGTGTCGCTGAAATGGACGCGCACCTTGTAGGTGGTCTTGCCGATTTTCTTTACCAGCGCGGGGGCGTCCTCCGGCGCTCTGGCCGGAGTGGTGTCTGCGGTCTGCATGGTACGGGTTTCTTCGTTCATGGCGCTCCTTTCTCCGGGCGGGGCTGCGCCGTCCGGCAAAACAATCAGTCGCTCTTACGGTTCACAATGTCTTTCGCCGCCTGCTTGGTGGCCCCGGCGTTTTCCTCTCGGAAGTTTTTCCCGGCAAAGAGGATCGGGGCGCACCGTTCCAGGATACGGTCATAGATACGGGCGTGGGCCAGGTCGGGCGGGTTCTTGAGTTCGGCCAGTTTCAGGTTGGTGGTGATTATCATGGGCCTGCGGCTGCGGTAGCGGCTGTCAATGACGAAAAACATCTGCTCCATCGCATACTCGGTACTGCGCTCCACACCCAAATCGTCAATGATGAGCAGGTCGTACTCGTCAAAGCTGGCGATAAAGTCGGCCCTGTCCTCGGAGAACATCCCCGTCAGGCGGTTCAGGATGGTGGGAAAGTTCGTCATCAGCACCGGCACATCCCGGTCAAGCAGGGCGTTGGCGATACAACCGGCGAAAAAGGACTTGCCGGTTCCCACATCCCCAAACAGCAGCAGGCCGGTGTTGTTCTTGTAAGCCTCCTTCCAGTTCTCCACATAGGCGCGGGCCTTGTCCATCAGAGGATTTTGGCCGTTGTCGTTGGCAAAGGTGTAGTCGTACAGATAGCGGTCTTGCAGGCCCTGGGCCTTCCGGCGCTTGATGCGCTCCATGCGGCGCTGCCGTTCCTCGGCGGCCTTGCGCTGTTCCTCGGCCTCCCGCTGGCACTGGCAGATACAGCGAGGCATGAAGCAGCCCGGTTTCCCAAAGCATGGCACAACGGTCTGCCTCTGGCCGCCGCACTTTTTACAGTGAATGAGGCCGTCTGCCGGGTCTATGTACTCGTCCCCGGCCAGCTCCACACCGGCGGCTGCCTTGTCGATCAGCGCCCGGATTTCTGCGGTAATCTCCATCATACGGTTTCATCCTCCTTTACGCTGTAATCCCGGTTGCGGGTGGGCGGGGCTGCTTTCTTCGCGTCCTCACCGGCCCAGCGCCGGATGGTGGCGGCGTGGCTCTGATACCGCTTGCCGGTAGAGGCCATGTACTCGGACAGCTTTTCGATGTATTGGCCCCATACGGTGGGAAAGCTGGCCTGCAAGTCTGCCAGTTCCTCGTCCGTCAGGAAAACATTCTGGTAACGGCCATAGGCGCGGGCGGTGCGCCCCGGTTCGGGGCGTCCCTTCTCTATCTCTCTCTTTATCTCTATCTCTTTCTCTAACTCTATCTCTATCTCTGGTGGACGAATGTCGGACAAATGTCCGCCGTTTGTCCGGGGCGCGGAAAGAGCCTTGTTTTGGAGCCTCGCCGCCCGCTTTCGCTCGGCCTCGGTGGAGGACTGGCCGATCAGCAGTTCGATATTGCTCATGTAGAAGGTGCCGCTGTCCAGCACTTCCACAAGGCCCAGCTTCAGGAAGATTTGCAAGGCCCTCTCCACAGTACCGATCTGCTGGCGGGTGATGGTGGCGATCATCTGCGCCGTGTAGGGGATATTCTCGTCAAGCTGGAGCCGCCCGCCGTGTTTCAGGGATTTCAGATACAGCTTGAGCAGGATGTTGGAGTACAGAACACCGTCCTGCATACTTTCCAGCAACACGATGGAGTCATCGTCAAAATAGTTCTCTTTGAGTTTCAGGTAGTAATATTTTCGATTGTCTGACATGGGTTCCTCCTTGGGGTTCGTTTTGGGCTTCTGTACGCATTTAGAGGGCTGTTTTGGGGGCCAAAGGATAAATCTATCAGGCCCCCGCCGACACCCTCGAAAAAGTCCTTGATTTACAAGGGGTTTTCGGCCCCTAAAGCGTGACACTTAGCCCTCTGTTTGCGCTTGCGCTGGGCGGCCTTGATACGCTTCATGCGTCCGGCACATTCCGGGCAGTATTTGGCCCGGTTGGAGCCGGGGGTGAACAGCGCCCCGCAGACGGCGCACCGCTTGGCGTCCAGGCGGTGGAACAGGGCCGTTTCCAGTTCCCTGTCCAGCGGCAGCACCGCCGCCCGGAACCACCGGCACAGTAGGGAGTAGGAAATGGACTGGACGCAGACACATTCCTCCCCATCGTCCAGCGCGATACAGTTGCCGCCGTCATAGTTGCAGCACTCATGTACCAGCCGCCGCGCTCTGCGGTACTGGCGGTAGTCCATGACGGGGATGGGTTCAGGCTTGCTTTTCTTCATGCTGGCACTTCCTGCACCCGCCGCAGTTACCGCATCCCTGGCAGGCATGGGCCTCCGGCTCCGGGCCGGTGGGCGCGTCTGCCGGTTCCGGCTGCAAGAGGGCAAGGGGCAGGCGGATATTCAGGTGGACAGTGACGGGTAAAATAATCTGCTTCATAAGGCAATCTCCTTCCATGAGTGAATGTTGACAATTCTGTGCAAAGGTGTGTCGTGAAACGCGACGCACCGCAAGGGGTCGGCAAAACGCCGTACCCTTTACCGCTCCGGCCCCCGGTCGCGGGGCTTGTCCCGTTCCTGCCGGGCCAGTTGGTCGGCAGCCTTGCGGAGCCGTTCCACGGCTTTCAGTTCCTCCCGCATGGCCTTCATGTCGATGCTGTCCACCTGCTTCTGGGCGGTCAGCAGGTCGATCTCGCGCCGCCATTCCTTCGGAGAAAGTTCCTCGCCGCTGGCTTTCAGTTCTTTCAGATACCGGGCCGCCGCGTCATAGAGGATCAGTTCCCGGCTGTGGCGCTGCTCGAATAGTTCCCGCTTCTCCGGCTTTACCCTGGCAAGCTGCTTGTGGACAGTCTTATACTCGTTGTACTGCGCCCACATCTCCCCGCGCTCGGTGAGGACAGCGATCCGGCGCTCAGCCTTGACGATCTCTCGCCGCAGGTCATAGTAACGGGTGTTCATATCTGCGATTTTTTCATGGAGCTGCTGCATGGATTGGATGCCGTTTGCCTGCAAAAAGCTGAACAGGGCGGCGCTCTCCTGTAAAGCCCGGATTTTGCCGGTGCGGGTGTCGGGCCGCTTGAGCTGCTGCTGGGCCTCCCACAAGTCAATCATGCTGGGCTGCTGGCCCTCCGGCTTCTCTGCCTCGGCCTTAGACCAGTTGTAGAGGCGGGTAATGCGGGCCTTGATTTCTTTCAGCAGCTTATTGTCGGCGGCGATCTGCCGGTTGACTTCCCCCTTGTCGGTGCGGATGCCGCGCTTCTCCATCTGGCTGGCCGCTGGCCCCAGGTGGACAGAGGGGATTTTATCAATGCCCTGGCGCTTGTAGCTGCGGTGGTCTACCAGGGCAGGCTGACCGGCGGCCTCCAATGCCCGGTTGGTATAGGCCGCCCATGCCGCCCGCCAAATCTCCACATTCCCTTTGTCGTTCCAGTCTGTGGTGTCCTCCCGGTGGTTTTTCCAGCCGCCTCTCCCGTCCGGGATGCGCTGGCCGTTCTCGTCCAGGTCGTATGCCTTGCGGCACTTTGCGCCCCATGCGCCGTTTTCTTTCAGGGGCCGGACGGTCAGCATGATATGAACATGGGGGTTGCCGGTTCCCTTGTCATGGATGGCAAAGTCGGCGCACATCCCCTTGTCCACAAAGTTGTCCTTCACATAGGCCCGGACAAGGGCAAGCTGCTGTTCCCTGGACAGTTCGCGGGGCAAAGCCGCTTCAATCTCGCGGGCAAGCTGGCTGTCCCTGGCTTTCTCGATCTGCTCCACACTGTTCCAGAGGGTAGAGCGGTCTGCAAACTCTGGCGGGGCGTGGGCGGGCAGCATGATTTCCGCATGGACAACGCCGCCTTTCCTTGTGTAATCATGGGTCAGGCCGTCCCATTCATTCGTCAGCTTGGTTCCGCTTCGGTAGGCGGCTGCGGCAACAGCGGAACGGCCCTCGCTGCGCTTGATGATACTGACGGGGATATGGCAAAAATCTATGGGTGGCACCTCCTTTCGGCGGGGATATTTCAGGCTCCGTGGAGCCGAACAGACGCGAAGCGGATGTTTGGCTGCGCGGGGCGCACAAGGGGTTTGGGGAGTGTAGCTCCCCATCGCGGACGAAGTACGCAACAGCCCCCGGCAGGGCGCACGACACCGGCAACGGTGTATAAGTGCGCCCTATCCAAGAACTCGGATAGGGCGCATTATCCGAGATATTCAACTATTCGAGGAAATTTTCAAATAGTGGCCATATAATAAGGATTTCAAAGAAATTTCCTCGGATAATCTTTCTCTACATGATACAGTTAAAGCCACCAAAGAAAATAGGAGGCTTTAACCATGATGCAAAAAACAAATGAAAACAAACCAATACCTTGTATGTATCAGGAACTGAATCCAGAGATGGAGGATTTCCTTGCGGCGTATCTTGAAGATGGGCGGCGTAGAGGTTTGCAGGAAAGCACTATCCATCTCCATGACAAGATTGGCCATTACTTTTTATCTGCTGTAACTGAATCAGGCTGTTTGAAGCCACAGGAAATGAATGCCCAAAGTATAGGGGCTGCCTGCCTGAAAATCAGCAGCAGGTGGTATCTCTCCCATATCCGGACTTTCCTCCGGTATGCTTATCATTCCGGATATATTGGCAGAGATTACAGCAATGTAGTCCCTCTATTTAAAAGGCCGCAGCCGTACCCCTCTGTTTACACGGCAGAGGAAATCCTGAAGATTGAAAACGGTGTTGATCAGAATTCTTCGCATGGGAAGCGTGACTACGCTGCCTTGCTCCTTGCGACACGCCTTGGAATCAGGAGCGGCGATATTTCCTCCATGACGTTTGAGGAACTGGACTTTACAGGGAATTTAATCCGGCTTACACAGCACAAAACCGGTATTGCCATTGAACTTCCCATGGTTTCAGATGTAAAAGACGCTTTGAAGAGATATTTACAGGAAGAACGTATCCGCTGTGACAGCCCATATGTGTTTCTGCGCACTGTCCCGCCTTACAACCACATCTCTGTTCAGGCAATCACTAAGATTGTAAGAACTGCCATTGCGGCAGCCGGGATTGACCCTGACGGGCGAAAACAGGGACCTCATGCTTTCCGCTCATCCCTTGCAAGCTCTATGGTCAATGACAGCATCCCTTATGAAGTAGTAAGGAAAACTCTTGGGCATACAGATCAGAACGCCATCCGTTCCTATGCCAGGCTGGATTTAGAACAGCTTCGGGGATATGCCATCCCGGTCATGGAGGCAACGGGCACATTCGCTGCTTTCCTTGAGGGGAGGTATTCCCTGTCATGAAGGAATTTCAGTCTGTTTTCAAAAACGAGTTGGAGGAATACCTGAAAATCAGCCAGGGTACTGTCAATAGGGATACTTTGCGGAATACGCGCAGAGTATTGCTTTCTTTTGATTCATCACTGGCAGAAGAAAACGCAAACGTGATTTCAGAATCGGCAGTTAATCGCTGGATCAGGAAAATCCGCCAGATAAACGCTGCTAAGACAGTCAGTGACAAGGTAAGCTATCTCCGTAAATTTCTGCGGTATCTCCAGTATAAGGGTTACTGTGTTTTTATGCCGGACTGCCCCAAAACAGCAGACAGCTATATCCCATATATCTTTTCAGACGAGGAGATACAGACTCTTCTGGCCAGCGCCGACAGTTGGGCCAACAGGCATACTGACCCGAAAACCCGCCAGACAGACATTGAGTTTTGCATGCTGCTGAGGATGCTCCTTGGGTGCGGGTTCCGGCTGGGCGAGCCCCTCGCCGCCAAAGTAAAAGATATAGATTTTCCCAATGGAACCATCCTGATCCGCCATGCTAAAAATCACAAACAGCGTATCGTCCCAATGGATGTGACCCTGACGCAGATGCTGGAAAGATACTGCATCGCTATGGGTATTAAAACAGAGCCGGAAAGCTACCTGTTTCCGTCATCCAAAAACGAAGGGGCTGCCGTCAGCAAAGGGACCTTTGATCTACGCTTCCGGAACCTTTTGATGGAAACCGGCCTGTATGTGCCTGGGAAGGCCCATTCAAGGGGGCAGTGCCTTCATTGTTTCCGCCATTATTTTGCCATCCATTCTTTTGCTCAGGCAGAAAAGAATGGACGCCCTGTAGATGACTCTGTACCCTTCCTGTCGGTCTATCTCGGCCACCATGACATGGATGAGACAGAAAAATACCTGAAATTCAGCGGCGACATGTTTCCGGAATATATAGAGCTGTTTGAAGATTTTGCTTCCGGCGTATTTACGGAGGTGGCATATGAGAAATAAAAAACTACCCGAATTCACGCTCCTTCTGGAACAGTTTTTCATTGAATATATGCCGCTCTCATCAGGGCTATCCCATAACACTGTCAGATCATACAAGCATTCTTTCCGGCTCCTGTTTCGGTACATCCATCAGGTTAAAAAGAAGGAGACCGGGGAGATACTGTTCCGGGATCTGGATTATGAAACGGTTGATGGATTCTTAAGGTGGATTGAAGTAGAACGGGGATGCTCGGTATCCACAAGGAACCTCCGGCTTTCAGCGCTTGCTTCTTTTGCCGCTTATGCACAAAACAGGAACTTTGAAGTGGCAACTGTGTTTGCCAATGCGGTCAGGATGGTGCCCGTAAAAAAGAAAGCCATTCAGCCGAGGACTACCTTTACCCTTGATGAGGTATCAGCCCTGCTCCGGCTTCCTGACCCTGAAAAACGCTTGGGATTCCGTGATCAGGTTCTTTTAAACCTGATGTATGCCAGTGGGGCAAGGGCGCAGGAAATCTGCGATCTCAAGGTCAGAGACTTCTTCAAAGAAAAGAATCTATATAAAATGACGATTACTGGCAAAGGGAATAAAACCCGCAGGCTTGTGATTGCAAGTCCCTGTGGAATCCTCCTGGAACGGTATCTGGAAGACACAGGACGTGCCGGACAGGCAGACGCCTATATCTTTTCCAGCCAGACCCATCCGCAGATGACGATTTCCTGCATTGAAGAGATTTATAAAAAATATGTTGCCATTGCGAGGGCTGCGAATCCGGGAATGTTTTTGGAGAAACGCTATACCCCACATACCATGCGTCATACAACCGCCACACATATGTTAGAGGCCGGGATTCCGATGATGGCGATCAAGAACTTCCTCGGGCATTCCTCAATCTCCACAACAGAACGGTACGCTGAACTTTCACAGGGGACTGTGAACAGACATATCCGAGATTGGAACGAGAAATGGTTCTCCCACCAGAAGGAAAGTTCCGTAAAACGAGAAAAAGAGAATCCGTTGCCGGATTTTCTAAAATAGCTGTTACATTATCCGAGGAAATTTCTTTGAAAGCCTTTTATATGGGCTCTATTCGAAAATTTCCCCGGATAATTGAAAATCTCGGATAATGCGCCCTATCCAAGAACTCGGATAGGGCGCACTTATACACCCTTACGGGTGCGTGCGCTCTGCCGAGGGCTTGTCGGCACAGAGAGAAAGCCGCTTGCTTCCCTCTCTGACCGACATTGGCGGCTTTGCCGCAACAAGGGGCTGCACCCCTTGCGCCGCTTACGCGGCTATCCCTGCACACCCACAAAAACAGTACACCCGCCGTTGGCGTCTGTACCATTTTTGCGGGTTTTATTATCCTATCCGGGAGGTGATACCCATAGCCATCTACCATTGTAATATCAGCATTGTCAGCCGGGGCAAGGGCAAATCAGCCGTTGCCGCAGCCGCCTACCGAAGCGGCGAAAAGTTGACAAATGAGTGGGACGGAATGACCCACGACTACACCCGCAAAGGCGGTGTTGTCCATACGGAAATCCTACTGCCGCCCAATGCCCCGCCCTCTTTCTCTGACCGTTCAACCTTGTGGAACAGCGTGGAGCTTTACGAGAAAGCCGGGAACGCCCAGCTTGCCAGAGAGATTGACGCGGCGCTTCCCATAGAGTTATCCAGAGAGGAACAGATCCGGCTTGTCCGGGAATACTGTTCCTCTCAATTTGTTTCCAGAGGAATGTGCGTTGATTACGCCATTCACGACACCGGCAAGGGCAATCCCCATTGTCACATCATGCTTACCATGCGCCCCCTTGACGAGCGCGGCGCATGGGCGGCGAAGTCCAAAAAGGAATATGACCTTGATGAAAACGGCGAGCGTATTCGCTTGCCAAGCGGCAAATACAAGGCCCGCAAAGTTGACCTGACCGGCTGGAACGACAAGGGCAACGCGCTTTTATGGCGCAAGGCATGGGCGGATATTTCAAACGCCTACCTTGAACGCGCCGGAAGCCCGGAGCGCATCGACCACCGCAGCAACGCCGAGCGCGGCATTGACGAGCTGCCCACCGTCCACATGGGCGTGGCGGCCTGTCAAATGGAGAAGAAAGGCATAGCCACCGAGAAAGGCGAGCTGAACCGGAATATCCAAAAAGCAAACCGCCTTATCCGGGAAATCCGGGCGCAGATTGGAAAGCTCAAAGAATGGATTGGCGAACTGTTCAAGGCGCGGGAAACCGCCCCGGAGCAGCCCCCGCAATCCCCCGGCCTTGCAAATCTGCTGATGAAGTATTTAAGCGTTCAGAGAGAAAAGAGCCGGAAGTATTCGCAGAGTTGGCAAAGGCAGCACACCGCCGACGAACTGAAAACCGTTGCAAAGGCGGTCAACTATCTTTCCGAGCATGGCATTTCCACCCTTGACGAGCTGGACGCTGCCCTTTCCTCTGTCAGCGACCAAGCCGACGCTATCCGGGAGGGCATGAAAACCGCCGAGAAGCGCATGAAAGAATTGCAAAAGCTGATTGAATACGGGAAGAACTACACCGAGTACAAGCCCATTCACGACGAGCTGAAAAAGCTGAAAAATGGCTGGACGAGCAAGCGCGACAAGTACGAGGAAGCCCACCGCGCCGAGCTTACGCTATGGAACGCAGCGAGCCGCTATCTCCATGCAAATCTGCCGAAAGGGACAAAGACCTTGCCTATCTCTGAATGGGAAAAAGAGTACGCCACTCTCAGCGGGCAGAGAACAGCGGAATATACCAAGCTGAAAGAAACCCGCGCCGAGGTTGCCGAGCTGCACAATATCCGCAAGTGTGTTGACATTGCGCTGAAAGCCGACCAGCCGGAGCAGACCCGCGCCAAGCGGCACGACTTAGAACGATGAAAGGAGTTGAGCTTTTTGTATTACACCCAAGAACAGATAGACCGGGCGAACCAAGCCGACCTTGTTTCTTTCCTGCAATCACAGGGCGAGCAGCTTACCCGCGCCGGGAATGAATACCGCTGGAAACGGCACGACAGCTTGACCGTCCGGGGAAACAAGTGGTACAGGCACAGCCAGAGCAAGGGCGGCGGCCCCGTTGATTTTGTTATGGAGTTTTTCGGCAAGAGCTTCACCGAAGCCGTAGAACTTCTCACAGGAGAAAAGGGAGCCGCACCGCCGCCGGACAGACCTTGCCCCGCGTCCCTATCCGACTTCCGGCTACCACCCCCAAACAGCGACAACCGAACAGCGAGGAACTACCTCACAACAGCCCGCCGCATTGATGAAGATGTGACGGGCTTTTTCTTTGCCCGCGGCGATATTTACGAGGACGCAGCCCACCACAACGCCGTATTTGTGGGGCGGGACGAGGACGGAATACCGCGCTACGCCCACAGCAAAGGAACGGCGGGAAACTTCCGGCTTGATGTGAAAGGCAGCGACAAAGCCTTTAACTTCTGTTACCGGGGCGAGGGCGAAAGATTGTTTGTCTTTGAAGCACCCATTGACCTGATCTCTTTCCTCTGCCTGTTCAAAAAGGAATGGCAGAAGCAAAGCTACCTGTCATTGGGCGGCGTGGGAGAAAAAGCCCTGCTCCGCTTTCTCTCTGACCGTCCGAACATCAAGACCGTTTACCTCTGCCTTGACAGCGATGAAGCCGGGAACGACGCTTGCAGCCGCCTTGTAAAGCTCATGCCGGAGGGCTATACCGTCCACCGGCTTATCCCTCTTTTCAAGGATTGGAACGAGGTATTGCAGCACCGGGCAGAAATCACAGACGGGAAGTATATCCGGGAAGCTGTTTACGGCTTGAAAGAGCCGCCGCAGGAAGAAACCGTCGAGATTATCCGCATGAGCGAGGTTGACACGCAGACCGTTGAATGGCTATGGGAGCCGTATATCCCGTTTGGGAAAGTAACCATTGTGCAAGGCAACCCCGGCGAGGGCAAGACCACCTTTGCCCTACGCCTTGCCGCCGCTTGTACCAACCGCAAGCCGTTCCCCCACATGGCAGCGCATGAGCCATTCAATGTGATTTACCAGACCGCCGAGGACGGTTTGGGCGACACCATCAAGCCCCGCCTTATGGAAGCCGAAGCAGACCTTGACCGTGTTCTTGTCATTGATGAGAGCAAGCAGGGGCTTTCCCTTTCCGACGAGCGCATAGAGAGAGCTATCCGGCAGACCGGGGCGCGGCTGATTATCCTTGACCCCATACAGGCGTACATGGGCGAAAAGACCGACATGAACAGGGCAAACGAGGTGCGCCCCATGTTCCGCCGCCTTGCCGATGTTGCCGAGCGTACCGGGTGCGCCGTTATCCTTATCGGACACTTGAATAAAGCCGCCGGAGGACAGAGCGCATACCGGGGCTTAGGTTCTATTGACTTCCGCGCCGCAGCAAGGAGCGTCCTGCTGATTGGGCGCGTGAAGCGGGAGCCAAATGTGCGCGTTATCGTCCATGACAAATCTTCCCTTGCGCCGGAGGGCAAGCCCGTTGCCTTTTGCCTTGACCCGGAAACGGGCTTTTCGTGGATAGGCGAGTATGACATTACCGCCGACGAGCTGCTATCCGGCGCGGGCGGCAACACGGCCACCAAGACCGAACAGGCGGAACGGCTGATACTTGACCTGCTTGCAGACGGGAAAGAGCTTGCCAGCGAGGAAATTGTAAAGGCCGCAGCCGAAGCCGGAATATCTGAAAGGACGGTGCAGAACGCCAAGCGCAACATGGGCGGTGTTTTGGATGCAAGGCGCGTCGGCGGTCAATGGTACAACTTCATCAAGAAGAAGCAGCCGCCCGAACCCGCAAGCTGAAAACGCAAAGTGCAGACCCTTTGCGCTTTGCACTTTCGCGCTTTCACTTTGATTGTGCGTCAATAACTCAAAATAGCACTTGACAAAACGCTTCATGGGGCAACGAAAAGGATATAGCGCCGTTCATCAACTCCGATTTCTCCCAAAATATCCTATTGACCGATACGGAGCGGTTGACCCTTGGGAAGATTGCCGATCCGGAGAAGCGGAATGTCAACCTCAACGTCCTGGTCATCGGGGGCAGCGGCAGCGGAAAAACCCGCTACCACATCAAGCCCAACTTACTTCAAATGAATGCCTCCTATGTCTGCTCAGATCCGAAAGGAACCGTCGTGGAGGAAGTAGGCCGTGCATTGGTGCAGCAAGGTCATTATAAGCTGAAAATCCTGAATACCATCGACTTTAGCTGCTCGATGCACTATAATCCCTTCCACTATCTCCACAGTGAAACCGACATCCTCTCATTGGTGACGGTTATCATGGAGAACACACAGAGTAAGGAAAGCAAGGGTGGGGACGATTTCTGGAGCAAGGCCGAGGCCCTGTTGTATCAGGCGCTAATCGCCTACATCTACTATGAAGCGCCGGAAGAAGAAAAGAACATGACCACCCTGCTGGATATGCTCAATGCCTGCGAATGCCGGGAGGATGATGAGAACTTTAAGTCTGCGGTGGATCTGCTGTTTGAACAGTTGGAGCAGCGCGACGCAAATCATTTCGCAGTGCGCCAATATAAGAAATTTAAGATGGCTGCTGGAGATGTATGCTCTAAGTGACTTCTTAATCATGGTTTTTTGTCATGGTTAGTGAAGCAGTCACTTAGAGCATTTTCATTTCAGGAGGTACAGCCATGAGAAACGAGAAAATCACCCCTCTGTATGAGCGTTTGAGCCGCGACGATGAGTTACAGGGCGAGAGCAACTCCATAAGCCATCAAAAGCAGATGTTAGAGGAGTTTGCCCGCCGGAATGGGCTGCCGAACCCCACCCACTTCACCGATGACGGCGTATCGGGAACCCGTTTTGACCGCCCTGGCTTTCTGGCGATGATGAAGGAAGTCGAGGCCGGACGGGTGGAGGCCATCGTCATAAAGGACATGAGCCGCCTGGGGCGCGACTATCTGAAAGTCGGTCAGGTCATGGAGATTTTGCGGCAGCGCGGTGTCCGGCTGATTGCCATCAATGACGGTGTAGACAGTCTGAAAGGCGATGATGATTTTACCCCTTTCTGCAACATTATGAACGAGTTTTACGCCCGCGACACCAGCCGGAAAATCCGCTCCGTGTTCAAGTCCAAAGGCATGAGCGGCAAGCACCTGACCGGCACCGTTATCTACGGCTATCTGTGGAACGAAAAGCGGGAACACTGGCTTGTGGACGAAGAAGCCGCCGCTGTGGTACGCCATATTTTCGCGCTTGCGATGGAGGGCTACGGCCCCTATCAGATCGCAACCAAGTTGTCAGAAGAAAAAATCGAAATGCCCGCCGTTCACCTTGCCCGCTATGGCGAAGGAGTAAACAAGAACAAGACCTTTGCGGATATTTATCGTTGGAGTGCCTCTACTGTTGTTGAAATCCTAAAAAAGCGTGAGTATTTAGGTCATACGGTCAATTTTAAGACCCGCAAGCACTTTAAGGACAAGAAAAGCCACTATGTTGACGAAAGCGAATGGACGATTTTCGAGAATACCCATGAGGCCATCATCGACCAGGAAACCTTTGACAATGTGCAGCGTATCCGGGGAAACGCCAGACGCTACCCGGACGGCTTTGGGGAGGCCCATCCCCTGACCGGCCTGATGTACTGCGCCGATTGCGGCGGCAAGATGTATGTTCACCGTACCTACAACGGTAAGCGCGTCCCGCAGTACACTTGCGGCCAGTATGGGAAGTACCCTATCGGCTCCCTTTGCCCCACACAGCACCGTATCAAGGCCGAAGCTGTTCTGACCTTGATTGCCGATATGCTCCGGGCCATCGCGGAGTATTCCAGGAATGACCGGGCCGAGTTTATCCGCACCGTACAGGAAACGCAGGCCGCCCAGCAGACCGCCGACATCTCCAAGAAGCGGAAACGGCTGGCCGCCGCCCAAAAGCGGGCCGGGGAACTGGAACGGCTGATTTGCAAAATCTATGAGGACAACGCCCTGGGCAAGCTGCCGGATGCCCGGTATGAGGCTCTGGACGCACAGTATGCCAAAGAGCAGGACGCCCTCAATGCGGAAATCGCTGAACTGGAAAAGGCCGTTACCGGCTATGAGCAGAGCCGGAAATCTGCGGAGAAGTTTATTGCCCTGATTGATAAGTACGAGAACTTCGACACGCTGACAAACACCATGCTTAACGAGTTTGTAGAGAAAATCCTTGTCCATGAGCGCGCCCGGAAAGGCAGCCAGGACACCACACAGGAGGTTGAAATCTACTTCAATTTTGTGGGCCGGTATATCCCGCCTGCCTTGCAGCCTGTTCCCCTGACCCCGGAGGAACAGGAAGAACTGCGGAAGAAGGAGGAACGCAAGGACAGGCTTCACCAGAACTACTTGCGCCGCAAGGCTAATGGCAAGCAGAAGGAATGGGAAGAACGCTACAACGCCAAGCGCAAGGCGAAAATGGAGGCAGCAAAGGCCGCGATCCGGGCCGAGGATATGGAGAAGGGCATTTTTACCACCGTCAGCCAGTTACCCAGGCAGGAGCCGCGCAAGGCCGCTTTACCGGCCAGCGCCGCAGTTTAACTATCACAGTGTAAAGGAGGACGAACATGAGCAAATTGACTTACACCCGCTGCGGGGATTACTACATCCCCGACCTGAAACTGTCCGAGCAGCCGGAGGCCCCCATCGGCAAGTATGGCCGTATGCGGCAACGCTACCTGAAGGAACACCGGCCCGGCCTTTACAGCAGCTTGATTTTGAGCGAAAAGCTGTACCCGCACCTGTTGGAGATTGACCGGGCGGCGCGGGAGCGCATGGACGCCATGCTGCCCCGCATGATGGAGGCGGCGGGCGTCACCGAGGAACTGAAAGCCCGTGACCCCATGCGCTGGGTGGGGCTGATGAACACGCTGAAAGCACAGGCAGAGGAAGTTATACAATCCGAGTTGATATTTCAATAATAGGGTGAGCGCCAGAGAACAATCCCTGGCGCTCATTTTACTTTCGCTGTGCTGTTTTTCTGTACTCTAACGGCAACAACCCAGTGCTTTTGCGAAACAGTTCCGCAAACCTGCTTGAAGTGGAATATCCTACGGTCTGAGCGACTTGTCCCACCGTCAGCTCTGTATATGCCAGCAGATACTCTGCCTGGCTCATTCGTCGCTGCTGGATGTACTCGGTGATAGTGCAATCGTAGTATTTTTTGAAACAGGTTTTCAGCTTTGTTGTTCCCATACAAGCGATTTGCGTCAATCTTTCCAGTGGAATATCAGAAGCATAATGATCGCTCAAATAAGAGGCAACTGTCTGAACACTCGCTATATCTTGTTGCGAGAGTTTGTGGGCTGTTTTTTCAGGATGTTTCTTTTGGTATTCAACGACCATTGAAACGGCTTCTGCTACTTTGCCTTCATAAAAAAGTTTTGCGGCAATTCCTTCCCCGCGATAGTCTTTGATTTCTGTGAGCAACCGCGACATTTCTGGAAAATCAGAAGTCTGGTCGATTTTCCGAAAAGCGTCAACTGGATTGATTTGCGCCTCCGGGTACAGCTTCTTCAGGTAATCTTCATAATACGCCGGTGCAATCTCAATCCCAATCGAACGGATCGGAATATTCTTGTGGATCAATGCTTTATAGGGTGTGTAGCCTCCAATAAAGGTTTTGATACAACCAGCAGACAATCTGCGGTATGGAGATAGTTCTTCACCGGAAATCGAGTCATAGCGTGTAATGCTCAAACATTCCGGCAAAGAAAATTCCAGCATGAAATCCTCATGGAATGAAAAGTTGTGTATCTTAATGTCATAAAGGTCTTTCTGTCCATAAGTCCAGTAGGTGCCTTCTCCGACTTCGGGAGAAAGTTTCCAGCAGACACCCAATGCCCCATATTGCTGGTCGTCCGGGTCACGGATAAAACCGTGTCCAATCAGCAGAGGTGTATAAAACTGGTCGATAATTTCAGACATGAAAACAGACCGCCTCCTTTTTGCAACGATTGGACGAACTTTTGAAAGGAACGGACGAACATCGCCGGAACCTATTGAATGTTGTTCGACACAAGCGTACTGTATTAGATGACGGTTAGCAGCATCTAACCAAAGAATATCACAAACCACTTGTCGAGTCAAGACAACGAAAGGTAGGAGGATCAAAATGAGTAATCAAGTAAATTCTATGAACAAGGGTCTGACGGTGAAAGATCTGGTAACGACAGGTATTTTTACTGCGCTGGTATTTGTTTTCGTCTTAGTAGGCGGTATCTTTTTCGCCCCGAACCCGGTGCTCACATTTTTCACGCCAGCCGGGAGCGGCCTGCTTGCCGGGCCAGTCTTTTTGTTGATGATTGCAAAGGTTCAGAAACGGTGGAGTCTCTCCATCATGGGCGTTGTGATTTGTATTATCTGGTTCGTGACCGGTATGCACTGGGCCTTTGCGCTGGGCTATTTGATTATGGCGATTGTCGCTGACTTTGTTGCGGGTGCGGGACAGTACAAGAGCAAAAAATTGAACAGCATTGCATACATTCTGTTTTCTCTCGGCGGCACTGGGTCGTATATCGTTTTCTTTGCCGACCCCAATGGCTGGGCGCAGACCATGCTGGGAAATGGAACCGAGCAGAGCTACATTGACACCATGCAGGCAACCGCTAACACTGGAATCCTGATTGCCATGTTTGCCGCCGCTATCATTACATCTGCGATTAGCGCCTTTGTGGGCTGCAAAATGCTGAAAAAGCAGTTTGAAAAGGCGGGTATCACAGCATGAGCGGTGAACGCCATAAGAAAGGGCTTTGGCTCGACCCACGAGCCAAACTCTTTCTTATCCTTTTATGTGTTTTATCTTCCATGTTCGCCCCTTCGCTTACATATCAATTTACCCTTGTTGTGCTGATCGCGGTATTGGGGGCCTTCTTTGGAAAATGGAAATATGTCATTAAGGCAGTATGCTTTTATGCGGTTATCTGTGTCCTGACAGTCTGGATTATGGCTGAACTGACAGGAACGCTGCGAACTATGTTCATCGCCTTTTTAGGTTTGTTCCATAAGGTCTATGCGTGCGGAACCCTGGCCGGAATTGTTCTGACTACCACAAAAGTCAATGAGTTCCTGTCAGCGATGAACCGTGTCCATGCGCCGAAAAAGTTAGTTATCCCCCTGGCAGTCATGCTGCGGTATATCCCAACCATTCAAGAGGACTGGCGTTATATCAAGGACGCTATGCGGATGAGAGATGTTTCCCCTTCTCTGGCGGGCTTTCTGGCTCATCCGAGTATGACGGTTGAGTGTATCTATGTGCCTTTGATGATGGCGGCCTCAAAAGCGGCGGATGAACTTTCCATCGCCTCTGTCACTCGTGGAATTGAAAATCCCCATCCCCGCACCTGTCTTGTCCAGATAAAATGCGGAGCTGCTGATTGGGGCGTTATGGCTGTTGCCGTAGCTTTTCTGATTTTCGAATTGTGTGTGCGGGGAGGTGTGATTGGGTGATCGAGTTTGAAAATGTATCGTTTGCCTATACCGGGCAGGAACATGATGGGCTACGCGACATCAATCTGAAAATTTCGGACGGAGAATGCGTCCTGTTCTGCGGCCGTAGCGGGTGCGGAAAAACAACGATCACAAGGCTGGTGAACGGGCTGATTCCTCAGTTTTACCAGGGAGAGCTTCAAGGCCGTGTGCTGGTAGACGGCCAGGAAATCAGCAGCCTCCCCATGTATCAGATTGCCGCAAAGGTTGGTTCGGTTTTTCAAAATCCACGGACACAATTTTTCAATGTGGACACCGACAGCGAGATCGCCTTCGGTATTGAGAATGAGGCCCGCCCTCCCCAGAAATTGGCCGAGAGGGTAGAACAGACAACAGAGGATCTGCATATCCAGAAGCTGCGAAGCAGGAACATTTTTGAATTGTCCGGCGGTGAAAAGCAGAAAATCGCTTTTGCTTCTGTCTACGCTATGAACCCGAAAATTTATCTGCTGGACGAGCCATCTTCTAACCTGGACATGACTTCCATTCAGGAATTAAAGGAACACCTGCGGCTGATAAAAAGCCAGGGCAAAACGATTTTAATTGCGGAACACCGGCTGTACTACCTGATGGAACTTGCAGACCGCATTGTTTATCTTGAAAAAGGGCAGATCAGAAAAATTTATACGCCGGAGGAATTTCGCAAGCTGCCAGAAGCCGAGCGTGAACACATGGGGCTGCGGGCGGTAGATTTGACAGAGGTACTTCCTCCACAGAAGTGCCTGCCTGTTTCAGCACCCATACTTGAACTTCAAGATGTAACACTCCGCTACAAAAAGAGGACGATTTTACATCATATCGCCCTCTCCGCCGCGAAGGGAGAAGTTATCGGCGTGGTTGGTCATAACGGAGCAGGCAAAACGACCTTTTCCCGCGCCTTGTGCGGGCTACATAAGGATTGCGATGGACAATTCCTGTGGGATGGCAGACCGATGGACCGAAAGACAAGGCTGAAGAAGTCTTACATGGTCATGCAGGATGTGAACTACGAATTGTTTGCTGACAGTGTGGAAGCAGAATGCTCCTTTGGTATTCGCAATCCCGATCAGAAATTAGTGACAGAAACACTTGAAAAATTGGGGCTTGTTGCTTACCGGGAACGACACCCGAACACCCTGTCAGGCGGTCAAAAACAGCGGGTGGCTGTGGCGGTCAGTATGATCTGCAGAAAAAATCTTCTGGTATTTGATGAACCGACCAGCGGCCTGGATTTTGACAGTATGGCACAGGTGGCAGGGCTGATCCGGCGATTATCTGATATGGGAAAAGTTATTTTCATCGTTACCCATGATTTTGAGTTTGTTTGCCGAACTTGTTCCCGCGTACTCCATTTTGACGAGGGTGAGATGCCCGATGATTTATCTATGGAAATGAACAATCTCCCCAAACTGAGAGAATTGTTTGCTGTTTCAACAGGAAAGGACTGGTAAGAAAAAATGAAACAGAAAAAGAGAAACAGAGTAGCTTTGCTACTCCATTGGGCCGGAGGACATAAATTCTGGCTGTTCCTGGCTGTTCTGTTGTCGCTGATTAGCGGCCTTTGCACAATGATTCCCTATATTGGCATCTATCAGCTTATGGATGCTGGATTTGCGGGAACCTGCACAAAAGAGCTTGTCATGCGAGTGGCAATTATGATCGCTGTGGCGGTTACGCTGCGCTTTGCCTTGTTCGGCTGCTCCGGTGTTGCATCTCATAAAGGTGCTTATGGGGCGCTGTTTAAGGTTCGCTGCATGGTGGCCGATCACATGGCGAAGGTTCCGCTGGGCGCACTCAATGAGCGGCGGACAGGTGATATTAAGACCGTCTTGAATGAAGATATTGAAAAGCTGGAGCTGTTTTTGGCGCATAACCTACCTGACTTGGTTTGCTATCTGGTAGGTCCAGTAGTCATTTTCATTTATCTGCTGACAGTCAATGTGCCTTTGGCGTTTATATCTCTGATTCCTCTTGTGGCTGCTGTTCTTGTCATGGGCATTATGTTCCGCAATACGGATGAGTTGATGGACAGAGCGAACCGTTCTATTACTTCTCTTAATTCCGTGATGATTGAATATATCAGCGGCATGAAGCTGATTAAAGCATACAACATGGGAAGTAAGTCTTTCCAGAAGTATTCCGATGCCATCCACGAAGAAAACGATATGTGGAATTTGATGTCCCGGCGTATGGGGCCTCCCTATGCGGCCTTTGTGGTTATCATTGAATGTGGGATGCTGCTGATGGTGCCTTTTGGCGGTATGTTCTTTTTAAAAGGCTCCCTAACGGCCAGCGCCTTGCTGCTGTTTGTTTATGTCGGTTCTCTGTATCTGACGGAGATCCGCCCGCTGCAAGAACTGGGGACTAATTTTGCCAATGTGCTGAACGCTGTTACTAAAACCAAAGAGATACTGGATATTCCGATTTATGAGGGTGGAACGGACTTTCCCCAAAATCATGATATTGAACTTCGGAATGTTCGGTTTTCCTATGATGGCAAGACCGATGTACTGCAAGGCGTTAATCTCAAAATTAAAGATGGTGAACGCATGGCCCTTGTGGGACAGTCTGGTGCCGGTAAAAGTACCGTGATTGAGCTGATCTCCCGGTTCTATGATGTGCAGGAGGGCGAAGTGCTGATTGGCGGGAAAAATGTAAAAGAGCTGAACTATGAGACGATCTTGAAGAATGTTGCCATTGTCTTTCAGAAAACTTTCCTTACCCGTGACAGCGTTCTTGAAAATATCCGTATGGGCAGCAATGCCAGCCTGGAGGAAGTACGGGCGGCGGCAAGAGAGGCACAGATTGATGATTTTATCATGTCTTTGCCGGACGGTTATGATACAAAGGTTGGTAGCTTCGGTTCCCGTTTCTCTGGTGGTGAGAAACAGCGAATCGCTATCGCAAGGGCAATCTTGAAAAATTCTCCGATTCTGATTCTTGACGAGGCCACAAGTGCTTCCGACCCTGAGAACCAGATGGAGATTGATAAGGCCATCCAAAATCTGTGCAGGGGCAAGACCGTAATTGTGGTTGCCCACCGTTTGAGTGCCTTAAAGATGTGTGACCGGGTGGCCGTGGTCGAAAACCATACAATCACCTGTGTTGGAACCCATGAAGAAGTGCGGAAGAAAAATGAGTATTACCGCAAATCGTGGGCTGATTATGAAGCGGCCCGTAACATTACCTATCAGTTGGAAGGAGGGGAACGCCATGACGGGTAAAGAGGTGTTGAAGAAAAACAAAAACTTTTACATTGGTGTAATTGCAACGGTTCTGGAGGGCCTGCTTTCCGGCAGTCTGTTCATGCTGCTGTATTTTACGATGCTGTCCCTTTGGTCTGGAGAATTTAATATGAATCGCTCCCTGATGCTCACGGGAGTGCTTGCAGTCATTTTTCTGCTTCGTATCCTGATTTACAGCTTCGGTTATACACGGGCGCAGATTGGCGGTGCGGAAGTAAGCAAAAACATCCGGCTGTTTATGGGTGATAAGATCAAACGGATTCCTCTGTCCCGGTTTACCCAGGGGCAGACAGGCGATTACATCAACACGATCACCAGCGATGTCAATAACTACGAAAAAATACTGACCCATAAAATCGGGGATCTGGCAAAGAGCATTTCCCTGTCCCTCATGCTGATTGTGTTTGTTATGACCTTCTATGTTCCGGCGGGTATTGTCCTTCTGGTAGCCGATCTGCTGCTCATTCCGGCGCTGTGGCTGTCTTTCCGCATGGTACGCAAATATGGCAACGAAAAAAATGATATTTGCGCGGAAAATGTCAGTAGCATTGTGGAATATGTTTCCGGCATTCAGACCTTCCGGGCCTATGGTGTCGGAGGTACAAAGAATAAAACTGTCACTAAGGCAATGAAAGACTTCTGCGACATCAGCTTTGTGTATGAGGCAAAGGTATTGCCTATTGGCGCTGTTTTAGGCATCCTGATCTGGCTGAGTTGCCCTCTTATCATTTGGATGGCTTATGGCCCGTGGGCAGCCGGAACATTGGACACGGTTTCCTATCTGCTGATTTGTATGCTGCCGATATTCTGTGCAAAGCTGGCAAACAGCATCTTTATTGATTTGACCAGCTATAAAAACCTGATGATCTCCAAAAACAAAATCCTGGGTGTTATGAACGAACCAGAGGAAACTGGCAGTATGGAGCCGCTTCAAACGGCCACCCATGAAATCACCTTCGACAGTGTGGACTTCTCGTATGTACCCGGAGAGCCGGTGCTGAAACACGCCACCTTTACGGTGCCAGACCAGAAGCTCACGGCCATTGTCGGGGACTCCGGTTCCGGCAAATCCACCATTCTGAACCTGATTGCAAAATACTACGAGGCGAATGGAGGAACCATTTCAATCGGAGGCAAACCGATTAACCATGTGGCCGCAGAGCGTGTACTGGAACAAATCTCTATGGTAGATCAGGATGTATTTCTCTTTGATGATACCATTCGTGAGAACATCCGGCACGCTCGTCCCAATGCCACGGACGAGGAAATCGAGGCTGCCTGCCGGGAGGCTAATTGTGACGGCTTCATCCGCAAAATGGAAAAAGGATACGATACGCCGACTGGCGAGAACGGAAACCTTCTTTCTGGCGGTGAGCGTCAGCGGATTTCAATCGCCCGCGCTATTCTGAAAAACAGCCCGATTCTGCTTTTGGATGAAGCAACGGCGTCCCTTGACATCGAGAACGAGCTGGCAGTAAAGCAGGCCATCGCCAATCTGCTGAAAGAGAAAAAGACTGTGGTAATGATTGCTCATACCCTTTCCATCGTCAAAAATGCAGATCAAATCCTTGTGGTATCTGACGGAAAGATTGCTGAAGCCGGTACTCACGATGAATTGCTGGCTAAAGGCGGAAAGTATGCGGCCATGTGGAACGCCGAACAAAAATTATCTGCATAAGGGAGGTCTTAATGAAACTTCATGCGTCCGGGGAGGACTACCTGGAAACCATCCTTGTTCTCCAAAAGAAACTCGGTATGGTGCGCTCCGTAGATGTAGCCCGGCACATGGAGGTGTCAAAGCCCAGTGTGTGCCATGCAGTGGCTACCTTGCGGGACGGCGGCTTTCTTACGATGGACAAGGATCACTTTCTCCATCTGACCGATGTGGGCCGCGAGGTAGCCGAAAAAATCTACGAGCGCCATTGCTTTTTTACCGAGCAGCTTATCGCCGCAGGCGTTGATCCAAAAACTGCGGAGGCTGACGCCTGCCGGATTGAACACATCATCAGCGATGAGAGCTTTTCGCGGTTGAAAGAGGCAGCCGCACAAGAGCAAGAATAAACCGAATAAGCCAAGCTATCCTGCCCCGCCAGACGGGGAAAGAAAAAACCGTTGCAGGGCAGATAGTTTTGTGCGCCCATAATGGATTTTCGGGGTACTGCGGCGGTTTTGAGTAACATCAAGGCCGCCGTTCCTTATGCCCTCGACAAAGGAGTGACGCCCATACGCTGACACGGCGGCTTTAGGAGGGAGCCGCTATGAAAGAACTTGCCCGCCGACAAATTCAGACGATATTTGCACTATCGTCAAAAAAAGCCCAGCCACCGAACCGGCCCCGTCTGGCAGCCAGTGCGAAAATTGTCACAATGTAACTGAATACCGTGTTTTTTGCGCTCGAATAGCTTCATGCTGTCCGGGCGTTTTTTCATACCTATGGGGCCGGAACATCGGGCCAACATGGCCCGAACCCTGTCCCCGGTGCCGTTCCCCGCCGCCCCGTTCAGATTTTCCCGCAAAAATCTGAACGGAGGAAAGGCAGATGGAAGTCACCATCAATTACAACGGACAAGCTGTGGCCGTGGAGGTCACGCTGGAAGTCTATGAATTTCTTGACCGGGCCGACCACAAAGCCGAGAACCTGTCCCATGAGCAGCGGCGGCACTGGGATGGCCGGGAGTTTGACGAATACATAGTTGCCACCGAGGGCGTGGGTATCTACGGCGAAACGCCGGAGGATTACCTGTGCCGCATGGAAACGCTGGGCGAGCTGATGGCCGTCCTGGACACCTGCACCGAGACCCAGCGCCGCCGGTTCCTGCTCTATGCCCTGGACGGGCTGAGTTTTTCGGAGATCGCTGCCCTGTGCGGCTGCTCCAAGAGTTCGGTGCAAGGCTCCATTGAAGCGGTCAGAAAAATTTTCAAAAAAATTTTGAGAAACCACCCATACGAATGACCCCTTTTCGGGCTACCAAGTGAAAGGGATTGTTTCCCTTATCCCAGCGGGAGGCGGACAGCGGACAAGCTGCCCGCCTCTCCCATTTTCAGGAGGTAAGCCTATGAAAACCATCAATCTGCGGTGGATTTATCCCCACTACCGGCACAACGAGTTTGTGGAGGTCAGCGATGAGGTCTGGGAGGCCATACAGCAGGCCCAGCGCGAGATGAACAACTATGAGCGCCGGAAGGTCTACCACCGCGCCTACTACTCCCTGGACGCATATAGCTGGACGGAGAACTACGCGCTGGAACACGGGAGATCGCCGGAGGAAATCCTTTTGGAGCGCGAGGAACGGGCCGCCCGCTTGCGGCTGGTTGCCGCCTTGCCGGAGGCACTGTCTCATACCACTCCAACCCAGGCCCGCCGTGTCCGGGCCTACTACATCGCCGGTATCAACCAGCCGAAAATTGCCCGGATGGAGGGCGTACACAGCAGCAAGGTCAGCATTGCCATCCGGCGGGGCCTGCGGAATATGCGCCGCTGCTATGACGGCCTTTTCCCGTCAGAATGAGGGCGGGCCTATGCAGACCATCAACCTCAAGCAATATTATCCGTTCTGCACTGAGGACACCTTTGTGGAGGTGTCGGATGAAATCGCCGAGGCGTTCCTGCTGGACAAGCGGGCCGAGGCCGCCAGGGAACGCAAGATGTACCGCTACAAGGCGTTTTACTCCCTTGACTGCAATGATGGGATTGAGAACGCCGCCATCGGCTGGGCGCAGCCATCGCCGGAGGATTGCCTGATGGAAAAGGAGGCGCAGGCCGAATATGCCGAACTGCTCCGGCGGCTCTATGAGGCCATTTCCTCTCTGCCCCCAACGCAGGCCCGCCGCGTCCATGCCCGGTATATGCTGGGGATGAAAGTGAAGGACATTGCTGCGATGGAGGGTATTACCCCATCCCAGGCGGGGAAGTCCATCCATGCGGCGCTCCGGCGGCTGCGCCGGTACTTCATACGCCGGAAATGGACAAGCGGCCTATGAAAACCCTCAACCTGAAAAAATACTACTACCCGATTTGTAAGAAAGACACCTTTGTGGAAGTGCCGGACGAAGTGGCAGACGCCATTGTGGAGGCAAGCCGCGCAGAGGATGCGAATGACGCCAAACAGCACTATCACTGTTACTCTCTGGACGCATCCCCCGGCATGGAAAACCATTTCCCGGAGCAGGCTGTTTCCCCGGAGGATATTCTGATGGAGAAGGTAACGGAACGGGAACAGGAGGCCGCACGCGCCCTGATGATGGAACGGCTCCGGGAGGCCCTTGCCACCCTGACGCCCCGGCAGGCGAGCTGCCTTCACGCCCGGTTTTGGGAGGGCAAGCAGTTTAAGGAGATTGCCGAGGCCGAAGGCTTCACGACATCAGCAGCCATTGTCACGGTTCGCAACGCCATTATCAAGTTACAGAAATATTATATCAAGCGCGGCTGGATGAAGCCGCCAAAGGAGAAAACGATATGCACAAAGAAATCACCACCCAAGCGAAACAGAAAAAAGACGAGCGCGAAGAAGTCCTGAAGGAAATCCGGCAGCTTGAGAACCGCCAGAAGATTTTGGAGAACAAGCAGCGCAATGAGGAACGCAAGGCCCGCACCCGCCGCCTGATTGAGCGCGGGGCCATTTTGGAGGGCATTTTCCCTCTGGCCCCCGGCCTTCCCGGCGTAGAGGTCAAGGCGTTCCTGATTGCCCTGTCCCATCTTCCGGGGGCGGCGGAACTGGCCGCAAAACTGCCGAAATCCGGGGACAAGCCGTAAGTCCCTTGTTTACAAGGGCGCATTATCCGAGATTTTCAATTATCCGGGGAAATTTTCGAATAGAGCCCATATAAAAGGCTTTCAAAGAAATTTCCTCGGATAATGTAACAGCTATTTTAGAAAATCCGGCAAC